>CAMCWK010000026.1 GCA_945882615.1 Rhizobium sp. Q54 | reverse complement strand
TCGATTTGCCCTGTGACGTCGCAACCTCTATCTGCCGCAGCAACGTCACTATCTGCTCCGGCGTCGGTCTCTTCTTCCGCATCTCCAAGCTCCTTTCCAAGCCAATTTCTATCAATTCGCTTGGTACAAAAAGAGCCGGGCAGGTCAATTGGCTACTGGGAGTGAATTACGGCTTTCTGCGCGCCAAGCCGTTGGGACAAAATCTTCTCACCCTGATGTCGCCATGGCCCTGGTACATTGCCGAGCTGGTGGCGGCCGGCATCAGCTTCGTATTGCTTTATTACCTGCCCTTCGCGCTGATGGACGGGATCAGACGGTATCGCAAAAACGCCTATTGATGTCCGGGCAGCACGGTTCACCGTTGCGGCGCCAGCATTTTCGTAATCCGCGCGATGTTGGTGTCGCCGGCATAGAGATTGTTGCGAGTGTCGAACGACCAATAGCTCGCTTCCATAAATTCTCCTTCGTCGATGCCCATGCCGCGCCCGATTGCACCCAGCACCTTGCCGTTCCGGTCGATCTTGAGAAATTGGCCATCCTGGCCGCTGGCGTACCAGGGCTCACCCTGTGCATCGAACTGGATGGCGCACACAAGGTTGGTCGTCTGAATCGTTTTAACGAACTTGCCATCGGCCGTCAGGATGATGATCCGGTAGTCTTCCCGGTCACCGATCCACAGGTTGCCCGTCTTGGGATCCACCGCAAAACCGTGCGCCGAATAGAATTTTCCGGGGCCGTGGTTGTTGCCGAAATACTGGTTTTTGAAATTGCCGTTTTTATCCAGATGCAAAATCCGGGAGTTGCCCAGATTGTTGGCGGGATCGCCGGATCCCACATCATTGGGACTTTCATGGCCATGGCCTTGGGCGATGTAGATGTCGCCATTGGCGCCGAAATCCACCATCACCGGCTCCCACAACAGCCGCTGGCCTTTCGCCTCATCCCAGTCGCCGCGCTTGCCGCTGACGCCGATGGTCTGCAACAGCTTTCCGTCGGGGCTGATTTTCCTGGCGGTGGCCCAGCTGGTGTCCAGAATCCAGACATTGCCGTCGGCATCGGCCTTCATCCCATGGGCCTTGAGCATGTCACCGGTCACCGACTCCGGGACCGTCAGGACCAGCCTGGCATTGGCGTCGAACTTGAAGAGCTTGGGCGTGCCGGGCGGTGTGCGCTGGAGCACCCAGAGATTGTTGGCCTTGTCGAGCGCGACCGCGACCGCGCCACCCGCGCTGGTCGGCATATTGTAGGGATACTGATGGGTGTAGCCGAGATTTTCCTGGTAGGTGACGCGCAAAACCGAGGTGCGCGCGGGGCCCGCCGGGTTGGCGCAAATAATCGAGCGCTCGCAATAGGGCACGGGATTGGCACGCGCCGGGCCGCGTTCGGACGGGCGCTTCAGAACCGTCACCTTGCCGCCGGGCGCAACCGACGTAGGCCCGGTTAACGCATAGGAGCCCCTGATGAACCAGGCCGGCATCCCGTCTTTCGCAGGGCTGCTGGTCGTCGCATAGTCAACAGGAGGAACACCAGCAGCGCGGCTTACTTGCGACTCTGCATTGGTCACAGCCAATGACGCGCAAACCACAGCGGCACCGGCCATAAGAATACGTCTACCCACTTTGCCCCTCCTGTATATTTTTCTTCGAAAGACCAGCCCACTGAACCAGCACGGACTTCATATGTATAGGGCGCGATCCCCGTCGCAACCACATAAACCTCCGAAATCAGGGTGCCGGTTATCTATCGGGCGCGTTCAGAAAGCATAGACAAGCGATATCCGGCTTGTGGCGTCGGTGTTCTTGGCCAGCGGCCGGGACTTGGCTTCGCGCTGCAGCCGGTAGGAAAGGCGCGCGGACAGGGCATCGATCAGCTTCATCGTCAGCGCCGATTCCGACGTCAGCGTCTGGTCGCGCCCTTCGCGGAAGAACGCGCTGTCCTCGGTCAGGGTGATCTTGGGCGTCATGACCCATTGATAATTGCTCGCCACGCGGATCGCGAACTGGCTGCCTTGTCCGCCGCCGCCATAATCGGTTGCGCGCAAGGCCGGCGAGGCTTCCACCGACAGTGACATTTTCGGCGCGTTGATCAGCGAATAGCCAAAGCCCGCGGAGGCGATCGCGCGGCTGCGGAAGCCCTGGGCGCGGTTGCCTTCCCAGCTTGCCAGGCCCAGCGCATAGAGCCGGTTGTTGAACTTGAAGTTGCTCTGATGGCCCGCGAAATAGCGGTTGCGCTGCTCGACGCCATTGTACCGCAGATAGTCCACCGAAGCGGTGGAGACGTTCTTCCATTTCCAACCATCCTTCACCAGCGATATCGTGCCGGTCACGCCAGTGCTGCTCGCTGTTCCGGTCGTGTTGGTGGCGCCGAATTCGATCCGGCTTTTCCAGCCCTGGACGAACCGCTGGCGGCGAAGTTTGATGCGGCGGCTGACATCGGCGCGGACCTTCAGGCGGGAAAACAGCGCATCGATCTCGGCGGATGACTGCGGATTGGATTTCTTCGCCAACCGCACGATCGTGTTCGCGGCGGAAAGGTCGCCGCTTTCGACCGCGTCCCGGATCATGTCGGCAACCGGCTTGGGGATCGGGGCGGCCTGCGCCAAGCCGGGCATTGCCAGAAGGACAACAATCGGAAAAACTTTGCGCAGGGCGATCATGACGGTCTCTTCGGCAAAACACGCAACAAGTCCTGTGTGCCAAAGCCCCCTTGCCCAAGGCAAGCAAAAATGGCCTGCATGTATTCCTAACACACTGGCGCGCCCGCCATTGCGTTGTCCGCGCTGCGTGAAATCGATGTCATCCGCGATGCCCGCCATGCGATCAACCCCGCGCATGCAGGGCCGGGCCAGGGCCTGTGGTCACATGGTACCGGGAACAGCCACGCAACAGCCGCAAGAATTTCCAACAAATTCCGCGTGATATCGGGCGAATCCGGGGAATTTTTCAGCGGTTCCGGCTCGACCCGGCGCACCGCCCCAGATAGCATCGCCGCCATAAAGCCGGGACCACCCGGCGCGAAGGAGGAAAGCGCTTCAGTATCGGCGAACCTGAGGTCCCCGGGGGGGACCCGTCGGAACGCGTGTGCCAGCACTTTTCCCGTCAAAAACCGGATGACCTGCACCAATGAACATTGAGATCAAGAAGATGAACGCCGCCACCCTCAGCGCCGATGAGCGCGTCCGTTTTGAAGATGTCGGGTTCATGACCTGCATGACGCTGGTGATGCTGGGCAACTATGCCCAGACCGGCCATTTCGGCGGCCCCCTCGCCTACACGCCGTTCAACGTCACCGCCCATCTGCTGGGACCGGAGCGCGGCGGCCTGCGTTACGACATCCGCCGCCCCAAGCATCCTTTCGGCGACAAGTTCATGATGGCCGCCGGCCACAGCGTGCCGACCTGCTATGCGCTCTACATGATCCTGGGCCAGGCGATGGAGCGCCGGTTCAAGGCCAGCGGTGACAAGAAATATGCCGTTGATCCCGAAGTCGCGATCCTGCCGATCGATGCGCTGGGCTTTCGCCGCGGTGCCGGCGCGCTGGAAACTCTGCTGTCGGACCAGGGTCTGGAGAACGATCCGCTGTTCGCCCAGGCCAAGGCGCGCGGCATCAAGGCGCTGTCGGGCCATGCCGAAAGCATCGACGTCACCAATGACGTCAATGGCGGCCCGTCGGGTGTGGGCGTCGCCACCGCCGCCGGCAAGGCCGCCTTCTGGGACATGGCCGGCGCCACCGACAGCCCCAAGATCATCGCCCTGGAAGGCGAATTCGCCATGACCGAAGGCCATGCGCAGGAACTCAAGACCCAGGCGCTGTCGCTGCAGGTGGGCAAGCGCCTGCGCGTGATCCTGTCGGACAACAATGCCGGCATCGACGATGTGCTGCTGGGCGGCGTCATCCCCGCCCAATATGCCAGCCAGTACAACCTGCACGAACAATGGTCGTCCTATGGCTGGAACGTGCTGAGCGTCGAGAACGGCGCCGACTATGGCCAGATCGCCGCCAATTTCGCGGAGATGGAAAATTGGGACGCCAGCGACCGGCGCCCGATGATCTCCATCGCCAAGACCACCAAGGGCTATTGGCCGAGCGCCGCCGACGGCAAGCTGGGCAGCGTCAAGCAGATCGTCAGCTATGCCAGCCATCCCTATGGCTACAAGATGAACTCGGAATATTTCGTGGCGCTGGCCGAAAGCTTCGAGCAGCGCTACGGCGTGACGTTCGACGGCATCCGCGACGGCGCGGTGACCGATCCCAAGCAGCGGCTGATTCAGTTCAAGACCAATATCGACACGGTGATGTCGGTGATGGACAAGAACGGGCTGGGCGACTGGCTGGCCGACCGGCTGGTGGAAATCGGCGAGGGCGTGCGCGACGACCATAAGCTTACCATCGACAATAAGAACGACCCCTTCCAGGACGAGCGCCTGCGCGTCGCCAGACTGCCCACCGAGCCGCAGAAGCTGAAAGTGAAGAACCGGGTTTCCGGCGCGGAAAAGGAAGTCTCCATCAGCCTGTTCAAGAAGCCCGGGGAGGCGGCGGGCGCACGCCGCGGCATTTCCGAAATCATCAAGTGGATGAATTACGTCACAGACAACCGCTTCGTCACCCTGGCGGCGGACCTGTCGGAATCCATCAATGTCGAGCATGGCAGCCTGTGGGGCCATTACGACCCTGAGACCAACCCTTGCGGCACCCGCATCAAAGCCGCCATCCAGGAAGCCGGCAATGTCTGCAGCGCCATCGGCATGGTCAGCCAGAGCGCCAGCGTTGATCCGGACAAGTTCGCCGGCGTCTGGGCGCTGTCGGGCACCTATGGCGCCTTCACGCCGCTGATGTACACGCCGGCGCGCGTCTGGAGCCAGCAGAACCAGGACAGCCGCTTCCGCATGGGCGTGCTGCACATCCTGGCCGGCCATTCGGGCCCCGAAACCGCCGCCGACGGCCGCACCCATTTCGGCATCTTCGCCACCCAGGTCTGGCGCCTGTTCCCTCGCGGCCAGGTCATTCACCTGAATTTCTGGGATTATAATGACGTGGCGTCGGGATATTTCGCCGCCGCCGAAATCGCGGCGCGCGATCCCAAGGTCGGCGTCATCATCATCGAGGTCGCCCGTCCCGACAATCCCGTGACGGATCGCAGCAAATTCGCCGACACCGACATCAAGGCCGCCGCCAAGGGCTTCTATGTCATTCGCGACTTCACGCCGGGCAAGCCGCGCCACGGCTATGTGGTGTCACAGGGCGCCTCTTCCACCGTCAACCTGGTGAAGATCCTGCCCCGCCTGGAAGAAGCCGGGATCAATGTGAAGATCATCTCGGCGGTCAGTGAAGAACTGTTCGACCGCCAGCCCGAAGCCTATCGCAATGCAGTTCTGCCGCCCGAGGCGCTGGTCGATGCCATGGTGGTTTCCACCGGGACCCGCCGCATGATGCCGGTGAGGAATCTCGGCCCGCTGGCCGACGAGTATTCGCTGACCTCGGACTGGGACAATCAGTGGCTGACGGGTGGGCTGGAAGGTGAGGTGATCGCCGAAGCCCATCTCGACCCGGAGTCGATCTTCGCCGGCATCTCCCGCTTTGCCAAGGAGCGCGACAAGCGGTTGGCCCGGCTGTCGGCCCAGCTCAAGGCGCTGGAAAAATAGTCAGACGATCGTCACCGCGACACGGCCGAGGGTGCCAAAATCGCCCTCGACGCGGTCGCCTGTGCCAATCGCCAGCGGCTTGACGCAGGTGCCGGTGGTGACCACCTGCCCGCGCCCCAGCGTCATGCCATGGCGGGACAATTCGTTGGCCAGCCAGGTCAGCGCGATCACCGGCCCGCCCAGCACATTGCTGCCAAGCCCTTCTTCCGCGATCTGGCCATTGCGGTAGGCCCGCACGGTGTGCGCGGCCAGGTCAAGACCGCGCCAATCCTTCGCTTCCGGGCCCAGTACAAAGCGATGGGCGCAGGCATTGTCGGCGATCAGGCTGGCAAGGCCGACAGTTTCAAACTTGTTGTAGCGCGAATCCGGGATCTCGATGGCGGGGTGCAGGCTGGCGACCTTGGCCATGACATCATCCTGCGAATAGTCCGCGCCGCGCGGCGGCAGATCCTCCGCCATGCGGAAGGCGAATTCCATCTCCGCCACTTTCATCAGGTTGCTGCCCAGCGCGCAGCTGCCGCCATCTTCGATCACGCGCTCGGCCAGGATGCGGCCCGCCAAGGGGCCATCGACGCCGATATGCTTCTGTCCGGCGATGGAGGTGGCGGCGATCTTCCAGCCATAGAGCGGTTGGCCGGTATAGGTTTCGATACAGGCCTGCACGCGATAGGCCTCGGCGCGGCCTTGCGGCAACAGTTCGGGCGGCAAACCATCCAGCCGCGTGCTTTCGCGCCAATGGCGATAGAGCAGGTCGCAGCACGCCTGTTGCTGGCTGGCGTCCATGTCAGCTCTTCTTGCGCATCCGGTCGGCCACCGCGATGGCGGTGAAGACGAAGATCAGCACCAGCGGGATGATCGCAATCGTCCGGAACGAGGCGGTGGCAGCAGCGGCCAGAATCTGCTGGAGCTGCTCGCCCTGCGCGGCTGCCACCACGGCCGGATCGCCGCCCGCCGCTTCCAGCTTGGCGGAATCGGACACCGCGCCCAAGAAAGGCAGCACCACCCAGGTGCAGGCCGCGCCCGCCGCGCCCATCAACCCGAACACCATGGTGCCGCTGCGCGGATAGCGCTCGGCCACCGTCGCCAGCATGGTGGGCCAGAAGAAGCAGACGCCAAAGCCCCAGGCGGTCGAGGCCAGGATTGCGCCCATCGGACCGTCCACGAAGCTGAGGGCGAACAGCCCGATGGTGGTGAAGATCGCCGAGAAGATCAGCAGGCCGACATTGCCCAGCACCCTGACCAGCGGCCCCGCGAAATGGCGCATCACGAACATCAGCGCGCTGACATAGACCAGCAGCCAGATGCCGCGCATGCCCACGATCTGGGACAGCGCCACGTCCACCCACTGGCCGGGGGCGAATTCGGCGGCGGCCGTGAACATCATCAGACCCACCCACAGGAAGATGGTGGGGCTCTGGATGGTGGCCTTGATCATCTCGCCGGGCGTCACCGGGGCGTCGGTCGAGGCGCTTACCGGGGGAAATTTCTCGGCCCAGGCCAGCGCGGCGAAGGCGACGCACAATACCGCCAGCACCACAAGCTCAAGGCGCCAGGCCATGCCGGCGCCATCGACCGCCAGGCCCATCAGCGCACCGCCCACCACCCCCGCAGGATACCAGGCATGCAGGATAGAAAGGCGCGAGACACGGTCTTGCGCATAGATGGCGCTGGTGAGGGGATTGATCACTGTTTCCACCATGCCCCAGCCCAGGCCTTGGATCAGCATGCCGACCCAGAGCGCGGTATAGGGCGAAATGCCCAGCGAGCCCGCGCCGCCGACCACCGCGAAACCGGCGATCAGAAGCACGGCGGCCGCCAATAGCGCATTGCGGAAACCGATCTTGGCGAGCACCGCGCTGACCAGCAGCAACGTAATGGCAAACCCGGCAAAGGCCGCGCCCAGCACCGCGCCCAGCATCGCCCCGGCATTCACCGCATCAATGGGATCAAGATATTCGCTTCGCATATGCACGGCCGTGGCGGCGCGCATCGAAACCGCCGCGCCTGCCGTAAACAGCGCCATCAGCGCCACGATAAACAGGCGCCCGCGGCGCAGCGGCGTATCGGTCGTGGCGGTCTGCATGGTCCTGCCCTGTGTTTTTTATGAGTAGGCCACAGGACGCCCCCCGCGCAAAGACCCGGGACGATGCCCTGCCGGCCCTTTTGTCTTTGCGGGCCGCGGACGTTACCGTTACCATCCCGGCGCACCCGGCTCAATGCGGCCGGCGCGAAAACAAGAACAGGCCCGCGACAGACGGGCCGGTGGGAGGCACCGATGCGCCGCTACATGGGGATCCGCTGGATCACCATCGCCCTGATCATGATGGGCGCGATGGTGAACTTCCTGTCCCGCGCCACGCTTTCGGTCGCCGCGCCCACGGTGATGGAAGACCTCGCCATCACCACCGCGCAATACGGCCTGATCACCAGCGCCTTCCAGTTCTGCATCATGCTGCAGCCGCTGGTGGGCTACATCATCGACATATTGGGAGTGAAGACGGGCTTTGCCATCTTCGCCTTCGCCTGGTCGGTGATCTGCATGGCGCATGGTTTCGCCACCAGCTGGCAGATGCTGGCCTTCTTCCGCGGCGCGCTGGGCTTTGCCGAAGGCGCCTTTTCGCCCGGCGGGCTGAAAGTGGTGGCGGAATGGTTTCCCGCCAAGGAACGCGGGCTGGCGGGCGGGCTTTACAATATCGGACCCAGCATCGGGCAGATGCTGGCGCCGCCGCTGGTGGTGTGGGCGATCCTCTATTTCGGCAACTGGCAGATATCCTTCGTCATCGTTGGCGCGATCAGCCTCTCCTGGGTGGTGCTGTGGATGCTGTTCTATCATCCCGTCGCCACGCATCCGAAATTGTCGGCAGAAGAACGCGAACTGATCGTATCGGGCCAGGAAAATTACCTTCTGTCCGACGACAAGAAGCCCTCCATCATCTCCATCCTGAAGCGGCGCAATTTCTGGGGCATCGCCCTGCCCCGGTTCCTCACCGATCCCACCTGGGGCATGCTGTCCTTCTGGGTGCCGCTCTATCTCACCCAGGTGCGCGGCTTCGACCTCAAGCAGATCGCCATGTTCGCCTGGCTGCCGTTCCTGGCGGCCGACCTGGGCTGCCTGTTCGGTCCCGGCGTGGTGCTGTTCCTGCAAAAGCGCGGCTGGGATCTGATCGATGCGCGGCGCGGCGCCTTTACAGTTGGCGCGATCCTGATGATCGGCGTCGCCTTTACCGGCACGGTGCAAAGCGCCTTTGCCGCCGTGGCGCTGCTCAGTCTTGCAGGATTTGCCCACCAGACCCTGTCTGTCACCATGATCACCATGGCCACCGACCTGTTCCGCCGCAACGAGGTGGGCACGGTCGCCGGCATGGCCGGCACCTGCGCCAATCTCGGCATCTTCATTTCCACGCTGATCATCGGCGGGCTGGTGAGCACCATCGGCTACACGCCCTTCTTTGTCGCCCTGGCGGTGTTCGACCTGATCGCCGCCATCGTTGTCTGGACCGTCATCAGAAAGCCGTCCCATGCCTGACATTCCGAACAGTGTGACCGATATTCAGAATCCCATTCTGAAGGGCTTCAATCCCGACCCCTCCATCGTGCGGGTGGGTGACGACTATTACATCGCGACATCGACCTTCGAATGGTTTCCGGGGGTGCGCATTCATCATTCCCGCGACCTGGTGCACTGGCGGCTGATGCCGCCGCCGCTGCGCCGCCCCAGCCAGCTCAACATGATCGGCAGCCCCGATTCCTGTGGCGTCTGGGCGCCCTGCCTTTCCCACGATGGCGAGCAGTTCACCCTGATCTATACCGATGTGAAGCGCTACGGCCGTACCTCGGTCGCGGGCGCCGCGGGTGTCTCCCTGCGTGATTTCCACAATTACATGGTCACGTCCAAAACCATCGACGGGGAATGGTCGGATCCGATCCATCTCAACAGCAGCGGTTTCGACCCCTCGCTGTTCCATGACGATGACGGGCGCAAATGGCTGGTCAACATGTTGTGGGATCACCGCCCCGGTCATAACCGCTTTGGCGGCATCGTGGCGCAGGAATATTCCGCGCGGGACCGCAAGCTGATTGGCAAGCGGGTCAACATCTTCAAAGGCACTTCACTCGGCCTGACCGAGGCGCCGCATCTCTACAAACGCGGGGGCTATTACTATCTGCTGACGGCGGAGGGCGGCACCAACTACAACCATGCCGTCACCATGTGCCGCTCCAAAAACCTGCTGGGGCCCTATGAGCTGCACCCCGACACCACGATCATCAGCGCCCGCAATCATCCCGATGCCCCTTTGCAGCGCGCCGGCCATGCCGACCTGGTCGAAACGCAATCCGGCGACACTTACATCGTCTATCTGTGCGGGAGGCCATTGACCCAGCGCGGCCGCTGCACGCTGGGGCGCGAAACCGCGATCCAGAAGATGCAATGGCGCGACGATGGCTGGCTTTATACCGAAGGCGAACCGGGGCTGCCGCAACTGACCACGCCCGCGCCTGCCCTGCCGCCCCATCCCTTCCCCGCCGACCCCGAGCAGGACGATTTCGCGCTGGGCAGCATCAGCAGCCAGTTCCAGTGGCTGCGCAATCCCTGGCCGCAGAGCTTCATGAGCCTGACGTCACGCCGCGGATATCTGCGGCTGTTCGGCCGAGAAACCATCGGCAGCCATTTCACCCAGGCGCTGGTGGCGCGGCGCCAGCAATCGCACTGCTTCAGCGCACAAACCGAAATGGAGTTCGAGCCTGAGCATTTCCAGCAGGTGGCGGGACTGGTGTGCTATTACGGCAGCAACAAATTCCACTATCTCCATGTCAGCCATGACGAGGATGTCGGCAAGCATATCGCCGTAATGTCGATGTTCCCCGAAATGCCGCCGCGCGACGCCCATACCGCGCCCATTGCCGTCACGCCGGGCAAGCCGATCGGCTTGCGCGTCGAGGTGGACGGCGCGCGGCTGCTGTTCGCCTGGCGGGTGGCGGGCGGCCCATGGCAGCGGGTGCCTGCGGAATTCGATGCCTCCATCCTGTCGGATGAGGCGACCGTGGTTGGCGCGCCCAACTTCACCGGCGCCTTTGTCGGCATGGCCTGCCAGGACATGGCCGGCACCGCCGCGCCGGCGGACTTCCGCTTTTTCCGCTATAGCGAGCGCGACCAGCGGGACGATCCCTTAGCCGATTAGGGACCGACCTGAAAGGAAACGGCGTTTTGCGGCAGGCCTGGGACATCGGCCGTGAAGCGGAACAGTCCGCCCGCCAGCGGCTGGGACGCCAGATCCTCCGGCGCCAGTCCCTTGGTCGCGGTTGTGGCATAGACGGTGGTGAGATCATCGCCGCCAAAGGCCAGCTTGGTGACATTGGCGGTGGGAAATTTCACGTTTTCCAATAGCGCGCCTTGCGGCGAATAGCGCCGCGCCGCCCAGCCGCCGAACAAGCCGGTCCACAGGCAACCTTGCGCATCCACCGCGCAGCCATCGGGATAGCCAGCGCCGTCTTCGATGCGGACAAAGACTCGCTTGTTGCCGAGTGCCCCCTCCGCGCCCACATCGAAGGCATAGATGATCTTTTCCAGCGTGTCGGTGTGATAGAGGGTGGCGCCATCAGGGCTGACGGCCGGGCCGTTGGTGATGACATAGCCTTCGTCCATCACCCGCGGGCCACCATCATCCAAGCGATAGAGCTTGCCGGTAGCCGCCACTTCTTCGTCATCCATCGAGCCAAACCACAAACGCCCCCTGGCATCCACGACGGCGTCGTTCAGGCGGTTGCCTGGGGCCTGCGGCTCGACAGCACGGATCAGCGAAAAAGCACCGGTGGCCGGATCGAAGTCGTACAGCCCGCTCTTGGTGCCTGCGATGAAATGGCTGCTGCGGCGGGGCGCCAGGAATCCCACCGGCGATGGCGCGGGCCAGCTCTGCGCATCGCCCACCGGATCGAAGCGATGAATCGCCTGCTGCTTGATATCGGTGAACCACAGGGCGCCGTCCCACCAGACCGGGCCTTCGCCCAGCGTGGCGGCAAGCGGCCAGATGCATTCGGGTGCGCTCAGCGCCATCCCGCATCGATCCAATATTCGTGCCCGGTGCACATGCGCCCGTCGTCCGACGCCAGGAACAGCACCAGCGAGGCGACATGCTGCGGCAGCAATCGCTCTTTCAGGCATTGCTGGGCGACGATCTCGGCCTCGGCTTCCGGCGTGTACCATTTTTCCTGGCGCGGGGTTTTGACATTGCCCGGCACCACGGCGGTGACGCGGATATTGTGCTCGCCCAGTTCGCGCGCCAATGCCCGCGTCATGCCTTCAATGCCGGCCTTGGCGGTCTCGTAGACCAAGAGGCCCTTGAGACCGAGATGCCAGGAAATCGAGCCGAAATTGATGATGGCGCCGCCGCCCCGCGCCTTCATGCCCGGCACAGCCGCCTTGGCGGCGAACAGCATGTGGCGCAGGTTGACGGCGATGCGCTCGTCCCAATAGGCGGGCGTAATCTCTTCCAGGACATGGCGGTCGTCGTTGCCGGCATTGTTGACCAGCACATCGATCGGCCCCAGCGACTGGAAGAAAATCTCGATGGCGGCGAGGTCCGTCAGGTCGAGGCGGTAAAAGACCGGCGCGATGGGCACGTCCCGCAACCGCGCCACCAGTGCGGCGCTTTCCTGTTCCAGTATGTCCACGAAAATGGTTTCAGCGCCCTGGCGCGCAAAGGCTTCCACCAGGCCGGCGCCGATGCCCGATCCGCCGCCGGTCACCACCACCCGCTTGCCGGCGAGACTGGGATAGCGGGCGGAATCGTGCGTCATCTCACTTCGCCTTGCGCTTGCGGCGCGGCGCGGGCTTGGTCGAGACCGCGGCGGAGGATTGGCGTTCCACCAGCGTGAATTTGAGCAGCTTGTGGATCACCGGCGGCGAGGTGGCGGACCGGCGGCCGCGAATCTGGTCGACCAGCAAACGCACCGCCTCGCGCGCCATGTCGGCGATGGGCTGGCGGATGGTCGTCAGTTCCGGCCACACGGTGGTGGCCAGCGGCGTGTCGTCAAAACCGACAATGGAGAGGTCGCCGGGCACATCCAGCCCCCGGCGATGGGCAATGGCCATGGTGGCCAGCGCCATGTCGTCATTGCTGGCGAAGATCGCGGTGGGGTTGAAGTTCTTCAGCAACTGCTCTGCCGCCGTCAGGCCCGAACGATAGTCGAAGTAACCCTGCGTCACCTGATGGGGGCCCACCGTCAGACCCGCTTCGGTCATGGCTTCGATGAAGCCGCGAAAACGCTGGCCACTGGAAGTCTGGGCGGGATGACCGTTGATGAAGCCGATGCGCTTGTGGCCCAGCGCCAGCAGATGGCGCGTCATGGCGCGGGCGGCTTCGAAATTGTTGATATGCACCGCGGAATGTTCCGGCGGTGTGCGCCCCGACGATACCAGCACGGCCGGGATGCCGGCTTCGGCCACGCCGCGCAACGCTTCTTCTGAATCGCACAGCGGCGCGGGTAGGATCACGCCATCGATGCCGCCCTTGACCAGGCGGTGGATCGCTTCGCGGTCCTTTTCCATGCTGTCGCACTGCTCGATCACCAGCTGGCAGCCGCTGCGGCGAGACTGGTCCAGACTGCCCAGCAGCAACTCGCTGAGGTATCCGGCGCTGGGATTGCGGAAAAAGATGCCGATATGCATGCCATTGGCGCTGGCCAGGCTGCGCGCGGCCAGATTGGGCGAATAGCGCAGGGTCTTGACCGAGGCCATGACCCGGGCGCGGGTCTCTTCGCGCACATTGGGCTCGGAGTTCATCACCCGCGACACCGTCATGGGCGAAACGCCGGCATGGCGCGCCACGTCATGGATGGTCACGACCTTGCCGCTGCGGCGCGCGCTTTTCCTGGCCAATTGCGTCTCCCTTCACGGGACTCCTAGCAAAATTGGCCCGAAAGCACATGCCTTTTCACGGGTCACCCATGGTTGACTTGGGTCCGGACGCCGGAATATCGCTCAATACGCATCAGCAAGGCGCAGGCATGAACCGGTCTCTCTACGGCAACAAGCGCGACGGCGGCGCCGTCCATGCCTACACGCTGACGAATGGTCAGGGCCTGCGCGCCACGGTGTTGGACATGGGCGGCACCATCACCGCCATCCATCCGTCCGGACAGGCGCCCAACATGGTGCTGGGGCTGAAGGACGCCCAGGCCTATGAAGCCAGCGGCTGGTGGAATTGCCTGATCGGCCGCTATGCCAACCGTCTCAGGGGCGGCTTCACCCTGGATGGCCGGCATTATCCGCTGGCGCAGAACGAGCATGGCGTCACCCTGCATGGCGGACGCGGCCAGAGCTGGGGGTCGCGCATCTGGGATGTGGTTTCATCCGATGACGCGGCGCTGACCCTGCGCCTCGTCAGTCCGGACGGCGATCAGGGTTTTCCGGGCAATCTTAGCGTGACGGTGACCTATACCGTCACCCCGGATAACGCATTGCGGCTGGACTATCACGCCATCACCGATGCGCCGACGCCGGTCAATCTCACCAACCACACCTATTTCAACCTGGCGGGAGAGGGCGCGGTGACGGGGCAATTGCTCCAGCTCAATGCCGACCGCTTCACCCCGACCGACGACAAGCAGATTCCCACCGGCGAAATCGCCGACGTCGATGGCACCGCGCTGGATTTCCGCGCGCCAACCGCCATCGGCGCGCGGGTCGACAGCCGCGAAGCGCAATTGGCGCTGGCGCGCGGTTATGATCACAATGTCGTGCTAAACAAATCCGCGGCAAACGCGCTGGAATGGGCGGCGCGGATGCAGGACCCTGAAAGCGGCCACAGGCTGGAATTGCTGACCACCGAGCCCGGCATGCAGGTCTATTCCACCAACAATGTGAATGGCAGCCAGGTGAATGCGGCCGGCGAAGTCATAAAGCCCCGCGCGGCGCTGGCGCTGGAAACCCAGCATTTCCCCGACAGCCCCAACAAAGCCGCTTTTCCCAATACGATCCTGAGGCCGGGCGAGACATTCTGCTCGACCACGCTGCTACGTTTCTCATAGGCTGCCGTCATGCCCGTACACCCCCAAGTCGCCATTGCCATCGCCAGAGCCGGAGATCTGCCGACCGATCTGTCACCGGCGGAACTGCGCCTGGCCTATGAGCGCAGTCGCATGACCCTGCTGCCGGAAAAGCCGCCGGTGGCCGTCACCTATCAGCTCTCCATCCCCAGCGACTTCGGCCCGATACCGGCGCGCTTCTATCGCCCCGACCGCAGCGCGGCGCCGGCTGCGCTGCTGGTCTATTTTCATGGCGGCGGCTTCATGCTGGGCACGCTGGCGCTGTATGACACCGCCTGCCGCCGGCTGGCGATCGCCGGCGAATGCGCCGTGCTGTCGGTGGACTATCGCATGGCGCCGGAAACCATCTTCCCGGGCGCGGTGCTGGATGCCTATGCCGCGACACGCTGGGCATCCGACCATGCCGAGCTGCTCAACATTGATCCGACAAAGATCGCGGTGGGCGGCGACAGCGCCGGCGGCAATTTGGCGGCGGTGGTGGCGCAGATGGCGCAGGACAGCGGCGAGTTTGCGGTGGCGCTGCAGGTGCTGATCTATCCCATGACCGACCAGAGCCGCGAATATCCGTCATACGAACGCAACGAGAGCGGCTATATGCTGACCCGCAAGGCGCTGCACTGGTTCATGGACAATTACATTCCCGACCCTGAGGACCGCAAGGATCCGCGCGCCTCGCCCATGCTGCGCGAAAGCCTGAAGGGCCTGCCGCCCGCGCTGATCATCTCGGCCGAGTTCGATCCCCTGGTGGATGAGAATGAAGCCTATGCCAACCGGCTCAAGGAGGCGGGCGTTCCGACCGACTATGTCTGTTTTCCCGGCATGGTCCATCCCTTCTTCACACTGGGCGGGGTGGTGGAGGATGCCGCAAAGGCCGAGAGCCTGATTGGCGCGGCGCTGCGCAAGCTATGACGTTCAAAAAATCGGCTTTGGCTTTTGTTGTGGCGCTGGCACTGTGTGGCGGGGCGCAGGCGCGCGAATTCACCAGCACCATTACGCAAAGCGCCGAGATCACCCAGATGCGCCCGGAGTTCAAGCGGCCGGATGAGCCCAACCAGCTTTTCTATGTCCAGCGCTCACCCAATTCGAACACGGTGATCTATGCCGCCCGGCTCGACGCCAAGGGCATGCCCGACCGCCGCGAACCGGTGGAAGGCTTCTGGCGCAAGTTCAACATCGACGGCAGCAGGCAGCCGCTGAACTTCATCGAACGAATGATGGCCTATGGGGTCAAGCAGGCCCGGACCGACCAGAACGGCGTGACGACCTTCACCATCGCCGCCCTGCCCGAACGCCGCATTACACTGAATCTCGACGCGGCGGGCAAACCCCAGGCGTTGATGCAGGCGGGCAAACACACCATCAAGCTGTCTTACGTCTATCTGCATGTGGTGGAAGGCGGATTGATGCCCGAAGTGCCCAAGCTGGACATCTTCGGCACCGATATCGCCAGCGGCAAGGCGATCCACGAGCATCTGGTGCAGAAGTAATCAGGACTCATCAGCGAATTTGGGCATTTCGCGCATCCGCAAACCCAGTCCGCGCTGTCTCTGAATGGTCAGCACCACCCCTGCCACGCCGCACATCAGCAGGAGCGTCGGCAGCCATCCCGCCACGATGGACGGGATATATCCGAACTCGCCCACCAGATAGAGCGCCTTGAAGGCGAAATGGGCGAGGTATCCGGTCAGCAGAACCGATACCAGCGCGCGCCAGCGCGTCTGATAGGGAAATAAGAGCATGGCGAGCGATGCGCCCAGCAGCGCCATGGCGCCGGTGAAGAATGGTCCGCTGTAAAGTGCCTGCAGCCGCGTGCGATAGCCGCTCAGGTCGCGCGACATGATCTCGGCCCCGGACAGGGTGCCCAACTCCGACAGCCACAGATATTGCGGCGACAGTCCCTTGTTGTGCAGCCATAGCGGATCAAGGCGCAGCGACACGATGCGCTGCTGGAAGGGAATTTCGACTTCCTCATTGGTCTCGCCAGTGGAAAGAACGTCTCCGCGATTTTCAAAATCGGCCCGCCAGTAACGGCCATTCTCCAGCAGCCAGCGCTGGTCCGGCAACGTCCGGGCGGTCGCGGCGGTGTTCACTTCGGCCAGATGGCCTTCGCGGTCCAGCTTGTAGATGGTGACATTGCGCAGGCGTACGGGCGGGCCATATTCGATCTGCGCCCGCATCACGCCGTCGGGCAGGGCGATCCATTGATTGGCGCCGCTCTGGCTACGGTCCAGGCGGATACCTTCGCGGCCCAGCGCTTCGGCCATCTGGACATGGATGGCGGCCGGCCGCAGCACCGCGTCCAGGATAAAGAGCGCCCCCCCCATCAGCACGCCCACCAGCGCGGCCGGCACCAGACACAGCAGCGGCGAACGCCCGCTGTTCCATATCAGCAGCCTTTCGCGCGATTCGGTGAAGGCGCTTTCGCTCCACACCACGCCCAGGAAGGTGGCGAAGGGGAGCAGCGGCGGCAGCAGATCGGGCAGCCGCAGCACCGCCAGCCGCGCGACATGCCAGATCAGGAACGCACCGCCGCGCGCCGGATCGGCGCTCAGCACTGCCACCTGCGGCCACAGATCGATGGTCAGCGCGATGGTCATCAGGGCGCCGGCCACCATCAGAATGTGACGCAAATAGGCGCTCAGCATGTAGCGCGAATGCACGCCCCACGGCGTCAGGTAAATGGGCCGGCCGCCACGCGGTTTCAGGGTCCCACCGGTCATGAGCGCCCCAACTGTGGCCGGACGAAACTGTTATGTCCCCATACCATCAGCGTCAGGACCAGCCAGGCAACCGCCGCATATAGGCCGAAGACGGGCAGCATCGCGCTGGTGATGCTGGTGGCGCCGATGACGGTAATCAGCCACTGGCCTGCCAGATTGACCGACATCAGCGCCAGGCATGAGAGCGGCAGTGCGAACCAGTTGGTCAGGCGGGTGGTGAGCGCAACCCCCAGCAGCGCCACCAGCGGCGCCAGGAAGGCCAGCAGGCTGCGCGAGAAACGCTCGGCCAGCAGGCGCATCTGGGTCTGTCGGGCTTCGATACCGCTGTTGTCGGGCACGAAAAACTGTTCGAACAAAGTCTGCTCGGCGGGAATGGAGCTGCCGCGCGTGCTGAACGGCAGCAGCTGATCCACCATCATCAGCTGACTCATGTCGCGCACCTTCATGTTGATGCGCGGCACGTTCTTGAACTCGCTCATGCGATTGCCGAGCGGATCGGGACGGGTCACCGAACCGTCCGGACCCGGGGCGGGATTGGTGTCGACAAAGGTGTGCGAGGTGAAATCATTGAGGTTGAGGACGATGCGTCCGGAACGGTCAGGTCCGTCCAGCCGCGCCTGGGCGGCGGTGACGACGCGCGAGGTCTGGGGCGCGATCTGCTGATAGACAAACAGGGTGCGGTCATTGCGGGTCACCTGCCCCGTCGCATCGATCACCGGCACGGCGCCCGGCGCGGTGGGCGGCGGCGCGCCGTCCCTGACATGATCCATGGCGTAGGCGACATAGGATTGAAAATAGTAGAACTCGCCGGTCGCCACCCCTTTCTTCAGGGAGTTCAACTCCGAACTGAACAGGATGGCGCGCTGGGTGTATCGCGCCAGGGGATCAACCAGGCCCGAACCGATGGTGCTGACCATCTGCCCCGCCAGCGCCACCACCAGGATCAGGGCGCTGAGCTGGTAGGGACCCAGGCCCGAGGCGAACAGCACCAGCATCTCGCGGTTTTCCCGCATCCGTAGCAGCGTGACATAGCTTGCCATCAGAATGGCGATGGCCAGCGCCAGGTCGAAAATCTCGGTGCTGGTGAGCATCAGGATCAGCGAAATGCCAAACAGGTCGGCTTCGTGGCGCACGGCGTCCTTGAACACCCAGGTGAAATGCTCGGCCAGGAAGATCGCCTCGATCAGCACGATCACCGCCACACTCTGTCCCAGCACACTGCGCAGGAAGCCGCGCGCATAGTCGCCGCGCGCAAAAGACAGCAGCATCGCCCGCAGTCCGGCGCCCGGAGCAGGACCGCCGATCACGGACGAATCCGGGGGAATTGGCGAATCCGAAGAAGCCATCAAAGCCGGAACGCCTCGCCCAGATAGACGCGGCGCACCGCATCGTTGGAAACAATGCTGGCAGTTTCGCCTTCCGCCAGCACGCGGCCGCTATCGATCACATAAGCGCGGTCCACGATACCCAGCAGTTCGCGCGCCTTGTGATCGGTGATCAGGACGCCGATGTCGCGCTCCGCCAGATGCCGGATCAGGATGGTGATCTCCTCGGTGGCATGGGGATCAACACCTGCAAAGGGTTCGTCCATCAGCGCGAAGCTGGGTTCGCAGGCGAGCGTGATGGCAATCTCGCAGCGATGGCGCTGGCCGCCGGACAATTCCCCGACCCGCTTGCGGCGCTGCTCCTCCAGCCGGAATTCGCCGATCAGCTCTTCCAGCCGGGCCTTGCGCGCGGCCGTATCGGAAAGGCGCGCTTCCAGCACCAGCTGAATATTCTGTTCCACCGTCAGGCCGCGCGGCACGAAGGGCGCCTGGGGCAGATAGGCGATGCCGAAGCGGGCGCGGTCATAGAAAGGCATGGCGGTGATGTCATGATCGTCGAGCCGGATTGTGCCGGCATCGGGCGTCACCATGCCGGTCAGCATGTTGAAGGTGGTGGTCTTGCCCGCGCCATTGGGCCCCAGGAGCCCCACAACCTCGCCGCGCTCCAGCTGCAGCGTCACATCCTCGATGATGCGGCGTCCGGCAAAAGCCTTCACCAGATGCTGCGCAGAAAGCATGGCTTACTCTTCGAATCTGTGGGGTGTCGCGGCCGGACGACCGCACCGATTCAGGGCCACGGATCCGGCTTTTCGCCCTTTTGAGGATACTATGACGCAGGTTTTTGCCTGTACAGGCGCGGCCGATGGACCGGGGCATGTACAAGGAAACTGACGGTATATCGGCCAAATACTACCGAATGTTACGCGCTCTCCGGCCCGAAACCGGAAAATACGAAGGATTTGAAGGTGAACTCCGTTACCGGCCCTGCTTAACAGGGCGGAGAAAGCCGACAGAAAGCCTTTTTTTGCGCCGGATACTTAGAATTACCGTGATGGCGAAGGTTGTGGCATATAGATTTCCGGTTATGCTTTGCCGACGCCGACCGCTTTGGTCGCGGGGGCAATTTCTAGAGATTAGTCTGAGGGGCAATGACGACCCATTTAGCGGCCGCCGAGCAACCGGCCACCCCGGCCGAAAACGAACCCGAACGCAAAAGCGTCGTTGACGATTTTGCCGGTTACCGGGCGTTGCGCCGCCGCATCAACGATCTGCAGATCAACGGGCAGGACCTGCCTTTCTTTCACCCGCGCGACGGCGTCAGCCACAGCGTCATCCGCCGCGACGGCGCCAGCCTGATCAGTTTCTCGGGCTACAACTATCTGGGCCTGAACGGCCACCCCGCCGTCATCGCCGCCGCCAAGAACGCCATCGACAAATATGGCACCAGCGCCTCGGCCAGCCGCATCGTCGCCGGCCAGATCGAACTGCATGGCGAGCTGGAACAGAAGCTGGCGAATTTCCTTGGCACGGAGGACGCGCTGATCTTCATCAGCGGCTATCTCACCAATGTGAGCGTTATCTCCCACCTGCTCGCCCGTCCCGATGCGGTGATCTACGATTCCGGCGCCCATAACAGCATCATCACCGGCGCGCGCCTGTCAGGCGCCAAGACCTTCACCTATGAAAATGGCGACTGGGACGAGCTGGACGCGCTGCTGACGCGCGAACGCGGCAATTTCCGCCGCGGGCTGATCGTCGCCGAAGGCGTTTACAGCATGGATGGCCAGATCCTGGATCTCTCCAAGCTGGTCGCGATCAAGAAAAAGCACGACATGCTGGTGATGGTGGACGAAGCCCATTCCTTCGGCATCGTCGGCCAGACCGGTCGCGGCGTGTGCGAAGCCGCCGGCCTGCCGGTGGACAGTATCGACGTCTATATGGGCACGCTGAGCAAGACGCTGGCCTCCAGCGGCGGCTATATCGCCGGCGACGCCGGACTGATTGAATATATGCGCTTCCTCTGCCCCGGCCTGATCTTCAGCGTCGGCCTGTCGCCCGCCGACACGGGCGCCGCGATGGCGGCGCTGGACATCCTGGAACGCGAGCCGCACCGCCCCAAGCGCCTGCGCGACCGCGCCAAATTCTTCCGCAAGGTGGCGCGCGAAAACGGCCTGACCGTCGGCGGCGACGAGGAATCCCCCGTTGCCTCGCTGATCGTGGGCGACGACAAGATGGCGATGATGCTGTCGCACAATCTCTTGGCCTATGGCATCGAGGTTCAGCCCATCGTGCGCCCGGCCGTGTCGGCCACCACGGCGCGGCTTCGCTTCTTCCTGACCGCCAACCATACCGAGGAACAGATTCTGGAAACCGTTCCGGTGGTGGCGCGTGAACTGGAAAAGCTGCGCCGCAGCGCCGAATAGTTCGTGGCCCATGAACGGCTTCCCAGTGAACCCCTGCGGGTCGCGCTGGTCACCAGTTCCTACAATTTCATCCAGGACGGCGTCGCCCTCACCCTGAACCGGCTGGTGGCCTACCTGCTGTCGCAGGGCGTGGCGGTAAAGGTGTTCGCGCCCACTGCCGGAAAACCCGCCTTCGCCCATGCCGGTGAGGTCATCGCGGTGCCGTCGCTGCCCCTGCCCGCGCGTCCCGAATACCGCCTGGCGCTGGGCATGGCCGGGTTCGTCAAGCGCCAGCTTCTGGATTTCAAGCCCGACATCATCCACATCGCGGTGCCGGACCTGCTGGGTCATGCCGCGCTGACGCTGGCGCACAAACACGGCATTCCCGCGGTCGCCACCTACCACACCCGCTACGAAACCTATCTGAAGCACTACTGGTATCTGGCGCCGCTGGAAGGCTTGCTGAAAGCGATTCTGCGCCGCTTCTATGGCCGATGCCGCGAAGTCTATGTGCCATCGCAGTCCACCCGCGAGACATTGCTGGCCGATGGCCTGACCGACAATTTCAAGCCCTGGCCGCGCGGCGTCGACACGGCGCGCTTTTCACCCACGAAACGCAGCGCCCAGTGGCGCAGCCGTCATGGCATCGGCGAAACCGAGCTGGTGATCCTGCATGTCTCGCGGCTGGTGCGTGAAAAGCGGCTGGACACGCTGACCGCCGCGCTGAACCGCCTCGACTTTGCGCACCGTGTCGTGATCGTGGGCGACGGTCCTGATCGCGCCTTTGCGGAAGGCGAACTGCCCCATGCCATCTTCACGGGCTTCTTGACCGGCGAAGAGCTGGCGACCGCCTATGCTTCGTCCGACATTTTCGTTTTCCCGAGCGACAGCGAAAGCTTCGGCAATGTCACGCTGGAAGCCATGGCGTCGGGCCTGCCTTGCGTCTGCGCTGACGCCACCGGCAGCCGCTCGCTGGTGGTGGCGGGAGAAACCGGCCTGCTGGCGGACGCCAGCGATGCGCAAGGCTTTGCTGACAATCTATCGCTGCTGGCCAACGACGCCGCGACGCGCCAGCGCATGGGCCAAGCGGCCCGGGCCCGGGCCCTGACCTTCAGCTGGGACGAGACGATGGCCCGCATGCTGGGCTATTATCGGGCGCTGCTGGCTGGGGCTCCCTCGTGAAGATCGCGGATGTTTGCGAGTTCTATTCGCCGACCGGGGGCGGCGTCAGGCGCTATATCAACCAGAAGCTGGCGATGGCCGACCGTTTCGGCCATCAACTGACAGTGATCGCCCCGGGCGCCGAAACCCGCATGGAGCAGGCGCATGGCGGCACCATCGCCTGGGTGAAAAGCCCGCACCTGCCCTTCGACCGCAACTACCGCATGTTCTGGCGCGCCAGGGATGTCTGGCAGGTGCTGGACGCATTGCAGCCCGACCTGGTGGAAGGCTCCTCGCCCTGGCGCGGCGGCTGGCTGGCGGCGCGCTGGAAGGGACCGGCTACCAAGGTGTTCTTCATGCATGCCGATCCGGTGGCGGTCTATCCCCAGACCTTCCTGGGTGGCTTGCTGGGCCCGGAACGGGTGGACCGGCTGTTCGGCTTCTTCTGGAATTACCTCAACCGACTCAACAGCAAATACGACGCCGCCATCGTCACCAATCCGGCGCTGGCGCAGCGCTTTGCGGGTTTCGGCCTGGAAAATATCCAGGTCGCGCCCTTCGGCGTGGAGCGCAGCAAGTTCTCGCCCAGCTTCTACGACGCCACGGCGCGGCGCGAGATGCTGGCGACCTGCGGGCTGAACGAAGACGCCGCGCTGCTGATCGCGGTGGGACGCCATCATCCCGAAAAGCGGCTGCGCACATTGATCCAGGCGGTCAGCCGGGCCCAGAAGTCGCGCAAGGTGGGGTTGTATATGGTCGGCGACGGCTTCCTGCGCGCCTCGGTGGAACGCTGGGCACAATGGGCGGACCATGTCTATGTCGCGGGCCAGATCAACGATCCCGAACAGCTTGCCACGGTGATGGCCAGCGCCGATGCGCTGATCCATGGCAGCGCGGCGGAAACCTTCGGCCTGGTGCTGGCGGAGGCCCTGTGTTCCGGCACGCCGCTGATCGTGCCCGATGCCGGCGCCTCGGCCACCTTTGCCGGTCCGGGCTATGCCGAGACCTATCGCGCCGGTGACGCGCAGGATGCGGCCGCGGCCATCCTGCGGCTGCTGGCAGGCGACCGCCCCGCCCAGTCGCGCGCCGCGCTGGCCGCCGCCGACGCCCAGGTCTTTCACGTCGAGCAGCATTTCGAAAAACTGTTCGAGATCTATGAGCGGATCGCGGCCGAACGCTCGACGCGATAAAGCGTGTACCAATAAAGCGGCAGCAGCTTGAGCCAGGCATGGCGCCGCGCGAAGGCGCTATAGCCTTCGATATAATCCGCGCCCATCGCGCCAAGGCCAAATCGCGCCAGCGGAAATTCCGAATAGAGCATCGTGGCGCGCGCGCCTTCGGGAAGCTCGGGCGGCACCGGCCTGTCAGACATCAGATAGACCGGAGCTTCATTTATCATCGCGTTCAGCTGAATCTGACTTTGCAGCGGCTCGGCGCGAAAACCGTCGGGACGATAGATGGGATAGGACGGGAACGGTTCGCCGACGCTGTAAACCAGGCCGGGCGGATGGCGATAAAGATACTGAGCCATCGGCATGTGCGGCCGCACCCCAAAGGGATACAGCGCGAAATACAGCATCGCCAGCAGTGACACTGCCGTCACCGCCTTGATGGCGAGGGAGTTGCGCCAGCCCCAGATGCGGGTGAAAGCGCTGCGCCAGCGCGGCAGATGCGGGGAAAAGCCCAGCACCGGAAACGCCGTTGCCAGGATCACCAGCGGAAACAGGAAGCGCGCCTCCTTGTGCGCCACCATGACGTGCAGCAGCACGAATGGCAGGCTCGCCCAGGTCAGGACATGGCGGGACCCGCGCAGCCACATGCCGGCCATCGCCGCCATCAGCACCAGCGTGATGGCGAAGAATATCTGCGCGGGCATCAGGTAGAGATAGGCGAAGACCGGCTCGCTGCCGAAGTTCTTGGCGGCGACGCCCTGCACGATATTGACCTGGAAATAGTCCCAGGGCGGAAACACCCAGGCGCCATAGCCCCAGCGGTTCGCCAGAGCGCCCAGGACCAATGCAATCAGACCACCGCCAATAAAGGCCGCCAATCCGCGGGTCCCAATGCGGGCCACCAGCGCCAGCCAGGCGAATATGCCCAGACCCATCACGGCCGTCTGGTAGTGCGCCTCGAACGCCAGGCCGCACATCAGGCCGGCCATAGCCAGCAGCCGCACGGCATTTCCGCGCAGCACCAGCGCGACCGCGATGGCGGCGAAGGCTGCCGACAGGGTTTCGGACGAGGTCCGGACAAACAGATAGGGCAGGAAACCGAAGAATGGCAGATACAGCGCGAAGGCGCGCTTCTCCGTTTCATCCTTGAACGTATCCAGGATCGCGCGGGCAAAGATCGCCAGCGCCGTCACCGAGAACAGGCCCGTCACCAGCCGCAGCACAAAGACGATGTCGAACAAGTCGGTGAGGCCCAGCGACATCAGCGGGCGGGCGATCAGGTAATAAAGCAAGGGCTGCAGCCAGGGCCGGATGCGGGCCTCGAACTCCCAGGGCAACTCCGCAGCCGGCGTGATGCCGAGCCTGTGGCCCATGAATTCCAGGATCTGATAATGCTCGTCCGGGAAATAGAAGGTGTTGCTGAACCAGGCGGTGACGATCGTGACCCCGGCAAGGATCAGCAGGCTGCGGCGCAGGATGCGGGCCAGTTCAACCGACATGGGAGGCCGCCAATGCATCGAACCAGTCCAGATAGGCCTGTGCGCAGTGATCGGGCTCGAACTTCGTCGTCAGCCCTTGCAGCACGGCGCGTGACGGGCGCGGCCCCTGCGCCACCAGGCGCATGGCGGCCGCCAGCTCCTGCGGCGCGCGGGAGGGTACGATACGCCCCGCTGCGGGCACGGTCATGACTTCGCGCAGCAGATGGGAGCAGTCCGTCGTCACGACCGGCGTTCCCAGCGCCAGGGCTTCCACCGCCACGGCGGGGCCGCCTTCATAATGGGACGTCACCAGAAGCATGTCAGCGCTTGCCAGATGAGATGCCACCTCGGGCACATGCCCATGCCGCGTGACGCTGTTTTGCAATCCCAGTTCGCGAATTTGACGATCGGTGCGGTCCGCCAGCGCGCCGTCCCCCAACAGCGTCAGATGCGCGGGCGTATCGCGCAGCAAAGCGTGGAATGATCGCAGTGCCAGTTCCGCATCCTTTTGCGGCTCCAGCCTTCCGATCCAGACGATCTGGCACGGCGCGTTGGTCCGCGGGGCACGGTCCGGCGCTGGTCCGACCTGCACCGGGTCGTACAGCGTAACGATGGATTTTGCGCCCACCAGGCGGGCGGTTTCGCGGCCCAGTCCGCCGTTCATCGCGGCAAACCCGTCCACCCGGCGGGCGAAATGACGAAAGAAAGGCGCCACAAGCGGGCCGGCCAACCCCTGCGGAACAGGCGGATTTGAGATCTTCATCGCGATCACGGGACGCGGATTAACCGCGCCGGGCGCGGGCGCAAGCGGCAGATGGAAATTTCCCGGCAGGAAAACCAGATCGGGCCGCAACTGCGCCAAAGGCCGCGCCATGGCGGGGCCGAGGCGCAGGCGCGACACCAGGCTCCGGCGTATGGGCGGCGCCAGCGTCACCACCTTGACGGCAGGCGACACCGCCGAGCGAAGCCCGCCCTCCTCGCTGCCGCATATGATCGTCACGTCGCGGCCCAGCCTGGACCAGCGCGCGGCCAAATCCAGCGCCACCCGTTCGGTGCCGCCCCGGAAGAAATCCTGCATGGCGATGACGATGCGCTGCGCCGTCATGGCAGGCGCTCATAGATGCCGATAGGTTCGGCCAGGCTGTCATGAATATGTAAGGCGGGCCAGAAGCGGCTGTCGTACCGCGCGACATGCACCAGCCGATAGGGCAGCCGCCCCTGGTCGAGCGCGGAGAAAAAGCTGCGGGCGTCGGTATCGCGGAAGGCATCGCGCTGAACCCTCGGATAAATCCGTCCGGGCCGCAGCGGCAGCGGCTCGCGCAGATAGCGCGACACCCAGTTGCCGTTGACGACGATAAACCGGGGATCGCGCCGGACCGTGAAAGCCTCTCTCACCTCGGTCACGCCGGGCAGCGGGTTGCGCAGCTTCAGATCGCCTTGGCCGATCCGTTGCACCCGCGCATGGGCCGGAAAGCGCGGCTGGAAAATGTTCTGGCCATAGATTTCGATCGTGTCGCCGGGCCGGACATGCGTCGCCATCCAGCGTTCCGCCGCATAGCGCGGGTCCAACAGCATGGCGGCATTGACGGCGATACAATGATGCAGCCCGACCAGGGCGGTGCCAGCCAGAACAAGGCGTGCGCCCAAAGCCAGCCAGCGATCAGCGTGAAAGGCCAAGGCCGAGGCAGCGATGCCGATATAGACACATGCAAACACCGCCTGCGGCAGCAGGAAACGATGGTCGGTGCGCAGTGCCGAAAAGTTGAAGCAGACAATGAAGGAGATAATCGCCAGCAACGGCAACAGACCCGCCACCCAGACCGATTTGTCCGCGCGAAAGCGTGACAGATGCAGGCCGAGACCCACTGCTGCCAGCAGCAGCAGCACGACGCCATAGCCGCGTGCGAAAAAGCGCGCCACATCGCCCAGCAGCGCCAGCCAGCCGGCGGGACCGGCTACATAGGCGGCATAGTCCTGGCTGGCCGGGCCCACCAGAAAGGCCAGGCGCCGGGCGAAGCCAACCGGATTGGTAATGGCGCCGTCCACCAGCAGCAGCGCGAAAATCGACGCCATTGCGGCCAGCAGCAGCGTGACAAGGACCATGCGGGTGTTGCGGCGCGGCCAGGGATCGGCCGCGAACCAGATCAGCAGGAACACGGGCAGACTGAAGGCGAAGACTGCATAGGCCTGGTCCTTGGTCGCCACCGCGGCCGCGGCCAGCAACGCGGCCCACCAGAAGAGGTTGGGCTGATGCTGAATCACCGACCGCATCACCAGCATCAGCGACAGCGCCGACCAGAAAAGATAGGGCACATCCAGATTGCTGACCTGGCCGTAATAGGTCAGGACCACGCCAAGGGCGCAGGCCCCGGCCGCGAAAAGTCCGGCGCGCGCGCCCGCGACCAGTCGCGCCATCTCGCCGATACACCAGATGATGCCCAGCGACATCACCAAGCTGACCAGCCGCGCCACCACGGCGAAGAATGTCATAGTGGCGGGCTTGGTGAATTCCGCGATCACCTCGGCCTGGGTGAAAGCCGGCACGTTGAACAGCGAGATCAGTATCCCCGGCAGGGTCAGCACCGCCAGCAAGAAGGCGTGCAGCGGCGGATAGGTGAAATAGGACCCGGGCGTATAGGTCAGCGCCAAAGCGGTGAGGAAATTGCGCGGCGCGAAGCCGTCATTGTCCCAGCCATCGGCCGCGGGCAGGCCCCAGAACAGGCCGGTAATGCGCAGCGCTGCCGCGACACATAGAATCCAGGCCAGCGGGCTGCGGGCCAGGTTTTGAACAAGCGCGCGCATCACGCCTTGCCCCGCTTGCGGAGCTGTTCCAGCGCCCAGGGCAATCCCGCCACCAGCGTCACCAGCCCCAGATCGGCCGCCGCCAGTATCACCAGCACCGTCGCCACCGGCGTCACCGGCAGATTGGCCATGCCCGCCGCCGCGATCCCCGCGCCCACATAGATTAGGTCCTTGTTGGGCACCATGGGCAGGCGCGTCACCACCAGGCGCAACGCCACGAATTGCAGGCAGGCGACGGCGGTCGGCAGGGCGCCGGACAGATACCAGAGGAAAAATTCCACGGTCAGGACGCAGAAGCTGCGCGCGAAGTGGATGCCGAAGGTGGCCGCGATCTGGCCGCGGCTCAGCACCGTCACCTTGCGATGCGCCAGGACCAAGATGACGCTCAGCCAGAGCGGGATCGAACCGATCGCCAGATAGATCCACAGATTGTCCGAGACGCTTTGCGGAATCTGCAAGCCCCCGCTGGCCAGCAGCATCAACGCCATCACCCACACCATGACAAGCCCCGCGCCCGCCGACAGCACATTGCTGTCCTTGATGGCATGGATCAGCATACCCGGCGGCAGCTTCAGCCGCGCCTGCGCCCAAAAATAGAAGAAGACCTCACCGGAATAGTCCAGCATGGCGCTGTTGAGGAAACGCTTGCGCAGGATCACCGACAAAGGCGGCGCGCTGCCCGCGCCCCACAGATTGCGGTAGACCAGGAAATCGCCCAGCGGCTGCAGGAAGAACTGCGCCACCAGCATGATGTAAAAGCCCAGATGGGCAGGGCGCGCCGCCCACATGTCACGCCAGCCCAGCTCGCTGAGCTTGAAGCCGACATAAATCAGCAAGGCAACCGGAAACAGCCAGCGCAGCACATGGATGGTGCGCACAGCCCAGGGCCGCTGCGCCAGGAAGGCCGGCAGGCTGGGCTGCGGGTTGAAGGCCGGCGCCTCGCTCATGCGCGGCCGAGAACCCAGCGCACCAGAGCGCGCGGCAGAAGACCGGTCGCGGCACGGATTACCGCAAACTGCCACGGCACCACAATGCGGCGGTCACCGCGCGCGATGCGCCGCGTGATGATGGCGGCGGCGGCATCGGCGGTCATCAGGAACGGCTTGGCTTCGGGCACCCCGCGGCTCATCGCGGTATCGACAAAGCCGGGGGACACCAACGTGACGCGCACCTTGTGCTTGGCCATGCGGATGCCCAGCGCTTCGGCGAACATCGCCAGCCCCGCCTTGGTGGCGGCATAGGTTGGGGCCATGGGCAGGGGATAGGATTCGGCGATCGAACCCACCAGCACGATCTGTCCATGTCCACGCCGCGCCATGGCCCCGGCCATCAGGTTGGCGCCCATGACGGGGGAGACGAAATTGACTTCGGCGGTGGCGCGCGAGCGCTGCGGCGTTTCGGCAATGACGTCCTTCGATACACTGCCGCCAAGCCCAGCATTGAAAATGGCGAGGTCGATCGGCGTCCGATCATCCTGCGCGGACAGACGCGCCACCATGTCATCCAGGTCGCGGATGTCGAACAGGCACGGGATGCAATCGGCACCAAGCGCGCGGCATTGCGTGGCGGTCTGATTCAACCGCTCTTCGTCCCGTCCCCATAGCAGCAGCGTGACGCCGGCGCGCGCATGGCAGCGGGCCAGGGCGGCGCCGATTCCGCCCGAGGCGCCGGTAATCAGGATGGTTTTCGCAGACATGAATCGCGCCGTTGAGGGTCCGCAAATGCGGCCGAATGCTTACTATCAAATCGGGGTGCCCGAGGCTATGGTGCGGCGCTTTCACGGGAAATCGCGCACTTGACCGCCGTTCAGATCGTGCCGGTTCGCACCAAGGCTCAATGGCGCGACTTCCATCACCTGCCTTTCGGGATTTATGCGCGGGATCCGCAATGGGTGCCGCCACTGCTGCTGGAGCGCAAGCTGCACTTCACGCCCAAGCACAATCCCTATTTCCAACATGCCCGGGCCGAGTTCTTTCTGGCCTATCGGGGAAACCAACCGGTCGGCCGCATCACCGCCCAGATCGACCAGTTGCACCTGGACCGCTACCAGGACGCAACCGGTCACTTCGGCTTTATTGAAGCGATAGACGATGGCGAGGTTTTCGCCGCGCTGCTGGCCGCCGCCGAAGGCTGGCTGAAGGCTCAGGGCATGAAGCGCGTGATCGGTCCGGTGAGCTTTTCGCTCTGGGACCAGCCGGGCCTGTTGGTCGGAGGCTTCGACACCCCGCCCTATGTGATGATGGGCCATCACCTGCCCTATTACCAAAAGCATATCGCACAGATGGGTTATCAGAAGGCCGAAGACCTGATCGCCTATCGCTATGGCCCGGACGCCGACACCAGCAAATTCGAGAAGCTGCGGGCCCGGGCCCTGCGCAACCCGGAGGTGAAACTTCGCAACATCCACATGGACAAGGCGCGGTTTCGCGAAGAAGTCGGCATGCTGCTGGACATCATCAACGATGCCTGGTCGGACAATTGGGGCTATGTCCCCATGACCAAGGCCGAGATCGACGATCTGGCGGGCATTCTTCGGATTTTGCTGCGGCCCGGCGATGTGGTGATCGCGGAATATCAGGGCAAGCCCGTGGCCTTTACCGCGATTTTCCCCAATCTCAATGAAGCGATCCGCGACATGAAGGGGCGGCTGTTTCCCTTCAACTGGATCAAGCTCTTGTGGCGGATGAAGGTGCGCCGCCCCAGAACCGCGCGCATGCCGATGATGGGCGTGCGCAAGGCGCTGCAGGCCTCATCACTGGGCGCGGGACTGGCGGTGGCGGTGATTTTCTCGGTCCGCGCGTTCAATTTCGGGAACGGCGTGGTGGACAGCGAACTGTCTTGGATTCTGGAACGCAACACCGGCGTGCGCCATGTGATCGAGATGGTTGGGGCCGTGCCCTACAAGACCTACCGTATTTACGAAAAGCCGATCTAGTCCATCCACAGCCCGCGCCGGCGATGCCACTGCTCGATCGAAAGCTTGGGATACTCCCGGAACCGGGCATCGCCCCGTCCGAAATCCGGTTTCACCCATGGCGCTTTGAACTTTAGCATCAGATGCACCTTGGATGGCGGCACGGGCAGCTTTGTGTCGATTGCCGAGGCAAACGGATGAACCAGCTCCGGCCACTCCGGATCGGCCAGCCACAGCGCCGCGGCGCATCTTTTACAGTAGTGCCGGCGGCCGCTGCTGGTGTGGCAACGGCCCTCCTCATCCTCGATACGGGCACGATAGATGCCGACATGGCGGCGTCCGCGCACTTTCAGCGTTTGCGCATCGCCCATCAGGTTGATGGCAAAACCGCCACCGCCCGCCGTTTTGCGGCAGATCGAACAATAGCAAAGCTGGTAGGGATAGGGCGTGTGACTCGCCAGCGCAAAATGCACCGCGCCGCAATGGCACGACCCTTTCAGCTTTTTGGGCATTGGCGACTCACGGAATCCTGCGACAAAACAACGCCTGTGACCAAACGGGGTTCCCAAGGCGCGATTGCCGCAGCGTGCGCTGGCACACTTGTGCTATAAGAAAGCAACAAGGGAGGTGCCGCTTGGATCCGGTCGATCTGGCCCGCGCGCAATTTGCCTTCACGATGACGTTTCACATCGTGTTTCCGGCCTTTTCCATTGGCCTGGCCTCCTATCTCGCGGTGCTGGAAGGCCTGTGGCTGAAGACCGGCAAGGACGTCTATCTCAATCTCTTCAAATACTGGATGAAGATCTTCGCCGTCGTCTTCGGCATGGGCGTGGTGTCGGGCATCGTCATGTCCTACCAGTTCGGCACCAACTGGGCGGTGTTTTCGGACAAGACCGGACCCATTCTCGGGCCCCTGATGGCCTATGAGGTGATGACCGCTTTCTTCCTGGAAGCCGGCTTCCTGGGCGTGATGCTGTTCGGCATGGGCCGGGTGGGCAAGGGGCTGCATTACACCGCGACGCTGGCGGTGGCGATCGGCACCTTGATGTCGGCCTTCTGGATTCTGTCGGCCAATAGCTGGATGCAGACACCCACCGGCTACGCCATCAACGAACAGGGTCAGTTCATAGCCGCCGACTGGTGGGCGGTGATCTTCAATCCCTCCTTCCCCTACCGGCTCGTCCACATGTCGCTGGCGGCCTACCTCACCACCGCCTTCATCGTCGGCGGGGTGGCCGCTTGGCACATGCTGCGGCGGCATGCGACCGCCGAAGTACAGATCATGTTTTCCATGGCGATGTGGATGGCGGCGCTGGTGGCGCCGATCCAGATTTTCGCGGGCGACCAGCACGGGCTGAACACGCTGGAACACCAGCCCATCAAGGTGATGGCGATGGAAGGCCATTATGAAAGCCATCCCGATGGCGCACCGCTGATCCTTTTCGGCCTGCCGGACCAGGACGAGGCGCGGATCAAAGCGGCGATTGAAATTCCCAAACTGGGGTCGCTGATCCTCAAGCATGACGCCAATGCCCCGATGGCGGGCCTGGACACGGTGCCGCGCGCCGACTGGCCGTCGGTGCCGATCGTGTTCTGGAGCTTCCGCATCATGGTGGGCATCGGGCTGGCGATGATGGCGCTGGGCCTGGCCAGTCTTGCGGCGCGCTGGCGCGGCGGTCTTTACACATGGAAGGCGCTGCACTGGTCGGCGCTGATCCTGGCGCCATCGGGCATCATCGCGGTCGTGGCCGGCTGGGTTACCACCGAGGTCGGGCGCCAGCCCTATACTGTCCATGGCTTGCTCCGCACCGTGGAGTCGGCGTCACCACTGGCCGCGCCCGCCGTGGCCAGTTCGCTGGCCGCCTTCGCCATTGTCTATTTCATCGTCTTCGGTGCGGGACTTTATTACATCCTGCGGCTGATGGGCGCGCCGCCCCATCCGCATGAAAGCGGTCTGGCCACGGGCGCGCCGGTGCGCAGTGCCGGCATCACCCCCGCCCCGTCCGTCGCAAAGAAAGGCGCCAGCCATGATGCCTGATGACGTTCTGACCTTGGTATGGGCGGGCATCGTCGCCTTTGCCGTCTTCACCTATGTGGTGCTGGACGGTTTTGATCTGGGCGTCGGCATCCTGTTTCCGCTGCTGAACGATCACGGCGAGCGCGGCACGGCGATGAACTCGATCGCCCCGGTGTGGGACGGCAACGAGACCTGGCTGGTGCTGGGCGGCGGCGGGCTGATGGCGGCCTTTCCCCTGGCCTATGCCGTGGTGATGCCCGCCATCTACACCCCGCTGATCGCCATGCTGCTGGGGCTGGTGTTTCGCGGCGTGGCGTTTGAATTTCGCTGGCGCAGCAGCCGGGGCCGTGCCTGGTGGGATTTCGCGTTCTTTTCCGGTTCCGCGGTCGCAACCCTGGCGCAAGGCATCGCGCTGGGCGCAATCCTGCAGGGCGTCACCGTCACGGAACGCGCCTATGGCGGCGGCTGGTGGGACTGGCTGTCGCCCTTCACCCTGCTCTGCGGCGTCGCATTGCTGTTCGGATACGGAGCGCTGGGCGCCTGCTGGCTGAATATGAAGACCGAGCATGGTCTGCAGAAACGCGCGCGGCGCATTGCGGCTTTTGCCGGCCTGGGCCTGATAGCGGGCATCGTCGCGGTCAGCGCCGCCACGCCCTTCCTGGCCTATGCCTATTACGAACGCTGGTTCGCCTGGCCCACCGTGATGGCGACGGCCCAGGTGCCGCTGCTGGTGATCATCACAACCGCCGCCTATTTCGTTACCCTGGCGCGAGGCCGCGAAACGCTACCCTTCCTGCTGGCGCTGGCGCTGTTCGCGCTCTCCTTTCTGGGCCTGGCGGTCAGCATGTATCCCTATATCGTACCGCCCAGTATCTCGATCTGGGACGCTGCCGCCCCGGCCAGTTCGCAAGGCTTCATGCTGGTGGGCGCGCTGATCCTGCTGCCCATCATCCTGGCCTATACCGCCTACGCCTATTGGGTGTTTCGCGGCAAAGTCGGGACCGATGGGTATCACTGATGTCATTGAAAGCGCGGCAGCTGCTTTGGTTCGCCGGCTTGTGGGTCGCCAGCGTCGCGGTGCTGCTGCTGGTGGCGGGTATCCTGAAGCTGTTTTTCGGCGCCGTCTTCACCCAGCCATGACGTTGGCGACCAGCCCTTTGCATCCGCGACAGCAGGGCAGCCCCCGCCTGCCCTAGTTTTCCCCGCGCCAATGCGGCTATAAGGCCTGCGAAAATTGGGGTCTTTCATGGCTTTTGACGACGAGTTGCGGGCCACCCGCATCGTGCCGGTGATCGTGATCAAGGATCTGGCCCATGCCGTGCCGCTGGCCAAGGCGCTGGTCGAAGGCGGCCTCAACATCCTGGAAATCACCCTGCGCACCGATGCCGGTCTCGCCGCCATTGCGGCGATCGCCGCCGAAGTCAAAGGCGCCATCGTCGGCGCGGGCACCGTGATCAATGCGGCGCAGTTTGCCGCCGCCGCTGCGGCCGGCAGCCAATTTGTGGTCAGCCCCGGCCTGACGGATGAGGTGGTGAAAGCCTCGCGCGATCACACTGTGCCGATCCTGCCGGGTGTCGCCACCGCATCCGAAATCATGCACGGCCTGTCCCTGGGTCTTTCCACCTTCAAGTTCTTTCCGGCGGAGACCAGCGGCGGCGCGCCCGCCATCAAGGCGCTGGGTGGCCCTTTTCCGCAGGTCCGCTTCTGCCCCACCGGCGGCGTTGGACCGGGCAACCTGAAGACCTATCTGTCGCTGCCCAACGTGATCTGCGCCGGCGGTTCGTGGATGGTACCCTCCGAGCTGAACGAAGCCGACGCTTTCGCCAAGGCCGCCGTGATGGCCCGCGAAGCCAAGGAGTTGGCCCAAGGAATAACAAAGTCATGACCAGCGCCATCTCCATCGGCGAATGCATGGTCGAGCTGCGGCCCGTCGAGGACGGGCACCTGCGGCGCAGCTTCGCGGGCGACGCCTACAACACCGCCGTCTATCTCAAGCGCAGCGCACCCGATATTGACGTCGCGTTTCTCACCGCCACCGGCGATGAAAGCCTCAGCAATGCCATGGTCGAAACCTGGCGCGGCGAAGGCATCAGCGACCGGCTGGTGTTCCGTATCCCGGGCGAACGGCCGGCGCTGTACCTGATCGAGACCAACGCCAAGGGCGACCGCAAATTCCACTATTGGCGCAGCGACACACCGGCCAAGGAATGGCTGCGGCTGCTGCTGGCGGCGGGCGGCGCCGAGGTGCTGAACAAGGCCGATCTGGTCTATGTCTCCGGCATCTCGCTGGCGATCCTGGGCCATGATGACCGCCAGGCGGCGATCAAGCTGCTGGGCACACTGAAAACCAAGGTGGCCTTCGATCCCAATATCCGCCCGGCGCTGTGGAAAGCGATGGACGATGCCCGGCATACCTTTGAAGACATGGTGAAGCTGGCTTCCATCGTTCTGCCCAGCCGCCAGGATTATCAGCTGATGTACGAGATGAACGATCCGCGAAAGCAGATCGAATTCACCGCCACTTTGACGAATGCGGAAATTGCGCTGACCTGCGACGAGGATGGCTGCATCTTGCGCGTGGGCGATGAGATCACCGCCCTGCCCACCCAGGCTGTGAAGGTGGTGGACACGTCGGGCGCGGGCGATTCCTTCAACGGCGCCTATCTGGCGGCACGCCTCAAGGGCAAGTCGCCGCAGGAAGCCGTGAAGGACGGGCTTGCGCTGGCGGCCCGCGTCGTGGCCCAGCCCGGCGCGCTTATTCCGCGCTAGCTACTTCCTGACATATTTGATCACGTCCTGCTGCCCGACCCGGGCGCTGAACACCCCGCCCTTGCCATCGGCCCACACGCCCTCGCCGCCGCTGGTGCTGGAGCCTTCGGCGTCCACAAATGTGTCGGGAATGAAGTCGGTGACGATGCCGTCCTTCAGGCTGCCGATGCGGATGCCGCGCTTCCAGCCGGGGTTGTGGCCGTACTCATTCTTGTCCTTGGATTCGGAGTCGGTGACATAAATCGTGTCATTGCGGTCGATGGCGATGCCGCTGGGGCGGCCGAATTGCTTCATCTGCCCCAGAAGCTTTCCTTCCTGGTCGAACATCTGGATGCGATTGTTGTCGCGGTCGCCGACATACAGGCGTCCCTTGCTGTCCATCGCCAGCGCATGGGGCTGGCCGAACTGGCCAGGGCCTGAGCCCCCGCTGCCCCACTGTTTGATGAACTTGCCGCTGGAATCGAATTTGATGATGCGCGGCGTGTTCTTGGGACCGCGCGTGTGCCCTTCCGAGACGAAGATGGTGCCGCTGGGTGTCACCAGCACGGCATTGGGTTCACGGAAGAGATCGGGGCCGTCACCGGGATCACCGGGTTTGCCCAAGGTGCGCAGCAGCTTGCCGTCAGGACCAAACTCCAGCACCGCATGGCCCTTGTTGCCCTTGCCATCGGGCGGGACGCCATCGGTGATCCAGAGGTGATCCTTAGCGTCGATGAAGAAGCCGTGCGGGAACTGCATCAGCCCCGCGCCGAACGACTTGATGAAATTGCCGCGCGCGTCGAACTGCATGATCGGCGCCAGCTTGCTGCCGGTGCAGCTGTTGGCGGCACAGCGGTCCACGACCCAGATATTGCCCGCAGCGTCGCCCATCACCGAACTGGAAGCGCCCATGTCGCGGCCCTTGGGCATTTTGAAAAAGCCCGGAACTTCAACATAGCGGTTGGTGGTGGGATTGGGCGCGGCCTTGGGCCGGTCGGGCGCAACGCCCTGCGCAATGGCGGCCACGGGAACCGCAAGCAGCGCGAAGGACAGCAGAGTGGCGTGAAGTTTCATGATTCCTTCTCCCTGAAAGCAGGTCTTTCGCCTGTCAGCTTTACGATAGCAGGCCTTGTGGCGGTTCCTGGATCGCTGATTTTTTGTTCGCGTCGTACGGTTTTGGTACTTTTAAAAACAATAAGACAGAAAATCAGCCCAATTTCTGACCTCTCTTGAGAACCATTCGCAGCAAAAGAGGTTCTTTAAAGGCAAAAGCCAGAAACAGCTTGCACCCTGAAACGCCACCCATTCTAATCTGTCGCAAATATGCAAAGCCTTGTCTGGCTTATGTTTTTTCCGGGAAGGAAATACAATGAAGATCAATCCAGCGAAGTGCGTCGCCTGTGGCAACTGCACCTATGTCTGCCCGATGGGCGCGATCTATATCGATCCGCTGCTGCAGCGCGCGACCATCAACCGCGACGAATGCGTCGAATGCTATGCCTGCTACAACGGGCTCTCCAAGGAAGTGCTGCCGCCTTCGACGGTGCGCTTCGTCCGCCGCACCTTGGCCAACTTCCGCGTCCGCTTCGAGCCGGAGCCCGATGTGTGCCCCACCACCGCGTTCGAGCCCGACCAGCTGGAATGGCCGCGCGTGGTGCGCCGCGCCTTCTCGGACCCGCGCGTGCCCCATGAATCGACCGGCGTTTCGGGCCGCGGCACCGAGGAAGTGAAGACCAATGACGTCACCGATCGCGTGGGCATCGGCGAAGTCGGCTTTACCATCGAGCTGGGCCGCCCCGGCATCGGCGCCCGCTTCCGCGACTTCCAGGAAATGAGCCGCGCTTTGGCCAAGGCCGGCGTGTCGTTCGAAAAGAACAATCCGATCTCCACCCTGATGACCGACGTCACCACGGGCGACATCCGCACCGACATCCTGAATGAAAAGGTGATGAGCGCCATCATCGAGATCAAGGTGCCCGTCGCGCGCACCGAGGAAATCATGCGCATCATCTGGGAAGTCGAAAAGCGCATCCCGACCCAGGTCGTGATCGGCGTTGGCGTGCGTTGCGACGCCGACGGCGAAGAGACCATGGTCCTGCCGATCCTGGAAAAGCTCGGCTACAACCCGCAGCGCGCCAAGACCAATATCGGTCTGGGCCGCAAGGTGATCCGCGATCTTACGAATGCCGCGCCCATCTCGGCTGATAAAGGGGCGCAGCCCAAGGAAATGGTGACCGCATGACCAATACCCTGCATCGTTACGGCAAGGCCGAAAGCTTCGTCGACGACTACATCGTCTTTTCGCTCCCCGCCAAGAGCAAGGCGGCCGGCCAGACCGGCGACGCGCTGGCAGCGCAGAAGCGCTTCATGCAGATCGCGGCCGAATACAAGCCCGCCAGCCTGGGCGACGCCCTGCATGGCGGTTCGCTGCGCCCGACCAAGAGCAAGAGCATCTTTGGTCACTGGGGCAAGCGCAACAAGCCGAACTTCAAGAAAGTGCTGGAAGGCATGAGCAAAGCGGGCACCATGGCCGCCGTGTTCGACAGCCGCGCCAATGCCGAAGCCTTCGTCAAGCGCATCAAGGAAGAAGATCTCGGCCTGTCGGTCAACATCTCCTCCTCGATCGACAATGCCAAGAATGCCTGCAAACATGCCGGCATCCCGCGCCACTCCATCGCCTATTCGCTGGGCTTTGAGGATGTGGGCGACAACACGCCGGGCAAGCAGGCCATCATGCTCTCGACCATGTGCGGCCACGGCATGCTGTCGATCAACCTGGCGCAGAAGATGATGAGCTTCGTGAAGGAAAACCGCCGCACGCCCAAGGAAGCCGCCGAGACCATGGCGCGCTTCTGTTCCTGCGGCATCTTCAATACCACCCGCGCCCGCCGCATCCTGGAAGATGTCCGGGTTGGCGTGAAGTAGCTGGTTTTAAAGGCTTAAATGAAAAACCCGCCGGGCATTCCCGGCGGGTTTTCTTTTGCCGGTATAACTATGGCTGAAGGCCCTCAGCGATCGCGCGGGATCAAGGCTGAGACGATCTTGTCGCCGACACGCTCACTCTGCCCGAGCCCCACCGCGACCCCGGCGCGATCAGCCGCAGGACGATTTTGGCTCAATTTTCGCTTTCCTTCGACCCGCGCAATCGGAAGCCTTAGACCCACGATGCCCCGCAATTGGGATTTGATGAATTCCGCGGGCGCATCGGTAACAGCCCATGGTTCGGCGCGGGCGCCTTCATGCAAGTTGGTGAGGCGGGTTACGACATCATAGAGACGGTCCTCATCCTCGAAAAACTCGATCGGCCCATACGCATGGACCGCAACATAATTCCACGTTGGTACGACCTTGCCGTGCTCGCGTTTGGATTCATACCAGGAAGGCGTGACGTAGGCGTCGGGGCCATAAAAGGTCGCGAGTGCGTCTCCAATCGGCTGCAAGCGCCATTGGGGGTTTGCCCTGGCCACATGTCCATAAAGGACGCCCTGCTCTCCTTCATCCGCAAGCAGCAGGGGAAGCGGTGTTGCAACCAGTCCTTCGGATGTAGCGGTTATAAGCGTGGAAAGTCGCGCCTCCCGGATAATTTGCCGAATTGCACCTGGTTCATCTTCCTGAAAAGCGGGAGGTGTATACATGACACTACTCCATGGACTCAGAGAGCTCCGGCGAATTTACCACTTGGTGGCTTGCGCCTCACTCACGATGCGCGCCGCGTCCGCCGCCAGCATGTAGCGCTGCGCCACCAGCTCATCCGCCGCCGCCTTCACCTTGGCCACATAGGCGGCATGACTGGCATAACGCTCCTCCAGCGAGGGGCGTGGATCGCCCTTTTCCAGCCGCTCGGCGCGGGTGGCGGCAAAGGGGATATAGCCACCGGTATTGCCGCAATAGCGTCCGGCCTGGAAGCCGGACGTGGTGACGTTCCAGCCGACATAGGATCCCAAGGGCGCCTGCAGCAGCGGCGAGCGGATGCCGTCCAGCTCATTGCCGTCGGCATCGATGCGGGGGAAGAGCTGCGGGATGGTCCGCACGATGCGCGGCGGCGTGACGCTGATCGCGCCGGTCATATCGGCGGTGTTGAAGCCATCCCCCAGCTCATACTGGTAGAGTGGGCTGTAGGCCGGGCGCGGCTGGTCCAGGATGGCGGGAAAGGCCCGGTCATAGGCTTCCGGCGTGATCAGCTGGCCGGCCGCCAAAGTGGGGTATTTGCTGGGCGGCGGCTCGGTCCCATCGGCAACCCAGTCCAGCAGCGCCTTGAACAGCGCCCGGTTGGCGTCGGAGGTAGGGTTGGGATTGGACGCCAGGACGCAGGCATTGTGCGCCACGCCGGCCCGTTCGAAACCGCCACGCCCGCCATTGTGATGCGTTCCGGGGTTGTAATAGCGCCGCACATTGGCGGGAAGCGGAATGTCGGACTTGGCGTCGGTGCCGACGAAATTGACGCTGGCGCGCAAATTCCAGAACTCGGCCGAGCCCAGTATTTCCACCACCTTGGGGCAATGGCCGGCCGTCGTGCAGCGGGCCAAAAGGCTGCCGCGGCCAAGGCCGCGCACCTTGTCGTCGTATTCGCTCCACCAGTTGATGCCGTCATTGCCGATCTCGTAAAGCCCGACCAGGCCGCCGGGCGAAGCAAAACGGTAGCTCATGGAATTCATCCGCATCGCCACGATGGGGTTGATGCCGCTGAACACCTGCAGGCCATTTTCGCCGGTGTTGAAACCCAGATGGACGAAGGCGCGCAGGAAATTGCCCGATTGCGACACCCCGCGTCCCACCGCCCAGCGCATCTTGCCCGCTAGGGGATTGGGATTGCCCGCCGCGTCGCGCTCGCCATAGCGCAGGAAACTGACCAGATCGCGGGTGGCGGCAAAGCCGACGCCCAGCACCTTGGGGTTCTTGGCGGTGAAGGCCAGGGTGTAGGCCAACTTGGGATCGAAGCCGTCCTTGACGCACAGCTTGGTCAGGTCGAGCGTGCCGGGGAACGGCGTCTTGCTGCAATCGGCAAAGGCGAAATTGCGCCCCTGGATCTCGTGCTGATTGCCGGCATCATCGTCGGAGGCGCCGATGAACAGCTTGGCATTCTCTTCGGTCGCCACCTCGAAGGCGCGGCCGCCTTGCTTGCCCTGGGGGCCGCCCTTGACCGAAAGCGTGGTGGTGCCGGCGGGAATGTCGAGAAAGCGCACTATGGCCGGCCCGTTCAGCGTCGCGGACGGCGCCCGCAGGGACTGGACCCCGGCCCCCTCTTCCAGGTCGCCCTGCCAGCCGCTCACCACATGGACATGACCGTCACCGATATTGGTTGCGGCGCCATTACCCCGGTTGGGGACGTCATAGACCAGCATCCCCGAGGAACGGCTGACATCTTCCGGCTTGGCGATGGCGAAGGTGGCGGAATACTCGACCCTGCCAGCGGCATTGCGCGGCGCCAGCTTGATGTCGTTGACTTGGGCGTTATGGGGGCTGTCGGGATCCAGTTCGCCATGGAAACGCCCCTCCAGCAGCACATAGCCGCCCGACATCGGCGTGGTCTTTTCCACCGTGAGGCGGGTCAGCCCGGCGCTGGCCGGCGTGGCCGCCAGCGCGAAGGCCAGGATAAACAGCTGGGTCTTCATGATTCCGCCCCGTGATTTTTGGAAAGCTTAGCCGGTTTGGCGCAAGGCGTCAGCGGTGACCGAGGCTGGCGAATTCCGCGTCGCTGAGGGTGATGGCGGCGGCGGCGCAATTTTCTTCCAGATGCGCCACCTTTGAAGTACCCGGAATCGGCAGCATGACCGGGGAGCGTTTCAGCAGCCAGGCCAGCGCGATCTGGCCGCTGGTTGCGCCCTTCGCCCTGGCCAGCGTGGCCAGCTTTCCGCCTGCCCGCGCCAGCTCGCCCCCGCCGCCCAGGGGGTAATAGGGGATAAAGCCGATGCCGTTGGCCTGGCAGTAATCCACCACAGCGTCGCTGCCGCGGTCCGCCATATTGTACGCGTTCTGCACCGTGGCCACCGGAAAGACCTTCGACGCCGCCTGAATGTCGGAGACCGAAACCTCCGACAGCCCGGCATGGGCGATCACGCCTTCGTCCAGCAATTGTTTGACGGCGCCGAACTGTTCGGCGCGCGGCACGCGGCCGTCGATCCGGTGCAGCTGCCACAAGCCGATCTGTTCGATGCCGAGCTGGCGAAGGCTTTTGCGCGCGCTGGCGATCAGGTGTTCCGGGCGGCAATTGACATGCCACATGTGCGGACCGCCGCGGGTGAAGCCCGCCTTGGTGGCGATCAAGAGGCCGTCATAAGGATGCAGCGCCTCGCGGATCAGCTGCTCGGACACATCGGGACCATAGGAATCGGCGGTATCGATGAAATCGACGCCCAGCTCCGGGAGCCGCTTGAGGACACGCAGGGCTTCGGCGCGGTCGCGTGGCGGACCCCAGACGCCGTCGCCGGTGATCTGCATCCCTCCGAAACCAAGCCGGTTTACCGCAATCGTACCGCCGATCTTGAAATCGCTCATGATCCCAGGCCTCGCGGTTCCTTGATGACCTGACGGGTGGACCAGGTGCGGGGCGTATGGCCGCTGATCTCGGTTCCCGCCTCGTGGGAAAAGCGCCGGTTCCAGATGGTGGCGCTGAGCGAGATGATCGCCACGGCCCAGAAGGCGATGGTGAAATCCATCAACTGGGGCATCGCATCGCCGCGCACCACCATGGCTGCCTGCAACCCCGCCGCGCCGGCGCAGATGCCGATCGACAGCATCAGCTGCTGGAAGGTGGTGTAGAAGCTGGTGGCGCTGGCCATGCGTTCGGGCGGAATCTCGTCATAGGCTATGGTGTTGTAGCCGGTGAATTGCAGCGACATGAAGAAGCCGGCAAGCACCATGACCAGGAACATCACCGTCAGCGGCCAGCCGGGGCGGAACAGCCCGCACAGCGCGTAACCGGCGCTGCAGAAAAAGCCATTGATCATCAGCGTGTCGCGGAAGCCGTAGCG
>CAMCWK010000025.1 GCA_945882615.1 Rhizobium sp. Q54 | reverse complement strand
AGAGTGCGGAAAACAGCATCATCCGTCCGCCATATGTCAACGCGCCCGAAACCGTGCCCAATCCGGCAGTGCCGCAAGGTGACGTGCGCGAATTCATTCTCTATTCGTATGACAGCAAGATCTATCCGGGCATCGTGCGGGTAGAGAGCGAGAAGACCGCCAAGCGCGACGCGTATGGCAACCGCCTGGCCTGGCCGGAAGCAGAGATCTCCGCCCCCGGTCCCTATCGTCGTCATGTCTGGGTCTATATCCCGCCCGGCTACCAAGCCGGCACGCCCGCGCCCTTCATGGTGGTGCAGGATGGCCGCGGTTACATCCGCCGCCTGGCTCCCGTACTCGACAACATGATCGCCGCCAAACGTCTTCCCGCCATGGTGATCGTGGCGGCCGATTCCGGCGGCAGCGACGCGCAGGGTTCGCAGCGCGGGCTGGAATACGACACCATCTCGGATCGCTATTACCAGTTCGTGGAGCAGGAATTGCTGCCGGCGGTGTCAAAGAATTACGGCATCACCTTTACCAAGGACCCGGAAGGGCGCGGCGCGATGGGCGGCAGCTCGGGCGCGATCTGCGCCTGGACGATGGCCTGGTTCCACCCGGAGAGCTATCGCAAGATTCTCTCCTATTCCGGCACCTTCGTGAACCAGGCGTCGCCGGAAGACCCCAAGACGCCGCGCGGCGGCTGGGAATATCACGCCACGCTGATCCCCAAGGCGGCGAAAAAGCCGATCCGCATGTGGATGCATGTCAGCGCCCAGGACCTGCATTTCGACGATCCGGAAAACACCTGGCACAACTGGCCGCTGGCCAACAACCGCATGGCGGCGGCGCTCAAGCGCAAGGGCTATGACCACGAGTATGTCTGGTCGGAAGAATCGCGCCATGTCGATCCGCGCGTGGTGATGCAGACCTTGCCGTCGGCGCTGGAATGGCTGTGGCGGGATTACCCGAGGGGTTGATTCGGTTCACCGCAGTTTCGTCATAACTCGATGTCATGGCCCGCCACCCCGGTCCGCGCGAAGCGCGGCCGGAGTGTAAACTCCATGCGGGCCACCCAGTTGGGCCAAGCTCTACATCGAAGATTTGACGATGGCCCTCTTTTCGAATGCAAACCGCTGTCACCTGGGTGGCCCGCATTTGCGGGCCATGACAACGAGGGTGATGCGGCGGTTATCCTTTACGCGGCCACGCCGACCTTCTTTGCCCACCACGCCGTGATCAGCGGCACGAACAGCATCGTGACCACCACGCTGGCGGCCACCAGCACCGTGGCGAAGGGCGCGGCCTCGGCATAGGCGGGATTGGCGTGGGCGACCAGCGCCGGCACCGCCGCCGCATTGCCGGCGGTGGCCGAGGCGGCCAGCCCCGCCACGCCATTGCCCGCGGCTGATCTTGTCCGCAAGGAACATCACGCTGCAGGACACGACCAGGATGGCAAAGCCCAGCGCGATGCCCAACAGTCCCGCGCGCCATACCATGGTCAGGTTCAGCGACGCGCCGATGGCGAAGGCGAAAAACGGAATCAGCGCCGGCGCGGCCTTGCCCAGAAAGTCGCGCATGTTGCGGTCCAGATTGCCCAGCGCCATGCCGACCAGCAGCGGCAGGATCGCGCCCAGCAGCGTCTGCCAGGGAAACATGAAAAGCCCGCCCAGGGTCATCATGGTGATGAACGGACCGGACTCCAGCGACATCACCGAATAGGCAGCGACATCCTGCGGCCGCCCGTAACGGCCCATCAGCGCCATGTAGAGCCCGCCATTGGTGTCGTTGATCGCGGCGACCACCGCCAGCGTTGAAAGTCCGGCGAAGAATCCCGCCTTGACCGGCTCCACCCCCAGGAAATGCCCCAGGATCATGGCGGCGGCCACGCCCATGCCGACCTTGGCCGCCAGCAGCACGCCGCCCTTGCCTGCGACATGCGGCAAGCTTTCAAACGGAATGGTGGCGCCCATGCAGACATAGAACACCGCCAGGATGGGCAGGGCGCCGGTGAACAGCGCCCCGGTGAAGGAGCCGAAGAAACTGCCCGCGCCGGGCGCAAAGGTGGCGATGGTGGCCCCCAGCGCCAGGGGCACGATCACCATGCCCCCCGGAATGCGCTCCAGGCTGTGCTTGATCGGCAGCTGCATAACGGTGGCCCCTTTTTCCCAGCTTTATCGCGCTTTTTGCAGCCTTCCGACCAGCCCCAAACCCTGACCAATTGTCGGGCCGTTAACGGTCTTCAAAGGGCTGGGGCCTTAGATTTAGGCTGATTTTACGGGAAAAGTTACCCATGGCCGTTCGGGGCCAACATGCGCGTACGCGCAAAGCCAGCGGACTGCTTGCCAGGTATTCGGACACCTTTGGCGAAATGCAGCTGCGCAAATATACCGAACGCGCCATCCGCGCCGCCCGCGCCGAAGCCGAACTCAACGCCCGCTCCAAGTCGGCCTTTCTGTCGACCATGAGCCACGAGCTGCGCACACCGCTGAACGCCATCATCGGCTTCTCCGATCTGCTGCGCCAGCCGCGTGCGACCAGCCCGGGCGAAGCCAGCGATTATGCCGAACACATCGCCAATGCCGGGCGCCGGCTCTTGAATGTGGTGTCGGACGTGCTGGACATGTCGCGGCTGGAATCCGGCAGCCTGAGCCTGGACCCCGCGCCGCTTTCCATCGGCGAGGTGCTGGAGATTGCGGTGGAGAATGCGCGTCCCGCTTTCGCCGCCAAGCAGCAGTCGCTGGACCTGCGCCTGGAGGCAGACCTGCCGGACATCAGCGGCGACTCCAAGAGGCTGCGCCAGCTTTTTGCCAATCTGCTTTCCAACGCCAGCAAGTTCACGCCCCCAAAAGGACGCATCCTGGTGATGGCCAAGGCTGTGAAGGGCGGCGGCGTCACCATCGCCATCGCCGATACCGGCGTCGGCATGACCCATGAACAGATCGTGCTGGCGCTCAAGCCCTTCGCCCAGGTGCAGGGCCACCTCGCCCGTACCCAGGAAGGCGCGGGCCTCGGCCTGCCGCTCGCCATGGGCATCGCCCGACTGCATGGCGGCAGCCTTTATCTCGACAGCCAGCCGGACGCCGGCACCACCGCGGTGGTCACCCTGCCGCGCGGGCAGGCCGTATCTGCTCCCACATCCGCTGCAACCGGAAAAGTCGCATGACCCTGCATATTGAAAAGCCGCCCGCCGCGCCGCCCACTTCCAACCCTTCAGCGCCGCCCTTCCGTGAACGCCGCGGCGTTCCCGCCGCGCCGCCGGTTCGTCTGGCCCATATTGTGTCGGTATCCGGCAGCCATGCGGTCGCGATGCTGGAACGTCAGGACGCCATTGCCAATGACGCCCGCGTGCAGATTGGCGCCCTGATCAAGGTCGTCACCCCCACCAGCGCCGCCATGGGCGTTGTCACCGCCATCAGTTCGCCGATGCCGGCGGCGGAAGGCGAACCCCAATCCACCGGTCTGATCGAAATCAACCTGGCGGGCGAAGTGGCGCCGGACCAGAACCGCCGCCTGACCTTCCGGCGCGGTGTTTCCAGCCTGCCCACGCTGGGCGATGCGGTGCTGCTGGCCGACAAGCATGACCTGACGCGTGTCTATGCCCCGCCCCAGGCCGCCAGCATCAAGATCGGCACCCTGTTCCAGGAACCAACGGTGCCCGCGCGCCTGCTGGTGGACGATCTTCTCTCAAAGCATTTCCTGATCGTGGGGTCGACCGGTTCGGGCAAGTCCTCGGCGGTGACCTGCATCCTGCAGCGCCTGCTGACCGATCATGCCCATGCCCATGTCGTGATCCTGGACATCCACAACGAATATTCCGCCGCCTTTGGCGGGCTGGTGGAGCCGATCAATCTCGACAATTTCAGCCTGCCCTTCTGGATGCTGGATTTCCCCGAAATGATCGCCGCCCTGGTCAGCCGCGACGCCCATTACGATGCGGAAACCGAAATCCTGTCCGACGCGGTGGTGCATGCCAAGCGCCGCTACAACGAGTCCGCCACCGCCCGCGCCGGCGCCCTGGCGCGCAAGTCCGCCGAACAGCATGTCATCACCGTCGACACGCCCACGCCTTTCCGCATGTCGGACGTCACGGCCTGGCTGGACGAGCAGCTGGGCAAGCTCGAACGCACCCAGTTCATGCTGCCCTATCGCCGCCTCAAGGCGCGCATCGAAAGCCTGGTCACTGACCAGCGCTACAACTTCATGTTCGGCTCGCTGTCGGTGCAGGACACGATGGGCGAGGTCCTGGCCCGCCTGTTCCGCGTGCCGGGCGAAGGCCGCCCCATCTCGGTGATCGACCTTTCCACCGTGCCGCCGGAAATCCTGGACGTGGTGATCTCGGTGATCTCGCGCCTGGCCTTCGACCTGGCGGTGTGGAGCAAGGGCGGGTTGCCCATGCTGCTGGTGTGCGAGGAAGCCCATCGCTACGCCCCGGCCAGCGAGCAGAAATTCGTCCCCACCCGCCAGGCGCTGTCGCGTATCGCCAAGGAAGGGCGCAAATACGGCCTCAGCCTGTGCCTCGTCACCCAGCGTCCCAGCGAACTGGATTCCACCATTCTTTCCCAGTGCGGCACCGCGGTGGTGCTGCGCCTGTCCAGCGAGCGCGACCAGGACGTCATTCGCGGCTCGACCTATGAAGGAATGATCGACCTGGTGGATTTCCTCCCCCTTCTGGGCGACCGCGAGGCCATCGTGCTGGGGCAGGGCGTTTCCATGCCGATGCGCATCCGCTTCGACGATCTGGGCAAGCGCGGCGTGCCGCGCAGCCGCCATACCGGCTTTTCCGCCAGCTGGAAGGCGCCCAACATGGACCGGGAGGGACTCGACGAAATCGTCAGCCGCTGGCGTCGTGCGGGTCGAGAGCGTTCCTGAACCGGCGCGGGCCTTTTGCGTCCGTCGCACTACGCTGTCGCTAACGACCGTCGCGCGTCGCTCATGGGCGTGAAGCCCACTTCGCTCGTTGCCTACGCCGTCGCTAGGCAACCCTGCTCAGGCCACAAAATTCCGCGCGCCACTTTGGCTTGGCGAAAAACAAGTCAAACTCAGTCGCCGCTTGAGCGGCAACCGTTACAAGGCGCGAAGATGCCTGCCTGTTTTAGCTCCAGGCCAAGTAGAAAGCGCCCATGCCGACAACGACAACGGCGAGAATAATCCAATGAGTGATTTTCGCGCCTTTGGTTTCCGCTTCTTCCGCGTGATGAAATTCTCCCAAGCCACTCATGATGTCTCCTCCTGGATGTTAGTCCGCCTTTGCGGCGGCTGCTTTCGATTGCGTCTCCCGCGATATGCAACACAGTCCGTTGGGACCGCAGCCAGTATAGCACCGCGCGCCAGGTCTGCGCAGAGGCAATCGACGCTAAGCGGTGTTAACCGGCCGAGCGGTCCAGCGCGTAAAAGGCGCAGTTTGCCAGGGTCCCGCCGGCCAGCCGCACCGGGCGGGCGTCACGCCTTGAGAATCCTGACTTTTCCAGCAGCCGGACGGCGGCAAGGTTTCCGGTCTGCACCGCCGCCGCCAACCGCCTCAGTCCCAGCGGACCAAAGGCATGGTCGATCACGCACCGGACCGCTTCGGTACCAAGACCCATGCTCCAGCGGTCGCGGCGCAGCAGGAATCCCAGCTCGGCGCTGGCACCTTCGATAAGACTGAGATCGACGCTGCCAATGGCGTCACCGCCTTCCAGCACCGTCCAGTAACGGCAAAGTCCGCTGGCCATCGCCTCCTGCTGTTCGCGCACCATTTCCTCCACGATTCCCAGACGCAGGGTGGCGGGCCGGTTCCAGAACCGCATGGCTTGGGGATCGCCCAGAATGGCGAACAGGTGAGGGGCGTCGTCCAGCTGTTGTGGCCGCAGGGCCAGACGCGCGGTCTTTAGAATCATTGGAAAGTAAGAAGCACAAAAACATGAGGCGGCCGGCACATTTCGCGCCGTAGCCGCCTCACACTGCCCCCTTCAAATCGGACATTTGGTTTGCCGGCCGAAGCCTGGAACCAACTGCTGCAGGGTTTCCCCAAACCGTCCATCTGCAGTGCGCTAAATGTGCCGGAGACACGCTCCTGCGCAACGGTTTTGCAAGGCCGGCCGGTGCTTTGGGGCAAGCGTGTGGGCTTTTCGCAACAATTGTTACGAAGGGTTCCCAACAAGAGCGGCATCAAGGCGCTTTGAAGTGCTTCGACAGCTTCAGACCCTGGCCCTGATAGTTGGACCCCAGCCCCGCGCCATAGCCTTGGGGGGGCGGATCGGTCAGGCGCTCGAACACCAGCCGGCCGATGATCTGGCCATGTTCCAGGATAAAGGGCACTTCGCGCGAGCGCACTTCCAGCACGCCGCGCGCCGATGGCGGCTGGCCCGGCGCGTAACCAAAACCCGGATCGAAGAAGCCCGCATAGTGAACGCGGAACTCGCCCACCAGCGGATTGAACGGCACCATCTCGGCGGCATGGTCGGGCGGGATCGCCACCTGCTCCCGGCTCACCAGAATGTAGAACTCGTCCGGGTCCAGCACCATGTCGCCGCGCGCATTGGCCTGGATCGGTTCCCAGAAGTCGGCCGGATCGAGCAGGCCGACCTTGTCGACGTCGATCAGGCCGGTGTGCTTCTTGGCGCGAAAGCCGATGCGCATGCCGGCGTCGGCGCTGCCCTTGAGGTCGATCGAAAGCGCCAGGCCGTTCTCGATATTGGGTTCGCCCGCTACCAGCGGCACCTGCTCGTGCAATCGGCGCAGCGCTGTGTCGCTGGACTGGGGCGAGCCGTGGCGGATGCGCAATTGATTGAGCCTTGAGCCCTTGCGCACCAGCACCGGAAAGGTCTGCGGGCAGATTTCGGCATAGAGCGGGCCGCGATAGCCCGGCTCAACCCGGTCGAAGGACGGCGCGTAATCGGTGATCAGCCGGGTGAAGACATCGATGCGCCCCGTCGAGCTTTTGGGATTGGCGCCGCCGGAAATGCGCGCCGAGAATTCGGCGCGCTCCAGCAGCGGCACGATATAGACGCTGCCGGCTTCCAGCACCGCGCCGTGCGTCAGGTCGACTTCATGCATGAAGACCGACTGCATGCGCTCGGCGACGGTGGCGGCAGGGCCGGGCAGGAAGCTGGCCCGCACCCGGTAGGCCACCGGCCCCAGCCGCAGGTCGATACTGGCAGGCTGAATCTGGCCCGGCGCGAAGGGCTCAGACGCGGTGATCTCGCGGCCCTGGTCCAGCAGGCGCTTCAAAACGTGACTCGGCAGGATGCCGGTCGAGAAGCGGCCGTAACTTTCACTTGGGTTTTCGTCAGCGGGATTGAGGGTTTCGATTGTGGCGGCCATCAGCTGGTTATAGGCGGCGGGGTGGCGTGGGTCACGGCTTCCGGGCCCAGGAATGCGCGGATATCCCCAATCGCTTCGGCCAAGCCGCAGCGTTTGACCGGGGCATCGGGCGGAAAGGCCGGCAGGAGGCGGCTGGGGGTCGCCCCTTCGAGAATCACAAAACAGCCCTTGTCCTCCGGACCCCGGATCAGCCGACCAAAGGCCTGCTTCAGCCGGAAACGGGTGATCAGGTCGTCATAGCCCTTGCCGAACTTCACCCGCCGGGCCTTGTGCAGGATGGTCGGCTTGGGCCAGGGCACCTTGTCGAATACCACCAGCCGCAGCGACCGCCCCGGCACATCGACGCCGTCGCGCAAGGCGTCGGTGCCGAGCAGGCAGGCATTCTCCTCGGCGCGGAACAGGTCGACCAGCGATCCGGTATCCAGCCGGTCGACATGCTGGGCGTAAAGCGCCAGTCCGGCTTCGGTCAGCGGCGCGGTGATGCGGCTGGCGACATCCTTGAGCGCGCGCACGGCGGTGAAGAGGCCCAGAGCGCCGCCACCCGAGGCCAGGAACAGTTCGCGATAGGCGGCGGCCAGCGCGGCCGGCTCGCGCCGCGCCACATCGGTGACGACGAAGACGCGCGACTGGGCGCCATATTGGAACGGCGATCCGAAATGGGCGCGCCGTGCCGGCATCGGCAGGTGCCCGGCGCCGGTGCGCACTTCGGCGCTGGCCCAGTGATCGTCATTGTCGCCGCCGCTATCGCGCAAGGTGGCCGAGGTGATCAGCGCGCCATGGGCGCCCTCCAGCACTTCGCCCGCCAGCGGCACGGTGGGATCGACCCAGTGCCGGGCCAGCCCGACATCGGCGTCGCGCCCGTCTTCGCGCGACAGTTCGAACCAGTCGACGAATTCCTCGGCGATCTCGCCATTTTCCAGCGTGCTGAGCATCTGGATCCAGGCGGGCAGGATGATCTTGGCGCGGCGGTCGACGCCGCGCGCCGCCGCCCCCAGCCGGGCTTTTGTATAAGGCTCGATGGTTGCGGTCTTGTCGTCCATCTTCTTGCGCAGCCGCCGCGCCAGGTTGGCCAGCGGATCGGCGATTCGCTTCAGACCGCGCGCCAGTTCGCGCACCGCCTGCAAGAGGTCGTCGCCCATCGGATGTGGTTCGGCTTCGAGGCTATAGAAGGCGTCGGCATCGGGGCTGCGCGCCCGCACATGGCTGTAAGCCAGTGCGAGAAAGACTTCCCCGGGGCCGCGCGGCCCGCCGCCCAAGCGCTGTGTCCAGCCTTCGCCCGCCAGCGCGGACGCGGCCTGCACCGCGTCTTCCAAAGCGTGTTGGGCGGCTTCATCGTCGGCCACCAGATCCTTCAGCCGCTCGTCCAGCCCGCGCATCCGGGTGCGAGCGCGCCCTTCGGGCCCTCTGATCCAGCGCCTCAGTTCGGCCATCTCCCGTCCCGACAGCCGGGCGGAAAAGCCGCTATCGGCGGCGTCGAACAGGTGGTGGCCTTCATCGAACACGTAGCGCAGGCGCCGGCCGTCCTCCTCGGGCGGGGTGTCGGTGGTCTCGTCCACGCCCAGCCAATCCTGCGAGGCTTGGGCGATCACCAGCGCATGATTGGCCACCACGATGTCGGCATGGCGGGCCCTGCGGATGGCGCGCTCGATGAAGCACTGGCGATAGTGCGGGCAGGCGGCATAGATGCATTCGCCGCGCCGGTCGGTGACGGTGGAAAGCGGCAGGTGCGCCGCCAGGAAGGCAGGAAAACCCACGCCCGACAGATCGCCGTCGGTGTGGGAGGAAATCCAGCGCGCGATCAGTCCCAGCGCGATGGAGCGCTGGCCGGGCGCCAGCGCCGTGCGCTTGGCGGCTTCCTCGAAGTTCAGCAGGCAGAGGTAATTCTCCCGCCCCTTGCGCACCACCGCCTTTTGCGCGCGCTCCACCGGATCGGGCCACAGATGGGCGATCTCCTGCACGATCTGCCGTTGGAGGTTGCGGGTGTAGGTTGAAATCCAAAGCCCCGGCCCGTTCTTTTCGGCCCACAGGCTGGCGGGCGCCAGATAGCCCAGCGTCTTGCCGGTGCCGGTGCCCGCTTCCACCAGGGCGATGCGCGGGCTTCCGGCCTGTTCGCGCGGGCCGAAGGCGTAGGTCGCGGCATCGCTGTAGGCCGCCTGTTCGGGGCGCGGCACCCCGACCATCCGGGAAAGACGCGCGCGCGCTTCCGCCGGCTCGACGGGCTGCGAGCCCGGTTGGCCCACTGGCGCCTCGTCTTCCCATACGGGCAGGCTGCGCCAGGCTTCCAGCCCCGCGATGGGCGAGCCATGCGGCGCCTCACCCACGCTTTCCTGCAACAAGGGCGCCCAGCGCCAGCCCGCCCGGCCCATGGTGGCGACCAGCGGCGCAAGTGCACCCCGCACATCCTGCGGCCATCCCGCTACTTCGTTCAGAAGCGCCTTCGCGATGGCGTGCAGCGCCTGGGCACAGTCTTCGGGTGTGTGCGGCATGGAAAGTCCCAGCGCCCGCGCCAGTCCCAGAGCGCTCGGGACCACCGGCATGCCCGGGCGGACAAAAGCAAACAACTCCAGCACGTCGAACAACGGCGTGTCGGCGCGGGTGCCCAGCCGACCGGCCACGAAACCGGCATGGGCCACCAGCACGTCACCGCTTTCAAACAGGGCGCGGGCATCGCGCAGCTGGACCCGTTCCGCCGCGCTTTTCCCGCGCGCGATCGCCGCGCCGGGAGGCGCGGGAACCAGTGCAACAAGATCGGAAACAGAGTCGGCCATGGGCGCGCGAATATGCGGCCCAGAGCCTGAAAAGAGTAGGAAATTTCGGGAGGGACCGCGAAGCTTAAGCGACGTCGGGATAAAGGTGGATCAGCGCCTGCCGGGCGCGGACATGTTCGCCCACCACCATCTGGGCGGCGTTGCGCAATTCGTGACGGTTCTCGCCGGCCCGGGCAGCGGCGGCGAAGTTGCGCGCCGCCTGGGTGATCGCCAGAAGGCCAAGGCCGCCAGCGGCGCCGACGATGTCCTGCGCCAGCCTCGCGGCTTCCTCCCATTTTTCCTCGCTGCAGGCTTCCGACAGCGCGCTGGTGAGCTGCTCCGCGGTGACGATGTAGCATTGCAGGATATCGACCAGCGTCTTCACGCCCACCGATTTTTCCAGGGTGCTGAAGGCCACCGGATCGATGGCCGCCGCCGCGGCGCTTTCCTTCTGCTCGCCGGACTGCTGGTCGCCGCAAACGTCATTCAGCGCCTGATAGAACTGGTCGGCTTCCACCGGCCAGCGCAGCACGGTGTCGGTGGCCGCTGGTGCACGGTCGCCGCGCAGCAGGACGGCGATAAGGGGTGCGCGCACGCCCGGGGCGGCGGCCAGCATGTCGGCATCGCCGGCGCCGGTGATGATGGCGTCGAAATCCTCCTTGCCCGCTCGCTCCACCGCATCGGCCATGCTGGTGGCGCGGGCCACGTCGTTGCCAAAAGGCTCGACCAGATGGGCCAGTGCTTCGCCCACCGACGGTGTGCGCAGGAAGAACAGCAGCGACAGTTTTCCGGGCGCGGCCTGCTGGCTTTCGGTGTCGCCCGCGCGCGCTGTGGCACTGGGCGCCACGCCGGATGCCGGCAGGGTGAAGAAGAATTGCGCGCCTTCGCCCAGTTTGGAGTCAAAGCCGATGGTGCCGCCGGCCTGTTCGATCACGCGCTTGGCCACCGCCAGGCCCAGGCCCGCGCCCTGTTCCTTGCGGGCATAAGAGACGTCTCCCGGCGAGAAGGGGCTGAACAGCAGATGCGCCACATCAGGGGAGACGCCCAGACCGGTATCGGAGACGCAGAATCGCACGCCCTGGCCGTCCTCGGTGACGTCGAGCCGGATATCGACCAGCCCGCGTTCGGTGAATTTCAGCGCATTGTCGGTGAGCTTGAGCAGAGCCTGGCGAACCTTTCGCGGATCGGCGGCGACGCGCGGCAGGTTGCCGCCCGCGCTCAGCGTCAGATGCAGGCGCTTTTCCCAGGCACGCGGCTGCAGCAGCCGCGCCACGGCGCGGGCCGCCTGCACCGGATCGCAATCCTCGTCCTCCAGCTGGTCGTCATCGTCGCGGGTCAGCGCGATGATGTCGTCGATCAATGTCTGAAGGCCGCGACCGGCCTGCAGCATGACCTTCACATGATCGGCCTGCTGCTTGGGAAGTTCGGCGCGTTCCAGAAGCTGCGCCATGCCCAGCAGCGCGTTCAGCGGCGTGCGCAGTTCGTGGCTGATGTTGGCGATGAAGGAGGATTTGGCCATGGCGCTGGCTTGGGCGCTGTCGCGCGCCTGGATGGCCTCGATCTTCTCGCTCTGCAGCCTGACGATCAGCATGTCGTTCTCGTTGCGCAGATGGATGCTTTCGTCCAGCAGCCGCGCCATGCCGTGGCAATAGCTGGCGAGGACGGCGGCGAACAGCACGATCAGAACCGCGGCCATGGTGGCGTAGAGGCCGCCCTGCCACAGCAGCAGCCCGATCAGCGGGCCCAATGCGAAGACGGTGTGGGCGATATAGGCGGGGCGATGCGCCGAACGGGCAATGAATTCGGTCGCCGCCATGCCCAGATAGGCCAGGCACAGATAGGCCTGGGCGGGAAACGAATCCCACACGAACCAGAACAGCGCGGCCACGCCCCAGGTCGCGCCCGAAATCGCCGACACAAAGGTGTAGCGCCGCGCCCAGAAATGCGGGTCGCTGCCCGGTGCGCGGTTCTTGTAGGCGGTGGTGAGCTGCTCGGCGGCAATCACCACCGTCATCTGCAGCAGCAGCGGCATCAGCGGCAGCACGCTCGGTGCGTTGCCCGCGAACAGGGTTGCCGGCACGCATAGAACGGCGAAAGGCAAGGAGAGGTAATGGCGGCCAAGCGCGTACAGGATATCGATGCGCCCGGCGAACACCGCGTCGGCGCCTTTCTCCTGTGACGTCTGGTCCAAGCTCATTGCGAAAATCCCTGCGCCAGCTTAGCTTTCGCGCCCTTTCGAAACGCTTAAGTCCCTCTTAACGAAGAGTGAATTTACCTGTGAAAAACATGGCTGATCAGGCGCTTGCCGCAAAAGCCTGGCCTTTTGAGGAGGCCCGCAAGCTTCTGGCCCGCGTGGAGGCCCGCAAAAAGGCCGGCAAAAAGGTCGAAGGCGTGCTGTTTGAGACCGGTTACGGCCCCTCGGGCCTTCCCCATATTGGCACCTTCGGCGAGGTCGCCCGCACCAGCTGGGTGCGCCATGCCTTCGAGACCATGTCGGACATCCCGACCCATCTGATCGCCTTTTCGGATGACATGGATGGCCTTCGCAAAGTGCCCGACAATCTGCCGCAAGCGGAGATGCTGGCGGCCAATCTCGGCAAGCCGCTGACTTCGGTCCCCGATCCGTTCGGCACCCATGAAAGCTTCGGCCATCACATGAATGCGCGGCTGCGCGCCTTCCTGGATCATTTCGGCTTCCGCTACGAATTCTATTCCTCGACCGAAACCTACAAATCAGGCCGCTTCGACGAGGCCTTGCTGAAGATTCTCGCCAACTACGACAAGGTGATGGCGGTGATGCTGCCGACGCTTGGCGAAGAACGACAGGAAACCTATTCGCCCTTCCTTCCCGTCAGCCCGCATTCGGGCAAGGTGCTGTTGGCCAAGGTCGTGTCACACGATGCGGCCAAGGGCACCATCACCTATGTTGAGGAAGACGGCAGCTTTGAGACCGTTCCGGTCACCGGCGGTCACTGCAAGCTGCAATGGAAGCCCGACATGGGCATGCGCTGGGCGGCGCTGGGGGTGGATTACGAGATGTACGGCAAGGACCATCTCACATCCGCCAAATTGTATGATTCCATCTGCAAGATCGCCGGCGGCACTCCGCCCGAACAATTTATGTTCGAACTGTTCCTGGACGATACCGGGCAGAAGATTTCCAAGTCCAAGGGCAATGGCATCACCATCGAGCAATGGCTGAGTTACGGCTCGCCCGAGAGCCTGGCGCTGTTCATGTATCAGAAACCGCGCACCGCCAAGCGGCTCTATTTCGACGTCATTCCAAAGGCGGTGGACGAGTACATCGCCTATCTGGAATCCTATCACGCCAACACCACCACTGAAGAACAGCGGCTGGAAAATCCGGTGTGGCACATCCATGGCGGCAAGGTGCCCGATGAACGCTATCCCGCCAGCTTTGCGCTGTTGCTCAATCTGGTGTCGGCCTCCAACGCCCACAATCGCGACGTGTTGTGGGGCTTCATCCGCGCCTATGCGCCGGGCGCATCCCCTGAGGCCAATCCGGGGCTGGAAAGACTGGTCGGTTTCGCGCTGCGCTATTACGAAGACTTTGTGAAGCCGGCAAAGACCTTCCGCGCCCCCAGCGACAAGGAGCGCGCCGCGCTGGAAGATCTGGCGGCCCGCCTCGACGCGCTGGGCGACCAGCGCGACGGCAAGCTGGTGCAGGATGTGATCTATGAAGTCGGCAAGGCGCATGGCTTCGAGCCGCTGCGCGCCTGGTTCGGTGCCCTGTACGAAGTGCTGCTGGGTCAGACCGAAGGCCCGCGCTTCGGCTCTTTCACCGCACTGTTCGGCTGCGCCAAGACGGCGGCGATGATCCGCGCCGCGCTGGCCGGTGAATTTTTGAAATGAAAGCCGCGTTCTTCGCGCTTGCGCTTCTGCTTCCCGCTGCTGCCAACGCCGCGACCACCGAAGATATTTTCGCGGCCTACGCCAAGGGCGATTACGAGCAGGCGGTCAAGATGGGCGAGGCGGCGCGTACCGCGCCGGGCTATGCCATCGCCGCGCGCGCCGTCTTGGCCGATGCGGTGCTGCGCGACAGGCCCTGCATGGAATGCCTGACCAAAGCCGAAAGGCTTTCGCGCCAGGCGGTGGCGGCCGATCCGCGCCACGCCTTCGGGCAAGTCTGGCTGGCGGTGTCGCTGGGCTATCAGTCGCGTCTTACCGGGATCGTCAAGGCGCGGCTGCGCGACGCGCCCGGCCAATCGAAACTCGCGCTGGACGCGGCGATCGCGGCCGATCCGAAAAACCCTTTCGCGGTGTCGGCGCTGGGCGGCTGGAATATCGAAATCGTGCGCGGCGGCGGCGCCACTCTGGCGCGGTTTCTCTATGGGGCGACGGAAGCCGAGGCCCTGGGGCTGTTCGACCGTGCCCTGAAACTGGACCCCGGCAATGTCGCGGTGCATTACCAGATCGCTTTGTCGCTGCTGGGGTTCGATGCCGACAAGTACCGGAGCCGGATTCTGACGGAACTGCGGGCTTCCATTGCCGGCCATCCCGCCACCTCTTACGAAAAAGCCATGCAGGGCCGGGCCAACGAATTGCTTGGCCTTGTGCACCGCGGGGCGCAGGATGCGCTGGCTGCCAAAGTGCGGACGTTTCAAGGTTATCCCGACTAGGAGATAGGCCGTTGCGCAAAGCCTTCACTGTTTTGACGCTCTGTGTTTTGACGGCCGGGTGCTGGCAGTCGAAAGGCTCGCTGTATGGCAATGCGCCCGCCGCCGATCCCTTGCGCACCGGCAATGTGTCTTCCATCAGCCCTGACAATCCCAAGGATGTCAGCCGCGCGGTGATCACGCGCGGACAAGGCGGCGCATATCGCCTGACCAATGCCGACAAGGGCACATCGGATTTCGGCGACGCCTATGTGGTGCGCTTCTTCACGCTGGCCGGCCTGCCCAACGGCAGTTTGGTGTTCGAAGCGGTGGCGGATGACAAATGCGAACCTGGCAAGGACTGCAACCGCATGACGGCGGCCTCGGAGCGCTATTACGGCTTGATGCGCCTGACCCGAACCGGCGCCGAAGTGACCAGTCCCGACTGCGACAAGACCAGCGCGGCGGCCAGGCTGCCGGGCGTGACGGCGGGCGATTACGGCACCTGCACCTTCACCAGCCGCGCCTCGCTGGAAGCCGCGCTCAAGGCGCAGGCGACGCAGCCCTGGAAAGCTAACCTGACCTATCGCTATGAGTGATTACTGGCTCGCCCAGATGATGCGGTGAATGAAGGCAATCTCGCCCAGCGCAAAACCGCGATCCTCGAAAGCCAGATTGAAACTCTTCAGCTCGATGCGCTGCGCCGTCATCCGCCCCAGCTGCTTGGCCATCACTTCCCCGGCATGGGTCTTGACCACCACCCGGTCGCCGCGCCGCGCGGTCGCCCAGGGCGACACCAGGATGCGGTCGCCGTCGCGATAGACCGGCAGCATGGATTCGCCGGCGATCTCCAGCGCATAGCAATTTTCGTCGGTGATTTCGGGAAAGGCGATGTCTTCCCAGCCGGGTCCGGCGGGAAAACCGGCATGGTTGAAAGAACCCGCCGCCCCGGCCTGTGCCATGCCGATCAGCGGCACCATGCGGGTTCGCATACCCGCGCCGCCATCGCTGACCAGCGCGACGAAGTCGGAAAGATGCGTACCGGTGGCCGCCAGCACCTTGGCCAGGCTTTCGGTGGAGGGCCAGCGCGGCTTGCCGTCATCGGCGCCCCGCTTGGACTTGTTGAAGGTGGTGGGATCCAGGCCCGCCAGCTTGGCCAGACCCGAGGGCGACAGGCCCTTGCGGTCGGCAAGGGCGTCGATGGCGCGCCAAATCTGAGGATGGGTGAACATCGCTAGGACTCTAACCGGGTTTAGCGGCTAATATTCCTATCATAGAAAGACGCCCCTGGCCCGTCTAGAGATGGGTCCCGCCTTCGAGGAATTGCGCGTGTCCCTGTTCGATGTCGGTACCCGGCTTTTGCGGCAACTGCCCGCCGAAACGGCGCATCAGATGACACTGGCGCTGGCGGGCGCGGCCTGTCCGCTGCTGCCTTCGCCGGCCCCGGACGATGCGCGGCTTGCTGTCAAAGCCTTCGGCCTCAGCTTTTCCAATCCGATCGGCCTGGCGGCGGGTTTCGACAAGGACGCACGCATCCCGGGTGCGATGGCGAAGTTCGGCTTCGGCTTTGTCGAATGCGGCACCGTCACGCCGCGTCCGCAAGCGGGCAATCCGCGCCCGCGCCTGTTTCGCCTCAGCGAGGATCAGGCGGTGATCAACCGCATGGGATTCAACAATGGCGGCATGGAGGCCGCCGCCGCCAACCTGAAAGCCCGCAGGGGAGGCGGCATCGTCGGTATCAATATCGGCGCCAACAAGGACAGCGTCGACCGCATCAAAGATTACGCTTTGTGTTTTGCGCGCCTCGCACCGCTCGCCGATTACGTCACCGTCAATGTTTCCTCGCCCAACACGCCGGGCCTGCGCGGTTTGCAGAACAAGGACGAACTGACGCGGCTGCTCTCCACGCTAGTTGGGGCTCGCTTCAAGTACGGCTTCAAGCCGCTGCTGCTCAAGATCGCGCCCGATCTGGACGCTTCCGCGATGGACGAGATTGCCGATGTGGTGCGGGCCAGCGGCATCGAAGGCTTGATCGTCTCCAACACCACCATTGCCCGGCCCCCGCTCCAGTCCAGACACGCCCAGGAAAGTGGTGGGCTTTCCGGCAAGCCGCTGTTTGCAGCCTCCACGACCGTCTTGAAAGAAATGCGCCAGCGGCTGGGCGATGCGGTAACGCTGGTGGGCGTGGGCGGCGTGGCCTCAGGTGCAGATGCCTATGCCAAGATCCGCGCCGGGGCGTCGCTGGTGCAGCTTTACAGCGCGCTGGTGTTTCAGGGGCCGGGGCTGGTGACGCGCATCAATCGCGATCTGCTGGCCTGCCTGGCGCAGGACGGCTTTGCAAATGTGACAGCGGCGATAGGAAAATAGCGATTGGTGCGCAGGTCCGCCTCTCCCCGCGTGCGCGCAGCGCACAGGCGGGGGAGGTGGTTTCAGCGTGCGAGGCGGCATCCGCCGAGCGAAAGCTGAAACCGGAGGGGGAAGAGAAATTGACGCGGCGTCACGAACGTCTAGAGTTCTGCGGATGGAAGAGCCCAAAGCCTCCCGCCGCGACCTGACCAAGGCGCAGAACCGCGAAGTCATCCTGACCGCTGCGCGCAGCGTCTTCGCCCAGATGGGTTTTGCCAAGGCCACGGTGCGCGATGTGATCCGCGCCACGCCTTTGGCCTCGGGCACCTTCTACAATTACTTCAAGTCCAAGGAAGAAGTGTATCAGGCGCTGCGCGACGAGGCGGCGCTGGCGATCCGGCCGACCCTGCGCCAGGCGCGTCTTGCCGCCGAGACGCAAGAGGAATTCCTGTCGTCCGGTTTCCGCACCTTCTTTGCCTTTTTGCAGTCGCGCCAGGACGAGGGCGCGGTGGCTGAAGCCAGCCGCTTTCGCATGGATTCGCCGGAAGTCCTGGCCGGTTTTGCCGAACTGCGCGAAGACCTGGAAAAAGCGATCGCGCGGGGGGTGTTTGCGCCCGTCGATGCCGGGCTGCTGACGTCCTGCATTGTGGGTATGGCGTTCGAACTGGCGCAGCAGGTCAAGGCGGGCAGGGAGGTCGAAGACGCCACCCGCTTCGCCACGGCACTGGTGCTTGGCGGCATCAACGCGGCCGCCTAGCGCGCGGCTGCTGCCGTATATTCTTTCCAGATACGGTCTTCTTCGCGGCCCAGCTTGTGCAGATAGCTCCAGCTGAACAGCCCGCTGTCATGGCCGTCGTCAAAGCCGATGCGCAGGGCGTAATTGCCCACCGGCTCCAGTCCGGCGATCTTCACATCCTGCTTGCCCAGCAGGATCTGCCTTGGCCCGCCGCCATGACCGCGCACTTCGGCGCTGGGCGATTCCACCCGGAGATATTCGGCGCGCAGCGCGAAGCTCTCGCCGCTGTCGAAGGTGATGTTGAGAATGTCGCGCCCGGGATTGAGGCGCACCTCGGTCGGCCAGGGATTGAGGGAGGGATTGGACGTGGTCATCAGCGCCGCTCATCGTCGGTCAATTGCCGGGCTTCATCCGCCAGCATGATCGGCACGCCGCCGCGGATGGGATAGGCGAGCCCGGCGGCGCGGGAGACCAGTTCCTGCTTCTCGCAGTCGTAATGCAGGGTGGTCTTGGTCCGCGGGCAGACCAGGATCTCCAGCAGCTTGGGATCGGTTTCCATCAGTTTAAAGTTGTGGGGCCGGCATCGGCGCCCATTTCCAGCAGCGCCATCAGGGTCGAGGCGCGATCCTGGAAACTCTGCGCCTCCAGCAGCGCCTGCTTCTCGGCCGAATCGAAGGGGCACATCATCGCCAGCGCATTGACCAGCGCTTCGCCCGGGGCGGTCATCACGCTCTTCCAGTCCGCCTTCATGTCGCGGCTGGAAAGATAGGTCTTCAGCGCCGCCAGCAACCGGTCGCGCGGAAAATCTTCGTCGCTGGTCTGGGCCAGATCGCCGGCAAAGGGCGCGAAATCGCAGAAGCCGGCGCGCCAGGGCGTGGCGGTTTCCATTTCCCCGGTCAGGCGGAAACGGCAGATGCCCGAAAGGGTGATGAGATAGCGGTTGTCGTCGGTTTCCTGGAAGGAGGTGATCTTCCCGACACAGCCCACCTGCGAGAGTTTGGGCTTGAGCGTTGTGTCTTCATGTTCGGTGGGCTGGATCATGCCGATCAGCCGGTCGCCGGTCAGGGCATAGTCCACCATCTCCAGATAGCGCGGCTCGAAGATGTTGAGCGGCAGCGCGCCGCGCGGCAGCAGCACCGCGCCGGTCAGGGGAAACAGCGGCAGCGACCCCGGCAGGTCGGAATAGGAGTGATAGTGGCGCGGCATTACGAGAACAGTATCCCCGACAGTTTGCGCCGACCCTCGACGGCACGCGGATCGGTAAAGCCCATCGCCTCGAACAGGTTGACCAGCTGCTTGCGCGCCGCTTCGTCATTCCATTGGCGGTCGCGCCGCACCAGTTCCAGCAATTCGTTCATCGCGCCTTCGCGGTCGCCGCTGGCGTCCAGCGCCATGGCCAGGTCATAGCGCGCCTGGTGATCCTTTGGATCGGCTTCCAGCCGCTGGCGCAGCGCCGCCGTCTCGGCGGCTTCCGGCGCGGGATTTTCGCGCAGCTTGATCTCGGCTTCCACCGCGCGGATGGCGTCGTCGGCCACCGCATCGGGGCGGACCATCTGCAAGGTGGCCTTGGCGCGTTCGATATCGCCGCCCTGAAGATAGGCGCGCGCCAGTCCCGCCACGGCCTGGGGATGTCCCGGCTCGTCCTGCAGCACATGGCCATACGCCTGCGCCGCCATGGCGACGTCGCCCGCCGCCAGCGCTTCGTCGCCGACCGTCAGCACTTCAACGGTATGCTCTGGTCCGCCATGGCCATGATCATGATCATGGTCAGGGCCAGGACCGCCGCCGCCGCTGGCCAGGTTGGCGACGAAGGTCTTGATCTGGCTTTCAGGAATGGCGCCCATGAAGCCGTCCACCGGCTGGCCGTCCTTGAAGGCATAGACGGTGGGAATGGACTGGATGCGCAGCTGCTGGGCGATCTCGGGATTCTCGTCGATGTTCACCTTGACCATCTTCACCGCGCCGTTCGCGGCCGTGACGGCGGCTTCGAGCTGGGGCCCCAGCGTCTTGCAGGGGCCGCACCAGGGCGCCCAGAAATCCACGATCACCGGCACCTCCCGGCTGGCGGCCAGCACGTCGGCGGCAAAGGTGGCCAGCCCGCTATCCTTGATATGCGGGCTGTTGCTGGCAGCCGCGCTCTGGGCCGGCTGGGAGGTGACGGGGCGTCCGCCGGGACCGATCAATGCCATGAGAAGAGTGTTCCGGGTTTTTCTGTCCGGAATGTGGTCGTTCGGGCCCTTAAAGAAAAGGGCCCGAACTGTCTTTAAAGCCCCATCCGGCCTGCGCACCTGACGGTGCTGCGGCCACCTTCCCGCCGCTACGCTTCGCTGGCGGGGAAGGCCGGGCCGGAAAGGGAAGACCTGGCCACGCGGTGCTGCCAAAGGCACAGAGCGGGCGTCACGACCAGTTCCATGACCAGCGGCAGCGTGACCGATGGCCCCCAGGCGCCCAGCCGCGCCGCCAGCAGCAGCCGCGCCAGCCCGCCCAGCACCACGACGGCCGTCAGCAGGGTGACGGCGCGGGTTTGCCGTTCGATAGTGGGGATCAGGGACCAGAAAGCCAGTCCGATGCCCAGCAGCAGGCCGCTGAGATAGGCGCCATGGGTCAGCGCGCCGGGCCGATGGGCGAAGAAGAAAATCTCAGGCCAGAAAGCGCCCGCCGCGCCCGCCGTCACCGGCACCAGGCCGGCAAGGGCGACAGCGATCTGGAGCAGCCGCCTTTGGCTCAAGGAACGAGCTTCGCGATCCAGTTGGGCAGGGCGAAGGCCGCGGCGTGGATCGCCGGGTTGTAATAATCGGTTTTCAGCTTGGCCTTCTTGTAGGCGGCGGCCGCCTTCTTGATGCCGGCGGGGGTGCCCAGCGGCTTGCCGCCCTTGCTGGCCCAGGACAGCGCCATGAAGCCGCCGATATAGGTCGGCACCACGCTCAGATACAGGCCGCTCTTGGGGAAGAAGCGCTTCAGCTCCTGCAGCGCCTCGGTGATCTCCCAGGGCTGGTAGAAAGGCACGCCGGTCTGGAAAGTGGCGTAACCGCCGGGCTTCAGCGCGCCCTTGACGCGGTCATAGAAGGTTTCGCCGAACAGGGCCTTGCCCGGGCCCACCGGATCGGGGCGGTCGGCGATGATCAGGTCGAAGCGGTTCTTGCTGGATTTGCGGCCCAGATATTCGAAGGCGTCGGCCACCTCGATCACCATGCGCTTGTCCTTGAAGGCCTTGGCGTTGATCTCGCCGAAATGCTTCTTGCACAGCGCGATCACCTGGCCGTCGATATCCACCAGCACGACTTCCTTGACGTTTTTGTGCTTGAGCGCCTCGTCGGCGATGGAGAGGTCGCCGCCGCCCACGATCATCACCCGCTCCACCTTGCCATGCTCCAGCATGGGCAGGTGGGTGAGCATGTCGGCATAGGCGCTCTCGTCGCGGCTGGTGATCTGGACGATGTCGTCCAGCGTCATCACCCGGCCGTTGGCCACGGTGTCGAAGATGCGGATGTGCTGGAATTTGCTGTTTTCGTCGGCCAGAACCTTGGTCACCTCCATCGACTGGGAGTAACCCCGGTGCAGGCGCTCCACCTGGAGATCGTCGGAAGCCTTGTGGGACTTGCTCTTGGTCGGCTGGGGCTGAGAACGGGCCATAACGTTTCCTTAAGAGATATGACAGCGATCGCCGTATAGGACTGCTTCGCGCCGCTGTCTACCGCACGCCATAGCGCGCGACTTGTGCCCGTTTCACAAGGCTTTCTCGCGCCACCCGGCAGCGCTTGCGGGCCGTCTGTGGAAGCGTTCAGCGCGTTGTCAGCGTGCAGACGGTCGGACACGCTGGCGAAAAAAATTGCCCGCGGGGGAAATTTTCTCTTGCATGGGGGGGCGGTAGGCCCTATCTCCACATCGACCCCGCGAGAAAAAAAGCGGGACAAAGCGGCGACCGGGTGACCCCGTGCGTCGCTTTCTTATTTAGGCGCGTCCGGAAGTCCGTAAGGCCAAGGCGCAGGTGTCAACTCCAAGACGGGTAGGTGCTTGAATGGCTCGACTTAATCTGGTGGCGGCGAATAAAGTTCCGCAAAAAGAAATCAAACCGCGCGCCGCCAAGGCGCCGCGTCCCGTCGTCGTCATGCCTTCGAATGACGACTACAAGGACCACTTCATCAATCGCAATGGCGTGGTCTATGCCGGCAGCCATGTGATCATCGACCTTTGGGAAGCCAAGGGCCTGGATGACCGCGAGCGTATCGAGACCGCGTTGATCGACGCCGTGCAGGCGGCCGGCGCGACCCTGCTGCACATCCACCTCCACAAGTTCGAGGATGGCGGCGGCATTTCCGGCGTGGCGGTGCTGGCCGAAAGCCACATCTCCGTCCACACTTGGCCGGAAAAGGGCTTCGCGGCCTTCGACGTGTTCATGTGCGGCGATGCCGAGCCCCGCAAGGCGCTGGAAGTCTTCAAGCGCGCCTTCCAGCCCGGCCGCGTCGTGGTCGGCGAACACAAGCGCGGCGTGCTGTAGGTTTTACGCGCTGCAAAGAATCAGGGCCGGAGCGATGCTCCGGCCCTTTTTCTTTGCGCGCTTTATGATCCCCTCCGGTTTCAGCTTCCGCGCGGCTTCGCCGCGCTCGCTGAAACCACCTCCCCTTCCTGTGCGCTTCGCGCACGAAGGGGAGGTCGGGCCGTGATTGCGTCAATGTCCTATTGAACTCCCGACTTGATATCTGTCCAGGCGCTGATCAGCCTGTCCTTGTTCGCGAGCCGGCGCTGGAAGATGCCGCTTTTCAGAAAAGCTTCCAGGTCGCGCTGGACGCCCAGGCTCTGGAATACGGAATCCGGCACCTTGGCGGTCGCCTCGACGTTGGCCGGTCCGTCGCCGATCTGGGTGATGGTGTGGACGGCGGCGGCGTCCTCCAACCCCGCATCGATCAGCGCCAAGGCTTTTTCTTCGTTCTTTGTATCTTTGTGCATCACCAGCCCACAGACATAAGTGAAGATGCCGCCGGGGGGCGTCAGATAGGCCACCGGCTTCTTCTCGCGGTTGAGCGCGGCAAAGGTGTTGCGCCAGCTCATCGCCGCCACCAGCTCGCCTGACGCCAGGCCCTGCGCCAGCGCGGTGGCGTCGGAGGAGACAAAGCGAAGCTGGCCGACCAGTTCGCGCAGCTTGGCTTGGACTTTCACCCAGTCCGCGTCGCTCATCTCATAGGCGTTGACGCCGATCATCCGGGCAATGAAGGGCACGGTGTCGTCCACACCGTCCATCACCGACACCCGGCCCTTGTATTTGGGATCGAACAGGATGTCCCAGCTCTGCGACTTGGCATATTCGGGCGCCAGGTCGGTGCGGATGGTCAGCGAGGTGTTGCCCCAGTAATGCGGCACGAACCACACCTTGCCCGGTCCCGCCGAAATGCCCGGCAGATTGCGCAAGGTCGGCGAGATCTTGTTCCAGTTCTTCAGCTTGGCCGTGTCGATCGGCGCCAGCAGCCCGGCTTCGCGCCAGCGCGGGAATTCGTAATAGCAGGGCCCCATCACATCGGGCTTGAAGCCGGCGCGCATCTTGGCGAAGGCCTCATCCTCGTCGGCGAAGATCATGGTGGCCGGCTTTTCGCCGAAGCGCGCCTCATAGCCTGCCAGGAAAGGCGGCTGCACATAGTCTTCCCACTGGAACAGCGTCACCTGGGTTTCAGGCGGCGAACAGCTCGTCAGAAGACCGCCGCACACGATCAGTGCGGCGGTCACCCCGCCACCAATTTTCAGAAAAGAAGCCCAGCCCGTCTTCATGGAAATCCCCGCCTTCGCAAATGCGAAGGTCAGGTTAAACGCAGCCGTGCGCGCTTCACAACTGGTTGGAAATCCAGCTCGGCTGGGGCGGGGCGCCCATCCCCAGGGTCAGGTTGAGCCCGGCGGTGGTCTGCTTGCCGGTCTGGCCCTGCACCCAGGAGACTTCCGAATGGCGGATGCCCAGCGCCAGATCAACGCCCGGCGCGGGGGTGTAGTGCAGGTCCAAGCCCGCCAGCAGCCCGTCATTGGAATAGCGGTCGGTGATGTAGCCGCCATAGGCGCTGAACCACAATCCGCCAAACACCGTGCTGGAAAGGGTGGCGGTGAAGGCGTGGTTCTCGATGTTGCGGATGCCCAGCGGCACATAGGGCGTGGGCGCGGCGCCGGCCCGGGTATCAAAGCCGATGCGGTAATCGGCATGGCCGTCATAGGAGAGGCCGGCCATCAAGCCGTTCCAGACATCCGCGTTCCAGCGCAGGTTGCCGTCCCAGCCGGCGGTGCGCGCCACATCCTGGTCGCCCAGCACGCCATAGCGGGTGTAGTTGCCATTGAGGCTGGCCCACACGCCATAGGCCAGAAGCTGGCTGTAGCCCAGCGCGGCCTTGTCGATATTGGCGCCCCAGGCCACCGCCGTCGGCGTGTCGAGATAGGGCGTGTGCCAGTCCAGCTTCACATAACCAAAACCGTTGGGACCGCCGGAATACAGGCTGACCTTGCCGCCGGTCAGGTCGTTGCCCTGCACCGCTTCCAGCCGCAATTCGCTGTCACGGCCCAGCTCCAGCGCCAACCCGCCCTGACCGCTCAGCAGGTCCTGGTTGAGCGTGGCCGCGATGGTGCCGTCCGACAGGCGGACATTCTTGCCCTGCAGGTTGGTGTAACTGACCTTGCCCACCACCGCGATGCCATTGGCGAAGCTGAACTTGCCATCGACATTGGTGGAGATCACCAGATCGCCGCCATTGTACCAGTTGGCTTCGGTATGGGTGCCGATGCCGGAATCGCTCTGCATGGCGGCGCGGCCATAGGCCATCAGCCACACCGGATCGCCGCGGCGCACCGCCAGCTCCTGGGCCTGATAGTTACGAAGCGCGGTGTATTCGCCATAGGTGTGGAACGGCTGGTAGGCGGCCTGCGGCGGCACATAGGGCTGGGACGGCGGCGGATAGACCTGCTGCTGCGAATATTCGCCGCCGCGCATCTGGGGCGGGGGTGGATAGTTCTGCGCCACCGGCGCGGGGCCGGGACCCGGTGCGCGCGCCACGATGCGCAGCGAGAAGCCATCTGCTTCCGCGCGGGTCAGGAAGGTGACGGGGCGGGGCGAACGGATCACGCCATTGTCGAAGGTGGCATAGGCCATCGATATCCATTGCGGCATCTCGGAAGGCAGGCGCTCGAACACCGCGGCATCGACCGGGGTGTGGAAATCCAGCGACAGGGCGTTCTGGCTGTCATCGGCCCGCACTGCGCGCAGCGGCATGCCGCGAAAGCGCATTTCCATGCCGTCGGGACCCTGGCTGACCACCTGGTAGGAAGCCGGACCCGGGCCTTGCGCCATTGCGGGCATCGAAAGCATAAGGGCCGCCGCCAGCGCAAAAGCGCCAATTCGTGCCGAACCGCCAAGCATGCGTTTTCCCCTGCGAACCACCCTTGTGGGCGCCGCCAGAGCTTCGTTAACTGTGGTAAACAAGGGGTAAATGCCGCTTATAACCGGGGCAACCTCACTTCCATGATGGCGCTGTCGCCGGCCTGGCTGGCCAGCCGCATCGCCCCGCCCATCCGCCGCGTCAGCTCCATGGCGATGGCCAGGCCGAGGCCGGATCCGGTCACCTTGCCGGCGCGGTCGAAGCGCTCAAAGGCCTTGCCTGCTCTGGCGCGCTCGGCGGCGGAAAAACCCGTGCCGCTGTCGGTCAGGGTGACCACGCCAGCGCCGTCCACGAAGCGCACATCGGCGCGCACATAGCCGCCTTCGCCCGTATAGGTGAGGGCATTGGAGAGCAGGTTGCAGAGGATGCGCCGCACGGCTTGCGGATCGGCGCGCACCAGCCCCGGTTCGCCAAAGCCCAGGCTCAGCGCGACGCGGCGGGAAAAGGCGCGCCCCTGCTGTTCGTCCACGCAGGTCCCCACCAGCACCGCCAGTTCAATCGGCTCTTCGGTCAGCGGGAAGCGGCCGGCCTCGATGTTGGCGAATTCGAGTATGTCGCCGATCTTGCCATGCAGGTTCCTGCCGGCATCACCGATGTCGCGGGCATATTCGGCATATTTGGGATGGCCGGGCGTGCCGTACAGCCCGTCCGCGATGATGTCCGAAAAGCCGATCACCGCATTCAGCGGCGTGCGCAATTCATGGCTCATATGGGCGATGAATTCGGATTTGGAACGCAAGGCTTCCGCCGCGCCGCGCTCGGCATTGGCCAGCCGCACCATCAGTTTGCCTTCGACGGGGCGGGTGGCGCGCAAGCTGCGAATGGCGTCCTTCGCCTTGGCATGGCGCTCGAAGGCGCCGACCAGCAGCGCCGCCAGCCAGGCGCCCGCTAGGGCCGGCCCAAGCATGACGAACAGATAGAGCGGCAGCGCCTTGATCCAGTCGGTCAGTGCGGTGTCTTCACTGATGGCGATGGCGGCCGTCAGCGGCCAGCCCGGCACGGGGCTGCGCATCCATTCCATGCCTTCACGGTCGGTCAGCGGCAGCAGCGCCGGGCCGGAGGCCGGCACCAGCGCGGCTTGTTCCAGCAGTCTTCTGGGAGCCAGCGCCTGTTTGTCGAACTGCACCACGATGTGATGGCCGCCACTGCTGAAGGACAGTCCTGCCTGCGGCCCGAAGGCAAAGACGCTGCGCCCTTCGCCGCGCAGGGCGGGCGCCATGGCGGCGTGGGAATGCAGGATGGCGCGGCGGGCGCCGCTTGCGTCATAGACCGCGATGTTGCGCACACCCGGCAGCAGCGTCACGGCGCCCGGATTGGCGGCGAAGGACGCGCCGACGGCGGCGAAGCGGTCCAGCGACATGCCGGTGACGGCGGCCAGGTCCCGGGCGCGCATGGCCCCGGCTTGCGCGGCGGCGGCCAAAGCGTGTTGGCGATCATTGCGCATCTGCAACAGGGCGGCGGCGGCGAAGCTGCCGCAGATCAAAAGAATGCAAAGCGGAATGATGACCCGGTTGTTGCGGGTGAAGCGCCGGGCAAGGGGGCGGTTCAGGGCGGCGGCAAACGCGCCGTCCAGCCAGTTCCAGGACCGTGCTATCGCCTCGGTCATTTGATCCCACCTGCGCGTTGATTCGCGCTGGAGGAAGTATGAATCCGCATCGTCAGCGCCGCCAGTTAATAGAGCGCGGCGCGGCGAAAGGAATCAGTCAAGCATCTTGCCGGCGATCTCCGACAGGTTGGGCGAAATGCCGGGCAGGCCGCGAATGGCCTCCAGCTCGCCCTTTATCAGCGCCTGGCGGCCCGAATCGTAGCGCCGCCAGCTCTCGAACGCGCCCGCCAGCCTGGCGGCGACCTGCGGGTTGATGGGATCGAGGGCGCGGATCACTTCGCCCACCAGCCGGTAGCCTTCGCCATTGGCGCCATGGAAACGCCGGTGATTGCCGCCAAAGGCGCCGATCAGCGCGCGCACCCGGTTGGGATTCTTGAGGTCGAAGGCGGGGTGCTTCATCAGCGCCCGCACGCTGGACACCGCATCGGGCAGGGGCGAGCCCGCCTGCAACCCCATCCACTTGTCCAGCACCAGCGGGTCCGATTTGAAGCGGTCGTGGAAATGGGTGAAGGCCTTGTCGCGCAGCGGCGATTCCATGCGCGTCAGCGCCGCAAGCCCTGCGATCATGTCGGTCATGTTGGTGGCGCTGCGGTAATGCGCCTCGGCCAATCCCGCAGCGGCTTCGTCATCTTCCGCCGTGAGGTATCGCAAGGCCGCATTGCGCAAGGCGCGCCGTCCCGCCGATTTCGCATCAGGACTGAAATCGTCCTCATCGCGCATATGTTCGTAAAGTTGCGCCAGGCGACCCCGATGGGCCAGGGCGATGGCACGGACCAATGCCAGCCGCGCATTGTGGATGCCTTCAGGATCCACCGGCGTTTTGCGCGCCGCCAGTTCGTTCTCGGTGGGCGGCATCAGCATCTGTGCGGCGAAGGCGGGGTCTTCCTCGGCGCGGGACAGCGCGATGCCGATGGCTTTGAGGTAATCGCTGTCGGCATCGGCGCGGGCCTTGCCCGCCACTTCCAGCATGATCTCCGCGGCCAGGATCTGTCCGGCTTCCCAGCGGTTGAAGTCGTCATGATCGCAGCCCATCAGGATGGCGCGTTCTTCGCGGCCATAGGGTGTGCGAAACACGGCCGGGGCGGAAAAGCCGCGGCCCAGCGACAGCAGAGGCTCCTCGGCGACATCGACAAAGACAAAGCGCTGGAAATTCTCGGTCAGTTCCAGCACCCGGCTGTCCGGTCCGCTGCGGTTTTCGCCTTCCAATGTGGCGGGCAGCCCGGCGCCCGCGGTGCTGACCAGCCCGATGCGCACTGGAAGGTGCATCGGTTTTTTTTCCAGCTGGCCCGGCGTGGGAGCGAGGCTTTGCGTCAGGTCCAGGGTGAAGGTGCGCGCGGCCGCGTCATAGGCGGTGCGCGCTTCGACCACCGGGGTGCCGGCCTGGCGGTACCACAGCCGGAACTGGGTGAGGTCGCGCCCCGACGAGTCTTCGAAACACTTGACCCAGTCTTCCACAGTGGCGGCATGACCATCGTGACGCTCGAAGTACAAGTCGGTGGCCTTGCGGTAACCCTCCTCGCCCACCAGCGTATGGAGCATCCCGATCACCTCTGAGCCCTTCTCATAGATGGTCGAGGTGTAGAAGTTGTTGATCTCGATATAGCTCTGCGGCTGAACCGGATGGGCCAGCGGGCCGGCGTCTTCCGGAAACTGGCGCGCCCGCAAGGCCCGCACGTCCTGGATGCGCTGCACGCCATGGCTGCGCGTGTCGCCGGAGAATTTCTGATCGCGGAAAACCGTCAGGCCTTCCTTCAGCGATAGCTGGAACCAGTCGCGGCAGGTGACGCGGTTGCCGGTCCAGTTGTGGAAGTATTCGTGCGCCACAACGCTTTCGATGCGGGCATAATCATCATCGGTGGCGGTCTCCGGCGAGGCCAGCAGCACCTTGTCGTTGAAGATGTTGAGGCCCTTGTTTTCCATCGCCCCCATGTTGAAGGCGCTAACCGCCACGATCATGAAGATGTCGAGGTCGTATTCCCGGCCGTAAGCCTCTTCATCCCATTTCATCGAACGCTTCAGCGCCCCAAGGGCATAGGTGGCGCGCAGCTCGTTGCCATGTTCGACATACAGCGCCAGTTCGATCCGACGCCCGGTCATGGTGGTGAAGCTGTCATGGATGCTGCCCAGATCGCCCGCCACCAGCGCGAACAGATAGGACGGCTTGGGGAAGGGATCGTGCCACAGCGCGAAGTGACGACCGCCCGGAAGGTCGCCCGCTTCCATGCGGTTGCCGTTGGACAGCAGCACCGGATACTGCTCCTTGGCGGCTTCGATCCGCACCGTGAACACCGACAGATTGTCGGGCCGATCCAGGAAATAGGTAATGCGGCGAAAGCCTTCCGGCTCGCACTGGGTGCAGAACATGCCGCTGGACAGGAACAGGCCTTCCAGCGCGGTGTTGGCGCTGGGGTCGATCTCCGAAACGATCTCCAGCGAGAATTTGTCTGGCACCTTCGGCAGGGTCAGGCTCTTGTCGTCCAGCAGGTAATCGCCCGGCGACAGGACGCGTCCATCCAGCGTCACCGACAGCAGCTTCTGGTTCTCGCCATGCAGCACCAACGGTCCGTTGCCCCCCTGGCGCTCGATCGCCAGCTTCGCGGTGACGCGGGTGGTCTCGGGCTCCAGCGCGAAGTCCAGCTGCACAGTCGGAATGCGAAATTCCGGCGCCCGGTAGTCGGCAAGGTGAATGGCGCGGGGTTCTTCGGTACGCATGACCAGACTCATTTGGGAGACCGGCTTTATAGCCCGCCCAACGGGGTCCGTCATATTTAATAGACTTGCAGCACCGTCATTTCACGCCCGTCATGGAGAACGCGATACATATGGGCATAATCGGGCTTGTTGCCGTCTGCCTTGTTCCAGCCAAACAACTCCCCCTCGGGATGGTGCAGCACCACATATTTCACGCGGGCTTGGGTCAGTTGCCTCTTTTGCGCTGCCAAGTCGGTTGTCTCAAGCCGGTTGGCCAGCGAGATACCCATCTGACGCGAGGTTTCGCCCTGCACGATGGCTTTGCCATGACAGGCTGACAGGGTCATATAGGCGTTGCCATTGCCGTACCCCGACGGCAAGTCCAGCACGCCGAAATGTCCCGTATCCTTGGCGATGCTCTCCAGCGCCACCGGGCACGCCACCGGCGTGGCGGCCAGGCGGGTCGGTGTGAAATCCAGCAGCATCAACCCCACGGCCAGCGACACACCCAGCCGCGCGCCTGTGGAACGATGGCGCCAGGCCATCACCATGGCGTGCGCAATGGCGATGCCCAGAAACAGATACACGAACACCATGGCGCGCGCCGGGGTGCGGACATTGGCGAAGAAGGGAAGCTTGGCGAGAATGATGCCGGGCAGGTGCAACGGCGTGACGTTGCCGCCCACATGCAAAGCTTCACCGCTGGCGATCACCGCGAAGAACAGCATGCCGCCCAGCGCGTAATAGAGCTTGCGGCGTTCTGGCTGTGTCAATGCCCATGCCAGTATCGCCGCGTTGATTACGCCCAGATAGACGGTGCCTTCCCACGCATTGCCGGTAATGGCGGCATAGATGCCGCTGCCCCACTCCGCCAACAGGTGGGTGGGAGGAAAGGCAAACCAGGCCAGCAAGTCGGCTACGAACATGTTGGTGCCGACATAATAAACGGACGTATCCAGGCCCGATCCCAGCATCGGAACCAGCCATGGCGACAGCAGCAGCGCGGCGGTGGCGGCGCACAGCGCGGGCGCGGCCAGCATCCAGCCGCGCGGCCATTGGCCGGCCCGGACGCGCAGATGCACGAGATGGAACGCCATGAAGTAGAGCGCGTAGAAAAGATAATACCAGCTCGACAGCGACGACAGCGCCATCATCGCCGCCGCACCCGCCAGCCAGTGCAGGCTGCGCCGCTCCAGCGCGATCAGATAGAACAGCACGAACAGCGGCAGGAACTGGATGGTGCTGACATGGGCATGGTGCATTGCCTGCGCAACATGCCAAGGATTAAAAGCGAAGATGAACCCCGCCGCCGCTGCGCCGGCGTCGCGGCCGGGTATGTCGCCCAGCAGATGTCGCGTCAGGTAAAAGGCGCTGGCTGCCGCCAGTGGAAAGGAAGAGAGCAAGGTAAGATTGTGCAACGTCATCAGCGTGGCGAGATCGGCGCCAAAAATCTTGCTGAGGAGCGTAACCGCGGCGACTTGCGGCCAGGCAAATGAGTGATAAGTCAGCGATGTCCCTTCAGGATAGCGGATCTGGGTGGTGAAAAAGAGGTCGCGCCAGCCTTGTGCGGTCGCGGCGTGCCAGCTGTTCCAGAAATCCTGCAGATTGTCTTCCGGCGGTCCGATCAGGGCCGATGAGAGCTGCGTCACCCATGGCCAGAAAAAGATTGCGGTGAGCAGGGTGAAACCGGCGAGCACCAGCAGGCCGCGCGGAACGCAGATGCGACTCATCTGCGAACGTGTCGTGAGGCCCTCCAGCGAAATAGAGGTCATCAGGCGGGCCGCTTGACCTCGGTCAGCAGGTCCTGCGCCTGGTGCGCCAGTTCCGCCAGCGCGTTGGGCATGTCCTCGCCCGACTTGCGCGCCCAGTCCACCAGGCTGCTCGCGAAGGCGGCCAGCTTGGGCGCGCTGGCGATCAGGCGGGCCTGTTCCTCGGTCCTTGCGGGGTCCAGGTCATATTCCGCGCCCGGCACGCGCCAGCCTCCCCATTCCGCTTCGCCGGTGATGACGACGGGGTAGGTGCCCGGCACCGGATGGCGGGCGCAATCTTCCTCGGGTTGCCACTTGTTGCGGGCCCTGACCACGCGCCAGGTCTGGGACACGGCGGACATCTTCTCGCCCAGCGGTTCTTCGCTCAGCAATTCGTCGGCGGCGAATTCACGGCCCAGGCCTACGTCGTAATGCACGCGGATCGGCTCATCGATGCCCTTGGCCCAATGGGGTACGACATGCTCGATCAGCGCCCAGGTGCCGACCGGTTTCACATAGACCCGCTGGTTCTTGTGGAACTGCGCTTTGGCCATGACGAGGTTTCCGAAAAAATGCAGCCTGAGCCTAGGCAAGCGCTGTTAAACCCCGGTTAAGGTCATTGCCGCGTTTCGATCAAAAACGCTACTTTCCCTGCGAAAATGGAAAGCCCCTGCATCAAAATCTGTACCTATGACCAGGCCAGCGGGGTTTGTTCCGGCTGCGGCCGCACCCTGGCGGAAATCGGGAACTGGTTTTCGATGAGCGACGCGCAGCGCCGCGCGGTGATGGAAGAGTTGCCGGCGCGGCTCAGGGCCTTGTCTTCGCCAACCAGCTGAGTTCTTCGGCAAGACGGACATTCTCGCCGATCACGATGATGGCCAGCGACGGCGCGTTTTCGGCGGCGGCGGCCAGGTCGCTCAAAGTGGTGACGATCACTTGCTGATCGCTTCGTGCCGCATTGGCGACAATGGCCACCGGTTCATCGGGTTTGCGTCCTGCCGCCAGCAGGGCTTGCGAAATCTCGGCGGCGAACCTGCGCGCCATGTAGAGGACAAGTGTCGGCGCGCCGCGCGACACCGCCGCCCAGTCCATCTTGGTCAGCTTGCCGTCAATGCCATGGCCGGTGATGAAGGTGACGGCGTGGTTGGTGTCGCGATGGGTAACGGGGATGCCGGCATAGGCCAGCCCTCCGATGCCAGCGGTCACGCCCGGCACGATGCGGAACGGCACGCCGGCGTGCGCCAGTGCCTGGGCTTCCTCGCCGCCGCGCCCGAAGACGAAGGGATCGCCGCCCTTCAGCCGCAGCACGCGCTTGCCTTCCTTCGCCAGCGCGACCAGCGTTTCGGAAATCTCGTCCTGCTTGCAGGAGCGCACGCCGGCGCGTTTTCCAGCATAGATTTTTTCCGCCGTGGACAGCGTCAACAGATGTTCGTCCACCAGCGCGTCATAAAGAATGACGTCGGCCTGGGCGAGCGCCTGCAGCCCCAGCGCCGTGATCAGGCCAGGATCGCCGGGGCCCGCGCCCACCAGCCACACCCAGCCTTTTTCCAGCGAAGGCAGGTTCAGTCCCGCCGCGATTTCTTTGTGCATCATGGGACTATATCGGCGGAACAGCGCAAAAAACAGCACGACGCAGGAACGCAGCGCTGCATCCCGGCGTTGGCTCTGGGCAAAAGGAGACTGCGATGAGCGAGAAAGTCGGCGAAATAGCGCGCGAATCGTCCGATTACCGCTGCGAGCAGTGTCACAAGGTGACGCGCTTTTCGCAGGGCGATCTGATTTCCGCCTGTCCCCATTGCGGCTTTGGCACCTACGACCTTTCCAACCCGCGCTTTGAGCGCAAGGACGGCACGCTGGGTCCGCACGAGCCGGGTTGAGCCCAAATCAGCGGGTTGAGAAGCTGCGGAGGGACCGCTAAAACCCTCCCGCATCTCAGCTTTCGGTTTTTTATGATCAAGCCCCGCGCCGACCTCGTCCCCAACACGGCCGATTACGAGAATCTGCCTCTGGTGACCGCCAACGGCTTTCGCGAATATGACGCGCGCTGGCTGTTCGGCAAGGAGATCAACCTGCTGGGCATCCAGGCGCTGGGCCTGGGCCTGGGCACCTATCTGCACGATATCGGCGTGGTGCCGAAAGTCGTCACCGGCCACGATTATCGCGCCTATTCCCAGTCCATCAAGCAGTCGCTGATCCTGGGCCTGTTGCAGGCGGGCTGCGAGGTGCATGACATCGGCCTGGCGTTGTCGCCGGTCGCCTATTTCGCGCAGTTTCACCTCGATTGCCCGGCCGTTGCCATGGTCACCGCCAGCCATAACGAAAATGGCTGGACCGGGGTGAAGATGGGTGCGGCGCGGCCTTTGACCTTCGGCCCCGACGAGATCAACGCCATCAAGGACATTGTGCTGAACGGCAAAGGCCGTGAGCGCGACGGCGGCAAGTACATCGCCGTGGCCGACATGCGCGAAACCTATTTGCAGGCGGTGACCAAGGGCCACAGACTGTCGCGCCCGATCAAGGTGATTGCGGCCTGCGGCAACGGCACCGCGGGCGCCTTTGCCCCCGAAGCCCTGCGCCGCATCGGCGCCGAGGTGATCGGCATGGATGACGAACTGGATTTCACCTTTCCCAAATACAATCCCAATCCCGAAGACATGGAAATGCTGCACGCCATGGGCCATGCGGTGAAGGAACAGGGCGCCGATCTGTGTCTGGGTTTCGACGGTGACGGCGACCGCTGCGGCGTGGTGGACGATCGTGGCCGCGAGATTTTCGCCGACAAGATCGGGGTGATGCTGGCGCGCGGCCTGTCGGCCAGCCACAAGAACGCGCAGTTCGTGGTCGATGTGAAATCCACCGGCCTGTACCTCACCGATCCGGTGCTGAAGGCCAATGGCGTGAAGACCGATTACTGGAAGACCGGCCACTCCTATATCAAGCGCCGCACCTCGGAACTGAAGGCGCTGGCGGGCTTCGAAAAGTCCGGCCACTTCTTCTTCAACCCGCCCATCGGCCTTGGCTATGACGACGGCATCGTTGCCGGCATCCAGGTGCTGGAGATGCTGGACAAGGCGGGCCCGGGCGCCAAGCTGTCTTCATTGTACGATGCCCTGCCGCAGAGCTGGGGCTCGCCCACCATGGCGCCCTTCTGCCCCGACGACAAAAAATACGCCGTGGTCGAGGCGATGGTGAAGGAGTATTCCGACCTCTCCGCCAAGGGCGAAAAGCTTCTGGGCCAGAAGATCATGTCGGTGGTGACGGTGAACGGCGTGCGCGTCACGCTGGAAGACGGCACCTGGGGCCTGGTGCGCGCTTCCTCCAACAAGCCGTCGCTGGTGGTGGTGGTGGAAAGCCCGGCCTCGGAAGCCAATATGCGGGCCATGTTCAAGGACATCGACACCCGGCTGGGCAAGCATCCCGAAGTGGGCGAATACGATCAGAAAATCTAACTTGTCTTGACGGCCGCTCCGGGCGAGCATCTTCGCAAAATAGCGGGGAGTTGCCATGGATCGCCGTGCTGCCATCGGCCTGGGCGTGATGACCGCGCTGCTACCGCGCACCGTCCTGGCGCAAAATGGAACTGTGGCCATGCGGGCTGACGGTTACCTGCCCGGCGATTCCACCGAATTCGTTCGGCTGTGGCCGGGTACGCCGCCGGGCGGCGAGGGCATCAATCTCACTTTGAAAGTCACCGACACGGTGCAGCCGGATGGCTTTCACGTCCGCGCCATCAGCCAGATCCAGACGCCGGGATTCTTTGTCTATCGTCCCGTCACGCCCAATGGCTTGGGTCTGTTGATCATCCCAGGGGGCGGCTATGCCGCGGAAGGCATGGACCGTGGCGGGCGGGAGATCGCGCAGCATTTCGCGGGTCTCGGCATCACCTGTTTTGTGCTGCGCTACCGCCTGCCGGGCGAAGGCTGGCAAAACCGCAGCGAGGTGCCGCTGCAGGACGCCCAGCGCGCCATGCGGCTGATCCGCCACAATGCTGCTTCTTATGGCGTCGATCCTTTGAGGCTTGCGGCCATCGGTTTTTCCGCCGGGGGGCATCTGTCCGCCATGCTGGCGATCCGTCATGCCGACCAGACCTATCCGCCCGTCGATGCTGCCGACGCGCTGAGCGCCAGGCCGCTGGTGGCGGTTCACATGTATCCCGTCATCACCATGGGCGACGGCGCCCATCAAGGTTCGCGTGACAAGCTGCTGGGTGATAATCCGTCGGCCGACGCGGTGGCGCGCTATTCGCTGGAAAAGCATGTCACTGCCGATACCGCACCGTCCTTCATCGCGCTGCCCGCCGATGACGAGATCGTGCTGCCATTCGATAACGGCATCGCCTTTTTCGAAGCGCTGCAGGTGGCGAAGGTGCCGTCACAGCTGCATGTGTTCCAAGATGGCGGCCATGGCTTCAGCCTGCACTGGACCATCGGCAAGCCCGCCGCGGCATGGCCCAGCCTGTTCCTGACCTGGGCTGCAAGTCATGGCTTTACGGGTTAGCCAGCCCGTTCAACAACGCCGCGTGAAACTGCGCCGGGTCCTGAATCTGGGGTGAATGCCCCATATCGGCGAAACGCACCAGTTTCGCCGTCGGAATCCGCGCCTTGGCCGCTTCGCTCATCGCCGGGAAATTGCCCAGCGTCGCTTGCACCTCCTTGGGTGCGCGGTTGCTGCGGCCGGTGGTGTCCTTGTCGCCGATCAAAAACAGCACCGGCATCTTCAGCCGTTCCAGTTCATGGATCACCGGCTGGGTGGCGATCATTTCCGAGGTCAGGGCGCTGTTCCACGCCATGATCTCCTTTCCCGCGCCGCGGTACATGCCCACCTGCATCTGCACCCATTTCTCATATTCGTGCTTCCAGATGCCGGCATAATAGACGGTGCGCTGATACTCCCGCGCGCTGTCGGCGGTGGTGTTCAGCGCGCCACGATAATTCTCGTCCACGCTGCTCCATGGCACGCCCTTGGCGCGGCCGTCTTCCAGCCCCAGCGGATTGACCGACACCAGCTGTTCGGTCATTTGCGGAAAGGTGAGGGCGAAGCGTGTCGCCAGCATGCCGCCCATGGAATGACCCAGGATGGTGACGCGCGAAATGCCGAGGCCGTCCAGCAGCGCCTTGGTGTTCGCCGCTAGTTGCTCGAAGGAATACTGGTAATGCGTGGGCTTGGTGGATTTGCAGAAACCCACCTGGTCGGGCGCGATCACGCGGTAACCGGCGCCCGTCAGCGCTGCAATCGTGCCTTCCCAGGTGGCGGCGCAGAAATTCTTGCCATGCAGCAGCACAACCGTGCGTCCGTTCGCCTTGGCCGGCTTCACATCCATATAGGCCATTTCCATGGCTGTTTTCTGGCTGGTGAAGCGGAAAATCTGCACCGGATGCGGATAGTCGAATCCTTCCAGCCGCGCGCCATAGACCGGCGCCTCCTGCGCGATGGCGGGCGATGCGAGAACCAGGGCCAACAGAATGAGAGCGTGCTTGATCATGGCGCGCACAATACGCCTTGCCCGAAAAAGGGAAAGAGTGTGATCCTTGCCGCCGCAAAAGGGAGCTGGAAATGGATCGCCGCACCGTCCTCGGGCTGGGATTGGCCGCCGCCGTGGCAAAGCCTGCCTGGGCCGACACGTTGATACCCGGCGATGGCGTGCTGCCCAGTGACCCCAGGGAAAATATCATCCTGTGGCCGGGCACACCGCCGGGCGGTGAGGGGCTGTCGCTGTCACCTGTCCGCGTCCACAATCACGAGCCGCCCTACATCACCCCGCACGACCGCGCCATCGACCGCATCGGCGTGCCGGTGATGAATGTCTTCCGCCCCGAAAAGCCCGACGGCTCGGCGCTGATCATCGCGCCGGGCGGCGGCTATACCCGCGAAATGCTGGATTTCGAAGGCATGGATATCGCGCGCCGCTTCAACAAGGCCGGCGTCACCTGTTTCGTGCTGCGCTATCGCCTGCCGGGCGAAGGCTGGGCCAATCGCGCCGATGTGCCGCTGCAGGATGCCCAGCGCGCGATGCGGCTGGTGCGGGCCAATGCCGCCAAATACGGCGTGGATGAAGCACAGATCGGCTTCATGGGCTTTTCGGCGGGTGGCCATCTCGCCGCCTCGATCGCCACCCGCTTCGACGACACGGTTTACCCGCTGCTGGACGAGATCGACAAGGTTGATGCGCGCCCCTCCTTCTCGGTGCCGATGTATCCAGTGATCACCCTGGGGCACGGCGCGCATCTGGGATCGCGCAACAACCTGCTCGGCCCCAATGCGTCCAACGAACAGATCGACGCCTATTCCTGCCAGCGGCTGGTGATCGCCGCCACCCCGCCCAGCTTCATCGTTGCCGCCGCCGACGATACGGTGGTGCCGACGGTACCGAATGGACTGACCTATTATGCCGCCTTGCAGGGTTCGCGGGTGCCGTCCGAGATCCACATTTTTGAGACCGGCGGCCATGGTTTCGGTCTGGCGCGGGCGGTGGGCCGCCCCACGGCGGTATGGCCGGAACTGGTGCTGCGCTGGGGCGCCACCCACGGATTCTTCAAGGGCGCTTAGGCCGCGCGGTCGCTTCGCGCCCGCACGAGGGCCAGCGCATCGCGCAGCACGGCGATGCCGGCATCATGGCGTGGGGCGTTTTCGCTCAAATGGCGGCGGAACAGCCGTGCGCCCGGCTGGCCGTTGTACAGACCCAGCATCGGCTTGATCAGGCCATGCAGCCGCGCGCCTTGCGCGAGTTGGCGTTCGACATGCGCGCAATATTCCGCCACCGCCGCGTCCAGATCGCGAGGCTGTCCGCCGAAGACGCGCGCATCCACCTGCGCCAGCAGCGCCGGATTTTGATAGGCGGCGCGGCCCAGCATCACGCCATCGACATGCTCTAAATGTCCCTCGGCCTGTTCCAGCGTCTCGATGCCGCCATTGATCACGATGGTGAGGTGGGGGCGTTCGCGCTTGACGCGATAGACCAGCTCATAATCCAGCGGCGGCACGTCGCGATTTTCCTTGGGCGAGAGGCCTTCCAGCCAGGCCTTGCGGGCATGCACCGCGAACACGGTCACGCCGGCATCGGCACAGCCATCGATCAGCGCGCGCAAGGCGCTTTCCGGGTCCTGATCATCCACCCCGATGCGGCATTTGACCGTGACGGGAATGGTGACAGCGGCGCGCATGGCGGCGACACATTCCGCCACCAAAACAGGCTCCTTCATCAGACAGGCGCCGAATTTCCCCGACTGCACCCGATCGGACGGGCAGCCGACATTGAGATTGATTTCGTCATAGCCGAAATCGGCGGCGATCTTTGAGGCCAACGCCAGTTTCGCCGGATCGGAGCCGCCCAGCTGCAGCGCCACGGGATGCTCGAAACCGTCAAAGCCCAGAAGGCGCGTCCGATCGCCATGCAGGACCGCCTCCGCCGTCACCATCTCGGTATAGAGCAGCGCGTGTTTGGTCAGGCAGCGATGCAGCACCCGGCAGGGACTGTCGGTCCAGTCCATCATGGGCGCGACGGACAGTTTATGGGCTTGAAATTGCTGCACTTCGGGTAACGTCACATCAAACACAGCGCTATCTACACCAGTTTTACGCCTTGATGCGACTCATCGCTACTCGTGTCGCAGCGCATCGATGGGGTTGAGGCGGGCGGCGCGGCGTGCCGGGAAGTACCCGAACAGAACTCCGATCGCGGCAGAAAACAGGAAGGCCACGGCATTGATCGTGGGATTGAAGAGAAATGGAATCTGCAGCATCGGCGAAATCAGGATGCTGGCCCCCAGCGCGATTCCCAGGCCCAGAATGCCGCCCAGGCTGGCCAGCACCACCGCCTCTACCAGGAACTGAAGCAATACTTCACGGCCCAGTGCGCCGATCGCCAGGCGGATGCCGATTTCGCGGGTACGCTCGGTCACGGACACCAGCATGATGTTCATGATTCCGATGCCGCCAACCAGCAGGCTTACCGCCGCCACCGCGCCCAGCAGTGCAGTCAGGGTTCTTGTGGTGCTCTGCAGCGTCTCCGAAATCTGCTGGGTGTCGAAGATGTTGAAGTCATCGGCTTTTCCGGGCCCGAGCCGCCGGCGTTCGCGCAGGAGTGCCTTGATCGAATCCTGGACGGCGTCCGAGGCATAGGCCGGGTCCACCGAAACCAGGATCATGCTGACATTTTGATTGCCGGTGATGCGCCGTTGCACGGCTTTCACCGGCATGATCACAACGTCGTCCTGGTCTCCGGGGCCAAAGCTTGAGCCCCGCGACTTCAGGGCGCCGACCACCTCGCAGGACAGGTCCCGGATGCGGATTCGCTCGCCGATCGGGTCATCCTCCCGGAAAAGGTTTCGCCGGATGGTCGCGCCGATCAGGCAGACGGTCTTGCCGGCCCGTTCCTCTTCCGAAGAAAAGATGCGCCCCCGGTCGATCGTCCAGGATTGCGCCTTCACATAGTCGTTCGTGGTGCCATAGATCGTGGTGGACCAGTTTGCCGCGTTGCGGACGGCCAATCCCGACGACTGCACCTGGGGCGCGACGCTCACCACACCGGCGACCTGCTGGCGGATCGCATCGACATCATCCACTTCGAAGGGTTGCGGCTGCGTGCCGCCACCGCCCCGGCCGAAGCTCTGGCCCGGGCGAATCTGGAGAATATTGGCGCCCAGACTTGATATCTGCTGCTGGACGGCAGCCGTCGTGCCGTTGCCCAATGTGACCATTGTCACAACCGAGCCCACCCCGATGATGATGCCCAGAACGGTCAGGAATGAACGCATCAGGTGACGGCGTATTTCCCGCATTGCGAGGCCCAGGGTGGTGAACAGCATGGCGATCATGCTGGAACCGGCTGCTTGCGGTCCTCGACGCTTTCGACCAGGCCGTCGCGAAATTTCACTGTGGTACGGGCGAAGGCCGCCATCTCCTCTTCATGCGTCACCATCAGGATGGTGATGCCGGCATCGCTGTTGAAGCGCTTGAGAAGCTGCATGATCTCGCGTGAGCGTTCGGTATCGAGATTGCCGGTGGGTTCGTCGGCGAGAAGGACTTCGGGTTCGGTGACGATGGCCCGGGCGATCGCCACGCGCTGTTGCTGGCCGCCGGAAAGCTGGGCTGGGGTGTGATCGGCCCACTCTTCAAGCCCAACCTTGCGAAGCGCCGCCAGCGCGGCTTCCTGCCGGGCCTTTTTTGCTTCGCCGCGGTAGAGGAGCGGCAGTTCGACATTTTCCAGCGCGCTGGTCCGGGCCAGAAGATTGTAGCCCTGGAAGACAAAGCCGAGATAGCGGCGGCGAAGCAGCGCCCGCTCGTCCCGTGTCAGCTGCTCCACATGGTGTCCCTTGAAAAGATACGCCCCACTCGTCGGGACATCCAGGCAACCCAGAATGTTCATCATCGTCGACTTGCCCGATCCCGACGGTCCCATGACGGCAACAAAGTCGCCGGACCGAATGTCGAGATCGATGCCCCGCAGCGCCTGGAACGCGGTGGGTCCTTCTCCGAAGGTCTTGGTAATTCCCCGCAAGGAGATCAGCGGTCCGGTCATTGCGTGCCGGCAAGCTGGCCCGTGACAACTTTCAGGCCGGTGGTGAGGCCCTCGCCCGAGACTTCCGTTTGGTTGCCATTGCTGTCGCCGACCTGCACCGAAAGGGGCTGAAGTTCGCCGTCCTCCTTCAGAACGTAAATGGTCTGGCGGCTGCCGCGCCCGATAGTCACGCTGGCGGCCGGCCTGTTGCCGCGCATGCGCGGCATGAGCGCGCTTGTCACGCTGCTGGTACCGCCGCCGCCCGTTGCGGCCGGCGTGAACCGCAGCGCGGAATTGGGCACCAGCAGGACATTCTTTTTTTCCGCGGCGATAATGGCCGCGGTGCCCGTCATGCCCGGACGCAGGACGAGATCCGGATTGGCGGCGGACAGCACCGCGGTGTAGGCCACGACCTGCCCCGATCCGCTGGAACTGGTGGTCGTGGTGGACCCCAGGTCCAGGCGCGTCACCGTCGCATTGAAGCCGCGGCTGGGATAGGCGTCGACCTGGAAGGTGGCGCGCTGGCCCGCTTTCACCTGTCCCACATCGGCTTCATCGACCTTCACTTCCAGCAGCATCCGCGAAAGGTCCTCGGCCAGGGTGAACAGCACGGGGGCATTGAAGCTGGCGGCCACCGTCTGACCCGGTTCGACCGCGCGCGAAAGCACCACGCCGGCGACCGGCGCGCGGATCGTGGCCTTGGAGAGCTGGGTTCGATTGGATGAAAGAGAGGCGCGCGCCTTTCCGACAGCGGCCTGCGCCACGCCCAGGCCGGCGGCGGCCCGGTCCTTGTCACCGCGCGCCACATCGAGGTCGTTGGCCGCCGGCGCCAGGCCCTCCGAAAGGCGAAAGACGTCTTCCAGCCGGGCAAGTCGCGCCGTGGTTTGCGTCAGGGTGGCCTGCGCCTGGGCAACGCCCGCCTGCGCCGATACGAGTGCCGCCTCGCTCTCTCTGACGGTGTCCTGCAGTCGCGCCGTGTCCAGTCGCGCCAGAACCTGGCCGCGCGTAACGCGGTCGTTATTGTCGGCCAGCACTTCGGTGATGATCCCGGAAAGTTCCGAACCGACCTCGATTTCATTGGTCGGCTGCAGATTGCCTGTGGCCGATACGGTGACCCGCAGGTCTCCCCGTTCCACCGGCGTCGCCGCATACTGCGCCACGCTGCCGGTATCGCGCAGCACAAGCCAGACCAGGAGAAGCGCTACGCCGAGCGCCGCGGCGCCGATCATCAGCGGACGGGAGATCCAGGCACGCGGTCTGGCGCCCAGGAGATTGTCGATCTGGGCGCTTGCTCCGGATGGCGGTGCGGGGGGCTTGTCCATCAACATCTAGGGCCAGACTCGCGCTGAATCCGCACGGCCCGGATATGAAAAGCAGACATGAGACGAACTCCGCATAATGGAGTTCATACTGCCAGGGGCACGCCCCCTGCGGCATGATATGGATCAATTGCCCGGAAGACGGCAGAAAAGGTTCCCGCGGCCTAGGGAAATCCCAGCCGCAGCATGGCGTTGGTCTGGCCTTCCACCGTGCCTTTTTCCAGCCATTCCAGCGAGGCCTTGAACAGCAGGTGGCGGTTCTTTTCCCACATCGCATTGTGCGAGGCACAGCCCAGCTCGACATAGACTTTTTGGGGGCTGCCGAGATCGTCATAGAATTCCCGCACCCGCCCCGGCGTCACCTGCACGTCATGGGTGCCCGCCACCATCAGGGTGGGCGTGGTCATGGCTTTCACCCGCTCGGTGGTCCAGCCGAAGGTGGTGGCGATGGGGGCGCGGCGCACCGCGGGCGACCAGCGCGATCCCACCGGATCGGATTTCAGCATCTCCGACCAGACCGATGCCGCCGCCGCGGGATCGACCTGTTTTTCGCAGGGCGCCTGGCGGGTCCAGTTGTTGGTGAAGATCTCGTGGCTTTGGACATTGAAGGCCGGACCCGGCACGGGCAGCGGCGGCGGCTCGGCCTTGACGGCGCGGCCATAGGCGGGCGCCAGCAGGATCAGCTTGTTCACCTGGGTCGGATTTAGCGCCGCCCAGCCACCGGCGCGCGGCCCGCCCTGCGACCAGCCGACCAGATTGACCTTGTCCACCTTGCGCAATTTCTTGATGTAATCCACCGCCGCAGAAATGTCGTTCCAGTCCGACCCCATATTGGTCAGGGCGCCGGGATAGGTTTGCGCGCAAGCAACGGCGAACAGCTGCTGCTGCTCGGGCGACAGGTTGCACTTGTCGTTCATCTGCGGCGGGCGGTACGAGCGGCCATAGCCGGTCATGTCGACGCTGAACACGTCGTAGCCCGCCTTGGCCAGATAGGCCATCCAGCTGTAGTCCTGATACGGCACGTCGAAGCTGACTTCGGCGGGCGTACCCGCGCCGTGCACGAACAGCACCACCTTGTCACCCGCGCCGCGCCGCAGCACCCGCGGCAGCGCCCGTTCGCGCAAGTACAGTTTCACCTGCTGCCCGGCAATGGCGGGTACCGTGGAAGTGACGGTGACGCTGTGCTCGCGCATGCGCGTTTCCTGCGCCTGCGCCGTTCCGGCGGCCAGCACCGCCAGCAGTCCCAATGTCCAGCTTTTCATGTGCGGTCCCGGTCGTTTCCCGGCGGGGATACTATCCCGCCGGGCGAGGGCCGCAAGGACGGCTACTTATGATGCTGCAGCTTGGTGTTCACCAACTGGAAGAACACCGGCACGAAGAAGATCGCCAGTACGGTGGCGCTGACCATGCCGCCGATCACGCCGGTGCCGATGTCGTTCTGGCTGCCGGCGCCCGCGCCCGTGGCCAGCGCCAGCGGCGTGACGCCCGCGATGAAGGCGATGGACGTCATCAGGATGGGGCGCAACCTGAGCCGCGCCGCCTCCATGGCGGCGTCAAAGGCGCTGGCGCCATTTCGCTCCGCATCCACGGCGAATTCCACAATCAGAATCGCGTTCTTTGCCGACAGTCCTATGGTGGTGAGCAGGCCGACCTGGAAATAGATGTCGTTGAACAGCCCGCGGCTCCAGGCGGCGAGCAACGCGCCCACCACGCCCAAGGGGATCACCAGCATCACCGACAGCGGGATGGCCCAGCTTTCATACAGCGCCGCCAGGCACAGATAGATCACCAGGATCGACAGCGCATACAGCGCCGGCGCCTGCGCCCCGCTGGCCT
>CAMCWK010000024.1 GCA_945882615.1 Rhizobium sp. Q54 | reverse complement strand
ATGCGGGGTGCATGCAGTTCTCCGACCTGTTCGGTCTCGACCACGCCATTGCGTATCTTGGCCTTCAGCCTGGTGTACTGCTCGCTTTTGAGGATGCGATAGGAATAGTCATTCGCCACATCGCCGCGCGCATTCTTGGTGATCTTGTCGGGCGAATAGCCGATCTCGACCACGGCATTGTCGTCATTCATCGGATCCTTGGTGCCGGAGACGCGGATCACCATCGTGTAAAGACCGCCCTGCATCTTGTCGTTGGCGCGAAGATGCAACGTGGCGTTGCCATCGCCGCGCCAGGGCGCGTCACAACCCCAGGCGCGGTAGAGCGCATGGTCGATGCCCTGCTCCCCATCCTCGGCGACAAAGCCGCCGGTGCTGGCATTGTTATCCAGATTGAACCCGGTTGCGATCTTGCCGGTCACTTCGGGCTGGCCGGGATCTTCCGCCGCCCAGGGATTCACATAGGTCTCGATGCCGCGCTTCCAGGCGCGATAAGTAATGGCGCGGTTCCAGATATGAAAGCGTGTCAGCACCGGCGCCTTGACTTGTTCCAGCCCCGGCGGCCGGGAGATGGCCTCGATCTCATACTTGCTGCGGAAGGGCTGTTTCAGCGCTGCTTCGGTGTTCTTGTCATTGGCGAAATGGAGGCTGGCGCCATGCAGGCAATCCGAGCCCGGCTCGATCTCGCCGGCGCGTTCGAAGCCGGCGCGTCCGCCATAGCGGAAGGCGTATTCATAGGTGGCGACGACAAAGCCCCGTTCCCAGGGCGCGGCGGATGCGGGCTGGAGCATCGCGGTGAGCGAGACGGCAGCAACCGAGCAAAGCAGAAAGCATTTTTGCGAGACCATGTGGTCACCTCTTTGTGAACCAGGCTGGGCCGACCCTCGGCGAAGCGCCAGTTCATATTGTATCACCAACGCAAGCGGTCACAAACGGGCCAAAGCTAAGCTATTGATTCGACGCAGAAATTACGTGACGACGACGGTGCCAATCATCCCCATGGCCTCGTGCATCTTGCAGATATATTTGTAGGTGCCTTTCACCGTGAAGGTGTGGCTGAAGGTGGCATCCTGGCCCATATCGCCTGAATCGAACGGCTTCACGCCCGCAGGCAGCGCCACATTTTCCGGCTTCACCGCCATGCTGGGATCGAAGGTCACGCTGTGCAGCACCACGGCGGGGTTGGTCCAATTCACCGTATCGCCCGCATTGATCGTGACGGAGGCCGGCAGGAAAACCATCTTCCCGCGCCCCATGGAAACCTCGACGGTCTTGGCTTGCGCCAAGGCCGGCATGGCGACGGCAGACAGGCCAAGCCCGGCAAGCATTCTGGAGACAGCGCGACGATGCATTCCCATGACTTCTTCCTTGCAGTTGTTATTCCGGCGGTGAGACCTGGTTGATGAGCAGATCGGACAAAGCGGAGGCCTCAAAGCCCAGCGGGTTGGCGCCGTCCATGATGCCTTTTCTGACAACGATTTCGGCACTGACTTCGAACGCGGTCACGGTCTTGGGGTCCTTGCCATCGGCGAAGAAGGCGTTGCCGGAGAAGGGACTCCATGTGCTCCAGGCCGCCGCGCCATCAGACTTGTAACGCCAGACGGGCCGCCAATAGGCCATGCGGAAGCTGTAGCGCTTGCCCGCCCGCGCCGGATCGTCATTCACCGGCTCGGGGCCGGCATCGGTCTTCTGGCGACCTTCGACGAGCGTGAACCAGGTACCCTTCTGCGCCAAGGTCAGCTCCGCGGCGCGATAGGCGAGATATTTCTCGATCGCCTCGCGCGAGGTGAATGTCTTGCCCGTCACCGTCAGACGAAAGCGCGTGGGATTGACGGTCTGCTGGGAATAGACACCTGGCTTGGCGGCGGGGACCATCGGCAGGACGCCAGCGGCTGGGGCAGTGGCGGAGACAGGCGTTTGCGCCACAGACGCCAGCGGCACCGCACACAAGGTAGCAACTGCAAAGCCGAAAATCGTTCTGTGTCTCATTGTTTTCCCGCCCATCTGAATAGTGTGCTTATGAAGGATAGCAGACCAGCCTCTAGTAAAAGAATCCCGTCGTCACGACCCATACGGCAGCCGAAACAATCACCGCGCCCGCCGCAAAGCGCCAGACCGGTGCGACCTGAAGCTCTTCGCCGCTGGCCTCTGCCACCTTGCGCCGGCCGGTGATCATGGAGGCAACCAGGTTCTGGCGCTTGTAGGCATAGTAGAAGGCAACAGCCAGCAGATGCAGGGCAATCACCACCAGCAGCACATCGAACAGAGTACTATGCCAGCGCGCAAACCAGCGCCCCTCGCGGAAATCAACATACATGGACAGCGGTCCGGAATAGAGCACATCGATGTCCACCGCGAACAGTCCGGTGACGACCACCGCAAGCGCCGTGGCCAGAAGCACCAGGACGCTGATCGCCCCCAGCGCATTATGTCCCAGCGTGGCGGGCGTATTGCGCAGGTGCAGCGTGCGCACATATTTGAAAACGGTCTGGGGGCCGCGCACGAAATTGGCAAACTTGGCGGTGGAAGAGCCCACGAAGCCCCAATAGACCCGCATCAGGATGACCCAGAGAGCGACATATCCCGCATAATGGTGATATTCGAGCTCGTCATTTTCGCCGGTCCACCAGCAAACACCGATGGCGATCACCAATACCCAGTGCATCGCACGGGTCGGCGAATCCCAGACGCGCAGCGTCCGCAGACTGCTGGCCGCCTTTTGATCCCCCCCGACCCCTGGCACGCTCATGAAAATCCTTACTGCTCGGCGTCTTTTTCATAGTCCGGCGAGCGGTAATCGTCGTGACAACCCTTGCACGTCTTGCCCAGCGCAATCACCTGCGCACGGAGCTCCGATGCGTCTTTCTTGGCGAACACCTGTTCGAGCTTTGCGGCCTCGGCAATCATGCCCCGGGCGTGCTTGGCGAAATCATCGCCCTTTTGCCAGATCGCGGGCAGCGCATAGGTCTTGGCGCCGGCTTCCGGGCCGCTGCCCTTGGGGAACCATTTCTGCAGAAAGGGGCTGCGATCATGCAGGATCTGGACATTCGGCTGGATGACATTGTCCCAGTCGGGAGAGCGCCTTTTGAGTTCATCGTCGATCTGCTTGAGGGCGCTTCCCATATCGCGAAGCTTATCCTGCCGGGACTTGATCATCGCAACATCTGCAGGTGCTGCGGTAACGATGGCGGTGGCGGTAACGCTGAGAACAAGGGCAATTCCCGCAACGCGGGTAAAAACTGAGGACGGCATAACGCAACACTCTCCGGACGGAGCTACCGCCAGGCAAGCGTGCCTGCCCGCGGTTGCCCCTGGTTTGAAATAACGAACTAGGCCAGCAATTCGGTGAAGGGACTCTTCGTCTCCATCGAATTCAGGCCCCAGCCATCGACGCTGATGCCCATTGCCTTCTGGACCGTCAGGCCCACGCGCGAGACCGTGCTGTTGTCTCCCGCGACATGGAAGCCGCCCTTCATGCGGCCACTCGCGCCGCCGGCGACCAGGATCGGCAGGCCATCGACTGCATGAATCTTGGCGAAGCTCTGGTCGGTGAAGGCATAGACAAGACTGTGGTCCAGCAGGGTGCCATCGCCTTCCTGGATACCATCCAATTCGCCCAGCAGCATGGCGAACAGTTCCATGCTGTGAACATTGTATTGGGCGACGCGCGGCTGATAGCCCAGAACCGGATCAATCGGCTCCTCATGCGTCGACTGGTGATAGCCCAGGGAGTCGCCGGGAATGAAGATCTGCGATGCGGGTTCGGAAACACTGAGATTGAATACGCGCGTCTGATCGGTGGCAAGCGCGATGGCGCCCAGCTTCGACATCAAGGGAACGACCTTGCGGATGTTGGGCAGCGCGTTGTTCACCAGCATGTCGTCCGTCGGTGCGGCCGGGATCTCGACCTTTGCGGTAAGTTCGGGACGCTGCAGCTGGGTGGCCATCTGAAGTTCTACCTCGCGCACCGAGGTGAAATACTGGTCCATGCGTGCCTTGTCGCCGGAGCCCAGATTCATCATCGCGCGCTTGCGGTCGTCGGCAACCACGGACAATACGCTCTGCTGCACCATGATCGCGGGATCGGGCTTCCAGTCGCCGGAGGATGGATCCTGGAAACCAGGACCGAACAGACGGGTGTAAAGCGCCAGTGGCGTGGTTTCGGGAGGCAGAGTGTTCAGCCCGCCCAGGCTTGAATAGCTTTCCTTGGGATTGCCCGAAGCGGCGGCGGCCACCGATTTGTAGCGGGCGCCGCGGCTGATCACATCGGCGATCTGCTGGTCGATGGTCTTGGAATCGAACTGGCCGTTCCTGGTCGGCGAAATGCCGGTGGCGGCAGCGGCAACGCCGGACCAGTGCTGGTAGTTGGGATTGTCGTCGAAGGGAATGCGCAGACCGCTGAACACGTTCAGCTTGCTCTTGAAAGCCTCCAGCGGCTTGAGCTGGGCGGTGGTCTCATAATTCTGGCCGGCCGTCTTGGGCACCCAAAGCTGCTTGGTCAGGCCGCAGCCGAAGAAGAAGGTGTTGAAGCGCGTCGGGACTTTCTGTCCGGTCGCGGCCAGCGCCTTGCCCTTGCTGTCGAGGAAGCAATCCAGGAACGGCACCATCATGGTGGCGGCGGAGCCGTGGAACATGCCGCGAAGAAGAAATCTGCGATCCAATTTCATGGCGGTGACTCCTGGTCTTTAGGGAGATGTGTGATTGGCTTCCGGCGCGGAAGCGTTGAAGAATTTCGGGTCGGTGACCAGACCCTTGAGCAGAGCACGCAGGCGATAGCCGGACTTCTGAAAGGCTTCCAGGCCACCCTTGAAGGCGGAGGTTTCAACCTCCTCGGCATTCAGGCCATTGGCATAGGAATAAAGCTTGCGCGCTACGCAGGAGGGAAATTTCGGGCTGTTGTAGAGAAATTTACCCAATCCTTCCGCGCCATGGAACGACTTGCCTGCCAAGGTGGCGGAGACATCGATCATCTCGCCATTTTCCCGGTCGCGGCGGCCACCAATGGTGTCGAAGCCTTCCAGCGACAGGCCGATGGGATCGACGGCGTTGTGGCAGGAGGCGCAGGTCTTGTCGGCGGCATGGGCCATCAAACGCTCGCGCACCGTCTTGCGCGGTCCGCCGGTGTCATTGACTTCGGAGAAGTCCACATTGTTGGGCGGGGTTGGCGTGGGCTCGCAGAGCAGGATCTCGTTCATCGCCACGCCGCGCTTGGTGGGCGAAGACCGGCCGGGATGGGAGAACATGGCCAGCATGCTGATCTGGGTTAAGAGGCCACTGCGGCCGGTTTCCGGGCCGAACTCATGGGGCGCCCACTCGCCGTTGAACGAGAAGGGGACGCCATAGATCGATGCCAGGCTGCGATTGATCAGCGTTTTGCGCGTCACCAGCAATTCGCGCATGTCGTCATTCTTGGTGAGCGCAACATCGAGCGTGCTGCGCAGGGTTTCCTCCTGCGCGGCGGCGGCCATCGGGCCAGCCCATTTCGGATAGAACAAGCTGTCCTTGGAAATCACATTGAACGTGTCCAGCATGAACATGTCGGTGAAGAAGGCGCGCATGCCCGTTTCCAGACGCGGCGACGCCATCAGGCGATCGACCTGCTTTTCCAGGCCCGCGGGCGTGGTCAGCTCGCCGCTTTGCGCGGACTGCAACAGCTCGGCATCGGGCGTGGTATCCCACATCAGATAACTGAGACGGGCGGCGCGGCTGTAGGGATCCAGCACATAGCCATCCTTGTCGGCGGCCGGCACCGCGATCTCCTTGCGGAACAGGAATTCGGGCGACTGGAGCAACGTGGCCATGCCATAGCGCAGGCCCGCGTAAAAATCGCCGGACGACTTAGCCATGGTGCGCGCGAGGCTTACCCGCGAGCGCAGTTCTTCAGCGGTCAGCGGACGACGGAACAGCTGCAGGCCGTATTGGCTGAGAACCTGGGTGGCGCAGGAGTCATCCGGCGCCTTTTCGGATTTGGGCTGGCAGGAGATCAGCCGCTTGCGATGTTCTGCGCTGGTGGCCTGGGCCGCGATGCTGTCGGCCATTTTCGAAAAGGATTCAAAACCCGCGGGCGTAATCGACAGAACCGCGGTGCTGGCCGCAGTCAGACCGCCGATCCGGACGCCCGGCTCAAACGTACCCTGCACCTGGATGTTCTTGCCCAGGATGTCGGCGATGGAATTGCGATATTCATTTTCGGTCAGCCGGCGCAGGCCCACGACCTGACTGCCACTTGCTTCCAGGGCGGCGGCGCCAACCCAGGCGCCACAAGCCACAACCGATGCCAAAACCAGGATGACTTTTGTGCGCACGAGATACTCCATGCCTGGATTACCAACGCGCTTTCAGGCGCGCTTTTTTATTCTTATGTCACGCAACGCAGTGCCCGATAATTAGTCAGCATTATTAGTCTTGATATAAGGATTTCACAACATGGTGACCCGCATGGCGCCCAAAAAAGTCTGTGAATGCGGGCTTTCTGAGACATTCTGCGACATTCGCCGGTCTTATTTTCGCGTGATGGACAGCGGAATGGTGCAATGCAGCATTCCTTTGCGGTTGCACCCAAGATTCGTCTTTATCCTTCATGCGATCTGCGCCGGCCGTACAGCAAGGTGATGTTCAGGCGGCGGTTGATGTAGCCGTCCTGAAACGCGATCAGATCGGTTTCGTGAAACAGGTCGGAATCGAAAATCACGGCACGGTTGGCGCGGTGCGGAACAGTGATGGACCGTGCATCGCTCTGGGCAAGAAATCTGCGTATCGCCGGCTCATTGTCATTGTACATCGTGAAGTCCCAGTCGAGCGGCGCAGCGACATCCCAGATGACCAGACCGCCGCGCTCAGGGTCCCGGTTGGCCTCGTCCGGTGTGATCCAGAAATTCACGTTCACGGCGGCGAAGTCGGCGTGAATATTGATGCCGTTGCGGGCACTGCCGTATTTGAACCCCCACAGATAGCGCAGATGGTGCGGGCCGAAGATGCCGCCATAAGTGCTGCGCAACTCCTCGGCGATCTGGGCCAACAGCGGACAGGCAAAGCCATGTTCGGGAAGCGCGCCCAGATAGCCCCCGGCATAGGTTTTCCGCCAGACGGTGGAATCCCAGCAGAACCGGCGCAGGCTTGCCAGTGCTCCATCGGTCAGCAGATCGTCAATCACCACGACTTGCGGGCGCGCTGTGCGCCAGCGCCGGCAAATCTCGTCGCTGTTGTTGCCGGGATTTATCGCCGGCGTCACCAACCGTTCGCCGCTTGCGAGATGAAAGGGCGAAAGCGGTCCGGCAACGCCATCGCGGCCGGTCCGATAGTCCTGCTGTTCCTGGTCGTGCCGCTTTTTGTATTCGGGCGCCTGCTCATCGCCAGGTTCTCCGCCGCTATAGCGCAGTTCGGCATGGCGGCGGAAAAGCTGCATGGCTTCCTCGGCCCGATCGCATTCGAAAAGCACCAGGCCGAGATTGTTCAGCGCCGCGTCATGGTTCGGCCATATCGAAAGCACCTTGCGAAAGCATTCGGCGGCATCCTCGCAGCGCCCCAGGTCGCGCAGAAGAAGGCCCCGGTTGAACGCAATCTCGGGATTGCCCGGTTCAAGCACCCAGGCCCGGTCAAAAGAAACCAGCGCTTCGATGGGGCGTCCGATATCCCTTAGCACGATCGCCCGGTTGTTCAGCGCCTCGGCATAGTCCGGATGGATCGTCAGGGCGGCATTGAGGCTGGCCAAGGCGTCGTCCTGACGACCCAGTGCCCGCAACACCATTCCCTGGTTGCTCAACGCCTCGGCATGATCCGGCTTCACCGCCAGCGCTTTACGAAGACTCCCGAGCGCCTCGACATTGCGTCCTTGCGCATGAAGAACCAGTCCATGATGGCTCAGCGCTTCGGCCGCGTCCGGGATTGCCGCAAGCGCGGCGTCCAGGAAGCGGAGCGCCTCGGCGCCGCGACCCTGCTGAAATCGCATGATTCCAATCAGGTGGTTTGCATCGAAATTGCGGGGATCGACGGCAAGCACAGCCAGGTAGAGCCGCTCTGCTTCAGCAAGGTTGCCGGAATTTTGCGCATCCAGGGCCTGGTGAAGAATCTCCTGCAACCCCATCGCGCTGACCTGTCGGGATTATCCACCAACCAAAAACATGACGGCGGACACGATCCGAACCTGTCCCGGTTCGGTCATATCCGCCGTCATTATTCTACAACCGCCTGGAACGCCGTCTCAGACCGTCGTCGCGGCTGCGGCGGCGACCGGGACCGGCGTGTTGCTGCTTTGGCAGCAATTGGACGCCGCCACCGCAACGCCAACGAGCACCGCCACCGCGCCGACCCCCACCAACATGGTGGTTGTGTCCATCTGGGCGGCGCGAACGCCGGCAGGCTTGCCGGACGTCAACGCGCCGCTCTGCGCCAGAACGGCGGTGGGAACAAGCAGGCTGGCAGATAGGGCGATGATCAGTAACTTTTGCATAGGACCTCTCAAAAATTGCTGTGTGCTTTCCGCTTCTGGCGGCGGCGTCACCATTAGTTATCGATGCGAACACCAATATGGAACATGCGTCCGACCGTGTCATACAGCGTCGCCCCCGAGCCATTGTTCGCCGCGTTGAAGTTGACGGTGTACCCGATGTTCGGCGGGTCCTTGTCGAACACATTGTCGACCTGGGCATAGACCTTCCAGTGGTCGTTCAGGGTCACCGAACCGCCGACATTGAAGTAAATGATGCCCGGAGCCGTGTTCAGGTTTGTGGTCGGATTTTGCAGGGTCGATAGCGGGCAGGTTCCGGGTACACACTGGACCCATGCGTTGTTGAGCTTGCCTTCCGAAATCCAGTTTTCAGAGACATGGATTTCCCAATTGTCTTCTTCATACTGCTGGGTAAAGAAGCCCTTGACGTGCGGGATGCTGCCCGTATTGACGCCCGCCGAATTGGTCGGGAAGGTTCCGGGAAGGCCGGGCGTGTTGATGAACTTGGTGACATAGGTGACCAGGTTGCGGAGGGTGAAATTGCCCGGCAACGAGATGTAGTCCATGTCGGCCAGGCTGAACTGGTAGCTCATTTCCCAGTTGAAGCCGTCCGTGACCGTGTTGGCGGTGTTGAAAGCCTGCGCATTCACCTGGATCCAGTTTGTACTGACCGCGGGGCTGGCACCGCCCGCCACCACGATTGCGGAGCAGAACTGGGTCAGGCCGGCAAAGCAGTTGTTGACACTGGTCTGGGTGGGAACGTTGTTTATCTGTGCGCCGACAGCAATGCGGTAATAGTCCAGTGAGGTGCTGAAGCCAGGCAGCCAGCTTGGCGTCAACACCACGCCAACCTGGGTATTGAGCGATTTTTCAGACTTCAGCAGCGGGTTGCCCAAGGTGCCGTTGATCACCTGAATTGCACCACCTCTCCACGGATCCTGGTTGGAACCGTTGGCGGTGACCGGCGCTGCGAACAGTTCGCTGAGGTTGGGGGCGCGCATATCACGCGACTGCAGGGCGCGGATGCGAACGCCGTCGATCGGGGTATCCCAGGTCAAGCCGACCTTCCAGGTATTGGCGGAACCGGCCGTGCTGTACTTGGCATGGCGGCCGGCCAGACTCAGGTCGGCCTTGCCCCAGGCCGGCATGTCGATCAGCGGAACGGCAAACTCAACAAAGCCCTCCCAGACGCTGTAGTAACCATTGGCGTTGTGGAAGCTGCCGGCGTACCAGTTGGTGCCGTTGACGCAGTTCAGCAGAGGGTCCACGCATGTGCTGCCGGGAGCGCCCTTGGGACCGACCGCCGTGCCGTTGCCGGCGCCGTCGCCGCGCACCGAATAGCCATCCTCGCGCCAAGAAGCGCCGGTCGCGACCGAAACATCGCCAGCCCAGATGCTAAAGGGAGAGCCGCTGATGACGAATTCGGCGTTGTTCTGGAACTGCTTGGAGAGCTGGATCGGGCCCGGACCCCATTGTTTACCGCCATAAACCCAGTTCTTCTGGGACTGGGTATACTCGTCGCTAAAGGGATTGATCGGCACGCATCCCTGCGCCTGGGCGACGGTATTGCGGCAGACCGCGACGCCTTGAGCGTCGCGCACCGAATCCACTGCCGCATACAGGTAGGGCAGCAGGGCAATGCCGTTGACGTTGATCCGGGTGTTGTTCTCGCCATGCTGGGCATAGGCCGAGGCGGACCATTCCGTGCCCAACAGGTCGAAGGTACCGTCCAGGCCCATGGCATAGCGCCGGCTATCGCGCAGGCTGTGAACCTTTTGCGGTCCCAGTCCGTAAAACAGCGAACCGAACCCGAAGGCCGTTATGTTGGCATCGACGCAGGCCTGGTTGATATTGGCAGGCAGAAACGCATTGGCGCCGCCTGGGGCATTGCCGCAATAGACGCCCGGGGGTTGCAACACCTGGTTCAGGTTGAAGGGCGCGGTGGACTGGATGGTTGTGGTAAGTCTCGCCGCTACGCCAGCGGCAGTATTTTGGCTAGCGGCACCATTGATGCCGGGCAGGGCGGACCGCCACTCATTGGAATTGGGATTGGTGCTGCTCTGAACCTCCGCCATGCTCACCGTGGTCCAGAAGTTCCAGTCCGGCGTGAGGTCATAGGACAGGCGGGCATAGATGTTTCCGCGCGTGATGGGCGATGCCATGGTGCCGCCCGAGCCGGTCTGGGACGAGGTGTCTCCGCCGATACAGAAGGCCGCTATGCAATTGGCGACCGTGCCGGCGGCGGTAAGACTGCCATTGAGGTTGGGAACGCCCTGAAGGCCGTTCGGGCCTACGCCGTAGTCACGGCGGCTGGTCGTTCCGTCGGGGTTGAACTGGATCCCCATCAGCGGGCCGCTGTTGATGATACCGGTCCGACCCAGCACACTGGGCGTACCATTGAACGTCTGAAACAGTTGCGGCTGGCCGGCCGGCGTCGCGCCGGGAGAGCCATAGCGCATGGTGGTCGGCGCGACGTACCAGCTGCGGCCATTGCCCAGCGCGTCTTTCAGGCTGTCGCCGCCGCAGCAGCTGAGTCGTTTCCAGTCACCTTCGACGCCATCGCTATGGCTGTAATCCACCGACACCGTGAAGTGTCCCCGGCCGCCCGCAAAGCTGGTACCGGCGGCGGCCGAAACGGTGAGCGTGGCATTGTCATTGTAGTTCGAAATGCCGGTCGAGATATTTGTCTTGAAACCGATGAATTTCTTGTCGGTGATGAAATTGACCACGCCCGAGATGGCGTCCGAACCCCAGGACGCCGAGGCGCCGCCGGTCACCACATCGACGCGCTGAATCAGCATCTGCGGGAACTGGTTGATGTCGTTCACACCCGTCACATTGCCAGGAACGAAGCGCTGGCCATCCAGCAGGGTCAGGGTACGGATGGTTCCCAGGCCGAACATGTTGAACGAAGCCAGGCCGTTGGTGCCGCCGCTGGTGCCGTTGACGTTGCTCTGCACGCCGGTGCTGCCCATCATGGAGGGCAGTTGCGTGATGGCCTGGAAAATATGGTCCTTGTTCTGCTGTTCGATGAAATCGGAGGCCAGGACGGTGGTGGGGGTCGGCGCGTTCATGCCGGTGTTCATGATTCGCGACGATGACACTGTCACCGATTCGACGCCGGGATCCTGCGCGTAGGCGGCGGAGGCTACCATCAGCGCGCTTGCGCCGGCAGTGACCAGCAGTGAGCCTTTTTTCACGAGGCTGAGTTTGGCTTGACTGTGATTTGTTATGGCTGTGGTGCGCTCGGAGGTCATTTTTTTTATTCCCCTTGGCTTTTCGAACTTGGCCGAAATTGCGAGCACAATAAGGCGAAATGGGGCGATAATCTGTAGTATTTTTAACACGTGAAATGAAAGATTATATTGCTGCACTGCATAACAACGAATAGGCGTCAGGCGACAAGTATTCGCTAAAGCGAAATGAAGACGAAAAATATAAAAAAATCTTCGTGTTACATGAAAGCAGATGCCGCAAACTCGTCGTCTTAATCAGCCGAATTGGCACGCGCCTATTTTGCGATGCAAAATGTAAAGGCGCGCCGGCGCACCGCAGACGCGACCAGCTTTACGCAAAATGAGGTGCGATAAGCAGCAGCATGGCTGACGGCGGGAGCACCGAATCTTGTTGGACTTGAATCCGTTGATCCAGCGCGCCGTGGGTGCGCATCAGCAAGGGCATTTGGATCAGGCAGCAGATCTGTATGAGCAAGTTCTCCTGCAACAGCCGGACAATGTCGCGGCATTGCAGCTGCTCGGCGCACTTCGCGGACAGCAGGGACGACACGCGGAAGCCATCCGTCTGACGCAAGCGGCGCTGAATCTCAAACCCGACGATTTCGGAACCCTGTCCAACTACGCCTCCGTGCTCATGGCCGCCGGTCGCCACGACGACGCGCTGACCCAGCTCGACAGAGCCTTGTCGATCAAACCCGACTTCTTCGAGGCGATTTACAATCGCGCAGTCACCCTGGCGCAGCTGAAGCGTTTTGCGGAAAGCGTGGCCAGCTATGACAAGGCGCTGGGCTTAAGACCGAACAGCCCGCACGTCTTCTACAACCGGGGCATTTCCCAGGCTGCGCTGGGATGGTGGAAAGACGCCGTGGCCAGCTATGACAGGGCCATCGCCCTGCATCCAAAATTTTCTGCCGCATTCGACAATCGCGGCAACGCATTGCGGGCGATGGGGGAGTTTGAGCAGGCGCTGGAAAGCTATGACAAGGCTCTTGCGCTGGCGCCTCGGGATTTTCGGGCCTTGTACAATCGCGCAATCATGCTGTCGGATATGGGCCGCTTTGAAGATGCAGCCGCCAGCTATCAGCAATCGCTGGCTCTTCAGCCGCAATTCGCGGACGCCTTGCTCAATCATGGTATTGCCCTGCTGCGGCTTGAGCGCTTTGCCGAGGCGCTGGCGCGTTTTGACAAGTACCTCTCCCTGCGCCCGAGCGACCCGGCAGGGTTGAACAATCGCGGCGCGGCGCTCTGGCATCTGGGGCGCCATGGCGAGGCGCTGTCCAGCTACAATCAGGCGCTGGCGGTCAATCCCGAGCATGCTCCGGCGCGGCTGGGCCGGGCGCGCCTGTTGTATGACATGGGCCGCTTCAACGACGCACTGGCGGATTACGACAAGGCGCTGGCGACTGACCCCAACGATGCACGGGCGTGGAACGGGCGTGGCGCTGTCCTGAACGCCCAGAAGCGGGGCGGGGACGCGATCGCCAGCTTTGACAAGGCCCTGCAGCTCAAGCCCGATCTCGCGGATGCCTTGGCCAACCGGGCTTACTTGCGATGGTCCGAGCGTGGCGATTCTGCCGGCGCGATAAGCGATTTTCAGGCGGCGCTGGCCGCCGATCCGGCACAGCCTTTCGCCGCCGGAGAATTGTTGCATCTGAAAATGCACGCCGCGGATTGGACGGATTTTGATGCCGCCGTCGCGTCCATTACCGATGGAGTCCGTAAAAGGCGCCGCGTCGTGCGCCCGTTCGCCTATCAGGCGATTTGCGCGTCACCGGCGGAGCTGCAGACCTGTTCGCGCATTTTTGCCGACAGTCTTTTTGCAAAAGTAGACGGGCCGCCGCTTCCGGCCTCTTCGCACGACAAGATTCGCATCGGCTATGTCTCCGCGGAGTTTCGCGAACAGGCGACAGCCTATCTGATGGCGGGATTGTATGAACTCCACGACCGGGAGAGGTTCGAGGTCGTCGCCATCGATAATGGCGGCGGCGACGGCAGCGAGATGCGCCGACGGCTGGAAGCCGCATTCGACAGGGTCCTCTACATCGCGAAAATGACGGATGACGAGGCTGCGGCGCTGATCCGGGCGGCAGAAATCGACATTCTGGTGAACCTGAACGGCTATTTCGGCTTGCCTCGCATGGGCGTCTTTGCGCGCCGCGCCGCCCCCATCCAGGTCAATTATCTGGGATTTCCCGCCACCCTAGGCGCGCCTTATATGGACTACCTTATCGCCGACAAGGTTGTGATTCCGCAGGACGAACAGCGCTTTTACGACGAGAAGATCGTCACCCTTCCCCACAGCTATCAGGCCAATGACCGCAAGCGGGCAATTGCCGCAGCGGTGCCAAGCCGTGCGGCCATGGGCCTGCCCGATGCCGCATTCGTGTTCTGCAATTTCAACCAGAGCTACAAGATCACGCCTTCGACTTTCGCAGGCTGGATGCGCATCCTGAAAGCGGTGGAAGGAAGCGTCTTGTGGCTGCTGAACAGCAAGCCGCCCTTTGCCGAAAACCTGTCGCGGGAAGCGCAGCGCCATGGCGTTGCGCCGGACCGCCTGATATTTGCACCCAATGTAAGGCTGGACCGGCATCTGTCGCGCCTGAGACTTGCCGACCTGTTTCTGGATTCGCTGCCATACAACGCCCATACGACCGCCAGCGACGCATTGTGGGCGGGCGTGCCGCTCGTCACCTGCCGCGGAACAGCTTTTCCGGGGCGGGTCGCATCCAGCCTGCTGGCTGCGGCGGGGATGCCGGAACTGATCTCAGAATCCGCGCAAGAGTATGAGGCGCTGGCGATTCGGCTGGGGCGGGACCCCGACGCCATCACTCAGCTGAAGGAAAAGCTGGAAAAAAGCAGGCTGACATGTCCGCTGTTCGACACCGATCTGTTCCGCAGGCACATCGAGGCGGCCTACAGCACCATGGTTGAGATCGCGAAACGCGGCGAGCCCCCCCAAGCCTTTGCTGTCGACGATCTTCAGAATACCAACTGATCCGCGCCTGCCCCGCGGATTTCGCCCGCCGGCGTGACCGAAAAGCTCGCCGGCGGCTCGCCGCGGCGGGCCGTTGTCGCCATCTGGCGATAGGCAGCCTCGATGCCAAGGCGGGATCGGTCGGTATCGAAAAGCGGCGCCGTCTCCCGGTTGCGGACCAGCTTTTCCCGCAAGTCCGCCAGCGCCGCCGGACTCTTGGCCAGCTTCAACGCCAATGCTTCGTACTGCGCCAGCGACGCTGTGACGAGTTCGGGCAGCCCCGCCGCCGCCAGCAGGCTGGCGCCGACGCGCCCGGCGAAGCCTTCGCCTTTGCACGTCACCACCGGTACACCCGCCCAAAGCGCATCGCTGGCGGTCGCATGGGCGTTATAGGGCAGCGTATCGAGAAAAATATCCGCCAGCTGCAGACGGGCCATATGCTGATCGAAGGCCACAGTGTCCGCGAAGACCAGACGATCCGGATCGACGCCGCGCGCCTGCGCTGCGCGGTGCAGGTTCGCCCGCACTGCATCGCCGGCGTCACGCAGCCACAGCACGCTGCCCGCAACCTCGCGCAACAACCGCATCCAGACATCGAACAGGGGGGCGGTGATCTTCCAGTTTTGATTGAAACAGCAGAACACCAGGCTGGCTTCCGGCAAGCCGGCTGCGCGCCGGTCCCCGGGCGCGGGAAGAATGCGTCCGGAATCGGCCACAAGATAGCTGCCGGGCAGATGGACGATCGCCTCGCTATAGGCGGGCTGGTCCGTGAAGGGCGCAACCACGGCATCGGCCAGAATGTAATCCATGCAGGCAGACCCACTGGTCGCGGGATAGCCCAGATAGCTGACCTGAACGGGCGCCGCGCGATGGGTGAAAATTTCCGGACGGCCGTTCTGGGTGTGACCATTCAGATCGACCGCTATGTCGATTTCGTGGCGGCGCATCAGATCGGCAATGTCGCGGTCCTGCATCAGCCGGGCGTCGAAAAAATGATCGAAAGCCTTGAGCAGCCGTGTCCGGACGGCGCTGCCGTCATCCGCGCCCAGGGAGATGCCGAAGGTCTCGAACTGGGAACGGTCGTGACGTTCGAGAAGCTCCACAAGTTGATGGGAAACCGGATGATTGCCGAAGTCCGACGAGACATAGGCAATCCGTATCCTGTCGTGGCTGTGTGGACCCGGCCGCGGGCCATCGCGCCATTCCGCGCCCTTGTCCTTGAGATAGATCCTCGTGCAGCGCAGCTGCAGCACCGCATCGCCGCTGTACCCCAAAAGGGTAAAGGGCGAGACCACCGACCTGCCCTCCCGCACGTCCGTGACAAGCCGCTCGGCCAGCGCGCCGGTGCGCGACCAGTCGCAAAGACTGAGCGCCACGCTGGCCAAACCGCTCAGGGCGTAGGGATGACGGGGGTTGGCGGCCAAGGTTGCGTCGAACCTGTCCAGCGCCTCCTCAAAGCGGCCCAAATGAGAAAGCGTGACGGCGCTGTTGAACAGCGCATCGCTGTCAGCGGGTGACAGTTCGAGCACGGCGGCATAGCTGTCCAGCGCCTCGTCGAAATCCCCCAGGGCAGTCAGCACGCTGGCCTTGTTGTTCAGGGCATTAATGGCATCGGGCTTGATGGCAAGCGCCTTATCGAAGCTGCCCAAGGCGTCCTGGTACCGGTAAAGGCTTGCCAGCGCGATGCCACGATTGACGAACACGTCGATAAAATCTGGCTGAAGCGCGAGCGCGCCAGCAAAACTTTCCAGCGCGGCCTCGTAGCGCCCCATGGAACACAGAAGAATGCCCCGGTCGTTTAGTATCCTCGGCGCGCGCGGCGCGATCCCCAGCGCAAGATTGTAACTGTCCAGCGCGGCTTCGAACCGCCTCAGCCGCCATAGCGCTACACCACGGATATAATAAGCATCCGCCGAATCCGGCTTGCGCTTCAACGCGGCATCGGCGCTGGACAGGGCGTCGCTGAAACGGCCCAGATCGCACAATGCCGCGGCCCTGCTCTGAAAGGCCTCGGCATAATCGGGCGCCAGCGACAAGGCGCTGTCATAGCTGGCAACCGCCTCCTCGAAGCGCCGCAGGTTCATCAGCACCAGGCCGCGATTGAACCAGAACACAGGAACCTGGCTCAGAGACAGGGCAGCCTCATAGCTCATCAGGGCTTCTTCGAAATGTCCCAGCGTGGTCAGGATATTCCCGTAATTGGACAGCGCTTCTGCATTGTGAGGCATCGCCTTAAGGGCATTGGCCAGGGCTTGGGCCGCTTCCACAAAACGGCCTTGCTGCGCCCGCAACACGCCAAGCCCATGGTTGGCGTCGAAATGGGCCGGCTCCGCCGCCAGAATCTTGCGGTACAGCGATGCGGCTTCTTTCAATTGCCCCTGGCCATACAGCGCGGTGGCGCGGGAAAAGACAGACGCGATATCGATTAACGGTTTGGGAGCCATTGATTTGATCCGGAATTTTGCCAAACTCTATAACGGGGACATAGCCGGGGGCCATGCTCTTGGCCGGGCTGAACAAGGGGCGGGCGCGTGGATAGCAGAATTGCTTTGCTGGCGCTGGCATGCGCTGGAGTTTGCGCCGCAACCGCTGCGTCCGCTCAGCCAAGCGCACGCGACGCCGTGCTGGCGGCCGTTGCGCGCTGCGGCGTCATTCAGGATGACCGGATTTGGCTGGAATGCGTCTATGGCGCACAGCAGCCGATGCGGGCCAAGCTTGCTCTCCCACCGGCCCCTGAATTTCAACAGCGCCTGGTTCCGCCCGCCTCTGCCGCCGCCAGCGCGCCCGCGCTGCAGGCTTCGGCCAGGCCACAGGCCAAGCCCGCACCACGCCGCAAGCCGGGATTCTTTCAATCCCTGGTCGGCGATGCGCCGCCCTTTGCGACGTCGCGGATGAAATCGTTCCGTTATGAAAAGAACGGCGCCTTTGTCGTGTCCCTGGAGAATGGCCAGGAATGGCGCCAGACCGATGTCGAAGGCGGGGGCGTATCCTGGACCAGGGCGCCGTCCAATTACATCGTGACGATCACCTCAGGCTCGTTCAACAGCTATACCCTGGGCACCAGCGACAGCCCCCGCAAATACCGGGTCGAACGTCTGCGTTAGCCGCTACTTGCCGCGCGGCGGACCGGTTTCCGACCGGCGCTTGCTGGGCGCATCGCCCACCGGCCAGACGCGCGGTCCGTACTGCGGCACAGGCTGATCGAACTCGTAAGCGCCCAAATCCGGGGCGCGGCCCTTGAAGCCATCGGTGATGCCGGGCAGCTCCATGCCTTTGTCTATAGCCGCAGCCTTGGGCTTCAGGCGGAAATCGAAATCTTCCGGGCTGTAAAGCTGGCGCGGACTGGCTTCATCCGTCGGCTTGACGTTGCGGAACACATCCAGCCCGACGGTGACGCTATGGGTGTCATGGCTGGTGGCTTTCTGGAATTCGGAGAGCGTATTGAAAACGCGGCGCACCTGCCCGCCATTGGCGCTGGTGAAGGGCGGAAGCTCCCAGGCAAAATTGCCGTCCACCGGATTGGGTCCGAAGCCATTATAGTCGGAACTGGAATAGGGCGTGAAGGTCTTCACCTGGAAAATGGGGCGCTTCCAGCTGTCACCCACGATCAGATTGTTGCGGAAATGCACATTCGACAAGGGTCCCAATGCGCCCCCGGTGCCAACAAAAGTGTTGTTGTACACCAGCACGCCCGACGGATTGTCCAGCAGCTTCAGCCCGCCGCCGGTCGTCGAATTGTAGGTGAGGTTGCGATAGACATAGGCGGGACCACCAAAGATCGGCTGGGTGGAAAAGCCCATCATCGAGCTGTTGACGCAGCGATTGTCGAAGGCGCGCATATTGTGCACGCCGCCATCCAGTTCGATGCAGTTGTCCGTCAGGTTGAACATGTCATTGCCGTAGAAATCGACCGACGCGCCATACTCTTCGGGCACCTGATTGGGATTGCCAAAAGTGGCGTGGGTCACGGCATCATGAAAATTGGCGATGTAGTTGTAAGCCACGACATGGCCCTGGCCATAGACCTTGACGGCATATTCGCTGTCGATCAGCGCGGGATAGCCCGGATACTTGCCCCACACATCCTTGCGGATCCAGCCGCCCATGTTCACCGGATCGTGGCGGCCCAGAAAGACATTGTCGGCGATATAGAAGTCTTTCGATTTGGCCCAGTCCTGGCGCACGCCGCGGCCGATATTGTAAAGTCGGCTATTGGTCAGCGTGAAGCCGCTGGCGCCGATGATATCCTTGATCCCCAGCAGGAAGGCGATATTGGTGTTCCTCACCGTGATGCCTTCAAAATGGTGATAGTCGGCGGCCAACAGGTTGAACAGCGTGTCATTGCCGTCGCCGTCGAAAATCACTTCACCGTCGCCCGCCGCCTTGATCACGATCGGCTTGTCAGCCGTGCCCTTGGCGGTCAGGTAATAGGTGCCATCGAACGAAGTGCCGTAGGACGGGCCGGCGCGGTCACCCGCCTGGCCGCCATAGGTGAAACGCCGGTCCTTATATATGCCGGCATGCACCAGGATGGTGTCGCCCGGCCTGACCCGATGGGCAAAGACATTGTTGTGATCGCTCTGGTCGGCGCCCACAAAGTAGGCGTGCAGCAGGCCAATGAACTCGTTCTTTCCGAGCGTCTTGTCATCCTTGCCCCAGGGATAGACGTGATAGACCTGCCCGCCCGTGGCCGGCGCCGGCACCTTGCGGGTGCGCACCGTCACCGTCTGCTCGCTTTGACCGGTCACGCCATCGGGATCGCTGAGCACAAAGCGGCATTCATATTCGCTATCGGGCTGAAGGTTCAGCACACTGCCCGCGAAGCCCGGCGGCACGGTATAATTGTAATAGGCGCTGTCACCATATTGCGGCCGGGGGCCGGCGATGAATTCCCCGCCCATGCGCATCAAGGGCATGCCCTTGCGCCACGCCGTTTCGCCCTTTTTGCGGAAACTGACGGCGACGGCAGCATTGCGGTTGTCGTCGCCGGTGATCTTCCATTCAAAGCCCAGCGACAGCAAAGTGGGACGCTCCACCACAAAGGCGCCCGCTGTCACGCCATTCGCGGCATGGGCGGGCCCGACCTGCGCAAAAAAAGCGAGCGCCATCAACGCCACAAATCCAAGCCAGATATGCTTCATCATCGCCTCCGCTATGGCGGTGACAGCATCGCGGGTTTCGCGCCCCAAAAAAGCAGGGCTGGCGCCACGATCTCCTGTTACAATTTCTTGGGTCCGGTCAGGACTGTACGATCCGCGCATTGCGCACAATCGCCTGCCAGGTCTCAAAGCTGGTATTGCCTGCCTTGACGAAATCTTCCGCTTTCTTTTCGGCCACCTGCACCGCGCGCAGCCGCGCCAGCACGCTTTGCGCCTGTGCCAGGGGAACCACGACCACACCGTCGGCATCGCCCACCACGATATCACCCGAAGCGACATGTACGCCGCCCAGCACGATGGGCGCACCAACCTGTCCCGGTCCGGTGCTGGCCGGTGAGTTGGGCGATATGCCCCGCGCAAACAGCGGCAACCCCGTCGCCGCAATGCCGGCCCGGTCGCGCGCCAGCCCGTCGGTCACGAAGGCGGCCACGCCCTTGTTGCGCATGATGCCGGACGCCAGGTCGCCGATCAGCGCCGTGCCGGTATAACCGTCATTGGTGCACAGGATCACATCGCCAGCTTGCGCTTCCATCCCCGCACCGGCGACCGCGCAGAAATCGGCCGGATAGGCCTGGGCCGTCAGCGCGGGCCCCACGAACATCGCATTGGCAGGATCGAGCGGCTTGATGCGCCAGTCCAGCGCCCCGCGCCCCTCCATGCAGTCCACCAGATGGGAGGTCGCAGCGCCGCGGAATGCCTCGATCAGGGCGGGGTCAGGACGGCGATGGCCGCGATGGATCGTCAGGACCGGCTCGTTCTCGACCATGATCTACCCCTATTTCCGCGTCGCCTTTGGTGACGCCGCCCCACGAATAGAATCCATCATATTGCCGCTCCCATAGGCACACCATGCGGCGAAGCGCGACACCCTTGTCGCCTTTAGGCGGCGAGGGTGTCGTCATGAAACGAAAAAGACCCCGCGAGATATTCGCGGGGTCTTTTCGCTAGGCGAAACGGTTAGCGGTAGGGGTTGTTCGGACGGCGGTCATAGCGGTTCGGCACGCCGTCATTGTCGCGATCGCGATCATAGCGGTTGGGGATGCCGTCGCGGTCACTATCGCGGCGCCAGGCGCGATAATTGTTGCGATAGTTGGTGCGATACCAGCGGTGCTCACGGGCATCACGCCAGTGGTGCCACCGGTTGCGGCGATCATAATATCCGTCCGAAAAAGCGATGGCGACATCCCCTGCCCGGAAGGAAAAACCAGACTGGGCCGAAGCCGGCGCCGACGCGACGATCCCGGCCGTGCCGATGACACAGGCCGCCAGAAGCATTTTGAGTGAGCTTTTCATTGCAGTCCTCCTTTAGAGGTAAAATAGTGGAACAGCGAAAGTTCCAAGCCGTATTGACCCGTCCGCAGGAGGAAACAGCGAAGATGGCGAACTGTTCCGCCTGATGGTTGCAGCGAGAAAAAACGATAGCTTTGCCGGAACCAATACCCTGGAAAGGCATTTCGCCTGTCAGTCGTCATCCAGCAGAATTCGCGCTGCAGCGCCGTCCAAATCCTCATACTGCTTGCTTCGCAGCGCCCAAAGCAGAAGCGCCAAGGCTCCCAGGCCGACCAGCAGGGCCGATGCGATAATCAGTGCCATACCGTTCATGGCGATCTGCCGCCTGCCAGACGCAAGGCATTCAGCACCACCAGAAGCGAGGAGCCGGCCATGGTGGCCGCAGCAATCAGCGGCGTCACATAGCCCATTGCGGCCAGGGGAATTGCGGTGAGATTGTAGGCGGCCGCGAGCGCGAAATTCACCAGCACCAGTCGGCGGGCTTTGCGCGCGACATCAAAGGCTTCGACAACAGGGCTCAGCGCATTGCCCCGCAGCACCATGTCAGAGGCGCGCTGGCTGATGTCTGTTGCGGTACCCGGCGCTATGGAAACATGCGCCAAGGCCATGGCGGCGGCGTCGTTGATGCCATCGCCAACCATAAGGACACGGCTGCCCTGCTCCCGCAAAACCTGAAGGCGAACCGCCTTCTGCTGCGGTGTAATCCCGGCAAACCAGCTGGCAATTCCCACCTCTTGCGCCATGGCGCGGACATTGTCGGCATTGTCGCCCGAGAGCATTTCCACTTTCAAGCCACGGCTGGCAAGAGACCGGACCAGCGCGACGCTGTCGGGACGAAGCCGATCCTGAAGATGAAAGCCGATGGGCGGCTCCATACCCCGCCGGTACCAGAGCTGATAGTCGCGCTCCAAGGCGTCGCACCAGCTGGCGCTGCCCAATCGTTCGACATCGTGACCTGTTCCCGTTTCAAGCCCGGCGCCTGCCGTTTCACGCACATCCGCCGCCACGGGCCCGTCGCCGGCGGCGGCGGCGATGGCGCGTGCAAGGGGATGACGGCTGGCCCGCGCAATACGGGCCGCCCGTTCCAGAATTCCGGGTGGGAGGGATTGGGCGTTCAGCAGTACCGGCATGCCTTCCGTCAGGGTACCGGTCTTGTCGAAAATCACCGTGTCGATCTCGGCCAGCCGTTCCAGGGCGTCGCCGGATTTGACGAACACCCCGCGCTTGAAAAGCCGCTCGGTCGCGACGATCTGGACCGCCGGCACCGCCAACCCGAGAGCGCAGGGACAGGTAATGATGAGCACCGCAATGGCATTGGTCACGGCCTGGGACAATGGGGCGCCAGCCACCAGCCATCCGATCAAGGCGAAAAAAGACAGGGAGAATACCACCGGGACATATAAAGCCGCGGCGCGGTCGGCAAGGCGCACATAGGTGCTTCTGCTCTGCTGGCCAGCCTCCAGAAGGCGCGCCAGGTCCGCCACCAGGGAATTTTCCACCGCCGCGGTCGCGCGCAAGGCGACAGCCTGACCGATCACGATGGTGCCCGCCTGAACCGGTGAACCGACATCAACCCGCTGCGGAAGGATCTCGCCGGTCACCAAAGACAGATCCAGTTCGGTGCCGTGATCTTCAATCACGCCGTTGACGGGAATGCGGTCACCGGTCGCGACCAGCAGCTGGTCGCCGGGAGCCACCTCCTTTGCTGCCACCGTTTCCATATCACCAGCCGCGGTCCGTCGGCGAACCAGCAGGGATTGCAAGGTCAGCAAATGGCGGGCGGCGCCACGGGCACGATCACGAAGGCGAAAATCCAGATAGCGACCGATCAGCAGCAGGAAAACCAGCATCACCGCCGCATCAAAGTAAGTGTGCGCGCCATGGCTGCCGGCCTGATAGATGCTGAGACCCAGCGCCAGCAACACCGCCAGGCTGATGGGAATGTCCATATTGACGCTTCTGGCGACAAGGCCGCGCCATGCGGAGCGGAAGAAGGGCTGCCCGGCATACAGGGACGCCGGCACAGCAACCGCGCCCGCAAGCCCGAAGAAAAGCTGCCGGGTGGAATCGGCCATATCGGGGCCGTACCAGATGCCCTCAACCAGACCCATGACAAAAACCGTGGCGAAGCCCGATACCGCCAGGCAGCGCAAAAGGAACTGGCCTTCCACCTCGTCCGCATTCAGCGTATCGGCGGCTTCGAAAGGCTGGGCCTCATAGCCGATATCCTGCACCCGCTGCAGGATCTTCTGCGGCGCCACGCCCTGGCTGACCACGAGGAGTTTTCCCGTGGAAAGATTGAGCCGCACATTCTCGACACCCGGGATGGCGGCCACGCCTTTTTCAATCTTGGCGATGCAATTGGCGCACCGCGCGCCCTTGACCGAGACTTCAAAGCTGTCGGAGCCATTTTCGGCGCGCCGCATATAACGCGATAGATCGTCGCGCATGGATGGCTGAGACAAAGAGAGGTTCACGGTACCCATACCCGCCTCCCCGCACGAAACGGCTCTTTTGCCTGATTGAAGACCACGACATCCCAGTGACCCGCCTGAACACCGCGCGTATCCGCGGCATAGCGGCCAGGCGCCATTTCCTGAAACCGCAATTTGCGATCGAGGCTTTCGTCGGCGGGGTGCCGCAGCATGCCGGCCAGGCGTGCTCCGGTTTGCGGGCTATTGTCCTGCCCGGTGAGCTGGATTGTGGCGCGCACATCACCTGACGCCAGCCGGCTGGCTGCGATGGAGGCGCGCCAGCCCCTCTCAACCTGCTCCGCCCGCTGGGCCAGTGTCTGGTTGTATCGCACGCCCTGCAGGTACGGCAGTTCCTCGTCCTCGCCGCGAAAGGTGCGCACCGCCAAGGTGATGAAAACAATGTTGGTCACCAGGATCAGGCCAAAGAAGGCGGCCAGCCATCCGAGCACCCCATATCCTGTCAGTTTTCGGATCATCTGGCGTCGCCTGGCACAAAGACCTCGGCCGCCCTGCGGCGTTCCGTGGACGGAATATCCTCCAGAATGAAATCCAGCTTGGCGCTGGTGGCGAGTTGCTCCTTGGCCACCGTTACCAGGATGCGCAAGGTGCGGATTCTATCCGCATCGACCGACAGCGTCACGGACGGCTTCATCAATCCATCGCCAATCACTTCGATTTCACGTGCGTTGATGCCGGCGACCGTCAGGCGCAGGTCACGCGCCCGCGCCGAGCGGTTCATCAGCTTGACCGTGTAGGCGTTGCGCACCGCCCCATCCGCCAGCATCACATAGGCGGGGTTGCGGTCGCGCATCACGTCCAGATCGAGCGTGTGCCGCGAGCCCAGCGTCAGGAGCATGATCGCGGCCACCACCACCAGCACGCCGGCATAAAGCGCCGTGCGGGGACGCAAGAAATGGAAGCGCGCCTTTTCGCCCTTCAGGCGGCGCAGAATGTTGGCCTCGGTGTCATAGGCAATAAGGCCGCGCGGCAGATTGATCCGGCCCATCACATCGTCGCATGCGTCGATGCAAAGCCCGCAATTGATGCATTCGAGCTGCGAGCCGTCGCGGATATCGATGCCCATGGGACAGGCGGCGACGCACTGGTTGCAGTCGATGCAGGCACCGCGCCCTTCCCAGGGCTGTCCCTTCTTGTGCGCGCCCCGGGGCTCGCCGCGATCACGCCGGTAGGTTACCGACAAGGCTTCGTTGTCCGTCATCGCCGCCTGGATGCGCGGCCATGGGCACATATAGGTGCAGACCTGCTCGCGCATCAGACCGCCGAACACATAGGTTGTGAAGGTCAGCCCTGCGATCGCAGCGTAATTGCCGAAACTGGCGGCGCCCGTGACCAGCTGATGCAGCAGCGTCGGCGCATCATTGAAATAGAACACCCAGGCGCCACCGGTTGCCACGGCGAAAGCCAGCCAGACCGAATGCTTGGAAACGCGCTTGGCAACTTTTCCGGCCGTCCAGGGGGCGGCTGCCAACCGCATGCGCGCATTGCGGTCGCCTTCGATCTTGGTTTCAACCCAGATAAAAAGATCGGTCCATACGGTCTGCGGACAGGACAGGCCGCACCACAGGCGGCCGAACAGCGCGTTGATCAGAAACAGCGAAACCGCCGACAGGATCAGCAGGCCGGTGATGTAATAGATTTCCTGCGGCCAGATTTCGATGAAGAAGAAATAGAGCCGCTGGTGACTCAGATCCACCAGCACGGCCTGACCGGGTGCGGTGGCGCCCCGGTTCCAGCGCAACCAGGGCGTCAGATAATAGATGCTCAGCGTGAAGGCCATCATCGCCCATTTGAATGAGCGATAACGTCCTTCCACTTCCTTGGGGTAGATCGGAACGCGCGACTTGTAGAGCTTGCGGTTTGCAGCGCTGTTGGAAGCGCGTGCGTCCGAGCGTGCCACCCCCTCGGCGGCCTGGCCGGCATTGGCAGTGTCAGGCACGGGGGTGTGCATGGTCATCCGCGCCGCTATTCCCCGCCGCCCAGATTGTGGACATAGATGGCCAAGGCCTTGATCTCCTGGGCGGAAAGCCGCGTGCTCCAGGCCGGCATGACCCCACCATGCCCATTCCATATCTGGTCGCGGATGTTCTGCCGGCTGGCGCCATAGAGCGCCTCATTGTCGGTCAGATTCGGGGCGCCCAGGCTGCGATTGCCCTTGGCGTCCGCGCCATGGCATGCCGCGCAGTTGTCGGTAAACAGCTGCGTGGCGCGGCGAGCCGCCCGCGGATCGGCCCTTTGACCGGAAAGCCTGAGGACATAGTCGGTCAGGTCTTCGACCTCGGCTTCCTTGAGGATGCCGTCACGTCCGAAGGCCGGCATCATCGATTGGCGGGTGTCAGGATGGGCCGAGCGCACACCAACCGTCAGCGTATGCTCGATATCGGCCAGCTTGCCGCCCCACAGCCAGACATCGTCGTTGAGATTGGGATAGCCTTTCGCGCCCTGCCCGCCAGCACCATGACAGCCCACGCAATTGTCACCGAAGGTGGCCCTGCCGGCCGCCATCGCGAACTGCAGCATGTCCGGATTGCGCTGAATTTCACTCAAGGATGATTTGACCAGTTCCTGTTCATGCCCAACCCGCGCCGATTTCAGGGCCGCGACATTGGACGTCACCTCGTCGCGCTGCGAGTATCCCAAGAGGCCGGGCGTGTATCCCGAAAGGGTCGGCCAGGCCGGATAGACGATCCAGTAGCCGATAGCCCAGGCGATACACGCATAGAGAATGCCCAGCCACCAGCGCGGCAAGGGCGTGTTAAGCTCCTTGATCCCGTCCCAATCGTGCCCCGTTGTTTCGGTGCCAGAAACGTCATCAACTTCCTTTTTCGACATCAGGCGTCCTCGTCCCGCAGCGGAATATGGGCAGCCCGGCGGAAGCGCTCTCGGTTCTTCGGCCAATAGGCATAGGCAAAGGCGGCCAGAAACATCAGCGAGAAATAGACAACGCTCCAGCTTTTCGCGAAGGCCAGCACGTCCTCATAAGCCCAGTGGTACATTTTCTATCTCCGGTGTTCGGGCGCTTGGGCACGGTAGGTTTTGAAGTCGACCAGCGTACCTAGCATCTGCATGTAGGCGATCAGGGCATCGCCCTCGGTGATCCGGCTTGGCTCGCCATCGAAGTCGCGCACGTCGGCTTTGGCGTAGCGCTTGCGAAAATCATCCGCGCCTTCGCTGTTGGGATCGGTCTGGGCTTCCAGATCTTCCTTCGCTCTGGTGATCTGGTCCTCACTATAAGGGACACCCACCATCCGGTTGGCGGTCAGCATCTGACCGACGTCGCGATAGTCCAGCGCCTTGGAGAACAGAAACTTGTAGGGCGGCATGATGGATTCCGGCACGACGGAGCGCGGATCAACCAGGTGGGCCCGATGCCATTCGTCCGAATACTTGCCGCCGACCCGCGCCAGGTCAGGGCCGGTGCGGCCCGAGCCCCACTGGAAGGGATGATCGTACATGCTTTCGGCAGCGAGACTGTAATGTCCGTAGCGCTCCACCTCGTCGCGAAGGGTACGCACCTGCTGGCTATGGCAGGTGTAGCAGCCCTCGCGGACATAGATATTGCGACCCTTAAGCTCGAGCGGGGTGTAGGGACGCATGCCGTCGATCTTCTCGACCGTTCCATGCACCCAGAACAAGGGCGCGATTTCCACCGCGCCGCCCACGGCAACCACCAGAATGATGCCGATGAGCATGAAGAAGGAGTTTTTTTCCAGCCATCCGTGGTTCATCACGCCGCCTCCGCAGCCACGGCAGGAACAACCGCGATCGGTGCGGCCGCCGGCGCGCCACTCCTTACTGTTTTCCAGAGATTGAACACCATGAGCAGTGCGCCGCCGAGATAGAGCAACCCGCCGACCGCACGGATGATGTAGTAGGGATGCATCGCCTCAACGACCTCGATAAAGGCATATTCCAGAAAGCCGAAGTCATTGTAGGCACGCCACATCAGACCCTGCATGATTCCGGCAACCCACATCGAGGTGATGTAGAGAACGATTCCGAGGGTGGAGATCCAGAAGTGCCACTCCACCAGCGCGTTGGAGTAGAGCTGCTTTTTCCAAAGCCAGGGGACCAGGCAATAGATCGCGCCGAAGCTGACATAACCGACCCAGCCCAATGCGCCGGAATGGACATGCCCGATGGTCCAGTTGGTATAGTGTGACAGTGCGTTGACGGCCTTGATGGACATCACAGGACCTTCAAACGTCGACATGCCGTAAAAGGCAACCGACACCACCAGCATGCGCAGAACCGGATCGGTGCGCAGCTTGTCCCAGGCCCCCGACAACGTCATCAGACCGTTGATCATGCCGCCCCAGCTTGGCATCCACAGAATGATCGAGAAGGTCATTCCCAGGGTCTGCGCCCATTCCGGCAGCGCGGTGTAGAGCAGGTGATGCGGTCCCGCCCAGATATAGATGAAGATCAGGCTCCAGAAATGGATGATGGAGAGACGGTAGGAATAGACCGGCCGCTCCGCCCGCTTGGGGATGAAGTAATACATAATCCCCAGAAAGCCCGCGGTGAGGAAGAAGCCGACCGCGTTATGGCCGTACCACCATTGCGTCAGCGCATCCTGGACGCCCGAGAACAGCGAGTAGCTCTTGCTCTGCAGCAGCGATATCGGCATCGCAAGATTGTTTACGACGTGCAGGATCGCGATGGTGATGATGAAGGCCAGGTAGAACCAGTTGGCCACATAGATATGCGGTTCCTTGCGCTTGATAAGCGTGCCCAGGAACACCGCCAGATAGCAGACCCAAACGATCGTCAGCCAGATGTCGGCATACCATTCCGGTTCGGCGTATTCACGCGACTGGCTTATGCCCAGCAGATAGCCCGTGCCCGCCAGAATGATGAAGGTGTTGTAGCCCCACATGACAAACCAGGGCAGCGAGCCACCGAACAGATGGGCCCGACAGGTGCGCTGCACGACATAGAAGGATGTCGCGATCAGTACGTTGCCGCCGAAAGCGAAAATGACAGCTGAGGTGTGCAGCGGCCGCAACCGGCCGAAGTTGGTCCAGGCCTCATTGGGAAGGTAGAAGAGATTGGGAAAGGACAGCTGCAAGGCGATGATAACGCCGACCAGCATGCCGGCGATGCCCCAGAACATGGCGGCGATTACGCCAGCCTTTACGACACCATCGGCATAGGTTCGTGTTTCGTCGGCCGGCGTGCGGCCGGCATACATCCACATGTACCAGATACCGGTAAGCCCCATGCAGATCGCGAAGATCCAGCCTTGCGCAACCATGGGCGCTTCGGGCGAGCGGGCAGCCTCGAACAAGGCCGCGGCGAAGCCGAGGAATAGAACCAGCGGGATGAAGAAGTGATCGAAACGCCAGGGCGTCTGCGCAACGTCAGCCTGCATGGGAAGCTTCCTGCGGCGCCGGCTTTTCGCAAAGCGATTTTCGCGGAGCAGAATGGGGACGCTCCCGCGGCAATTCGCGAATGCGGTAGCACCATGCCGTCCATCCGCCCACGGCTACAGGCATCTGCTCTTTGTTCATGAAAAAGTGCCCTCTACTTGATTGCTCTTTAGTGGTGGAATCGACGAAGTCGCGCCTTGATGTGGATCAAAGGCGTGGTCATGGTGTCGGCATGAGGACCCTGCAGATCGGGCCAAAGGTTTCCGGCGAGGCCACCATCAGCAGATAGCCGGCGACACAGGCCGTGCCTACGCCGGCAGCCAGAACGGCGGCTGGTATCCACCTGTCCTGCCGGCAACATTCCGGGCCTGATGCGGCCCGGCGGCGAGCGATCATCCAAGCGCCCACCGGCGACAGAGCGGCCAGACCGATTAAGCAGCACAGCACGGCCTCAGAACCGCCAGCCTGCGTCGATCCGCCATTGATTGCGTCGCGCACCCGCAAGCGCCGTATGTGCCGCCGAATTCATGAATGCCGTGATGCCGATCAGCTTCATATCCGATCCCTTTTGATCTGGATCATGCTTCTCACGGCGGTACGCCGCGGGATTTGATCTGACGCAAGCATCGTGATCGCTGACAATTTGCCGCAGTTGCGACCTGGCGATCAGAAATCCTTATCCTTAAAGGGACCATGCTGGGTCGAGGCGCGGACCAGAAAGGCCGTGGACCAGCCGATCATGATGAAGCCGTTAATCCCTTCCAGCGCAGTCAACAACCGCCAGGCAGGATCAAACGCCATGTCGCCATAGCCGATGGTCGAGAACATGGCGGTGGAAAGGTAGAGCGAGTCGGCAAAACTGTCCGTCGCGTCGAGCAGATCGTAGGCGAAGGCCCAGCTCCAGACCTCCAGAGTCAAAAGCCCCAGGATGCCCATGACGATGGCCGTCATGACCACCGTGCGTCCGACAATGTGGTTGTGCAGCCCCAGCCAGTGGGCGACGAAAGGCATGGCGGTCGCGATGGCAATAAGACCGACGGCGTGAATCATCACGGAAAGCGCGACCAGTCCCGATCCTGCGACAAGATTTTGCAGCATTCCGGCACTCTAGGCCGAAAGACCCGCAAATACTTTGCGCCACATCAAAAGCTCACCAGCTGCGGACCCGACCCACATCGACATGGACAAAGTCGGATGTGGGGTAATAGCCAACGCCGCCGCCCTTCTGTGCCAGGGCAGCGGCATGCAGCGACTTCAGCGACCGGCCGGCAATGCGGATATCAACCGCCATGCCCCGCATGTGCAGGCTCTTCGTCGCCACGCCCGAATGCTCCCGCTCGCCGCGCAGCATTGTGTTGGTGGCCGGCGATCGATAGCCCGAAATGACGCTCATGGGCTGGTGGGTTTCCAACCGGCCTCGGAGCGCGGAGAGAAGATCAAGCAGTTCCGGCGCGATGGGGTGCACTTCTCCCGAGCGAAAATCCCGCAACACGCGGTTTACGGCGGCCAGCGCGTCGGGCAGGTAGCGCCCTTCGACCCAGTAATCCACCTTGAGTTTTTCACCCGTATGGATGTTGTCCAGAACGAGGGTACGCGCGCCCACATTGGCGAAGCTGGGCCGGGACGTCAGCAGGGATAGACCAGCTGCCGCCAGGAAGTGCCGCCGTCCGATAATATGCACGTCTGTCTCCTTTCGGCCAATTCCTAAGCAGGTCAAGCCAGGTCAAAAGTCAGCCGCGCAGACAATCGGGAGAGCTGCTGGCGACCCTGACGGGCTTTGCACGCAGGGCGGATATCAACCGCTGGTCACGTCCATAAATGTCCTGGTGCAATGTCAGATTGTTGCTCAAATCCTGTGTCGCAGTCCAGTACACAAAATAGACCGGAAGGCGCTTAGGCATGGCCAAATAGCGGGTTTCACCGGTCCCGATCAGGGCGGTAATCTTGTCCAGGGTGCCCGGATCGGCTGACAGCGCATAGGAAGCGAGCGGCAGTATCTGCTCAACCCGGACGCAACCGTGGCTGAGGTGCCGGTCCGTGCGGACGAAAGCAGCCTTTGAGGACGTGTCGTGAAGATAGACGTCAAACTGGTTCGGCAGTTCGATCTTGATCTGACCGAGCGGATTGCGCGGCCCGGGCCGCTGGCGGATACGATAGGGAAAGCTTCCCGGGCGCATCGCACGCCAGTTGACCGTCAGTCCATGAGGATCGCCGGCCGGTCCGTTCAGCAGCACCATATCGTTCTTCTGCAGATAGGTTCGGCTGGCCTTGAGCTTGGGCAGAATTTCCTTGGTGGCGATGGAATGGGGCACCGTCCAGGACGGATTGACCGTGATTCCGACACCCTCGGCTCGCAGCATCGGAGACGGATTTGCCCGCGTGCCCACCACCACCCGCGACGTCAGGACCAGCTTGCCTCCGAGCCACATCTGCAAGTCGGCTGCGGCAGTATTGACCATGATGCGGTCCGGTTCCAGATACGCGGGCAGCCAGCGCCACCGCTCCATGTTGGCGACCAGCTGATCGTCGGGGGTCACCGCCAGCGCCGCTTTCAACATGGCGTATTCGGGGTGCGGGGGTATGAGCGTCACCAGCATGCGCTCCAACTCCCCCTGAAGCAGGGCCTCATGAAGAAGCCACGGGGCATCAATGGTGCGCACCGGAAGGGCCATGTCCCGGTCGACGCCACGCAGTTCCGGCCGGCCGATCGCTAGATCGCACATGTACCGCAGCAGGGCGCTGGTCAGTGCAACATCGCCCGCCCCCGGGTTCCAGCTTCCAGTGAATACCCTGTAACGGGCCGGATCCAGGCCTTCCCGTGCAGCATCGGCCAACACCGCCGTCGCGCGCTTTGCATTCGCGCGTGCCGCGGCCGAACCGTTCCATGCCGGCAGGTTGTTGCGCAATTCGTAGAAGCGGCCCGTCGCGCCGGCATCGTCAGCGCTCAGTGCGGCCGACTGAATCTGGGCAGCGATGTCCACCGCCTGTCCAGAGGAAATCTGGGGCAGCAAAAGCAGGACGGACGCAATTATGAGACGCCAAGTCATGTGAAATCCAACAGAGGCGCGCAGATGGCCGCGGGGCCAGGGCGCACAAGGCCGGCTGGCCTTGTGGATGCAGAGTAGTGCCACGCCCGGCGCACACCTTGATCTGGCGCAATGCCATTCTTTGATCCATCGCAAAGCTGCGGCCCTTGCCCTGCGCTAGTTTGGTCGCTGGAGAAAGCCCTTGAAACACGCTGTTATATTTGCCCACCCCGTCCCGCAGAGCTTCACCGGCTCTGTCGCATCCGCTTATGCCAAAGCCGTCACAGGCCTCGGTCACAGCGTACTGGTCAGGGACCTTTACGGCATCGGCTTTGATCCTTGTCTCAAGGCGCGCGAACTTCCTTTCGCCAGCGATTTTCAGATTGCCCCAGACATTGCTCAGGAACGCGACCTGCTTAAGGACTGTGATGTTTTCGCGCTCGTCTATCCGTTATGGCTCAACACGCTTCCCGCGATCCTGAAAGGATATCTGGAACGTGTCTTCGGCTTCGGCTTCGCTTATGGCGCGGGTGGACAAAGCTGCAACCCCCTGCTGAACGGTCGCAAACTGATCAGCTTCACCTCCTCGGGCGCACCGGCTGCCTGGGTGAATCGAACCGGCGCGTTGCAGACCCGGTTCGATGACTATTTTGCCGAACTGTGCGGCATGTCCGTGCTCGACCATGTTCATGTCGGCGCTGTTACGCCCGGAGCCAGCGCGTACTTCATCCAGGCCCGGCTGGAGGAAGTTGCAAACATCGTCGACACCCATTTTCGGAGACCGTTATGACCTTGATGAATATTCGACTTGAGCTTGGGCGCAGCCGCGGGACCCCACAAGGTGATTCCCGGCACGGCTATGAGTTCACCGCGCCGCTCACCCCCGAAGGGCATCTCGACGCCGCGGCCTGGAAGACACATAGGGCGGCGTGCACGGTTCGCAGCTTTCGGCCGGGCGCGGAAGAACGGCAGGGTCTGCTGCGCCATGTTGGACAAGGCTGGCGATTTGACTATGTGCCTGGCGAGGCCGGCGATGACGAACCGTTCTTCAAGCTGGATCGCCATGTGATAGCGCCAGGTCTCTACGTCTCTGTTACGGAAGAAGACGGCGAGCAGCGGCCGTTCAAGATCGTTTCGGTAACGCCTGCACGCTGACCGGCCTGACAGATACTCCATATCGCAGGAAGCCGTCCATGAAGCATGTCCTGATTATCAATGGCAATCCGGATCCATCCCCTGAGCGCCTCAGCAGCGCTTTGGCCAAAGCCTATCGTGAAGGTGCCGAAAGCCGGGGGTGCCTCGTTCGGCAGATCAATGTCGGTGCCTGGATGGTTCCCCCGCTCACCCATGCCAGCGAGTTTCTTGCAGATCCGACCGACAAGCATGTGATCGAAGCACAAGGCGCGTTCCTCGCAGCCGACCATATCGTGTTCATCTTTCCGCTCTGGCTGGGCGCTCCGCCGTCTGCCCTCAAGGCCTTCATGGAACGCGTTGCCTGCGGAAGCTTCTTGCTGGAAACGCGTCCGCGCGGGTTTCCCAAGGGACGGCTCAAGGGGCGCTCAGCGCGGGTCATCGTCACCATGGGAATGCCTGCCCTGGCCTACCGGCTGTTCTACCGGGCCCATGGCGTGAAGGCTTTCAACCGCAGCATCCTGGGCATCGCCGGCATCGGGCCCATCGCCACCACCTACTTCGGCGGGACCGATATCGCTCCATCGCGCTGCACCACGACTATAGATACGGTACACAAACTGGGAGAAAAAGCGGCATGACGGTGCTCAAGCTGGTCCATGACATCACGGTGCCGCCGGAACTTTGGGCTTGCAGCCTGATGCCGCAAGGGGTCGTGGAGCAATGGCTGTTCCCGCACGGCAGCCGCGTCGATGCCGGCGACCCGCTGGCAACCATCCGGATCGAAGATTCCCTCCACGAACTGACCGCGCCCGCCAAGGGCCGACTGTCGATAGCGGTAAAGCTCAATGGCGTTATCGATCCCGGCACGGTTCTGGGCACGGTCACCCGCGAGCCGTCTGGAAGATAGCCATCCCTCAGGCGATCGCTAGTGAGACAGCAACACACAGAATGAGGGATTGAGCAGCACGTCCTGGGTCACGCCGCCGAACGCCCATTCCCTGAGCCGGTTGTGGCCGTATGCGCCGGCGACCAGGAGGTCGCAATGGTGATCCAGCAGAAAGGCATGGAGGAATCCGGCTTCCGTACCGCTGGCGGCTGCCGTCCGGCTATCCGCATCGACGTCATGGCGCTTCAACCATCGGGCCACATCATCCACGCGCGCCAGCGCTGCCGCGCGTTGATGTTCAGGAACAATCTCGACGATCGTCGCATGGCCGGCTGCCCGCAGAAGCGGTACCGCATCGGCTACGGCACGACGCGCTTCGCGGGTCTCTTTCCAGCCGACAAAAACATGCCGCAGCGGCAGGATGGTAATCCCCTTGGGGACAACCAGAACCGGCCGGCCCGCGCGCATCGCCAGATCGCCCAGACGCACCCTGCGGTTTTCGTCGAGAAAGTCAGGGCCGATATCCTTGGCCGTGATCAGCAGGTCGGCCGAGCGCGCTTCCTCGGCAATATAGTCCGCCAGGGGGTCATAGGTGATGGTCGAGCGCCATTCCAGTTCCGGCACGCGGCCGGAAAGCGCGCTGCGAAACTGGGCCTCTGCGGCGCTCAGCTCCCGGGCGATCTCGTCCCGGTCCTGCGTGATAACTTCGGGAGCGGTAAAACCTTCGCTGAAGAGCACCTGAATGGGCTGACAGGCCGCAATACCCGTCACTTTGGCGCCAAAGCGTTCGGCCAGGTCCCCCGCGATGTTCAGAACGCCCTGATTGTCGCCCTTCAGTTCCAGATGAACCATCAAGCTCTTATAGGTCATGACCAGATCCTCTCATGGGGGCTTTTTTTCACACAATGCCGGGCGACACATGTTGATCTGGCGCAACCCGTCAGGGATTGCCGGCCATGAGCGTCATCCGCACGAGATCTGGCAGACTGGAGGCACCCATCTTGGTCATCACATTGGCGCGATGGACTTCCACGGTTCGCGGACTCAATCCCAGATCATAGGCGATCGTCTTGTTGGGATGACCTGTCAAAAGCCCTTTGAGAACCTCCGTTTCGCGGGGCGTAAGCGACTGCAGACGACCGCGCACCTGTTCGATCTCGGCACCGTCCCGCCCTGCCTTGCCGGATCGCGCCAGGGCGACCTCGATCGCTCCCAGCAGGATATCGTCGGGGAAAGGCTTCTCGATGAAGTCCACCGCCCCAAGCTTCATGGCTTCCACCGCCAGCGGGACATCGGCATGTCCCGTCATGATGACAACCGGCAGCGTGACGCCAGAGGCGTTCAGACGCCGCAGCAGTTCCAGCCCGTCAATCCCAGGCATGCGCACATCGGTGACGACGCAGCCCGTCAGGGAGGTGCCGGCATGGTCGAGAAACGCGGAGGCCGACTCATACACCCGTACCGCGAGGCCGGTCGTTCCCAACAGGAAAGCCAGGGCGCGGCGCACATCTTCGTCATCGTCGATCAGGTGAACCACAGCGTTACTCGACATAACTGAGCTCCTCCCGCGCAATGGTCTTCAATGTCATGTGAAAAATGGTGCCGCCACCGGGATTGCTGTCCGCCCATATCCGCCCCCCATGGGCCTCGACGATGGTGCGCGAAATCGACAGCCCCACGCCCATCCCGTGGCTTTTGGTGGTCATGAACGGCTGGAACAGCTTCTCCGCGATTTCCGGCGCAATGCCGGGGCCGGTATCAGCCACCGATACATCCACTGTGTCCGCGTCCTGACGCCGGGTGGCAACCATCAGATCACGCCGCGAACATTCCTGCATTGCCTCCATGGCATTGCGGATAAGATTGAGAATGACCTGCTGGATCTGGATCCTGTCGACCAGGACAAAATCCACCGAGAAATCAAAATCAAAGGTTACACGAGCGCCCATTTCCTTGGCTCCCACCATGGCCAGGGCGCTCGCCTCCTCGACCAGCTTGCGCAAATTCTCGGCCTGCCGATCGCTTTCCCCCCTGGCGACGAATTCCCGCAGCCGTTTGATGATCTGGCCGGCTCTTAGAACCTGGTCGGTCGCATCGTCGATGGCGGCGCGCGCACGCGCGATATCTTCAGGACCACCCCGGTCCAGCAGTCGCCGGGCCCCGTTAAGATAGCTCGCGCCGGCGGTTAGCGGCTGGTTGAGTTCATGCGCCAGGGTGGAAGCCATCTCGCCCAACGCCGTGAAGCGGGACATGAAGATCAGTTCGGACTGTATGTCCTGCAGACGCTGCTGGGTTTCCTGACGCTCCGTGAGATCGCGGACAAAACCGGTGAAAAAGCGGCGTTCGCCCGACCGCATCTCGCCCACCGACAGCTCCATCGGAAAGGTCGAGCCATCCTTGCGCTGCCCAACGACCAGCCGCCCGATCCCGATGATCCGCTTTTCTCCGGTTGCCAAATACCGCGCGAGATAGGAATCATGCTGGGTGCGATAGGGATTGGGCATCAGAATACTGACATTCTGCCCGACCACCTCATGCGCGCGATACCCGAACAGCTTTTCGGCCGTGGCGCTGAAGGACTGCATGATCCCGCGTGTGTCAATCACCACCATGGCATCGGGCACGGTCGCCAGCACGGACTGCAAATGCGCTTCGCGTTCCAGAAGCGCCGCACGCGCCGCATTCGCGGCGGTTATGTCACGCGCCACCTTTGACGCGCCGATGACCGCGCCTTCTTCATCCCAGACGGGCGACACGGTAATGGAAACATCGATGACAGCGCCGTCCTTGCGAAGGCGCCGGGTCTCGAAGTGGTCGACTTTTCTGCCGCTGCGCACCCGCTGCAGGATATCGCGTTCTTCATCCTGCAGTTCCTGCGGCAGCAGAATCTCTATCGACTTTCCCACGATCTCTTCCGCCGGATAGCCGAAAATGCGCTCCGCCGCGCCATTCCAGTCAATCACAATGCCATCCAGCGTTTTGCCGATGATGGCATCGTCAGAGGAGGCGACGATTGCGGCCAGCCTGCTGTTGGTCAACTGGGTTGAGCGCCGGTTTCCGATATCCAGCAGGATTCCGTGCCCCAAGCCGTCATCCTCGCGCGCCTGGCCGCGCATGCGTCGCCATAGCCCGTCCCTGTCTATGCGGAAATCGATATCGAGGAGGCTTCCGCTGTAGAGGCAGTCGGCGAGCGACCGTTCCATGGCGTTGCGGTCACCAAGATGGATCAGGTCCAGAAATTCCCCTTCGGAAACCTCGAGCCGCTCCGTCCCAAGCAGTTTGGCGGCCTCCTGGGAAAGGCGCACGCCGCGCCTTTGAAAGTTCCAGGACCAGATGCCTATGCCGGCGGCGTCCAACGCCTCGGCCATGTCGGGGGCGCCTGCCGCGGACGGGTCTGATTTGGTTGTCATAGCCGCAGGTTACCCAAGCGTTCAACAACCCGCCAGAAGGCTTGATCGGGGTCAAGGCGTGCTCCGGGAGGGAGGGGTAGTAATTGAGGAAATGGAGAATTGGTCATGAAAGCACTCGTTTATCGCGGCCCCGGCCTCAAGGCCCTGGAAGATCGTCCCAAGCCCATTCTCCAGGCGCCGGGCGATGCCATTGTTAAAATCACGAAAACCACCATTTGCGGGACGGATCTGCATATCCTCAAAGGCGACGTTCCCACCTGTGCGCCTGGCCGTATCCTGGGGCATGAGGGCGTCGGTATTGTGGATAGCGTGGGGGCCGGCGTTACCGGCCTCAAACCGGGCGACCATGTCCTGATCTCCTGCATTTCCTCATGCGGAAAATGCGACTATTGCCGGCGCGGAATGTATTCTCACTGCCGCAGCGGCGGCTGGGTACTGGGCCACACCATCGATGGCACCCAGGCCGAATATGTCCGCATCCCGCATGCCGATACCAGCCTTTACCGCATGCCCGCGGATGTGGACGAAGAAGCGCTCGTCCTGTTGAGCGATATCCTGCCCACCGGCTTTGAATGCGGCGTGCTCAACGGAAAGATACAACCGGGCATGACCGTCGCCATTGTCGGCGCTGGACCGATCGGGATGGCGACATTGCTGACGGCGCAGTTCTTTTCCCCCTCCCGCATCATCATGATCGACCTTGATGATAATCGCCTGGAGGTGGCGCGGCGCTTCGGCGCCAGCGACACGATCAACAGCGTCAGGGAAAATGCCGTGGAAAAGGTTATGGCGCTGACGGACGGCATCGGGGCGGACACCGTGGTGGAAGCGGTCGGCATTCCCGCCACCTTCGAACTGTGCCAGGACCTGGTTGCGCCGGGGGGCACGATCGCCAATGTGGGCGTCCATGGGCACAAGGCGGATCTGCATCTTGAAAAACTCTGGTCCCACAATATCACCATCACCACCCGCCTGGTGGACACGGTCACGACCCCGACCCTGCTGAAAGCGGTGGTTTCCCGCAAGCTGGACCCGAGCGTCCTGATCACCCACCGCTTTACGCTGGACCGGATCATCGACGCCTATGACACTTTTGGCCGGGCGGCGGAAACAAAGGCCATGAAAGTCATCATTTCAGCCTCCGCTACGTAGATATACTTAGGATCAAACCCAATTTTCCAGCTCCGTCGTCCCGGCTACGAAGAGGCACAACCTCTAAACGGAGATGGCAATGACGGTGCAACTGGCGATCAGAACCCCTTCCCACGCTCTCAAGGCCCGCACCGATTGGATGGCCGGTCAGGACAGTCCTGAGCCGTTCCGCGTCGCCGGCACCGTTGTGCATGTCGACGAGGGACGTGAAATCTTCGCCGAGGGGGAAGATACCGATTGTTTCTACAAAGTCATTTCCGGCGTGGTGCGGGTGTGCAAGTTCCTCAGCGATGGTCGGCGTCAGATCGAAGCCTTTCATGTTGCCGGCGAGATTTTCGGATTTGAATTGGGCGGTGAGCATATTCTTTCCGCCGAAGCGGTAAGCGATTGCACCCTGGTGTCCTATCGCCGCCGCAACGTCGAAATGATGGCGCAGAAGGATCACACGGTTACGCGCCATCTTTTCGAGGTCGCTATGCAAAGCCTGGCCCAGGCACAGGGTCATTCCCTGCTGCTCGGACGTCGCGGCGCCATGGAGAAAGTGGCGTCCTTCCTGCTGACCTGGGCGACACATTCCACCGATCGCCACATCGTTCATCTGGCCATGACCCGGCAGGACATCGCCGACTATCTGGGCCTGACAATCGAAACCGTGTCTCGCAGCCTCTCGCAACTTGAACGCGATGGCGTCATCGCGCTCTCCAGCGTGCGCGAAATCCGGTTGAAGAATGTCGAGGCGTTGGAAGACCTCGCGGCCTGATCGTCATGCATCAGCCCTTCATAGTGACGTTGACGCTCAACCCGGCGGTGGATCTGTCTGGCGAGATAGCGAAGCTGGTTCCGGAGCACAAGCTGCGCTGTCTGAACGAACGGCGCGATCCCGGTGGCGGCGGCATCAATGTGGCGCGGGTCCTGCAACGCCTCGGCGCCGATCCGCTGGCCGTGTTTCCTGTCGGTGGCGTGACCGGCCGGCGCCTGGAAAAGCTGGTCGCTGACGAAAGCGTGCGCCATGCTGCGATCCAGGCGGGCGGCGAAACCCGCGAGAATGTCGCAGTGTTCGAGACCGCAACCGGCAGCCAGTACCGCTTTGTGTTTCCGGGCCCATCGCTTTCGACATGGGATATCAGAAAGTGCTGCGATGCGGCGCTTCTCTCGGTGACGCCGAACGCCTGGCTGGTTGCCAGCGGCAGCCTTCCCCCCGATAGCGCGGCGGATACTTACGCCGTGCTGGCGCGAAAGGCCGCGGCCGCCGGGGCTTGTTTCGCACTGGACGCATCGGGGGAGCCGCTCCGCGAAGCCCTGTCGGAATCGATCGATCTGGCCAAATTGAATGAAGCGGAACTTCAGTCGCTGTCAAACATGTCCCTGCCGGACACCGCTGCCTGCGTTGCGGCGGCCAGGACTGTTCTTGCCTGTGGTCCCAAGATGGTTGCGATCACGCGGGCCGAGAAAGGCGCCCTCCTGATTTCCGACAGCTTCGCCCTTGAAGCTGTGGCGCCGGCTGTCCGGCCCATCAGCACCGTTGGAGCAGGGGACAGCTTCCTGGCTGCGCTGGTTTGGGAACTGGCCCGCCAAAGCCCCCCGGAAGAAGCGCTGCGCACCGCCGTAGCCGCCGGCACCGCCGCCCTCATGGCGCCCGGCACTGACCTGGGCCGCGCGGAAGCCATCTGGCGCATTCGGCCCAGCATCCAGGTGAGATCGATCTTTCCACACGAACCTGTGGCCGGGACCGCGAGCCCCGCGCTTATGGGGCATGCCACATGACCACCCGTTATCCGAAAATCGAACGTGGCTTCTATCATTTGACGGCCCACGGATGGCAACGGCAGGACATGCAGCCTTTCCCGGATGACAGGCTTGAGACTTGGGCATATGAGCTGGCATGCCCGGCGGATGATGCAAAAGAGCGGGTCTGCCTCACCCGCACCTGGATCCGGCCCGGGATGAGTGAAGATGGCATGCAGGCATTTCATACGCTCTTCGGACAGCCATTCCTCCCCTCCGTCGAGCGCAACATCACGCTGGAATGCCAAGTCTGACCGTCTGAGCGTTCGCCCGGGCGGCATCATATTCGCCAACGCGTAAAACGTGTCGCGCCCGAAAGGGCCGAGCCGGACCATGCATGCCCGATCGCATGGGGCAAATGCTTTGCGGTGCTCTGGATTGGCGCTAGCGCCCAGATTGATCGAAATCAACGCCAGCATATTCCGGCATTTGTACAATTTACGGGAAAACTGGAGGACCAACAATGACCACTGAAACGGCAATACTGGGGCTGGTGATCAGCGCATTTGCACTGTTCGGCGTGGTTCTGGGCTGGGCGTCATGGGAAGAATCCCGGGCAACCCGACAGAAGCAGAAGAATGCAAAAACAGAAAGCGCAAACCGGTGAACCGGCGCGTCACGGCGGCTGTGGCGGGTCTGGCGCTGGTTGCACCAGCCTTCATGCTTGCCAGTGACGGCGGCATTCTTTGATGGAAATTTTGGAGGCGATCCGCCGACGCCGTGCCGTCAGGGATTATTTGCCTGATCCTGTTGCGCTCACCACGCTCAGGCATTTGGTAACAGCCGCCAGTTGGGCGCCCAGCGCGATGAATGAGCAGCCATGGCATTTCACCGTTGTTACGGAAAAAGCCCTGCTGGACGACATCTCGGTGCGGTCCAAGGCATGGATGCTTCAGTCTGCTTCGGATATGGCAACTTCGGATCACTTTCGCGACCTGCTCAAGGACACCCACTTCCACCTGTTCTACAATGCGCCAGCATTGATCGTGATATCAGCAACTGCAAAGACGCAATGGTCTGTTGAAGACTGCAGTCTGGCTTCGCAGAATCTGATGCTGGCTGCCGTGGATCGAGGTCTGGGAAGTTGCTGGATCGGATTCGCCCAGGGCTGGCTAAATACGAATGAGGGCCGGGAATGCCTCGGGCTTCCCCCCAGCAGTTGCGTGGTTGCCCCTATCATCATCGGCTATCCCCGCAGCGAAGCGCCGCCGGTCTCCCGAAAGGCTCCGATTGTGACGTGGATCGGTGCGTTGCCTGTTGATGAGCCGAAGCTGCAAGCTGCCCCGAGTCCTTGAACAATAGGCCTAGGCCTCCGGGTGACCGTGAAGAGGCCTTTGCCCTTGCGCCAGATCAATTGCCCGGACCGCCAGATGCTGCAGTTTCAATCTGGGAACGCGCCGGTCGGGATATATGTCACTTCAACTTTCCTTCTTCGGCGGTGCCGGTACGGTCACGGGTTCCAAGTATCTTCTGGAACGGCCGGGCGGTAGCCGCATCCTGGTGGATTGCGGTCTCTTCCAGGGCTTCAAGTCCCTGCGGCTGCGTAACTGGTCCAAGCCACCCTTTGCCCCCGCCAGCATCTCCGCCGTTGTCCTGACGCACGCCCATATCGATCATTCCGGCTATCTGCCCCTGCTGGTAAAAAATGGCTTCCGGGGGCCGATCATCTGCACGCAGGCGACCGCGGATCTTTGCGGCATCTTGTTGCCCGATTCCGGACACCTGCAGGAGCAGGATGCCTTGTTCGCCAACCGGCACCGGTTTTCCAAGCACAACCCCGCTTTGCCGCTCTACACCGAAGACGATGCGAGGCGCGCGCTGGATTTTCTGCAGCCCGTCCCCTTTGGCAAGACCATTGAAGTTGCCGACGGGGCGCGCCTGGAATTTACAAGGGCTGGGCACATCCTGGGCGCTGCGTCGGCACTGATTGCCTGGGGCGGGATTACGGTCGCATTCTCAGGCGACATCGGCCGTTATGGCGATCCGCTGATGCTCGATCCGGTAACACCGAAAAGGGCGGATTATCTCCTGATGGAATCCACCTATGGCGACCGGCGCCATGAGACCACCGATCCGGAAGATGCCCTCGCGGACATCATCGGGAAGACCATACATCGGGGCGGAACCGTGGTCATTCCGGCCTTTGCCGTCGGACGCGCGCAAAGCCTTCTGTTCCACATTGCCCGCCTCAAAGCGACAGAACGGCTACCGCCGCTTCTCCCCGTGTTCCTGGACAGTCCGATGGCGATAGATGCCACCAACATTTTCCGCAATCACAAAGCCGACCACAGATTGGGTGCGGAGCAGGTTAAAGCGCTGGATGGGCATGTCCGATATGTGCGCACAAGCGAAGAGTCAAAGGCTCTGACCGCAAATCCCATCGCAAAAGTGATCATCTCCGCCAGCGGCATGGCGACGGGTGGCCGTGTTCTGCATCATCTGGCGCACTATGCTTCCGATCCCCGCAGCGCGATCGTCTTCGCCGGGTTTCAGGCTGGCGGAACGCGTGGCGCCGCCATGATAGCGGGCGCGACGCGGATCAAAATGCATGGCCGATACCTGCCGGTGCGGGCGCAGGTACACAATCTGTCCATGCTGTCCGCGCATGCCGATCAGGCAGAGCTTTTGCGATGGGCTCGTGGCTTCACGCAGGCTCCCCGCCATACTTATGTTGTCCATGGAGAGCCCGCCAGCGCGGACACCTTGCGCCACACCCTGGAAGAGGAGCTACACTGGACTTGCACGGTGCCCGATCTTGGACAGACGGTCACCCTGTCATGACGGAAGCGCCCTCTCACGGCTTGAAGGCGCGCCGGCTGGGCATAGACACGCATGCCGAGCCCGTGGTGTTCTTGCGCAAGGACTCCCCGGTAAGCCGGTCGGAAGGGTTTTCACCCCATAGCCGTATCCTGCTGTCGGCCGGTGCACGGCAGGCCATCGCCACGCTCTACCAGGTTGAGAATGGTATTCTTGCCCGCGACGAAGCAGGCCTGTCCAACGCCGCATGGCATCTGCTGGGCTTGAATGAGGGCGACTGTATCAAGGCCCGCCATGCACCACCCGTGGCATCGCTCAGCGCCATGCGGGGCCGCATCTATGGCAAGGCGTTTGATGAAACCACGCTTCACGAAATCGTTTCGGATATCGTGGCGGGACGGTATTCGGACATAGAAATTGCCTGCTTTCTGACCGCCAGCGCCGCCAGACCGCTATCACATGCCGAAATCTGCGCCCTGACACGCGCCATGGTGAACACCGGCGACCGGTTGAGCTGGAAAGCCCCCCTCGTGGCCGACAAGCATTCGGTGGGGGGCCTTCCCGGCAATCGCACAACGCCGATTGTTGTCTCGATCTGCGCGGAGCTGGGACTGGTGATGCCCAAGACGTCATCAAGAGCCATTACTTCGCCCGCCGGCACCGCTGACATGATGGAAACACTGGCGCCTGTCGCGCTGGGGGAGGACCAGATTCGCGCGGTGGTCGCGCAGGAAGGAGCCTGCATTGTATGGGGCGGGGGGATCGACATCAGCCCGGCGGATGACATCCTCATCGGCATAGAGCGCGCTCTGGATATCGACTGCGAGGGGCAGATGATTGCCTCTGTGCTGTCCAAGAAGATTGCCGCGGGCGCAACCCATCTTGTGGTAGACATGCCCATCGGCGCGACCGCAAAAGTCCGCACCCCTGCCGCCGCACGAGCCCTCAGCGCGGGCCTGGAAGGCGTCGCGAAATCCTTTGGGCTCCAAATCCGGGTCGTACCAGGAGAAGGCACCCAGCCTATCGGGCGCGGCATAGGTCCGGCGCTGGAGGCCCGCGATGTCCTGAGCGTTCTGCAGGGCGACAAAACCGCGCCGCAGGACCTGCGGTTCCGCGCGCTCGAACTGGCTGGCGCCCTGCTGGAAATGAGCGGGAAGGCTGGCGTCGGCATGGGCATCACAATGGCGACCACCGTGCTGGACAACGGGCAGGCCTGGCGGAAATTCCAGCGCATCTGTGAGGCTCAGGGCGGAATGCGCACGCCCCCGCTCGCCGGCTTTCGCAAGGATCTGACCGCCACGGCCGAGGGCATCGTGACCACAATGGACAACCGCCGGATTGCGAGGCTGGCAAAACTGGCAGGGGCGCCGGAGGATCGGGCCGCCGGAATCGAGATGCACATCCGGATCGGAGACGCGGTCGCCCGCGGCACCCCGATCTGCACGCTGCATGCGGAATCGGCGGGCGAGCTGGCCTATGCGCTGGCCTATGCCGATGCCAATGCGGACATGTTTCGCATCACCCAGCCATGAGCGCGCCGTTGTTCATTCCCCTGCCGGGAAACGAGGCCATGGCGGCCCGCCTCGCGGCACGGTCCGGCGGAACGCTTGTCCCGCTGGACGTTCATACCTTTCCCGACGGCGAAGTTCGCCCACGGCTCATGCAGGATGTGGCCGGCCATAGCATCGCGCTGGTCTGCACAATGGACCGTCCCAACGGAAAATTCCTGCCCCTTGCCTTCACCGCGGCGGCGGCCCGCGAGCTGGGTGCCCGCAAGGTGGGACTGGTGGCGCCGTATCTCGGTTACATGCGCCAGGACAAGCGTTTTCATCCCGGAGAAGCTCTGACGTCACGTACCTTCGCGGCCCTGATTTCGGGGGCCTTTGACTGGTTGGTGACGGTGGACCCGCACCTGCACCGCACGCGCTCGCTGACGGAAATCTATTCCATACCCGCTCTGGCGCTGCATGCAGGCCCAATGCTGTCGGAATGGGTGAAGGCGAACATTGCCCGTCCCTTTCTCATCGGGCCGGATGAAGAAAGCCGACAGTGGGTGGCGGATGTTGCGAAACTATGCTCCGCGCCTTTCGCAATATTGCACAAGGACCGATCCGGAGACCGGGCAATCAAAGTTTCGGCCAGCCATCTGTCATTGCCGGATGACGCAACGCCGGTCCTGCTGGACGATATTGTTTCCAGCGGAGGCACCGTGATCGAAACGATCCACCTGATTAAAAATCTGTCGCACCATGCCCCGATCGTGCTGGCGATTCATGGGGTATTCGCGAAAGGCGCTGAGCAGGCCATTCGTGACACGGGCGCAACGCTGGTGACCAGCACCACCATTGCCGGGCGCGCGGCGGTGGTGGAAGTGGACCGCCTTATCGCCTCTGCCATCGCTGACATCATGCGCTAGCTTGCAGGGCTGCGATCAGGCCCCCGTTATGGGGCGACGCCTCTGGTCGCGGTCTGCCCCGGCAGAATTTCGCCCGCGGCAACCAGGCGGCTGCTTCGGCCCGGCGAGATCGACAGATAGCTGTTGCCCAAGGCCGGCGCAGCCATCGTAAGGACTGAATCAACCGGCAACCGGATATCGTCCCGCAGGGTGATCCGGACAAAAGCGGT
>CAMCWK010000023.1 GCA_945882615.1 Rhizobium sp. Q54 | reverse complement strand
GTCCGAATCGGGCGTGCTGCCGATCAAGGAAGACAGCATTGTCCGCAAGTGGCGGCTTCAGCCCGGCAAGATGCTGCTGATCGATTTCGCACAGGGCCGCATCATCGAGGATGAGGAAATCAAGGCGCAGCTCGCCGCTGCTGAGCCCTACGAGGAATGGCTTGAACAGGCGCAGTACAAGCTAAAAGATCTGGCGGTTGTCGAGCCTGAACGCGCTCAGCTCCCCGTCGAATCGGGTTCGCTGCTCGATCGCCAGCAGGCGTTCGGCTACACGCAGGAAGACATCTCCAAGTTCCTCGAGCCGATGGCAGCTTTCGGCGACGATCCGCTTGGCTCGATGGGCACCGACACGCCGATCGCCGTGCTATCCAACCGCAGCCGGCTGCTTTACGACTATTTCACACAGAACTTCGCCCAAGTCACCAACCCGCCGATCGATCCAATCCGCGAAGAGCTGGTGATGAGCCTGGTGTCGATGATCGGCCCGCGCCCCAATCTCCTGGGCCGCGATGCCGGCGCCCACAAGCGGCTGGAAGTGACCCAGCCGGTGCTGACCAATGCCGATGTCGAGAAGATCCGCTCGATTTCCGAACTGGTGGACGGCGCCTTCCGCACCGCCACCATCGACTGCACTTGGCCGGCGGTGGAAGGCGCGGACGGCCTGTCCAATGCCGTGCAGCGTATCTGCCTGAACGCCACCGACGCGGTGCTGGCGGACAATAACATTCTTATCCTCTCAGATCGCGCGGTCAGCGCCGACCGGATTCCAATTCCCGCGGCGCTGGCGATCGCCGCCGTGCATCATCATCTGGTGCGCCAGGGGCTGCGCATGCAGACCGGGCTGGTTGTGGAAACCGGCGAAGCGCGCGAAGTGCATCACTTCTGCGTGCTGGCCGGTTATGGCGCCGAAGCGGTCAATCCCTATCTGGCGTTCGAGACGCTGGAACAGATCCGCGTCAAGCAGGGCCTGTCGCTCAAGGCCTATGAAGTCCAGAAGAACTACATCAAGGCCATCGGCAAGGGTGTTTTGAAGGTGATGTCCAAGATGGGCATCTCCACCTACCAGTCTTATTGCGGGGCGCAGATTTTCGACGCGGTGGGCCTTTCCAGCGACTTCATCGAGAAATATTTCACCGGCACCGCCACCACGGTGGAGGGCATCGGGCTGAAGGAAATCGCCGAAGAGTGCGTGCGCCGTCACCGCGACGCCTTTGGCGACAATCCGATCTATCGCAACATGCTGGATGTGGGGGGCGATTATGCCTTCCGCCTGCGCGGCGAAGACCATGCCTGGACGCCGGAGTCGGTGTCCCGCCTGCAACATGCGGTGCGTGGCAACAATCCGGCCGAGTACGAACTGTTCGCCCAGCAGATCAACGACCAGAATGAACGCCTGCTGACCCTGCGCGGGCTGATGAATTTCAAGACCGACGGTGCGAGCGTGCCGCTGGATGAAGTCGAAGCGGCCAGCGAGATCGTCAAGCGGTTCTCCACCGGCGCGATGAGCTTTGGCTCCATCAGCCGCGAAGCCCATACCAACCTGGCCATCGCCATGAACCGTATCGGCGGGCGTTCCAATACCGGCGAGGGCGGCGAGGAATCCGACCGCTTCACGCCCATGGCCAATGGCGACTCCATGCGCTCGGCCATTAAGCAGGTGGCCTCGGGGCGCTTCGGCGTCACGGCGGAATATCTGGTCAATGCCGACGACATCCAGATCAAGATGGCCCAGGGCGCCAAGCCCGGCGAAGGCGGCCAGCTGCCCGGCCACAAGGTTGACGCCAATATTGCCAAGGTGCGTCACTCGACGCCGGGCGTCGGCCTGATTTCGCCGCCGCCCCATCACGACATCTATTCGATCGAAGACCTGGCGCAGCTGATCCGCGACCTCAAAAGCGTCAACCAGAAGGCTCGCATCTCGGTCAAGCTGGTGTCGGAAGTGGGCGTGGGCACGGTTGCGGCCGGCGTCGCCAAGTGCCGCGCCGACCATGTCACCATTTCAGGCTTCGAAGGCGGCACCGGCGCCTCGCCGCTGACCTCGCTGACCCATGCCGGATCCCCGTGGGAAATCGGTTTGGCGGAAACCCAGCAGACCTTGGTGCTGAACGGGCTTCGCGGCCGCATTGCGGTGCAGGTGGATGGCGGGCTTCGCACGGGCCGCGACGTCGCCATCGGCGCGCTTCTGGGCGCCGACGAGTTCGGCTTTGCCACCGCGCCCTTGATCGCCTCGGGCTGCATCATGATGCGCAAGTGTCATCTCAACACCTGCCCGGTGGGTGTGGCGACCCAGGATCCGATCCTGCGCAAGCGCTTCACCGGCCAGCCCGAGCATGTGATCAACTATTTCTTCTTCGTGGCCGAGGAGCTGCGGATGATCATGTCCGAGCTTGGCTTCCGCACCGTCGCCGAGATGGTTGGCCGGGTGGACAGGCTGGACATGAAGAAGGCCATCGGCCACTGGAAGGCCAAGGGCGTGGACCTGTCGCGCATTCTCTACAGCGTGACTCCCAAGCCCGGCGTCGCCATCCATCACAAGGAAAAGCAGAATCACGGGCTGGAATCGGCGCTGGACCACGAGCTGATCGCCGCCGCCAAGCCTTCGATCGAAAACGGCCAGCCGGTCCGGCTGGAACGCAGCGTGCGCAATGTCGATCGCACTGTTGGCGCCATGCTGTCGGGCGAAGTGGCCAGGCGCCACGGCCATGCCGGCCTGCCGGAAGACACGATCAGCGTGAAGTTCACCGGCACGGCGGGGCAGAGCTTCGGCGCCTTCCTGGCGCGCGGCGTCTCCATCGAGCTGACCGGCGATGCCAACGATTATGTCGGCAAAGGACTTTCTGGAGGCCGCATCGTGGTCAAGCCGCCCAAGGGGCTCAGCCGCGATCCGGCCGAGAATATCATTGTCGGCAATACCGTGCTGTACGGCGCTGTCGCGGGCGAAGCCTATTTCCATGGCGTGGCCGGCGAGCGTTTCGCGGTGCGCAATTCCGGCGCCATCGCGGTGGTGGAAGGTACCGGTGACCATGGCTGCGAATATATGACCGGCGGCGTGGTGGTGGTGCTGGGCACGACGGGGCGCAATTTCGCCGCCGGCATGTCGGGGGGCGTGGCCTATGTCTATGACGAGGATGGCAGCTTCGAACAGCGCTGCAATCCGTCCATGGTCAAGCTGGAGAAGATCGGGCCTTGCGAGAATATCGACCATAGCGACCTGCCCAAGCAGCGCTCGGTCAGCGTGGCGGATGCCGGTATGGGCGATTTCCTGCGCTTCGATGCCGAGCGGCTGAAAATCCTGGTGGAGCGCCACCTGCTGCATACCGGCAGCGCGCGCGCCAAGATGATCCTGGACAATTGGGATGCGCAGCTGTGCAAGTTCGTCAAGGTGATGCCGTCCGATTACGCCACGGCGCTGGCGGCGATCAAGGCGCGCGCCGCTTCCCACATCGCGGCTGAGTAAGACATATGGGCAAGATCACAGGCTTTCTGGAAATCGAACGGCAGGACCGCCCCAGCGAGAAGCCGGAAACGCGCATCAACAATTATCACGAGTTCGTGCAGCCGCTGCCCTATGCCGATGTCAGCAAGCAGGCGGCGCGCTGCATGGATTGCGGCATTCCCTTTTGTCACCAGGGTTGCCCGGTCAACAACCAGATTCCCGACTGGAACCATCTGGTCTATCGCGACCAGTGGCGCAGCGCCTCCGAGAACCTGCACACCACCAACAATTTCCCGGAATTCACCGGGCGCATCTGTCCGGCACCCTGCGAAGCCAGCTGCACCCTGAACATCATCGACACGCCGGTCACCATCAAGACCATCGAATGCCAGATCGTGGACCGCGCCTGGGAAGAAGGCTGGATCCAGCCGCAGCTGGCGCCGAAGAAGACCGGCAAGACCGTGGCGGTGGTGGGTTCGGGCCCGGCCGGCATGGCCGCCGCCCAGCAACTTGCGCGCGCCGGCCACAGCGTCACCGTGTTCGAGAAGTCGGATCGCATCGGCGGCTTGCTGCGTTACGGCATTCCCGACTTCAAGATGGAAAAGCATCTAATCGACCGGCGCATGCGCCAGATGGAAGCCGAAGGCGTGGCCTTCCGCACCAATGTCGAGGTCGGTGTCGGCGTTTCGATGGACATGCTGCTGGCCGATTATGACGCGGTGGTGCTGTCGGGCGGGGCGGAAGCGCCGCGCGACCTTCCCATCATCGGGCGCGAGCTGGAGGGCATTCATTTCGCCATGGACTTCCTGACCCAGCAGAACAAGCGGGTGGCGGGCGATCCGGAAAACAAGGCGGCTCCGAACGGCACCCTGTCGGCCAAGGGCAAGCATGTGGTGGTGATCGGCGGCGGCGATACCGGTTCGGACTGTGTCGGCACCTCAAACCGCCATGGCGCGGCCTCGGTGACCCAGTTCGAAATCATGCCGCAGCCGCCGGTGAAGGAAAACAAGCTGCTGGTATGGCCGGATTGGCCCATGAAGCTGCGCACGTCTTCCTCGCACCAGGAAGGCTGCGATCGCGATTGGGCGGTGCAGACCAAGCGCGCCATCGGGAATGATGGCAAGATCACCGCGCTGGAATGCGTGCGGGTCGAATGGAAGCTTGGCGATGGCGGCAAGATGAATCTTGTCGAAGTGCCGGGCAGCGAATTCACCCTGAAAGCCGATCTGGTGTTTCTGGCGATGGGCTTTGTCGGCCCCCGCAAGGCCGGCTTGATCGAACAGTCCGGCGTCGAGCTGGATGCGCGGGGCAATGTGAAGGCGCCGGTGACCAACTACCAGACCAGCAAAGGCAAGGTCTTTGCCTGCGGCGACATGCGGCGGGGACAGTCGCTCGTCGTGTGGGCGATCCGCGAGGGGCGTCAATGCGCGCGGGGCGTGGATGAGTTCCTGATGGGTAGCTCGGAGCTTCCGCGATAATCCATTTGTCATTCCCGGCCGAGCATCGCGTTGCGATGCGAGGGGAAGGGAATCCATGTGGAAGGTGGGTTGCTGGCGGAAAGATGGATCGTTCGTACGCTGCCGCTACGAACTCCCTCGCGCTTACGCGCTCGCCGGGAATGACAGGAAAGCCTACTTCGTCACCACTATCCCGATCGGCGCTGCCTTGGCGCTTTCCAGAATCTGCGCTGCGTTGGCGATCAGCGGGCTGTGCAGCGCCTTGCGGTTCGATACCAGCACGGTGGCGTCCGCCAGCCGCGCGATCAGCGCCGCTTCCGGGCCCGCGCCGGCGGGGCCGCAATCGATCACCACGAAATCGGCGCCGCCGCGCAGGATATGGACCAGCCGCGCCATGGGGCGGGAGGAATACATGGTGACGGCGTTGGGCGGACGCCTGGGCGTGCCCAGCAGGTAAACATCGCCGCGCGGATCTTTGACCAGGGCCTGGTTCAGCGGCACGCTGCCGGTCAGAACTTCGAAGATGCCGCTCTTGACCGGCGCCTTGATCGCCTTGGTGGACAGCCGCGCCCCGGCGCAATCCACCAATATGGTCTTCTTGCCCATCTTGGCGGCGGCGCGCGCCAGACTGACGGCGATGGCGCTGCGGTTCTCGCCATTGTCGGGCGATGTCACCGCCACGATGGCGGCGCCCGCCACGCCGGAGGCGGGGCGCGATTCCAGCTGGCGCACCAGCGCGGCCATGGCATGGGAATATTTGCTGGCCGGGTAATCCAGCACGAAATCGGCGGCGCGCAGCTGCGCCGGATCGTTGATCTCGGACAGGATGGGCGGGCCATTCCACACCGCCACCGGCGCGGTGGTGCCCGCATTTGAAGTGCGGCGGCGCGGCCGGGTGCGCATCATCGGGGGCACCAGCGAGGCGCGGGGCGAGCCATTGACCCGCACCGGCAGAAGGGGTCCGAGTTTTTCGACAATCAGCGCCGTTAGGATGCCCAAGAGCACGCCCAGCGGAATGGATGCGGCCACGATCAGGCTGCGCTTGGGGCCGCTGGGATACAGCGGCACCGGCGCCTGGCTGATGATGCGGCTTTCGGGGGTTTGCGCGTCATCCATATTCTGGGTCTGGCGCAGTTTTTGAACGAAAGCCTCATACTGCAGCCGGGTGGAGTTGGCGTTGGATTCCAGCGCCTGGAGCTGAATGCGTGCGACGTTCTGGGTGCGCGCCGTTCCCTCGGTGCCTCCCAGGCTGGACTGCAGCGAACCCAGATGGGCGCGGGCCATGATCACATCGCTGGCGGCGCTGGCGGCCAGGCGGTTGACCTCCTCGGTGATCTTGAACGCCATGTCGCGTTTTTGCTGCTGGATCGCCTGCATGCGCGGATGCAATGGGCCATACTTGCTGCCCAGCTCGGCTTCCTGGCGCAGCAGCTCGGACTGCTGGGTGCGCAACTGCACGATCAGCTGCGAGGCAACGATCTGACCGATATCGGCGGGATTGCCGGACGCCGCCAGTTGATCAATGCGGTTCTTGATCGCCTGCTTGGCAGCCAGTTCGGACCGCGCCGCGACGACCTGCGCATTGATGGCGGACATCTGCTGGTCCACCAGAGAGTTACCCGGGGCGGAGTCGTTGAGATTGTTCTGCGCCTTGTAGCGCTGCACCGCTTCCTGCTGGGCCTGAAGCTGCTGGGAGAGATCCTGCAACCGGCTGTTGAGCCAGTCGGTGGTGGCGGCGGTGGCATTCACCTTGATGGCGAGCTGGGCTTTGACATAGGCGTCCGCCAGCGTGTTGGCGAGCAGCGCCGCCTTGGTGGCATCGCGCGAGCGGGCCGAGACGGTGATGGCGGTCGAAAGTCCCTGCGGATTGGCGCTGATATGGCTGAGGAAACTATCGATGATGCGATCGCGGCCCAGCGTGCCCGGGGCCGGCATGTCGCTGGCAAACCAGTTGCGCGGATGCAGCAGCGAGAACATCTGCCCGACCAGCTGTATCAGGCTGGGCTGGGCCAGGGCGGGATTGAATTCGGGATCGTCCTGCAGCTTCAGCCGCTCGACCACGGTGGCGGCGAGTTCGCGCGACGTCAGAATTTGCAGCTGGTTCTGCATGGTGGCGGCATCGGGGGCGAGCGGCGACAGCACAGATGTCGTTTCGGTGACGTTGTTCTTGCGCGGATCCAGGATCACCACCGCCGAACTCGTGTAGGTGGTGGGCTGCACCATCGCGAACGCCACTGCGCACAGGATAGTGGCCAGTGCGACGCGAAGGATCAGTCCGCGGCGCGCATCCAGCAGGCGGAAGAAATCAGCGAGCTGGAACGATGAAGGCGGCGCATAGAGCGGGGCATAGCCGGGTGGCGGCGCATAGGACGCCGGTAGACGACTGGGTGGCCGGTATGGAGACATAAATACGAACAGCCTTTGCGCAAGGCCCCGAATCTGAGGCCCCCCAAGGCCTTAACAAGTAGCGCCCCGCTGCCTGATGAAAGGTTAACGCCGGGGGCCTGGAGCCCCGTTCAGCTCCCGAAAACCGCGCTTTTGGTCGTTAAAACTGTGCTTTTTCCGGCTTCCAGTTGGGCCTGGGCGGCGGCAAGGTCCGCGGGCTTGGCGGCCCTGACGCAGGCCCGCACCACTTCCGGGTCGTCCCAGGGCACATCGTGATAGGCGTTTTTCAGCCAGGCGCTGGCCGGATCGCGCATCCATTCGCGGGGGAAGATCGCCACTTCATCTTTCGCGGTCATCGGCGGCCGGGGCCGGGCGCGAAGGTTTGCCGCCTGCAGCAGCGCCGCCGCCAGGTCCTGTTTCAGCATCAGATGGGCGGTTGGGGTGGCGCGGGCGTTGATTTCCAGCAGGTGCACCTTGCCGCATTTATCCCGCACATAGTCCAGGCCGAACAGGCCGGAGAGATTCAGGTCCTTCGCGATGACGGCGGCGGCGTTCTCCATCTGCGGGCAGTCGCGGCGCGCCACCACACAGGCCGGACCCGTGGCGGCCGAGGTCACCAGCACATCGAAATGGTTCGCCGCCACCACGGCACCCTGCCAGCAGGCGATGGAGCTTGTGGCGGGATGGCCGTCGATAAAGGGCTGGGCGCTGACCGCCGGTGTGACGGGCAACAAGGCGCGGCTGAGGAAATGGCTTTCCTTGCGGCGGATGAAACGGGCGAGGTCGCGCAGGCGTGACGTCTTGCGGAAACGGCGGAAGGTGGCGAGGGCATCCTGGCGGGTGGCCGCGATGACAACGCCGGCGCCCCCCCAGCTATGATCGCATTTCAGGACCAGGGGCAGGCCATAGCGGCGGATGGCGTCGTTCACGCCGTCTTCGTCCGCCAGGGCAAGGCTTTGTGCCGGTGCGCCGGCATGGGCCGCGCGGGTGAGAAAATCATGGCGGTCGCTGAGATCGGGCCCGCCTGTCACGCGCGTGACGATCTCGGCCGCCAAATCGTCGCAGGGAATGACGAAATCGGGCTGGCTCTGCGCGATAGCGCCGCGCAGCGACCCATCCGGCGACAGCGGCTGATAGGGGTGAAAGCGCCGGGGGTAGCGCGACAGCGACAGCATGCTGCCCTTGGAACACAAGGCTTCCACGCGCGCGCCCGCGGCCGTGAAGGCACCGGCGAGTTGGGCCGAAAATGGCCAGTCCATGGTGGTGACGAGGAGGACGGTGGCAGGCATGGCGGCAAAGATAAGACCGGCCCCGTCAACCATCGGTGAATATTTGTGGTGCTAGTTTGGCGCCTGAACAGACCTGCGCGTCCCATTTCGGGACGGACTGATTTTGGATACTACGTGACCCATTTTTGCCAGACCGCCATTATCGGCGCCGGTCCCTACGGTCTTTCGCTGGCCGCGCATCTGGGTGCCGTCGGCGCCGACTTCCGCATCTTCGGCAAAGCCATGACCAGCTGGCGTGAGAACATGCCCGGGGGCATGATGCTGAAGTCGGATGGCTTTGCCTCCAACCTGTCATCGCCCGATCCGGCGTCGACCCTCAAGGTCTGGTGCGCGGACCGGGGCGTCGAATATCACGATCAGCTCATTCCGGTGCCGCTGTCGGTCTTTGTGGAATATTCCTGCTGGTTCCAGAAACGCTACGTGCCGCGCCTGGAAGAGCAGCAAGTCGTGTCGCTGGCGAAATCGCCGCGCGGCTTTATCCTGACGCTGGACAATGGCGAGCAGCTGGAGGCGGCCAATGTCGTCCTTGCGGTCGGCATCAACTGGTTCCAGAACCTGCCCCCATCCTTGCGCGGCCTCTCCCGTCAATTGCTGTCCCATTCCTTCGGCCATCGGGAGCTGAGCCGATTTTCTGGCAAGCGCGTGCTGATCCTGGGCGCCGGCGCATCCGCGGTGAACGCGGCGGTGATGGCGCAGGAGGACAATGTGGATGTCGCCCTGGTGGCGCGCGCCAATCTCGTCCAATTCCACACCGCCCCCGACCCGGACGCGGTCTCCTGGCTGAAAGCCATTACCCACCCGTCCAGCGGCATTGGCCCGGGCTGGCGTTCATTTCTGTGCTCCAATGCGCCGCGCCTGTTCCGCCGCATGCCCGATGCGTTCCGGCTGCGCGCCATCAAGCGCCATCTGGGCCCGGAGTCCGGCTGGTTCATGCAGGACAAATTGAAGGCGCACCAGTATCTGGGCCATGTGATCGAGGGCGCGCGCGCTGAGGGCGATCGCGTCACGCTGATCACCCGCCAGGACGGCAAGTGGCACGAGATCGTTGCCGATCACATCATTGCGGCCACGGGCTTTCGGCCCGACCTGCGCCGTCTGCCGTTCATGGATGAGGCCTTGCGCGGACAGATCACCCATCTGGAGCATACGCCCCGCCTGTCTGACCAGTTCGAGACCAGCGTGCCGGGCCTTTATGCGATGGGCATTTTGGCGGCCAACACCTTCGGGCCGCTGATGCGCTTCATGGTGGGCGCGGAATATGCCGCGCCGCGCGTCGCCGCGCGTCTGATGAAGATGGAAAGCAAGATACGGAACGTCGCTTAAAAGGAATGGCGGCCGGCGAAGCTTTGCGCAAGGGCATTCCATAACGGCTTGCGGCGCATCTGGGCGTCATAGGGCAGCTTGCGGAAGCGCCAGCCCATCAGCTTGAGTTTCCATTCCTCTGGCGGATCGATGTAGCGGTCCGACAGACTCCAGGTCAGCACCGCGTTGGTGGCGGGATTGTCCAGCACCACGTCCAGGAAGCGCCGCGCCTCGTCCGCCACGCCCCGGTCGCGAGCAGCGATTTCGGACGGACCGCCGCTGTCCAGAACATCGAGTTCGGTCACCAGGATGGAAAGGCCGCGGGCGCGCACCTCATTCAAAAAATCGCGCAGCTTGCGCTGGTCGACCCGCGGACCGAAGGCTTCCAGATGGCCCTGCAGGCCCAGCCCATCGATCGGCACGCGGCGGGCGATCAGCCCATCCAGCAGCTTGAGCGTGGTGGCGCGGAAACGGTCATTGGGCCCCTGTTCGCAGCCCCAGTCATTGTAGATCAGCTTGGCCCGGGGATTGGCGGCGCGGGCGGCATGGAACGCCATGTCGATATAGCGCGGCCCGAACGCGTCCAGCCAGGGCGAAGGGCGCAATCCGTTGCCGTCCGGGGCAATCGCTTCATTGACCACATCCACTGACGTCATGGTGTAACGGCGCATCAGGGTCTGGATATATCCGGTCATCAACCGCTCGTCGCGGCGCGCTTGCAGAGCGGGCGCCAGCCAGGGCGGGTTGGCGGCATACCAGACCAGCGGGTGGCCGCGCATCGACAGCCCGTTCAGGGCGGCGAAAGAAAACAGGGCGTCGAGGTCGGTGAAGTTATACTGGCCGCGCTGCGGCTCCAGCGCGTCGCGCTTCATTTCATATTCGGGGACGAGCTGCGCGCAATCGTGCAGCGCGGCCAGAACAAAGTCGCGATGCTTGAGTTCATAGGTGGCGGCAGCGGTGCCGAAGACAAAGCCCTTGGAGGCGGCGATGGCTTTCAGCGAGCGGCGGTCTTGCGCCCCACTTGAAGAGGTCAGTGCCGGGACGGCCAGGGCCGAGGCGCCGGACGCCAGAAAGTGCCTGCGCGAAATCACGCCTGTTCCAGCTTTCGGGCCGGCGCGGTCTTGTCCTTTTCGCGCAGGCCCATGCGCAGCCAGGAAATCGCATGGTCGGCCAGGCGGCGATAACCGCTGCGGCCCAGGAAGATTTGCAGAAACACGACAGCCGCCAGGGACGGGCGATAACAGCCCCGCAGCACCGCGTTCAGGTACAGGCCCAGCGCGCGCAAGGAGCGATCCTGCGCCACCAGCTTGGCATAGGCCCAGCCGCGCCCGCCATGATATGCCCGAGGCGAAATCATCGGCTTCATCTGCTCCAGCCAGGCGCCCAGATCGTCGCGGCCCTTTCCGGCCGATGCGCGGTCCGGATCGGCAAGGTCTTTCCACACCGCGCCCGCATCCTCGACCATGGCGAAGCGGCAGCCGGCCAGTGACAGGCGGATGGCGAAATCGGTGTCTTCGGCGGCGATGAGGCGGGTGTGATAGCGGATGCGCCGCGCCATCTCGCGCTCCACCGCGATGGTGATGGTGGGGACAAAGCCGCGGTCGCACAGCAGGTAGCTGGCCATTTCCTCGCCCGGCTGAAGGGCGCGCGGGGGTTTGAGGAAAACCCGCTCCTCACCACGGTCAACCTGCATGCGGGCATAACCCACAAGGTTGGTGGTGCCCTCCAGCAGGGCCTTCATGCGGGCCAGATGCTCGGGAAGGAAGACATCGTCGGAATCCAGCGGCGCGATGAAGCGGCCCTGCGCCTTGTCCAGCGCGGTGTTGCGGGCCGCGCCGCCGCCCTGATTGTCCTGGTGGAAAAAGCGGATGCGCGGATCGTTGAAGGCTTGCGCTATCGTGCGGGGATCATCTTTCGAGCCGTCATCCACCACGACGATCTCGAAATCCTGGCAGGTCTGGGCGCGCACCGAGGCGATCGCGGTGCCCAGGGCTTGCGCGCGATTATAGACCGGGATGATGACGCTGAAGAACGGGGCCATGACGCCAGCTTAAGACGCGTCCGGTTAACACAAGGCTTACCGAGGTCTTAACGTCCGTGAACCACCGCATACTCGTTGTAGCGGGCGCCCAGCAGAGCCGTGAGCTTCCCCACGGCGCGAAACAGTTTCTGCAGCGGCACGGCGCGGCGCGGGCTCAGCGCCAGGGCCAGGGCGGCCAGCGGCGACAGTGCGATGGCGCCCAGGATCTTGGCCAGCTCCATCGCGAGGCCCTTTTCGAAGCCATGTTTCAGCAGCACCCGCATGTCGGAATTGCCGACCGAATAGGCCCGGCGCAGCAGCCAGCCCAGATTGTCCCTGGTGTCGGCAATGTCGCCATGGGCGCGGGCTTCATCCGACCAGGCGAAGCGTTTGCCGGCGCGCCCAAGCCGCACGAAGAATTCGCGGTCCTCGCCGCCCGACAGCGCGAAGGCCGGATCGAACCAGGGCGCGGGCATATCTTCCAGCACGGCGCGGCGGATCAGGAGATTGCCGGCGCCTTGCAGCATGGCGACCGGACCCGATGCGTGGCGGATATCGCCATGGCCTTCCAGCCCGGTTCCGACACCAAACAGGATGGAGCCTTGCAGCACATCGGCTTTGGTCTGGTGCGCGGTTTCGAGAAACTGGTCGAGCCAGTCGGCGGCGGGCCATTCGTCATCATCGATCATGGCGATGAACGCCGCGTCGGTTTTCAGGGCTTTTTCGATAAGCGTGTTGCGCACCTGGGCGATGCCGCGCCGTTCCGCGATCACCGCCGTCAGCGGCCAGCGGTAACCGCGCATGGCGTGGCAAAGGTCGAAGCCGGCATGGCTTTCGGCGTCATTGTCGGCCACCAGCACCCGCAGATCGGCATCGGTCTTGAGCGCAGCGACCGCGTCCAGCAGGCGGCGCAACATCACCGGACGCTTGTAAGTGGGGACGCAGAGAATGACGCTGTCACGCATGGCGCGACCGCCACTCGGCCACCAGACGGTGGCAGCGATACCAGGTCACCAGTTCGCCCAAAAGGATGCCGCCCAGCGAGGCAATCGGTCCCAGCGTCAGGAGCAGGATCAGGGTCGCGAGAATGGAGATCACACTGGTGATCGAGCTGATGCGGGCCAGCGCCTTGAACTCGCCCGCGGCCTGAAGCAGCGTCGCCAGCGGGGCCCGGAAATTGCGCGCCAGCATGATGGCGGCGGTGATGGCGGTGACATTGATGACGTCGCGGGCGGCGTAATGATCCTTCAGCAGCAGGTCGGGCACCCACAGCAGCAGCCCCGCCGCCAGCGCGATCGTGCCCAGCCACACCGCCAGCAGCGCCAGGCGGAATTCGCCGGTCACGCGTTTCAGGGCGGACATGTCATCGGCCTTGATCTGCCGCGTCATCACGGGACGCTCGATGTCGGGCAGGGTGCCTTGCACCAGCGAGATCGGCCGCATCAAGAGCTGGCCGAGCGCCAGAAGCGCAAAAGGCCCCGGACCAGACAGGAAGATGACCAGATAGGCGTGGGCGTTGACGGTGACTTCGGTGAGCACCACGCCCAGCAGCGACCAGCGGGTGAGATCGCGAAACGTGGCGCCATAAGCGGCCAGGCTGCCATGGCGCAGCGCCGAGAAATGATCGCGCACCAGAAGCTTGAAGCCGAACGGCGCCAGGCCGAGAAGCGCCGACACCAGCATCAAGGCTGCGCCGGTGGCGAGGTCGACATGTTGCGCCAGTTCCATGAAGGCCAGGCCGGCCAGAAGGCCGCCGGCATAGATCAGATCCGAGGCCACGGCGCGTTTGACCTGGCCCTGGTTGTTGGCGAAGCAGCGCAGGAACCAGCGGCAGCTCATCACCCCGCCATAAAGGCCCATCATCAGCGCCACACTGCTCGGGGCTCCCACGAACAGCAGCGCAGCGCTGACGATCAGCGCCGCCAAGCCCGACAGCAGGATATTCATTTTCAGCGAGGTGGCGACGATGCCCGCATCCGGATTGCCGAACCTGTCCAGGCTGCGGGTGATGGGCAGCGACAGGGCGGCGGCGATCATGCTCATGCAGAAGGGCACGATTACCAGCACGAAGGAGAACAGGCCGAACTGATGCGCGAACATTTCGCGCATGAAGACAAAGCTGATCAGGAAGTGCGCCCCCGAGGTCGCGACCGGGCCGGATGCCGACAGGGCATAGCGCCCCGCCGTGGCGAACAGACGCGTCAGCCGTCCCGCTTGCGGGGCGGGCGATGCGACGTCCGGGATCGCCGGGGCGATGGTCATGAAAAGCCCTCTAGAGCGCTGTTGCGCCCACCCTTAAATGGGCGGCTCCGCCGCCGGTGAATTTGTGCGGGTTAAAAGTAAAAATATCGCCAGCGGATTGGTCACGGCATAGCGCCAGAACAGCCTTTTGGGCTCCTTGACCAGTCGAAACAGCCATTCCAGGCCGCACGCCTGCATCCATTCGGGGGCGCGCTTGTAGGCGCCTGTGACGAAGTTGTAACAGCCGCCGCAGGTCACCAGCCAGCCGGCCTTGAGGCGGGTCTTGTTGCGGACGGCGAATTCATACTCGGTCGGCACCGACAGGCCGACCCAGATCACGTCGGGCTGGGTCAGGTTGATCTCGTCGCAAAGCTCGTCTTCCTCGTCGCGGCTGAAATAGCCATGGCGGCGACCGACGATCTGCAGGCCGGGATAGGTTTCGCGCAAGACGCGCACCGCTTCGGCATTGGCTTCCTCGGTGGCGCCCAGCATGAAAAAGCGCAGGCCATGCTGGACCGCGACCTTCGAGGCGTCATGAATGAAATCGGTGGTGGCGCTGCGCTCGGGGATCGGCGTCCTGGTCAGAAGGCGCGAGGCGAAGACCGCGGCCTGGCCGTCGGCATGGATGATGTCGGCCTGTTCGAAGGTGAAGCGGAAGGCTTCATCCTGCGCCGCCAGCGCGATGGCATGGCCGTTGGAGGCGAAGACCAGCTTGGGATGGGGACTTTCCTGGGTACGCGCATCGAGGCAATCCTGCAGCATCATGCGCGACAGGCCATCGCGCGACAGGCAGGCGGTGGCCAGGCCGCCCACCGTCACTTCGGTGTAGGAATCATTGGCCGCAATCAGCGCCTGGGATTTCGGCGCTTCATATTCGACGGGAAGGATGCTGGCGAGCGCGTTCATCAGTGGGCGTTCCGTGTGCGCAGCACTTCCAGCGGGGTGCGGGCCAAAACCAGCAGGTCCAGCGTCAGGCTTTGATTTTCGACATACCAGGCGTCCAGATCGACGCGGGCCTGCATGTGGGCGATGGTGGGCGTCTCGCCGCGTGCGCCATTGACCTGCGCCCAGCCGGTGATGCCCGGCTTGACCTGCTGGCGCACGGCATAGTTGGCAATTTCGGCCCCGTAATATTCGTCATGCGCGATCGCATGGGGCCGCGGGCCCACCAGCGACATGTCGCCAGCCAGCACGTTCCAGAGCTGCGGCAGTTCGTCGAGGGAAAGCTTGCGGATGATGCGGCCGACGCGGGTGATGCGGGCATCGCCCTTTTCGGCCTGCTTCACCTCGGCGCCATCTTCCATGACATGCATGGAGCGGAATTTCAGGATCGGGAAGGTCTTGCCATTCAGGCCGGTGCGGCGCTGTGCGAACATCAGGGGCCCGCGCGAATCCGCCAAGACCGCGATGGTGACCAGCGCCAGCACGGGGCTGAGCAGGATGATCAGCAGCAGCGAGACGGCAACATCCAGCACCCGCTTGGCGTCCACGCTGTCGGCGGCCGCGTCGGTCGAGGTAAGTGCAAAGCCGTCAAAGGCGGGGAAAATCGCCTTCATCATTGTCTCGGAAGAGTCCTGTACGCTCACGTGCAACCCTGGGGCCGTTGGGCTTCTGGGTTGGGCGTTGCAGGAGACAGGCCAGCGAAATGGCGGTTTCGCGCGCTATTTTGAGACGAAAACCGCCCGAAATTGGTGGTTAACCGCAGCTGTCCGCGAATTAACCGATCTGGGCGGTCCCATTTTGGGCTGACCGATCGGGACAGGTGCAGGCCGCGGGCCAGACCGAGCGGTCTGGAAGTCCAGGTTTCAAAATTACTTGATAATAATCAATGGCTTACAGCGCAAATCGGGCGGCAAAGGCCGGGAAGCCCAGCAGAGCGCAAGCCCACACCACCGCCGAGGCGATGCTGGCGGCCATGAAGCGGCGAAATGCCATCTCCGACATCCCCGCCACCAGCGGGACGGTGGCGCGGAAGGGCCCCAGGAAACGCCCGAAAAAGACTGCCCAGGCGCCCCAGCGATGGAAGAAATGCAGCGCCTTTTCGATCTGTGCCTCGAATTTGCGGATAGGCCAGGCATGCAGGATCTGGTGATGGTAGCGCAGACCCAGCCCCCAGGAGATCACATCGGCGCACAAGGCGCCCAGCACCGCGCCGGCGATGGCCGGGAAAACCCCAATATCCGTGGCGCCGATCACACCGCCCAGCGCCACCAGGATGGCAAAGCCCGGGATCAGGACCGACAAGCCGACAAAGGATTCGCTGAAGGCTATGAGGAAGGCGATGGGAAAGCACCATAAGGGGTACGCCCGTGCGATCCCGGTTACCCAGATGCGGGCGTCCTGCGCGAATTGGCTGGTCCAATGGAAAATGTCGGGAAGCACACTCTCACATAGCGCGACTCGTTCGCATCTGCCAGAGCGCGTTTCGGCACAATTTCGACAAAATTTCCAACGGCTTGGCGGCTATATGAGGCGCCATTCGTTGGGCTATAAGTTCATCGCGTGTTCAGCTTGGCGATGCTAACCCATTTGACCTATTCACGCTTTTTCCAGCCCGGCTTTCGGCTTTAGCGACACGGACATATCGAAAATGAATCTCGACCGTCCCCCTGGTGATTTTCGGCGCGCCGAACCGGTTCCGGCCCCAGCTGCTGGTCAGGGCCGCATGGGCCGTGCCTGGACGGGCGTCAAGCGCTGGAGCGGCCGAAATCCCCGTCTCTCGCGCGTGGTGTGGTTCACCCTCGGCCTCGCATTGCTGGCGCTGCTGATCTGGGCGATCTATCCGGCCAAGAATCAGGGCCGCGGCGCCATGATCAACCAGGGCGCCCAGCCGGTCGGCGTGGCGCGCGCTTTGTCGGGCGACGTCAATATCACGCTCAACGCGCTGGGCACGGTGACGCCCCTGACCACCGCGACCGTGCGCCCGCAAGTCGGCGGCATGCTGGTCAAGATCAATTTCACCGAAGGCCAGATGGTCAAGGCCGGCGATATTCTGGCGCAGATCGATCCACGCCCCTACCAGGCGGCGCTGGATCAGGCGCGCGGCCAGCTGGCGCGCAACATGGCGACGCTGACCAACGCGCGCGTGGACCTGGAACGCTACAAGGCGCTGCAGGCGCAGAACGCCATCGCCGCCCAGCAGGTTTCCTCGCAGGAAGCGCTGGTCAAATCCACCGAAGGCATCATCATTTCCGACCAGGCCAATGTGCAGACCGCGCGGATCAATCTGGGCTACACCAACATCGTCTCGCCGGTGGATGGCCGCGCCGGCATCCATCTGGTCGATATCGGCAACATCGTGTCGGCGGGCCAGTCCAATGGCATCGTGGTGGTGACCCAGCTCGATCCCATGTCGGTCTTGTTCACGATCCCGGAAGACAATATCCGCACCGTGCTGGAGCGGGTGAATTCGGGCGCGGTGCTGCCGGTCGATGTCTATGACCGCAGCCAGACCAACAAGATCGCTAGCGGCGTGCTGTCGGCGGTGGATACGGTGGTCGATCCGGCCACCGGTTCGGTGAAGCTGCGCGCCATGTTCGACAATAAGGACCGCAGGCTGTTCCCGGCCCAGTTCGTGAACGTGCGGCTGCTGGTGAACACCTTGCGCAATCAGACCACGGTGCCGGTGCCCGCCGTGCAGCGTGGCGCCGATGGCGCCTATGTCTTCCTGGTGCGTCCCGACAAGACCGTGACGCAGCGTGCGGTCAAGATCGGCATCCAGGACGGCGACAAGATGCAGGTCCTGTCCGGGCTTCAGCCGGGCGACACGGTGGTGGTGGATGGCGCCGACCGCCTGCGCGACGGCGCCGACGTGGAGATTCCGAATTTGACCGGGCAGATCGCGGCGCCGTCCGGCGGCACCCAGGACGAAGCGGTGCGGGCCGCCCGCCGGGCCCAGCTGCAGGACGTCATGAACAAGGCGTGCAGCGCCGACCTTAAAAGGCACTGTGCCGATGCGGCCGATGCGCGCGAGACGCGCATGTGCCTGTTCCGCAATCGCAGTGAGCTCAGCGCTGATTGTTCGCGGGCCATGTCGCAACTGCGCCAGGCCGGCAGTGGCCGCCGCGGTGGCGGTGGTGGCGGCCGTTGAGCAGCGACGGGCACGAAACTTATAGCGGCGCCAATCCCAGCGCGCCGTTCATCCGGCGTCCCGTAGCCACGACGCTGTTCATGATCGCCATCCTGCTGGTGGGCATGTCGGGCTATAAATTCCTGCCTTTGTCGGCCCTGCCGCAGGTCGATTACCCCACCATACAAGTCCAGACCTTCCTGCCCGGCGGCAGCCCGGAGGTGATGGCCACCTCGGTCACCGCGCCCCTGGAGCGGCAGTTCGGCCAGATGCCCGGGCTGAAGGAAATGTCGTCGGTGTCCTCGGGCGGCTCCTCGGTGGTGACGCTGCAGTTCGATCTGGCGCTCAGCCTGGATATTGCCGAACAACAGGTGCAGGCGGCGATCAATGCCGCGTCCAACCTGCTGCCCGCTTCGCTGCCCGCCCCGCCGATCTACGCCAAGGTCAATCCCGCCGACGCGCCGGTGATCACGCTGGCGGTGTCGTCACGCACCCTGCCCATGACCCAGCTGGTGGACCTGTCGGAAACCCGCATCGCGCAGAAAATCTCACAGCTTTCAGGGGTCGGCCTGGTGAGCATTTCGGGCGGCCAGCGGCCGGCTGTGCGGGTGCAGGCCAATCTACAGAAGCTGGCCGCGCTGGGCCTGAACATCGACGACCTGCGCACCACCGTTTCGAACAACAATTCCAACTCGCCCAAGGGCAGTTTCGACGGCGCCTTCCAGTCCTACACCATCAATTCCAACGACCAGCTGCAGAGCGTCGAGGATTATCGCAGCATTGTGGTCGCCTTCCGCAACGGCTCGCCGGTCTATCTCAAGGACGTGGCCAATGTCGTGGACGGGGCCCAGAACAACAAGCTGGCGAGCTGGGCCAATAACGGGCCCGCCGTCCTGATCAACGTCCAGCGCCAGCCCGGCGCCAATGTCATCCAGGTGGTGGATTCCATCAAGGAGCTGCTGCCCGTCATCACGGCGGGGCTGCCGGCTTCGGTGGATGTGGTCACGCTTACTGATCGCACCGAAACCATCCGTGCCTCGGTCTCCGACGTGCAGTTCGAGCTGATGCTGGCGGTGATCCTGGTCGTGCTGGTGATCTATGTCTTCCTGCGCAACCTGCCAGCGACCTTTATTCCCTCCCTGTCGGTGCCGCTGTCCATCGTCGGCACCTTTGCCGCCATGTATCTGCTGGGCTATTCGCTCAACAATCTGTCGCTGATGGCGCTGACCATCTCCGCCGGCTTCGTGGTCGACGACGCCATCGTGATGATCGAGAACATCACCCGCTATATTGAAAAAGGCGAGACGCCCTACAACGCCGCCATGAAGGGCGCCGGCGAGATCGGCTTCACCATCGTGTCGCTGACGGTGTCGCTGATCGCCGTCCTGATCCCGCTATTGTTCATGCAGGATGTGGTGGGCCGCCTGTTCCGCGAATTCGCGATGACGCTGTCGATCACCATCCTGATTTCGGCGGTGGTGTCACTGACATTGGTGCCGATGTTGTGCGCCAAGCTGCTGCGCAGCCATGCGGTCGAAGCCAGGCGCGAGAGCAGCTTCCAGCGCCGCACCGAATATTACTATGACCGCCTGGTGGCCGGGTATGACCGCTGGCTGATATGGGTGCTCAAGCATCAGCGCCTGACCCTGCTGTCGGCCTTGGCCACGCTGGTGCTGACCATCGTGCTGTATGCCGCCATTCCCAAGGGCTTTTTCCCGGTGCAGGACACCGGCTTCATCCAGGCGATTACCGAGTCCGGTCCCACCGTCAGTTTTGACGCGATGGCCACGCGTCAGCGCAAACTGGCCGAGACCTTCCTCAAGGATCCCGATGTGGCGAGCCTGTCTTCCTTTATCGGGGTGGATGGCAGCAACCACACGCTCAACAGCGGCCGCATCCTAATCAACCTGAAGCCCAAGCATGACCGTGACGGCGTGCAGGCGGTGATGGAACGGCTGAAGCAGCACGCCCAGACCGTGCCGGGCATGACCTTCTATCTGCAGGCAGTGCAGGATCTGACGACGGATTCGGTGGTATCGCGCGCCCAGTATCAGTTCGTGCTGCAGGCGGCGACACAAGCCGCCCTGAACGACTATGTGCCACAGCTGCTGGCCAAACTGCGCGCCGTGCCGGAAATCCGCAACGTCTCCACCTCGTTCCTGGACAAGGGCCTGTCGGCCTATCTGATGGTCGATCGCGACACCGCGGCGCGTTTCGGCGTGACGGCGGCGACCATCGACAATGCGCTGTATGACAGTTTCGGCCAGCGCATCATCTCCACCATCTTCACCCAGTCCAACCAGTATCGCGTGATCCTGGAAGCCGATCCCAAGGTGCACAACACGGTGGATTCGATGAACGACATCTACCTGCCGACATCCGGCGGCGGACAGGTGCCACTATCGGCCATCGCCAAGGTTGAGCAGCGCACCTCGCAGCTGCAGATCGACCATCTGGGACAATTCCCGTCCGCGACTTTCTCGTTCGACACCGCGCCAGGCTATGCCCTGGGCACGGCGGTTGAGGCGATCCGCGATGCGCAGGGCGAGATGGGTGTGCCGCCGGGCGTCACCACCCAGTTCCAGGGTTCGGCCCTGGCCTTCCAGGCGGCGCTGGGCAACCAAATTCTCCTGATCATCGCCGCCATCATCACGGTCTATATCGTGTTGGGGGTTCTGTATGAGAGCTTCATCCATCCCATCACCATCCTGTCCACCCTGCCCTCGGCGGGCGTGGGTGCGTTGCTGGCGCTGATGATCGCGGGGCATGACCTCAATATCGTCTCCATCATCGGCATCATCTTGCTGATCGGCATCGTCAAGAAGAACGCCATCATGATGATCGATTTTGCGCTGGATGCGGAGCGCAACGAGGGCAAGTCGCCCACCGAGGCCATCCACCAGGCCGCGCTGCTGCGCTTTAGGCCCATCCTGATGACCACGGTGGCGGCGCTGTTCGGCGCCCTGCCGCTGATGCTGGGCACCGGCATGGGCTCGGAGCTGCGCCATCCGCTGGGCATTTCCATTGTCGGCGGTCTTCTGGTCAGCCAGTTGCTGACGCTGTTCACCACCCCGGTGATCTATATCTATTTCGACCGGCTGGGCGCGGATTTCCGCGCTTGGCGCGCCCGCCGCCGCGCACGGCGTGTCGACGAGGCGCCGGAGCCCGCGGAATGAACATCGTCGCGCTCTTCATCCGCCGCCGCATCGCCACCACGCTTTTGGCGCTGGGCTTGGGCATGGCGGGGATGACGGCCTATACCCTGCTGCCGGTTTCCCCTTTTCCGAATATCGACATTCCCACCATCGTGGTGAATGCCTCGATGCCCGGCGCCAGCCCGGAGATCATGGCCTCCAGTGTGGCGACGCCGCTGGAGCGGCATCTGGGCACCATCGCCGGCGTGGACGAGATGACGTCGCGCAGCAACGTCAACTCCACCCAGATCGTGCTGCAGTTCGACATCAACCGCGATATCAACGGTGCGGCGCGCAACGTGCAGGCCGCGATCAATGCGGCGCGCGCCGACCTGCCGGCCGCGCTGCGTTCCAATCCCACCTACCGCAAGTTCAATCCGGCCGACTTCCCGATCATAATTCTGGCGATGACGTCCAAGACGCTGTCGCCGGGCCAGATTTATGACCAGGCCTCCAACATCATCCAGCAGAAGCTGTCGCAGGTTTCCGGGGTGGGCGACGTCTCGCTCAATGGCGCATCGCTGCCGGCCGTCCGCATTGAGCTTAACCCGCGCGCCTTGTTCAAATATGGCATTGGCCTGGCCGATGTGCGGGCCGCGATCTCGGCGGCCAACGCCAACACCCCCAAGGGCGACATCCAGCAGGGCGAGCAGACGTTACAGGTCTATGCCAATGACGTGGCCAGCGCGGCCAGCGATTACCGCACGCTGATCATCGCCTATCGCAACGGCTCGGCGGTGCGGCTTCAGGACGTGGCCGAGGTGGTGGACGGGGTGGAGAATGTCCGCAACCTGGGCACCTTCAACGGCCAGCCGGCGGTTCTGGTCAATGTCACCAAGCAGCCGGGCGCCAATGTCATCGAGGTTGTGGACATGATCCGCACCATGATGCCGGAGCTGCAGGCGGCACTGCCCGCCGCCATCGAGCTCGGCACGCTGATGGATACCACCAACTCCATCCGCAATTCGGTGCATGACGTGGAGATGACGCTGATCATCGCCACCATCCTGGTGATTTTGGTGGTGTTCCTGTTCCTCAGGAACTTCAAGGCCACGCTGGTGCCCACCGTCTGCGTGCCGCTGACGCTGCTGGGCACTTTCGGGGTGATGTATCTTCTGGGCTTCAGCCTCAACAATTTCTCGCTGATGGCGCTGATCGTCTCCACCGGCTTCGTGGTCGACAATACGATTGTGGTGCTGGAGAACGTTACCCGTCACCTGGAGAACGGCAAAAGCCGGATGCAGGCCGCGCTGCAGGGCGCCCAGGAAGTGACTTTCACCGTCATTTCCATGAGCATTTCTCTGGTGGCGGTGTTCTTTCCGGTGCTGCTGATCGGCGGCATGGTGGGGCGCATCTTCCACGAATTCGCCATCACCCTGACGGTTGCGATCGTCATATCGATGGTGATCTCGCTGACCCTGACGCCGATGATGTGCGCCTATCTCGATCTCTCGATCGAGGAGGACAAGAATCCGCTGATGGCCTGGTCGCGGCGCAGCCTGGAATGGATGCAGGACTTCTACCGCCGCACCCTGGACTGGTCGCTGGGCAATCCCAAGACCGTCGTGATGATGGTCTTCCTCGCCATTGGCCTCAACTTCTACCTGATCTCCATCGTGCCCAAGGGCTTCTTCCCCTCCACCGATGAGGGCACGATGCAGGGCGGCCTCAGGGCCGACCAGAGCATCTCGTTCCAGGCGATGCAGAAGAAGTTCATGCAGTTCATCGAGATCATCAAAAGTGATCCGGCGGTGGCGACGGTGGGCGGCTTTGCCGGCGGCGGCGCCGCCAATTCCGGCAATGTCTTTGTCACCTTGAAGCCGCCGGCCGAGCGCGGGCTCTCCACGGACGAAGTGATCGACCGACTGCGGCCCAAGCTCGAAAAAGTGGCGGGCGCGCGCCTGTTCCTGCGTGCGGGCGGGCAGATCGGCGGTGGCGGCCGGGGCGGCAATGGCAGCCAGCAATATACGGTGCAGGCCGATTCGCTCGAAGAGCTGAACCGGTGGGTGCCCAGGATCACCGATGCGCTGCAGCAGGTGCCCGAACTGACCGACGTCAATTCCGACCAGCAGGACAAGGGTCTTCAGGTTGATATGAAAGTGGACCGGGCCACGGCGGCGCGGCTGGGCCTGAACATCGCCCAGGTGAACAATGCGCTGTATGACGCCTTTGGCCAGCGCCAGGTCTCGACCATCTACAAGGACAAGAACCAGTACAAAGTGATCATGGAGGTGGCGCCGAAATTCTGGCAGAGCCCGGAGACGCTGCGCGACATCTATATCAGCACCTCGGGCGGCAGCGTCAGCGGCACCCAGTCCACCGCCGGTGCGGGCGGCGCCTTTACCCCGGCGCAGGCGCGTGGCACCAGCACCAGCACCACCACCACGTCCGCGAACACCGACGCGAATGCACAGGCCGCCGAAGCCGTGCGCAACCAGCAGCTCAACGCCCTGACCGCCAGCGTTCGCGGCGGCGGTTCAACGGGCGCTTCAGTGTCCACCCGCGTCTCCACCATGGTGCCGCTGTCGGCTGTGGCGAGCTTTGGCCCCGGCACCACGCCGCTGGCGGTCAATCACCAGGGGCCGTTCGTCGCCACCACTTTCTCGTTCAACCTGCCGGCCGGCGAAAGCCTGGGCAATGCCGTGACGGCCATCAACCGCACCATGGCCCAGATCAACGTGCCGATTAACGTGCATGGCGAGTTCGCCGGCAATGCCCGCCAGCTGCAGCGCAGCTTCCAGAACATGCCCTTCCTGCTGCTGGCCGCGATCCTGACCATCTACATCACGCTGGGCATTCTTTATGAGAGCCTGATCCATCCCATCACCATCATTTCCACCCTGCCGTCGGCGGGGGTGGGCGCGGTGCTGGCGCTGCTGATGTTCAACACCCAGTTCGACCTGATCGCGATGATCGGCGTCATATTGCTGATAGGCATCGTCAAAAAGAACGCGATCATCATGATCGATTTCGCCATTGACCTGCAGCGGCGCGAAGGTCTGTCGCCCCAGGACGCCATCCGCAAAGCCTGCCTGTTGCGCTTCAGGCCCATCATGATGACCACAGTCGGCGCCATCCTGGGCGCGCTGCCGCTGGCCATCGGGCTGGGCGCAGGCTCGGAGATGCGCCAGCCTTTGGGCATCTCCATCGTGGGCGGCCTGGTGCTCAGCCAGATCCTGACCCTCTACACCACCCCGGTGGTGTTCTTGTACATGGAGCGCTTCGGAAGCTGGACGAGCGGCTTTTGGAACAAGTGGTATCACGGGCTGATGGGCGATAAGCCCGGCGATCACGAGCCGATGCCTCATCCTTCACCAGCGGAATAGCGCCGAGCTTGGGCGAGGCGCAAGTCCGGACAAACGAAAACGCGCCGTGCGGTTCAGCACGGCGCGTTTTGTATTTCAGTTTGGCCTAAAGATTCGGCAGGTCGTCCGCGCCGGCGGTGCCTTCGTTGATCCGCGCATTGCGGCTCTGGCGATAAAGATTGCGGGTGGTCGCATAGAAGTCGATCGACGAGCGTTCGATGGTTTCGACCGCGTCCAGCTGCGACGTCCGGGCGTCCAGAACGCCCATGCCGATGCGTACGATCATCAGCGTATTGTCACCGGGGAAGATGGCGTAGGTGAAGGGATCGAAGGCGATATCCACGCCGGTGCCGAGCAGATCGCGGGGCGGCTTGGGGCCGGCAAAGGGCAGCATCAGATAGGAGCCTTCGGCCGCACCGCCCTTGCCCAGGGTGATGCCGAAATCATTCTCGTGATAGGGCAGGCCCCACTTGCTGGCGACATCGATCAGGCCGCCAACACCGACCGTGGTGTTGATCACGATGCGGCCCAGCGTGTTGCCGGCCTTGTCGGTCTCGCCCTGCAGCACGTCGTTGGCCAGGATCACCGGCGAATTCAGGTTGGTGAGGAAATTGTGCACGCCTTCGCGGGCGAATTCCGGCACCACATCCCGGTAGCCGCGGGCGACGGGGCGCAGGATGGCCCGGTCCATGGACAGGTTGAAATCAAAGATGTCGCGGTTGGTCCGTTCCCAAGGGTCATTTTGGGCCATGGACTCAGGGCTGGGTGTGCTGCAGGCGCCCAACAACACAGTCAGGGCAACTGCCGAAATCCTGGAAAGTATAAGTCTCATGCCGCTACCAAATACCGGAATCGCAATAAAATATCGTTACAAGCGAATCCTATAACGACCAATATTGATATTCGTGCCACCCCATACAAGGCCCCGGCCCCCCAACCCGTGCGGCAAACTGGCCTTTTTGGTGGGAAGGCGTTCCTTGCCCCGGCGCGACGTTGCTGAATTGTTACAGGGGATTGGCGCTGTCCGGCGGGTGGCTGGGGCGGGATGTACCGGTTTGATCCACAGGCTTTTGCGGGGCGTCCAGCCGGGCGGGCTCGCCGGTGTCCTCGTCGACCAGCACCGGGGTCATTTGAAGCGTCGCCACCCCAAAACCCAGTGCGCAAATATTCTGTCCCAGAAAGCAGGCTCGCATGACCAGACAATGCGCAGCCGGGACGAAAAGCTCCCCACTTGCGCAAAATTTCATCAGGCGCGCGTCGATCGATCAGCCGCGACCGAAAAGCGGCATCTTGGTCGCCATCACGGTCAGGAATGGTACGTTGGATTCCAGCGGCAGCCCGGCCATGTAGGTCACAGCCTGGGCAACATGGTTCACGTCCATGCGCGGCTCGACCGCCAGCTGGCCATCGGGCTGCAGCACGCCCTTGGTCATGCGCTCTGTCATCTCGGTGGCGGCGTTGCCGATGTCCACTTGCCCCGCCGTGATGTCGAAGGGCCGCCCGTCCAGGATGGTGGACTTGGTCAGGCCGGTGATGGCGTGTTTGGTGGCGGTATAGGGCGCCGAATGGGGGCGGGGACGGTCGGCTGAAATCGAGCCATTGTTGATGATGCGCCCGCCGCGCGGGGTCTGCGCCTTCATCATCCGCACCGCTTCCTGGGTGCAAAGGAAGGCGCCGGTGAGGTTGACCCCCACGATCGCCTGCCACTGTTCGAAGCTCAGCTCTTCGATGGGAATAGCGGGGGTGCCCATGCCGGCATTGTTGAACAGCATGTCCAGCCGGCCGAACTTGTCCTTGATCTGGGCGAAGACGCCCTTGACCGCCTGGGGATCGCCGATATCGGCCGGGACCACCAGAGTGCTGCCTTTGAGGCGCTTGGCGGTCTCTTCCAGCGTGTCAGCCTTGCGCCCCACCAGCACCACCGACCAGCCGGCTTCCGACAGATGGATGGCGACGGCGCGGCCCACGCCGCTGCCAGCACCGGTGATCATCGCAATCTTGTTCATATCGTCCTCTCTGAAATGACAGTTCCCTCTAAGGGCTGCCCTTATAAGGAAATTTTCCCGATTTGGCGCGCGCGCCCAACATTGGCTTTATCCGCTCCGGCAATTCCTGTTAGAGCAACGAAAACCGCCGCGGCGATGCAAAAACGCCCGGATTCCAAACGCATATCCCAGGGGACGTCCATGTTCAAACGCTTGGTTCTGGCTTTTCTGGCCACCACGGTCCTGACCCCCGGCACCGAGGCCGTGGCGCAGCCCGCCAGCAATGGCGGTCAGGCCTCGGTCCTGGAAACCGTCATTGTCACGGCTCGCAAGCGCGAGGAAATCGAGCAGGCGGTCCCGATCTCGATTACCTCCTTCAGCCAGGCAGACCTGGACCGGCTGAATGTCAGCACCATCGAGGATCTGCGGTTTCTGGCGCCGTCGGTCCATATCGCGCCCACCACCTTCCGCCAGGACACGCTGAACGTCACCATCCGCGGCCAGCGCGACTTCGATTCCAGCTCCGGCCAGTCGGTGATGTCTTTTGATCCGGCCGCGGCCGTCTATATGGACGGCGTCTACCTGGCGCGCCCGGTCGGGCTGACCGGCGGGCTGTTCGACATTGAGCGGGTCGAGGTCCTCAAGGGGCCGCAGGGCACATTGGTGGGGCGCAACACCACCGGCGGCGCGATCCTGTACCGCACCCGCGAGCCGGGCCCCGAGTTCGGCGGCTATATCAAGGCGACGGCGGGCGATTATGGCCGGGCCGAGCTGCAGGGCGCGATCAACATTCCGCTGACCGACACGCTGTCCTTCCGCGCCGCCGGGCAGATCAGCCAGCGCCGCGGTTACATCACCAATCTGTATTTCGATCCGGCCACCCGCTATCGCAACACCCAGCCGGCGATGGGCGCCAACAAGATCGCGGGAAATTTCTCGCTGAAATGGCGGCCTGACGAGACCTTGAGCATCCTGCTGCGCGCCCAGATCTCGGCCGAACACGATACCGGTTCGACCTACCACAATCTGGGTTTCTTCCCGGCCAGCGGCCAGCGCTTCGGGCGGCCGGCGGTCTGCAACATTCCGGGCACCTGCATCGGCTTTACCGATCTTTTCGGCCGCCGGATCGAGCCTTATTACAGCTCCTTCACCCCGACCACGGTCGGACCGGTGAATACCGACCCCAGGGCTTACAACTCGCTGCTGCAATCGGTCGCCCGCGCCCAGACGGCGGGGTTCTGGACCGCCGAACAGACCGCCAACAATGTCGATGTCGGGCATTACCAGACCTTGTCCGCCACCGTGAACAAGACCTTCGGCGATATCGATGTGAAATGGCTGAGCGCCTATCGCTGGTGGGACAATACCGGCACCTCGATCGGGCGGGGCCTGTCCTACAACACGGCCGAATACCAATACATGGTTCCGAACTACAACTCGGTCCAGTCGGAGCTGACGGTCAATGGCAAGGGATGGAGCAACCGCCTGAACTGGACGGCGGGACTGTTCTTCTTCCAGGAGGACAGCCGCGACAATGGCGGGCTGTTCTATCTGTTCATTCCCAACAATGGCATTCCCGCGCCCGGACGCGGCATCACGCTGCAGGACGGCACCCGCAACGACCAGCGCAACACCAGCTATGCCGCCTATGCCCAGGCGACCTACAGCCTGACGTCGGACACCCGCCTGACCGCGGGCCTGCGCTATACCTATGACGAGCGTTATGCGCATCTGGACACCCGCACCCAGATATTCCCGGCCACGGCCGCCAGCACCGCCAGCGTGGCAAACGGCGTGTTCGATCCCGCGCCCTACACGCTGCACGGCATCACCTACGCCGGCCAGACCCGTGCCTGCACCCTGACCGATGTCAACGGCGTCTTGCGTCCGCTGGCCAGCTGCGCCGCCGACATCAACAAGAGCTTCGACAAGCCGACCTGGACCTTGGGCATCGACCATGACCTGTGGGCGGGCACTATGATCTATGCCACCACCCGCACCGGCTATCGCTCGGGTGCAATCAATTCCACCGCCATCAATCCCGCCGTCACGGTCGCCCAGCCTGAAAATGTCCAGGATTACGAAGTGGGCATCAAGTCCGACTGGGACCTGGCCGGCATGCCGGTGCGCACCAATCTGTCGGCCTATATGACGGATTATCGCGACATTCAGATCCTGACGGCGCTGCCCAATGTCACTCTGGCCACGGGTCCGGCCGGCGTCGCCTGCACCCAGGCGCTGTTCAACGCCAACAGCTGTATCGGCACCACCAACGACAATGTGACGCTGAACGCCAAGGCCGCGAAAATCTATGGCGCGGAATGGGATATCAGCATCCTGCCGATGCCGGGCCTGACGCTGCGCTCCTCGGGCAGCTATCTGGACGCCCATTATACCGATTACACCTTCACGCCGCCGCCGGGTTATCTGCTGCCCACCGGCACGACCAATCTTTCGGGCACGCCGTTCCCGCTGCCGGCCTGGCAGACCACCGCGACGGCGATTTATGCCACCGGCCTGAAGGATATCGCGGGCATCCCGATCCAGGATCTGAGTTTCACCGCGCGCTATTATTGGCAGAGCCGCTACAAGGCCGATCTGCGGACCTTCGACCCCAGCCAGCGCACCGGCTCCTATGGCCTGCTCGATCTGCGTCTGGATGTGCAGGACATCGCGGGCAGGGGCATTGATGCCGGTCTGTTCATGACCAATGTCCTGAACACGCCTGTCTGCATGCCGGAATATAACGGCGTCTTGAACTCGGCGCCCAACGCCTCGTTCGGCGTCGCCAACACCGCCGGCGTGCTGCAATGCGTGCCGCTGCCCCCGCGGATGAGCGGCGTACAGGTTCAGTACAGGTTCTAATTCGACCGCCTTCCGGTTCGGCTTCCGCTCACGGGGAGGCCGGCATGGTCGGGCCTGCCCCTGTCAACATTTTGTGATAATATTGGCGCAGCATTGGCCTTTGGGGGCTCTATGCGCGCAACATTGGCATTGCTGTTCGTCGCTCTGATGGGAGGGTGTTCAACGCCCCCAACCATTTCAGCGTCGGACAGATGCGGGCGAGCTGCCCTTGAACGGCTGAACGATGCGTCCAGGGCCGGTCTGGCCTCTGGCCAGGAAAAGAAAATTTTCGACCATGCCTACCGGGGCTGCCTGGAATTCGAAAAAGCGAGTTTTTCGGGCGCAGCCCCGGAGCAAACTGTACCAGCGCTCTAATTCGCGTATTCGACTTTGGCGAGGGTCATGGTGAAGACCAACGTCTGATCGGGCGGAATGGCGTCGCCAGCGCCATCGGCGCCATAGCCCAGCTCGGCTGGCACCACAATTTCCCAGGTGTCGCCGGTCTTCATCAGCTTGAGGGCTTCCACCCAGCCGGGGATCAGCCCGCCGGTCATGAAGGTCGCCGCTTCCTCCGGCTTGGTCTGGTCGAAGACTTTGCCGTTGATCAGCATGCCCTTGTAATAAACGGTGACCACATCGGAATCGCGGATTACGGCGGGGCCGTTGCCGGGTTTGATCACGCGGTACATCAGGCCCGAGGCGGTCTTCTTCGCGTCGGGACGGGCAGCATAATCGGCCAGGAACTTGGCGTTGGAAGCCGCGCTGGTGTCATAGGCGGCGCTGGGCGCCGCGTCGGATTGGTCGCGGTCACAGGCGGCAAGTCCCGCCAGCGGCAACAGGACCAGGGCCACGATTTTCGCCAATGCGTTCATATACTTCCCCAACAAAAACGACTGACGCTCTTATACAGGCAAGATTACTTGCCCGCCACCCGCACTTCGTCGCCATCCCGGAAGGAATCGGACGGATTGTCAACAATGCGGTCGGCGGTGGAAATGCCGCTTCCCACATCCACCGCATCACCCAGATCGCGCGCGATGCTGATGGTTTTCAGGCGTATGCGGTTGTTCGAATCCACCGTGGCGACTTGCATGCCTTCGGAGCGGAACATCAGGGCGGTGGCGGGCACCCGAAGGCCATTGGCCCCGGCGGGCAGGGGGAATTTGATTTCCGCATAACCGCCGGGCTGCAGCGCCCCTTCCTTGTTGTCGATGACGAACTGCACCAGCACGGTGCCGGTGGCGCTGGCGACGGCGCCGGCGCTGGCGGCCAGGGTGGCGGTGAAGACGCGTCCAGGATGCTGCGGCACAGAGAAATTGATGGTCATGCCTGGGCGGATATAGGTGGAATAATTTTGCGGCACCCGCACGTAAATGCGCAGGCGTGTCAGATCCGAAACGGTGAAGAGCGGCGCCGCCCCGGTGCCGGTGCCGATCGTGACCAGGGCGCCGACATCCACCGCGCGGCTGGTGACCACCCCGTCAAAGGGCGCGACCAGGCGGCGGAAACCGGCCTGGGAGGTGAGGCTGTAAAGATTGGCGCGCGCCGCTTCCACCGCCGCATTCTTGGCGTCGAGGTCGGCGTCGCGGGTTTCCTTGTCCTGACGTGACACCGCGCCTTGCGCGAACAGCGCGTCCCAGCGCCGCGCTGTGGCGGCCGAAAGGCGCTGGGCCGCCTGGGCATTGATCAAGTTGGCGCGCGCGGATTGCACCTGGCCGGCCAGGTCGGGCGTGTCCAGTTCGGCCAGGAGCTGGCCCTGCTTCACCGGCGCGCCGATATCGACATACCATTTCTTCACATAGCCACTGACCTGGGCGTAGATCGGCGCGGCGGTGAAGGCCTGAATATCGCCCGGCAGGTTGAGGACGCCGCCTTCCTTTTCTGGCTGCAGCTTGACGAGCTGCACGCTCTGGATCGCCTGGTCCTGGGTCCATTGCGCGGTCTGGTGACTGTTCCAGAGACGGACCCCGATCCCCACCACCGCGATGGCAAGCGCGGCGGCGGCGGCGATCAGGCTCCAGCGCTTCAGGCCGGGCGGCGCCTTGTGGCGCAGCAGTTCTTCGCGCGTGGGCTGATGCTCGTGACCGGCATCGGGCGTCTTGTCAGGCATAGGCTTCACCGGCCCCTTTTCCGGTCTTCGGCGCAGGCGGCGGGGAAGCCGCCCGTCTAGCCGCATGGCGGTCATGCAGGATGCTGAACACCACCGGCACGAACATCAATGTGGCGATGGTCGCGAAAATCAGTCCGCCGATCACGGCGCGGCCCAGCGGGGCGTTCTGTTCGCCGCCTTCGCCCAGGCCCAGCGCCATGGGCGCCATGCCGATGATCATGGCCAGCGCCGTCATGCAGACGGGACGGAAGCGGGTGAAGCCGGCTTCCACCGCCGCCCGCACCGCATCGCCATGCTCGGCCAGCTTCTCGCGCGCGAAGCTGATCACCAGGATCGAATTGGCTGTGGCCACGCCCATGCACATGATGGCGCCGGTCAGGGCGGGCACCGACAGCGTGGTGCCGGTGGTGAACAGCATCCAGATGATGCCGGCCAGCGCCGCGGGCAAGGCGGTGATGATGACGAAGGGATCGGTCCAGGACTGGAAGTTCACCACGATCAGCAGATAGATCAGCACCACCGCCGCCAGGAGGCCGTAGAAGAGGCCGGTAAAGGCCGTGTTCATGGTGACAATCTGGCCGCGCAGGGTGACGGTGGCGCCGCGCGGCAGATACTGCTTGTTGGCGTCGATCACTTTCTGGACGTCCTTGGCCACGCTGCCAAGGTCGCGGTCCTGGGTGGTGGCGTACAGGTCGATGGTCGGCTGGATGTTGTAGTGGCTGACCACCGAATTGCCCTGGGCGCGACTGATCTTGACCAACCCGCCCAGAACCTGCGGCGTGGTGCCGGCGGCGCCGGTGACGGTCAAATTCTGCAGGGCGGCGAGGGAGTCCAGCTGATATTCCGGCGTCTGGGCCGTCATGTTGTAGGACACGTTGTTCTGGGGATTCAGCCAGAAATTCGGCGCCGACTGCGAGGTGCCGGCCAGCGATGTCCCCAGCGCGTTGGTCACGTCGCGTTCGGTCAGGCCCATTTGCGACATGCGGCTGCGGTCGGCGTCCACCTTGAGGTGGGGCATGTTGCTGGACTGCTGCATGCGTGCGTCCACCAGGCCAGGAATTTTGCGGATCTCGCGCAGGATGCGAAAGCCGAGGGCTTCGGTCTCCGCCAGCCGGTTGCCGGAAATCTGCACGTTCAGCGGCGCGGGCACCCCGAAATTCAGGATCTGGCTGGTGATGTCGGGCGGCGGGAAAGAGAAGGTCACCTGCGGAAAAAGCCGCGGCAACCGCTCGCGCATGATGCGCACGTAATTGGCCGTGGGGCGGTGGTTCTTGTTCAGGCTGATAAAGATGTCGGCATCCTGCAGGCCCACCGTGCCGGATTTGTTGTAGAGCATGTTCACCGGGCTCTGGGTGAGGCCGACATTGTCGACGATGGTCGCCAGTTCGCGCGGCGGAATGATGCGCCGGACTTCCTTTTGGATCTGCGCCACGATCTGGTTGGTGTCTTCGACCCGGGTGCCGGCGGGGGTGCGGGTGTGCAGGGTGATCTGGCCGGAATCCACGTCTGGAAAGAAGTCGCGGCCCAGGAAGGGAAACAGCAGCATGGAGGCCGCCACTGCCGCCAGGAAGACAAGGACGAAGGGGCGGCGGCGGGTCATCGCCAGCGCCAACAGGTTGCGATACTTTTCCTTCACGGAATCGAACCCGCGCTCGAAGCTGCGCTGCACCCGCGCCAGCGCATGATCGCCCTCGGCCATATGGCCATGCGGCTTGAGCAGGTAGAGCGACAGGGTCGGCACCAGGGTGCGCGACAGGATGAAGGAGGCGGTCATGGCGAACACCACCGCCAGCGCCATGGGCACGAACAAAAAGCCCGCAATGCCCTGTAGCGCGAACATCGGCACGAAGGCGACGCAGATGCATAGAAGGGAGACAAAGGCAGGCTGGGTGATCTGGCGCGCCCCGTCCATGATGGACTCATAGACGCCCTTGCCCTGCTCCAGATGCCAGTTGATGTTCTCGATGGTGACGGTGGCGTCGTCGACCAGGATGCCAACCGCCAGCGCCAACCCGCCCAGCGTCATGATGTTGAGTGTCTGGCCCGTGAGCCAAAGGCCCATCAGCGCCGCCAGCACCGCCAGCGGAATGGAGGTGGCGATGATCACGGTGGAGCGCCAGCTTCCCAGGAACAGAAGGATCATCAGGCTGGTCAGGGCCGCGGCGATGGCGCCTTCGTAAAAGACGCCCTTGACCGCCGCCTTCACGAATACGGACTGATCGCTGAGGACGTCGATCTTGAGTTCGGGGGGGAGCTGCTCGCGCAATATCGGCAGCATGTCCTTGATGCCCTGCACCACATCGATGGTGGAGGCCTGGCCGTTCTTGAGCACGGTGGAGAGCACCGCGCGCGCGCCATCGACATGGACGATGTTGCTTTGCACCGTATTGCCGTCGCGCACATTTCCGACATCGCGCAGGAAGACGGTGCCCCCGCCGGGCGCCGTTTTGACCGGCAGCTCGTTCATGCCCTCGATCGTGTCGGAGGCGTTGTTGAGGCGCACGACATACTGATAGGTGCCGATCTTGATGTTGCCGGCGGGCACGATCTGGTTCTGGGAAACAAAAGCGTTCTGCACATCCACGGAGGACAGCCCGCGCGCCTGCATGGCGGCGGGGTCCAGATCGATCAGGACCGCGCGGAATTTGCCGCCAAAGGAGAATGGTATCGCCGCGCCGTTCACCGTGGTGAGGCGAGGCCGCGCAAAATTCTGCGAATAGTCCAGCACCTGCTGTTCGGACAGCGAGTTGGACGAGAAGGCCAGTTGCAGGACGGGCACGGTCGAAGCGCTGTAGTTGAGGACCAGCGGCGGCTGGGTGCCCGGCGGCATCTGGCGAATGGCGCTTTGCGAGATGGACGTGACCTGGGCGGTGGCCAGGCGGATATCGACATTGGGCTGGAAGAAAATCTTGACGATGCCCAGGCCCGGCATGGCCACGCCTTCGATATGCTCCACGTCATTCACCGTGGTGGTGAGGAAGCGCTGATAGGGCGCCAACATGCGGGCGCCGACCTCGTCCGGCGACAGGCCGGTATAGGTGAAGGCGACGCCGATCACCGGAATGCCGATATTGGGGAAAATGTCGGTGGGGGTTCGCAGCGCCGCCAGCGGCCCGAAGATCAGGATCATCAGGGCGAGCACGATGAAGGTATAGGGGCGGTCCAGCGCGACCTTGACGATCCAGGTCACGGGCCAGCCGTTCTTAAGCGTGTTCGCGTCATTGTGCTGTCTTCGACCACGATCCCAAGGCGCCGGAAGGCGGCCCCTCCCGGCTTTTTCCCGGACTATAGCGGGATTTACGCAGCGCGCATGGACCGGCTTGTCGCAAGCTGTCGCGGTTTTCTGCCCCTTCAGCTGTGCGCTTCCCCGGCCCTTTGGACCTAGACCTCCGAAAACCACCTTCCCTGCGGGTCGCTACGATGCGCGGGAGGACCCGTGTGGCCTTATCTGCGGGATTGATGGGGTGAGTGGGCTGGCCACCCAAGGGCCCTTTACGCCTTGCGCGCCCAGCGGCGTCCGGCAGCCCCTCGGTCTTGCGTCAACGCCATGGCCGATCGCAAAAGCGGGGATTGTTTCGAGCAATCGTCTGCACCATCCGCAAGGCGTTGCTGGTGGCGGGGATGCCATCGCGGGGTTTCTGGAATCCCGGAATCTTGCGGCTGCGGCACAGCAATTGCGCCGCTCAGGCGCTTTGTAAGCGCGCAATTGGCCTTTTTGGGCTGTATTTCATTTACTTCTCAATTCCTATTAGACATTTAAAGACTGAATTGCGCCGTCCGCGTCGCGTTGAGGGATGGTTTTCGGTGGGGTCTTTCGTGATCAAGAATCTGACTTTGGTGCTTTTGGGCACGGTGGCGCTGAGTGCGTCCGCCATGGGGCAGGCGCGCAAACCCGCGCCTTCCGATCCCCGTATCGGTCTTCTGGAACAGCAGTTGCGCAGCGTTCAGCAGCAACTGGCCGACATCAAGGCCCGGCAGGAGAGAAACGACAGCGGCGGCGATCTGGCCGAGCTCAGGCGCAGCACCGCCAGCCAGCAGGCCGAGATCAACAAGCGTCTCGACGGCCAAGTGAGAAGCAGACTGGACAATGGCCGGCTCAGCTTCGCCAGTGCCGATGGCGCCTTCACCTTCGCGCTGCGCAGCCTGGTACAGTTCGACACCGGCTATTTCGGGCAGGGGCGCAATCCGCCCAACATCGATCTCAACAGCGGCTCGAACTTCCGCCGCGCGCAGTTTGGCTTTGCCGGCACCGCCTGGCGCGACTGGTCCTATAATTTTACTTACGACTTTGGCGGCAATGGCATCGAAAAAAGCGGCTACATCTACACCGCCTATCTGCAGTATGACGGGCTGAGGCCCTTTGGCTTTCGTATCGGTGCGTTTTCGCCTTTCGCCGGCATAGACGACTCCACCGGCTCGGGCGATCTGCTGTTTCTGGAGCGCGCCTCGGTTGCCGACATCGCCCGCAATATCGGCGGCGCGCCGGGCCGCGAAGGCGCCAGCATCTTTGCCCAAGGGGACAGGTATCTGGTTTCGGTCGCCTTTACCGGCAAGCGGGCCACGGATGCGGCGACCTTCGATGCGCAGCAGGCCATCGTCACCCGCGCCTCCTGGCTGGCGGTCAGCAATGACGATGTAAAGTGGCTGCTGGACGCCAACGCCACCCATGTGCTGAAGGTGGCGGATACCACGCCCAATACTGGCGCGACGGCGTTTCGCTTCAGCAACGGACCGGAACTGGCGATCGACGTCACGCGCACCGTCGATACCGGCATGATCGACGCGCGCAAGGTGACGCAATGGGGCGTGGAAACCGCAGCCACCGTTGGTCCGCTATATGCCCAGGCCGGCTATTTCCGCTTCAACATCGATCGCCGCACCTTGCTGCCCGACCCCGACTTCAAGGGCTGGTATGCACTGGCGACCTGGTCGCTGACGGGTGAGACCCATCCGTATGATCCGTCCAGCGCCAGTTTCCGGTCCTTGCGTCCGGCCAAGCCCTTGGGCAGCGATGGCGGCATCGGCGCCTGGGAGATCAAGGCCCGCTACAGCAACATCAACCTGGATTACCTGCCGTCGCTGGCGCCCGCCTCGGGCGGGGTAGGGGGTGGTGTGCAGAATATCTGGAGCGTCGGTCTGAACTGGTATCCCACCAATGGCATCCGCTTTGCGCTGGAGTACGAGAATATCCAGGTGAATCACGCGGGCGCGCCCGCGACGGACATCTCCGCCAACGCCATCGGGCTGCGCAGCCAGATTTCGCTCTGACGCGCGCGGTTCGATCAGACGCTGACGTCCCCCTGTGGATTTTCCTCGGAAATTCCCCAGCGCCTAGCTTTTGCCTACGATGGATTTGGCAACAGCCTCCGCCACTTTGATCCCGTCCACCGCCGCCGAAAGAATGCCGCCCGCAAAGCCTGCGCCTTCGCCCGCCGGATAGAGGCCGGGCGTGTTGAGGCTCTGGAAATCTTCGCCGCGCTGAATGCGAATGGGGCTTGATGTGCGGGTCTCCACGCCCGTCAGCACCGCATCGGCGCGGTCAAAGCCTTTGATCTGGCGGCCGAAGGCGGGCAGGGCCTCGCGGATTGCATCAACCGCATAGTCGGGCAGGCAGGTGGACAGGTCGGTAGGCGTCACGCCCGGCCGATAAGAGGGGGCCACTTCGCCCAGCGCGGTGGAGGGCTGACCGGCGATGAAGTCGCCCACCAATTGCGCCGGCGCGGCATAGGTGCCGCCGCCCGCCGCGAAAGCGGCTTCTTCCCAGCGCCGCTGCAAGGCGATGCCGGCCAGAGGGTGGCCGGGATAATCGACCTCGGGCGTGATGCCCACCACGATGCCGGCATTGGCGTTGCGCTCGTTGCGCGAATACTGGCTCATGCCATTGGTGACGACGCGCCCTGGTTCGCTGGCGGCCGCCACCACCGTGCCGCCCGGACACATGCAGAAGCTGTAAACGTCGCGACCATTTTTTGCGTGATGCACCAGCTTGTAGTCGGCGGCGCCCAGCTGCGGGATGGAGCGGCCGAAGCGGGCCTTGTCGATCAGCCCTTGCGGATGCTCGATGCGAAAGCCGATGGAAAAGGGCTTGGCCTCGATGGCGACGCCACGTTCGTGCAGCATCTCGAACGTATCGCGGGCGCTGTGACCCAGTGCCAGCACGACATGGCCGGATTCGATTTCCTCGCCCGATTCCAGCCGCACGCCGCGCACGCCATGCTCCGGCGTCAGCAACAGATCGGTCACCTTGCTCTGGAAACGATATTCACCGCCCAGGGTCTCGATGGTCTCGCGCATGGCTTCCACCATGGTGACCAGGCGGAAGGTGCCGATATGGGGATGGGCTTCGGTGAGAATTTCCTCCGGCGCGCCGGCGCGCACGAATTCGTGCAGCACCTTGCGGCCCAGATAGCGCGGGTCCTTGATCTGGCTGTAGAGCTTGCCGTCGGAAAAGGTGCCGGCGCCGCCTTCGCCGAACTGGACATTGGATTCGGGATTGAGCACCGAGCGCCGCCACAGCCCCCAGGTGTCCTTGGTGCGCTCGCGCACAGCCTTGCCGCGCTCCAGCAGGATGGGGCGGAAGCCCGACTGCGCCAGGATCAGGGTGGCGAACAACCCGCAGGGCCCCGCGCCGATCACCAGCGGCCTCTTTAATTGATCATTGGGAAACGCGGCGGGCGCATGGGCGGCGAACTTGTAATCCATGTCCGGCGTGGGGCGCGCCTCCTTGGGCGGGCGCGCTTCATCCTTCAGCGTGACGTCGACGGTGTAGATATAGGCGATGGCCTGCTTGTTGCGGGCGTCATGGGCGCGCTTGAACACCTGGAAATCCAGCAGGCTGTCTGCCGGCAGTTTCAGCTTTTTCAGGATTGCGGCTTTCAGCGCGGCGGGCGCGTGATCCAGCGGCAATTTTATGTCGGTAAGGCGCAACATAAATGCTCCTATAGCCACAGGGCGAATTGCGCGCCAGTGGCGTCCCCGTAAGCCGCTTTGCCTGCTGCAAAATCGCGCATGGGTTCCCCCAGCATGATCGCTGGCATCACAAAAGATTTCGATGACGGTTTCGTGTTGACGCTCCGCTGTTATGGGCGCAGAGTTTTTATGCCGAGAGAAACGATTGCGACGACGCAGTTACTTCCCAAGGCGCCCATAGCGCGATGATTGGATCGCGATCGATCCGGTGGAGACCGGATTTCCTGGCGCCGGAACGTCGCGCGAGACGCAATTTTTCCTCACGGCGGTGAAACTGCGAACAGGAGGTTCCTTAATGGAAGTGACTCCACCGGAAAGTAAACCGGGCTCCGCCTGACGCGGAGCCAGGGTCCGGATTAAAACACCGGGCTTCCGCCACAAAGCGAAACGAAACAAATGGGCGTTAGCCCATATCAAACAGTCCGGCCTGATGTCGGACGAGCAAAGAATGGATAAGCCCCGTCAGCAATCTGGCGGGGTTTATCTTTGGCCTAGCTTTTCTCATGAGCGCAGCGAATTAGAAAAGCTGGCCCCGCTTCGAGCCCGCTTAGCGGGCGAGGGCGGTCGGTTGAAAGCGCAAAAAATCCTCACGCCAGATGCGTTATGGAAAATGCTGATACAGCCAGGTCTCGCTCAGGGTGCGATTGCCCAGGCGCAGGAACAGCCGCAGGTCCGCCGGGGCGTTGCCATCCATCTGCAGATCGAAGCCGGCGCGCCAGCGGTCCGTACCCGTCACCTTCAGCGCATAGGCATCGGCCACCTTGCCGCGTGAGGCCGTTACCACCGCCGTCACGTCAAAGCGCACCGGCATCTGGCTGAGCGGACCGCCACTGAAGTCCACCACGAATTTCTGCTTGTCGCGCGGCCAGGGATTGGCCCCGGGAATGCCGCCCCGGCCCAGCCGTGTCGCCACCACCCGCGCGATGTTTTTGGGAAAGGCAGGCTCGCTGTTCTGCCAATGCAGGCGATAGTCGAAGGTACGACTGTCGCCGGCGTCGATGTCGCCCTCGGGCCGCCAATAGGCGACGATATTGTCGTGGGTTTCGTCTTCGGTGGGAATCTCCACCAGCTGCACCGCGCCCGCCCCCCAGTTGCCCCGGGGCTCCACCCACAGGCCGGGCCGCTTGTGATAATGCGCGCCGTCATCCTGATAATTGTCAAAGTCGCGGTCGCGCTGCATCAGACCGAAACCCTTGGGGTTGTTGTCGACAAAGCTGTTGGTCTGCACCCCATTGGGATTGATCAGCGGCCGCCAGATGCGCTCGCCCTTGCCGGTCCAGATCGCCAGCCCGTCGCTGTCATGGATCTCGGGCCGCCAGTCGGCTGCCTTGCGCCGTTCATTTTCGCCATACCAGTACATGCTGGTCAGCGGCGCCACGCCCAGGCGCGAAATGTCCGCGCGGAAGAACAGGCGGCAATGGACATTCATCGTCACCGCGCCGCTTTTGTCCTTGCGCGCATCAAAACGGTAGGCGCCGGTGATGGAAGGTCCGTCCAGCAGGGCATAGACGTTCACCGTTTCGCCGCGTTCCTCCAGCCAGAGTTCGGAAAAGCGGGGAAACTCCTCGGCGGTGGCCAGCGCTGTGTTGATGGCGATGCCACGGGCGGAGATGCCGTATTGCCGGTCCTGGCCGCTGGTACGAAAATAGCTGGCGCCCTGGAACGCCAGCCAGTCACCCGGCATTGGTGACTTCTCAAGAAGACGGAAGCCGGCGAAGCCCAGCCCGGCAAGCTTCCTGGGGTCCAGCCCGGCTGCGCCATAATCGAAATAGTCGGGGCCGTAGAGTATCTCCCGGGCCCGGCCGCCTTCCACCGCATGCAGCAGCACCGGCTCGTGGGAGAAACGGCTGAGATGAAAGAAGGCGGCCGAATAGGTCCCCTTGGGCCACAGGCGATGATCGGGGCGAAACCGGATCTTGTTGGCGGCGTCGTAGTCAATCGTATTGACGATGCTGGCGCGTGAGGATGGCGCTTTATAGGGCTGGGTGGCGTTTTTTCGGGCGCGGGCGGCCAGCAGTTCGAAGCTGAAAGGCCTGGCAGGCCCCAGACGGATAGCCGAAGGCTGCGCCAGCGCGGTGAGCGCGCCTTGCGGCAGCAGGCTGGCGGACAGCGCGGCCAGCAGCAGACGTCGGTCGGTCACAAGCATGAAGGTCTCCGGAGGGCACCAGACATAGCAATGATGGAAAAGTTAAGGCTGGCGACAGGCTGTCATCCTCGCCCTTGAAATGGCTCGGGCGATCCATCATTTCGCCGTATTGTAGCATTCTATAGCGAATGTCGAACGGGCACACATTTGGATCTTCGCACGCATGGATTCGCAATCTCGCCCATTTGAAACCCCGCTGGAAACGCTTCCCCCGCTCGCCGCCACCCCGCTGCCCTGCCCGCATCCCATGCGGCCCCAGAGCATCACGGTCTGGACGCCCACCCGCATCCTGGGCGCGGCGCTGATGGCGCTTTTCACCGCGCCGCGGATACTGACTGTGACACCGGCCGTTACGCGCCGCCGCCGTGCCTGAAGACAGTGCGGCGCGGCGATGGCTGTACCTGTTTCTGGTGCTGGCTTCGACGGTAGCCGCCGTCACCGAGATGACGGGGATTTTCCAGGTTGACGGGTTCACCTGGCGTGAAATCGTTATCCTGGTCCTGTTCGGGATTCTCTTCGCCTGGATCGCTTCCTCCTTCTGGCTGGCGGCGTTCGGCGCCTTTGCCCGTTTCACCAAAATCGATCTGCTGCCTTTAAAGCCGCCGAGCGGCATTTCCGCCGCGCGCACTGCCATCCTGATGCCGGTCTATAACGAGGATGTGGCGCGGGTCTTTGCCGGGGTACGCGCCATCTGGGAATCCAGCGGGCCCGATTTCGATTTCTACATCCTCAGCGACAGCACCAATCCCGCCAACTGGGTGGCCGAGGAACTGCAATGGCACAGGCTGAAGCAGGAGCTGGGGGAAACGGCGCATATCTTCTATCGCCACCGCGCCAAAAATATCGGGCGCAAGGCCGGCAACATCCAGGACTTCTGCGAGAACTGGGGACAGCTGTACGACTATATGGTGATCCTGGATGCCGACAGCCTGATGACCGGCGCCGCCCTGCGCAAGCTGGTGGGCCTGATGGACGCCAATCCCCGCGCCGCCCTGATCCAGGCGCCGGCGCAGCTGGTGGGGCGGCATTCGCTGTTCGCGCGCATCCAGCAATTTTCCTCCAGCGTGTATGGTCCGGTCCATGGCGCGGGCCTGGCCTTTTTGCAGGGCGCCGACGGCAATTATTACGGCCATAATGCCATCATCCGGGTTCATGCCTTCATGCAGCATTGCGGGCTTCCCAAGCTGCCGGGACGTCCGCCCTTTGGCGGCGAGATCATGAGTCATGATTTCGTCGAGGCCGCCTTCCTGCGCCGCGCCGGCTGGGAGGTGTGGATGGCCCCTGACCTTGGTGGATCGTTCGAAGAGCCGCCGCCCAGCCTGCTGGATCACCTGATCCGCGACCGCCGCTGGTGCCAGGGCAACCTGCAGCATCTGCGCATCGTCTTCGCGCAAGGGTTGACCTTGCCCAGCCGCCTGCATCTGGCGATGGGAATCATGAGCTATGTCGCCTCGCCGCTGTGGTTGTTGCTGCTGGTGTTTTCGGCGATCGACATGATGAATTACGTCGCGCCCGCGCCCGCCAGCTATATCGGACTGTGGCCGTCTCTGGCGCACAGCGTATCTTATGCCGCCGAAATGGTGGTGCTGGTGCTGGCGACCTTGGTGCTGCTCTATGTTCCCAAGCTGCTGGCGGCGCTGGCGCTGCTGGAAGATCCGGTCGCCACCCGCGCCCATGGCGGCACGAGCGCGGTGTTCCGGGGCCTGTTCTGGGAGTCGGTCTTCTCCACCCTGATGGCGCCGATCGTGATGCTGCAGCACAGCTGGTATGTGCTGAGCATATTGATGGGCATGGCCACGGGCTGGAATTCCCAGACCCGCACCGACCGCGCCTTGCCGTGGGATTTTGTGGCCGGGAAGTTCTGGCCGCACACGCTGATCGGCGTGGTGGCAACCGTGATCCTGTGGCGTTATGCCGGCGGCGCCTTCAACTGGTTCGTGCCGCTGCTGGCGGGGATGCTCGTTTCCATTCCGCTGGTGGTGATCAGCTCCAGCCCGTTGATGGGACTGTGGACGCGCCGGGATAATTTGTTCGTGGTGCCCAGCGAGACGCGCGGCCTTGCCGTGATGGACCGGGCCCATGCCCTGGCCGGGGCGCATCAGGATTTGGCGCAGGATGCGCGGCAGCTGGTGCTGGAAGACCGCCAGGTGCGCGACCTGCATCTGGCGCTGCTGTCCGGCACGCCGCAGCCGGACGTTTCCGCCCGGCTGGGTGTTTTAAGGGCGCAGGCGGCGCGGCGGGATACGGCCGCCTTCAGCGGCGAGGACTGGACGATGATCCTGTCGGATTCCGAAGGCCTGCGCGCGCTGCCCTGACGCCGCCTATCGGTTGCGGAACGCAAAGATCATGGCGTTGATATAGGCCTTGCCGGGGTCCAGCCGCGCGCTGGGGAAATCGGCGCGGTTGGGGGCGTCGGGGAAGGTGCCGGGCTCCAGGCACAGCGCGTCACCCTGGCGATAGGCGCGGTTGTTCTTGCCGAAGTAGGTCCCGTCCATGAAGTTGCCGGTATAGAACTGGATGCCCGGCGCGGTGGCGCGCACTTCCATTACCCGTCCTGATACCGGGTCTTCCACGATGGCGGCGGTGCGCATATCGCCTGACTTGCCGTCGACGATGAAATTGTGGTCATAGCCGCGCCCGATGCGGATCTGCGCATTGCGGGCGTCGCGGATGCGCGCCCCGATCGCGGTGGGTTTGCGGAAATCAAACGGCGTGCCGGCCACCGGGCGGCGTTCGCCGGTGGGGATCAGGGTGGGATCGACCGGCGTGAAGCGTTCGGCCTTCAGTGTGACAAGGTGGCCCATCACGTCGCGCGCCGCATTGCCCGACAGGTTGAAATAGGCGTGGTTGGTCAGGTTCACCACCGTCGGCCTGGAGGTGGTCGCGCCGTAATCGATGCGCAGTTCGTTCTGTTCGTTCAGCGTATAGGTGACGGTGGCGCGCAGCTGGCCGGGAAAGCCTTCCTCGCCATCGGGGCTGACATAGCTGAGCGTCACCCGCGCCTCCGGCCCGCTGGCGGTGTTCTCGATGGTCCAAATCCGCTTGTCGAACCCCTTGGGCCCGCCATGCAGGGAGTTGGGGCCGTCATTGGCGGCCAGCGCGTAGGTCTTGCCGTCGAGGCTGAACCTGGCCTTGCCGATGCGGTTGGCATAGCGCCCGACCGAGACGCCGAAATAGTTGGGCCTGGTGAGATAATCCTGCGCCTTGTCGTAACCCAGGGTGACGTCTTCCCGGCGGCCATTCTTGTCGGGCACGATCACCGCCTGCAGCGTCGCGCCCAGGGTGATGATGCGCGCCGACATGCCCTTGTCGTTGGCCAGGGTCACGGATTCGATTTTGCTGCCATCGGCCAGCGCGCCGAAAGACCCGCTGGTCGCGGTGGCGGCGTGGGCGGCGCTGGCAAACAACAACAGGCAGGCGGCGCCCAGGATTGTGTTCTTCATATCTTTATCTCCCTGTCCCTTGCACCAATATCCCGGCAAACAAAGGCCGCGACAAGTGCGCCGCCCCGCCGAGATGCTATAAGGCCGGGTGAATCAGCATATCGCGCATCTGGACGACCCCAAGCGGCGCATCCTCAAGGATGTGTTCGGCTTTGACGATTTTCGCCCCGGCCAGGCCGCGGCGATGGACACATTGCTGGCCGGGCGTCCCGTGCTGGCGGTGATGCCGACCGGCGCGGGCAAATCGCTTTGCTATCAGGTGCCGGCGCTGGTGCTGGGCGGGCTGACCATCGTGGTCTCGCCGCTGGTGGCGCTGATGCAGGACCAGGTGGCGGCATTGCGCCTGGCCGGGGTGGCGGCGGACACCATCAATTCCTCCATCGACCGGGAGGAGAATATCGCCGCCTGGCGGCGGGTGACGGCAGGCCAGACGCGGCTCTTATATCTGGCGCCCGAGCGGCTGATGACGCCGCGCATGTTGGAAGCACTGGCCGGGCTGGATATCCGCCTGATCGCGGTGGACGAGGCGCATTGCATTTCGCAATGGGGTCCGGCCTTCCGGCCCGAATATGAACAACTGTCGCGGCTGCGCGGTCTGTTCCCCAAGGTGCCGATCATCGCCCTGACGGCAACGGCGGACGAAGCCACCCGCCGCGACATAGCCGCCCGGCTGTTCGCCGGCAAGGTCGAGACGCTGGTGCTGGGTTTCGACCGGCCCAACATCAAGCTGAGCGTTGCCGCGCGGGGCGACGGCCCGCGCCAGTTGCTAGATTTCGTCAGGCGTCACGCCGGGCGCAGCGGCATCGTCTATTGCCTGTCGCGCAAGAAAACCGAAGAGACGGCGGCCGCGCTGGAAAAGGGCGGCGTCAAGGCGCTGGCCTATCATGCCGGCATGACCAAGGAGGCGCGCGACGCCAACCAGAACAGCTTCATGACCGAGTCTGGCGTGGTGATGGTGGCGACCATCGCCTTTGGCATGGGCATCGACAAGCCGGATGTCGCCTATGTTTTTCACACCGACCTGCCGGGCAACCTGGAAGCCTATTACCAGGAGATCGGGCGCGCGGGCCGCGACGGCCGCGCCGCCGAGGCGCACATGCTGTTCGGGTCGGGCGACATTCGCATGCGGCGCATGTTCATCGATGGCGAGGATGCCAGCGACGAACACAAGCGGCGGGCCCATGGCCGCCTTGGCACCCTGATCGGCTATTGCGAGGCGGTGCAATGCCGCCGCCAGATCCTGCTGCAATATTTCGGCGAAAGCGCCGCGCCTTGCGGCAATTGCGACAATTGCCTGGATACCGCGCCGCTCAGCGATGGCACGGCGCAGGCGCAACTTGTTCTGGCGGCGGTGCTGCAATCGGGCGAGCGTTTCGGTGCCACCCATGTCATCGACATCCTGCGCGGCGCCGGGACGCAGAAGATCGAGGAACGGGAGCATGACAGCCTTTCGTGTTTCGGCAGCGGCTCAGGCCGCAAGAAAGAAGAGTGGCAGTCGCTGATCCGCCAGATGGTGGCGGCCGATTTCCTCAAAGCCGACGATCATGGCGGCCTGGCGATCGCCGAACGGGGCGAAGACCTGCGCCGCGGCACCGGTGTTTTCCATTTCCGCCCGGCGCCGGCGCGCACCAAGGCGAAGGCCGATGTGGCGGCGGCCAGCGAGGGCGGCGATCCGGGCCTGCTGGCGGCGCTGAAGGCGGTGCGCATGCGGCTGGCGCGCGAACGAAAGGTGCCGGCCTATGTGATCTTTTCCGACCGTACGCTGATTGACATGACGGCGCTGAGGCCGCGCACCCTGGAAGAGTTCGCGCTGGTGAACGGGGTGGGCGCCGCCAAGCTGAAGGATTTCGGCAAGGGGTTTCTGGCGGCGATTGCGGAGTATGGGAGCGCGAAGTGAAGAGCGGAGCCGGAATGTCCGCTTTTGACCCTAAGCGGACATTCGAATTGTCGCCTTCCGGGCCCATGCTTTTGCGGGCCGTCATCGTGTTCGTCTCGATATCAATAGCATGGGCGGCGTAGGTCCACCGTCCTATGGCGCGGCTGTCAAAAATCTGCCACATTATGGCGGTGACCTGCCGGATATTTTGTACCAGCGTGAGTGAGACTACTGCATTGCTGGCGCTCCATCCAGATGGTGTGACTGAGGCGCAAAAGTCTGCGGCGCTGGCGGTCGATATCCCAGCGATGAATGGGGTCTGACGGTGTTGTAGTGGTGG
>CAMCWK010000022.1 GCA_945882615.1 Rhizobium sp. Q54 | reverse complement strand
TCGATTTGCCCTGTGACGTCGCAACCTCTATCTGCCGCAGCAACGTCACTATCTGCTCCGGCGTCGGTCTCTTCTTCCGCATCTCCAAGCTCCTTTCCAAGCCAATTTCTATCAATTCGCTTGGTACAAAAAGAGCCGGGCAGGTCAACGGTCATGGCGACATAGGCGGCCTGGCGTCGCACCAGCGGGGCTTCGTCCGAGGTCGCGGCGACCACGACGCTGCGGGCCATGCCCTCCTCGCCCAGATCGTCCTCGATGAATTCCTTCACTTCGCGGCCGCGCTCGCCAATCAGGCCGATCACGATGGCGTCGGCGTCGGAATTGCGCGCCAGCATCGACATCAGCGTGGATTTGCCCACGCCGGAGCCCGAAAAGATGCCCATGCGCTGGCCGGCGCAGCAGGTGGCAAAGGCGTTAAGGGCCCGGATGCCCAGATCCAGCTTGCGGCCCACCCGCCCGCGGCTCATGGCGTCCGGCGGCGGCGCCTTCAGGGCATAGGGAACCGTGCCCTGGGGCAGCGGACCCTTGCCGTCCATGGGCTGGCCGAATCCATTGAGCACCCGGCCCAGCCAGGCTTTGGAGGGATAGATGGATACCGGGCGATCTTCGAAGTCGGCGCGCGCGCCCAGGCTGATTCCGTCCAGCGGCCCCAGCGGCATGACCAGGGCGCGGCCATCGCGAAAGCCGACCACTTCGCAGGGAATTTTCGTGTTATTTCCGATGGTTATGCGGCACTGGCCGCCCAGGCTGACCGCCCCCTGCGCGCCCGTGACTTCCACCGCCAGGCCCTCGATCCGGGCCACCCGGCCGAAGCGGGTCAGGGCGGAAATCCCGTCAATATCCTTGAGCAACGCGCGCATAAACTTCCTTTTTGGGGCGCATTCGCGCCCCGCGGCCTTATGCAGAAGGTTTTCTACCCCCCGTCTGGCCCCATCTTGAGGCCAAGGATTTAAATGGCGGTAAACTTAACAAATCGAATCAAGGTCATGGCGGCCGTCCCAACCCTTTCCCGGCCTTAATCCGGGATGAGCAAGGGCTGAAGCCAAAGGGCCAAGTTAAAGCTGCTGTTAACTATTTGCGCTTACCTTCTGGAAAGCGGTTAACCGTGTTCTGCACCCTGCAGGGCATGTCCGACGTTAAGTAAGAGAGAAGGGGCCTGACATGCGCGTATTGCTGATTGAAGACGACAGCGCCATGGCGCGAAGCATCGAACTGATGCTGCGCAGCGAGGGCCTTAACGTCTACACAACCGACCTCGGTGAAGAAGGTATCGATCTCGGTAAGCTTTATGATTACGACATCATTGTGCTGGACCTGCAGCTTCCCGACATGTCGGGCTTCGAGGTTCTCAAGGCCCTTCGGGTCGCCAAGGTGCAGACCCCGGTCCTGATCCTGTCCGGCAACGCCATTGTCGAAGCCAAGGTCAAGGCGCTGGGCTTCGGCGCCGACGATTACATGACCAAGCCCTTCCACAAGGACGAGCTGGTCGCCCGTATCCAGGCGGTCGTGCGCCGCTCCAAGGGCCATAGCCAGTCGGTCATCACCACCGGCAAGCTCACCGTCAATCTGGACGCCAAGACCGTGGAAGTCGACGGCGCCCGCGTGCATCTGACCGGCAAGGAATATCAGATGCTGGAGCTGCTTTCGCTGCGCAAGGGCACGACGCTCACCAAGGAAATGTTCCTCAACCATCTTTATGGCGGCATGGACGAGCCGGAGCTGAAGATCATCGACGTCTTCATCTGCAAGCTGCGCAAGAAGCTGGCCGCCGCCACCGAAGGCGCCAATTACATCGAAACCGTCTGGGGCCGCGGCTATGTGCTGCGCGATCCCAATGGCGAAGAGATCGTCCAGGTCGCTTAATTTCCCTTTCAAGGGGCGTTCAAAAAGGGCACCGGAAACGGTGCCCTTTTTTATTTCTATCACTGTCATGCCCGCGAAAGCGGGCATCCAGCTTGTTGTCCCGAAGTTGGATTCCCGCTTTCGCGGGAATGACAAGACGTTGATGGTCGTTGCTTATTACAGGCTGCAATCCAGCAGCTTGCCGTCCAGGGACGAGCCGATCAGCAGGCGCTTGCCCGCCGATGCCGCGACACTGGCGGCCGCGATATCCCCGCCACCATTGCCATAGACATGCTGCGCCAGTTGCGGGACGCCGCTGGCCAGGCTGACCCGGAAGACCTGGGAGGACGGGCGGTGGTCGGGATCGGTCAGAAAATCGCGCCACTGGATCAGGTTGGCATGGCCCGCCACCCAGACCTCGCCCCGGCTGTCCAAGGTGATCTTCTCGGGCGCGATATCCAGGGTGAGCGATCCGCCTTCGGTGAGATTGCCCGTCATCATCTCGCGCCCGAAAGACCGGATGGAGCGGGTGGTGAGGCTCGCCACCAACAGGTGATTGCCGTCCGGGGTCAGCAACAAGCCGCGCCCGCCATAGACATCCTCGGCCACGGTGCGGAACATCATGCCGTTGAAATACAGGATGCTGGAGCCCGGCACCGCCCCCCAATCGGCCAGGGGCCGCAGGAAAGCCGGCATGGCGATGCCGTTGGTGACATAGAAACTGCCGGCGCCCGAAGCGGCGACATCCTGCGGATCGGTCAGCAGGCCGCTGCCGATGGTGCCTTGCGCCACCAGCGCCGGGCCGGTGGCCGGATTGGTGACTTCAAACGAGTCGATGCTGAACCGGACTTTTCCATTGGTCGCTCCGGCGGCGGCCGACGCTCCTGACCGGCGGTTGACCGCCAGCAGGAAAATCCCGCTGCCGTCGGGCGAGCGAAAAAGGCCCAGCCCGCGCGGATGGAAATCCTTGGGCGTGCCGGCAAGCTTGGTCAGCCTGCCCGTGCCATCCAGGGGCAGGACATAGATGCCATCGCCGTTGCGGGGCCCCCGCGCATTGGCCACCGCGACATAGGCCATGCCGCTGGCGATTTCGATATCGGTTACGCCGGGAATGTTGGACAGCACCCGGCAACTGCCGAAAAAGCCGGTCTGCGCGCTCGAAAACAGGCCATTGGCCCACAGCATGCGGCCGATGAAGAACACCAGCGCCAGGACGAGCATGACGGCGGTCATCCGCCAGGCGCGCCGGAAGCTTCTCATTGCCCACTCCCCGCGACGGGATTGTCCGAAAATTGCAGCTTTGCCAGGCGCGCATAGAGGCCGCCGCCCGCCATCAGTTCGCCATGGCTGCCTTCGGCCACCACCCGGCCATCCTCCATCACCACAATGCGCTTGAGACGCTGGATGGTGGAGAAGCGGTGCGCGATCACCAGCGTGGTGCGGCCCACCATCAGATTGCCCAGCGCGGTCTGCACCAGCCGTTCATTCTCCGCATCCAGCGCGCTGGTGGCTTCGTCCAGCAGCAGGAGCGGCGCATCGCGCAGGATGGCGCGGGCGATTGCCAGACGCTGGCGCTGGCCGCCCGACAAGGTGATGCCGCGCTCACCCACCAAGGTTTCGAAACCTTCCGGCAGCTTGTCGATAAATTCGGACGCCGCGGCGGCATCGGCGGCGGCGCGCACCTCGGCATCGCTCGCCGCTTCGCGGCCATAGCGGATGTTGGCGGCGATGCTGCCGGAGAAAATCACCGGGTCCTGCGACACCACGGCGATCTTCTGGCGCAGCGCGATGGGGTCGAGCTGGGTGATGTCGATGCCGTCAAACCGGATGCTGCCGTGCTGCGCCTCAAAGAAACGCAGCATCAGCTGGAAGACGGTGGACTTGCCCGCGCCGCTGGGACCGACCAGCGCCACCGCCTCGCCGCTGGCGACATCCAGCGAGAAATTGTTCAGCGCCTTGAAGTCGGGGCGCGCGGGATACTGGAACGTGACGTTTTCAAAGCGTACCGCGCCGCCCGGCCTTGGCGGCAGCGGCAGCGGATTGGCGGGCGGGCGGATGGCCGGCACCTTATGCAGCAATTCCATCAGCCGTTCGGAGGCGCCCGCCGCGCGCTGCAAGTCGCCCCAGGTTTCGCTCAAGGCGCCGACGCCGCCGCCGGTGAGAAAGCCGTAAATGATGAAGGCGACAAGATCGCCTCCGCTTAGCCGGCCCAGGACCATGTCATGCAGCCCGACCAGTCCCACCGTCGCCAGGCTGGCAAAGGCGGTGAAGATCGCCACCGCCGTCAGCACGGCGCGCGCCAGGGTGCGGCGGCGGGCAAAATCAAAGGCGCGCTCCACGGCGGCGGCAAAGGCGCGGCGCTCGTAATTTTCCTGGGTGAAGGCCTGCACCGTGGGCACCGCGTTCAAGGTCTCGGTGCCGCGCGCGGCGGTATCGGCGATGGAATCCTGGCTGGCGCGGGAAAGCTTTCGCACCCAGCGGCCGAACAACAGCATCGGCACCATCACCACCAAAACCGCCACGACCACCAGCAAGGCCAGCTTGGTGCTGGTGACGAACATCAAAGCAAGGCCGCCGGTCAGGGTGACCAGATGACGCGCCGCCTGCGAGGCCGAAGTGCCCACCACGGTCTGGATCAGCGTGGTGTCGGCGGTCATGCGCGAGAGCACTTCGCCCGTGCGGGTGACTTCAAAGAATTGCGGCGACAGGCCCAATACATTGTCGAACACCGCCTTGCGGATGTCGGCCACCACCCGCTCGCCCAGCCAGGTAACCAGATAGAAGCGGATCGCCGAGGACAGGCCCAGCACGGCGGCGGCCACCACAAAGGCGAAATAGAAATCGACCAGGGCATGGGCCTGCTCGGCCGAAAGCCCCTGGGCGTCGATCAACCCCCGGGCAAATTGGGGCAGCGCCAGGGTCGCGGCGGAGGAGGCCAGCAGGGCCAGGGCGGCTATCGTGATCCGGCCCCGATAGGGCTTCAGAAAGGGCAAAAGTCCGCGCAAGGAGGCCAGGGACCGCCCTTTGGGCCTTCCTGCCGCCACCCGGGCGGTTTCCTTCGCAAAATCGTCTCCGGCCAAGGGATCGCCTGTTCGTTAAGCCCCGGTTGTATATAGGGATTGTCAGGCCCGCCAAAGCGGCCATTGACGCCTTGCGGGCCCACGCCCCCTCCCTTATAAGCCCGCCCCTGCACCCGTCGGAAATGGGCGCCATCGAAAGGTCACCAAGGATCATGAAAAAGGGCATCCACCCCGATTATCACTTTGTCGAAGTTCAGCTGAACGACGGCAGCACCTACAAGACCCGCACCACCCATGGCACCGCGGGCCAGAAGATCACCCTGGACATCGATCCTTCGACCCACCCGGCCTGGACCGGCGGCGACGCCAAGCTGATGGACCGCGGCGGCCGTCTGACCCGTTTCAACAAGAAATTCGCCAGCTTCGTGAAGGCCCCGTAAGCGGTCTCACACACGCAAATACAAAACGCCGCCGGTCACCCGGCGGCGTTTTTGTTTCAACCCTCAAGCTCTCCACGGGCGGGCCCCCGAAACCGCGCGAAGCGCGGTCGGAGGGTAAACTTCACGACCCGCCCATCCATCAAACGAAAAGATGGATGGCCGGCTCAAGGCCGGCCATGGTGAGAAGAAAACTGAAAGGCTGCGCCCTACTTGCTGGCGAAGGCCTGGGCCAGCGCGTCCTGCTGGCCGCGGGCCCCGGCCGACGGCACCTCGCCTTCGCCAAACAGGATGTCATCCAGACGGGCGATGCGGCGGTACAGGCTGTCGCTGCGCACCAACAGGTCCTTCAGCTCGTGCGGCAGCGGCCCGGTATCCTCGGCGCAGGAGCCCAGACAGATTTCGCGGCTGCCCAGGCGATAGCGGTCATTCATGGCGTCATCGCGTTCCATGTCGCCATCGCGCACCGCGCGCTGCACCAACAGCCAGCTGGCGGCCTGCATCAGGCGGGTGGTGACGCGCATGCTTTCGCCGGCATAGAGCATGGCGGCCTTGCGCGGCAGCACCCGCGCTTCTTCGCGCCCCCTGCCATCGAGATAACGTGCGGTCTCTTCGACCAGCGCCATGCCTTCGTCGAAGGTACGGTCGAACATGGCGGTATCGGTGAAACTTTCGGTCTCAATATTCTGCATTCTTGTCCCCACTGATGGACCGGACGCTAGCAAGCCTTCCGCGAATCGCAAGGCCCATGGTTGGTAAATGGCGGGAACTGCGAGGCAAACCACGGCGGCACAGTATTCTTGTTGTGCGTATTAACATTGACGCTTCACGCATTTACTTCTTGAAGAAGTTTTCCGCCGCAGATTTGGTGGCATGGCGCGCCGCGATTGCTTCGCGGCAACGCGCGATTTCCGTATCCAGTCGCGCGATGCGCTGTTCCAGTTCATGCGCCGAAAGCGCGGAAATATCTTCACCCAGCACGATATCGGGCAGTTTCTTGCGCTGAAGATCGTCCGGGTCCATCTGCCAAAGCTCCTGGTTTGGCCCTAGTGTGTTGCCGCCAAAAGCAGCGCGCAAGCCATGAGAGCCATTCATATTTCCAGTCCCGGCAGGGACTATTGCCTGGTGTTGGCCAAGGAGCCTCGGCCCGTGCCGGGGCGCGGCCAGGTCCTGATTGGCGTGGCCGCAGCGGGGTTGAACAACGCCGACCTGCTGCAGGCGCGCGGAAAATACCCGCCGCCACCCGGCGCTTCCCCAATCCTGGGTCTGGAAGTATCCGGCACCATCGCCGCGCTGGGCGATGAAGTTGCGGGTTTTGCGGTGGGCGATGCGGTCTGCGCCCTGCTGCCCGGCGGCGGCTATGCGGACTATGCGCTGGCCGATGCCGGATCGGTGCTGCCGGTCCCCGCCGGAGTGGACCTTGTTGCGGCGGCCGGCCTGCCCGAAGCCGCCTTCACCGCCTGGACCAATATCGTGGATACCGGCCGCCTTGCGCCAAGCGAAACCTTGCTGGTGCATGGCGGCACCAGCGGCATCGGCAGCCTGGCGATCCAGATTTTCGCAGGCCTGGGACATCACGTTTTCACCACCGTGGGCAGCGACGAAAAATGCGGCGCGGCACGCAAGCTCGGCGCTGCGCGCGCCATCAACTACCGAACGGAAGATTTCGTCGCCGCCGTCAAAGACGAAACCGGTGGCAAAGGCGTCGATGTAATCCTGGACATGGTCGGGGGCGATTATGTCCAGCGCAACATCGACGCGGCCGCGCCAGGCGGGCGCATCGTCAACATCGCCTATCAGCAGGGCTTCAAGGTGGAGGTGAATTTCGCGCCCGTTCTCGCCAAACGGCTGACCTTGGCGGCCACCACCTTGCGTTCCCGGCCAAACCCCGAAAAGCAGGCCATCCGCGATGCCCTGCTGGAAACGGTCTGGCCGCTGATGGGGCCCAAGATCCAGCCGGTTGTGGCGCAGGAATTTGCCCTGGATCAGGCGCAGCAAGCCCATGAATTCATGGCCAAAACCGGCCATATCGGCAAAATACTGCTGCGGATGGCCTGAAAATCTTTGCGCTGGCCGCACGCCATCGCTAAAACACCCGCATTCCTCGAAAGGATTAACCTGACGAGGGGCGGCGGGCCCGGATAGGCCTTTCGCTCAACGGGAGAGAAATACCATGGCCGTCGAACAGAAGCCCCTGATGCCCAAAGCCACCGCCGTCTGGCTGGTGGACAATACCGGCCTGTCCTTCGAACAGATCGCCGATTTCTGCGGCCTGCATCCGCTGGAAGTCAAAGGCATCGCCGACGAAGACGTCGCCAAGGGCATCAAGGGTCAGGACCCGGTCGCCACCGGCCAGCTCACCCGCGAACAGATCGCCGAAGCCGAAGCCAATCCCAAGAAACGCCTGAAGATGGCGGCGCCCAAGCACAAGATGCCGACCGTGCGCCAGAAGCGCGCCCCGCGCTACACACCGGTCAGCAAGCGTCAGGACAAGCCCGATGCGGTCTACTGGCTGATCCGCAACCATCCCGAATTCACCGACAGCGACATCATCAAGCTGATCGGAACCACCAAGGCGACCATCGCCAAGATCCGCGAGCGTTCGCACTGGAACGCAGCCAACATCAAGGCGGTGGACCCGGTGACGCTGGGCCTGTGTTCGCAGCTGGAACTGGACCTGGCCGTGACCCGCGCCAGCGTCAAGTTTGAACGTGCCCAGAAGCGCGCCGCCAAGAAGGGTGCGGCGCTGAAATCCATTGCCGAAACCACGGCCGCGCCTGGCACCGAACTGCCGCCGCGCGAGGACGCGCCGTCGGAAGGCGAACCCGCGCCGGACGAATACGTCCAGTCCAGCGAGCTGGAACAGGACTGAGAGCCGTAGCCGTCAGAAGAGAAATTTGACGGCAACGATTCCCAGTACCACTACCATCAGGAATACGAACAGGGTCGCTTCCAGGCGCTTTTCGATGAAGCGGCGCGCCTGTTCGCCTTTCCAATATAACAAGCCTGCCACCAGGAAATAGCGACCGCCGCGGGTGATCACTGACAGGATCATGAACATCGCGAAACTGTAATTGGCGAAGCCCGAGGCGATGGTGACAAGCTTATAGGGTAGTGGGCTGAACCCTTTGGCGATGATCACCCAAGCGCCCCAAGTTGCATACCATTCTTGGAATGTGACCAAGTCGTCGCCCATCCCATAAATACTGATTAGCCACTGGCCCAGACTGTCGAACAGGAAGGCGCCGATGGCATAGCCCGCCGCGCCGCCCAGCACCGACCACAGGGTGCACCAGGCTGCCAGCTTCCAGGCGTTTTGGCGATCCGCCATCACCATCGGGATCAGCATGATGTCGGTGGGAATGGGAAAGAAAGAGGCCTCGGCAAAGGTCAGGCCGCCCAAAGTACGCCAAGCATGCTTGCCCTTGGCGTTGCGCATCATCCAGTCATACAGCGTACGGACGATGCCGTACTTTTCAGCCGGCGGATCAGTGCGGGTCATGGAACGCTCCCAAAGGCGGGCCTTCCTAACATCGCCGCGCCGTTCGTCAAACTGGGCGTCAACCTTGCCGTCAATTGCGGCTTTCTTTAGCGTGCCCGCGCGATGCCAGCCCGAAAACAGACCCGAAAAAGCGTCACAAAAGGCAAGGCCAAGCCCGCCCGGATGTTCAACAGCGGGCTGGCGCGCGTGCCCGCCAATCACCAGCCGCTGACGCCGCTGTCGTTCCTGGAACGCGCCGCCAGCACCTTTCCGGACCGCACCGCCATCATTCACGGCAAGCAGCGCATCCGCTATGCCGACTTCTACGCCCGTTCGCGCCGCCTGGCCTCGGCGCTGGAAAAGAAAGGCATCCGGAAGGGCGATACGGTGGCGGTGATGCTGGCCAATACCCCGCCCATGCTGGAAGCCCATTACGGCGTACCAATGCTGGGCGCGGTACTGAATGCCCTGAACACCCGGCTGGACGCCGCCGCCATCGCCTTCATGCTGGAACATGGCGGGGCGAAAATCCTGATCACCGACCGGGAATTTTCCCCCACCATTGCGGCGGCACTGGCGCTGCTGAAGAAAAAGCCGCTGGTGATCGATTACGACGACCGGCAGTTTCCGCAAAACGGGAAGCGGCTGGGCAAGATCGATTACGAGAAATTCCTGAAGAGCGGCGATCCCAGCTTCGCATGGAAAATGCCGGCCGATGAATGGGACGCCATCGCGCTGAATTATACCTCCGGCACCACCGGCAATCCCAAGGGCGTGGTCTATCACCATCGCGGCGCGGCGCTGATGTGTTACGGCAATGCCCTGGCCGGCACCATGGTGGAACATCCGGTGCTGCTGTGGACGCTGCCCATGTTTCACTGCAACGGCTGGTGCATGCCCTGGTCGCTGTCGGCGGTGGCCGGCACCCATGTCTGCCTGCGCTGGGTGCGGGCGGGCGCGATTTTTGACGCGCTCGCCGAGCATGGCGTCACCCATCTGTGCGGCGCGCCCATCGTGATGTCCACTCTGGTCAACGCCACCGATGCCGAGCGCAAAAGCTTTCCCCAAAAAGTGCGCTTCATGGCCGCCGCCGCGCCGCCGCCCGAAAGCGTGCTGGCCGCGATGGCGGAAGCCGGCTTTGAGGTGGTGCATGTCTATGGCCTGACCGAAGTCTATGGCCCCGCCGTGGTCAATGAATGGCACGAGGAATGGGACGCGCTGGACGCGGGCGCCCGCGCCGCCAGAAAAGCGCGCCAGGGCGTGCGCTATGCCCCGCTGGAAGAACTGACGGTGCTCAATCCCAAAACCATGAAGCCGGTGCTCGCCGACGGCAAGACCATCGGCGAGGTGATGATGCGCGGCAATATCGTGATGCGCGGCTATCTGAAGAATCCGAAGGCGACGCGCGATGCGTTCGCGGGCGGCTGGTTTCACACCGGCGACCTGGGCGTGATGTATCCCGACGGCTATATCCAGCTGAAGGACCGCTCCAAGGACATCATCATTTCGGGCGGCGAGAACATCTCCTCCATCGAAGTGGAGAATGTCATCGCCAAGCATCCGGCGGTGATGTTCGTGGCGGTGGTGGCGCGGCCCGACGCCAAGTGGGGCGAGCATCCTTGCGCCTTTGTCGAGCTGCGCCCGGGCAAGGCCGTGTCACAATCCGATATCCTGGCCTTCGCCCGCGAACGGCTGGCCAAGTTCAAGATGCCGCGCACCATCGTTTTTTCCGAATTGCCCAAGACCTCGACGGGCAAGATTCAGAAATTCGTCCTGCGGGAGATGGCGAAGAATTTGTGAGCGCTCCCCGTGCGGCCGCGCTTACGCGTGCCGCCGGGGACATCAGGCTCAGTTGACGGTGGTGGCTCGAAGCCGCTCGAGCTCGTCCTTGATCCGGAGTTTTTGCTTTTTCAGGGCGGCGACCCGGATCTCATCCCAATCGGGATTGGACATCTCGCTCTCGATAATGTTCTCGATTTTCTTGTGCTGGTTTGACAGATGGTTGATATGTCCTTGTAGCGCCATGCATTCACCTCATCGTTAGATTTCGGATGGCGCGCAGCGCTAGGGCGCTACGCACCTGGCCCAAAAATCAAACCACCAAACCCGCCTCCTGTCATCCTCAAAAGGCGCCGGAACCGAAACTCTTTGTCCTTGACTTAAGAAGTGCTAACGGGAGGCGATGAAACGCCCGGAACCCCGGAAAAACGAAGCGGAACGGCTGGTTATCGGCCTGTCCGGGGCGTCGGGCGTGGCCTATGGCATCCGCCTGCTGGAAGCCTGTACCGAGTTGGGGATAGAATCGCATCTGGTGATGACCAAGCCGGCGGAAATGACCATCGGTTATGAAACCAAGCTTTCGCCCAAACAGGTTGCCGCCAAGGCGGACTATACCTATGCCATCAGCGACATCGCCGCGCCCATCGCCAGCGGCAGCTTCAGGACCCGCGGCATGATCGTGGCCCCCTGCAGCGTGCGCACCATGAGCGAGATCGCCACCGGCGTGACCACCAACTGCCTGACCCGCGCCGCCGATGTGATGCTGAAGGAACGCCGCCCGCTGGTGCTGATGGTGCGCGAGACGCCGCTGCATCTGGGGCACCTGCGCTCCATGACGGCGCTGGCCGAAATGGGCGCCATCATCCTGCCCCCCGTGCCCGCCTTTTATGCCGAGCCAAAAACTTTGTCCGACCTGGTGGACCAGATGGTGGGCCGCGCCCTGGACCTGTTGGGCTATGATTGGCCCGACATGAAGCGCTGGGGCGAGACGATCGCCAAAAGCCGCCGCAAGAAGAGCGTGAAATGAGCCGCGTCGTTGGTCCTGATGAAGTCGGTGCCCGCGCCAAGCTGACCCAGCTGACGCAAGAGCATCGCGACCTGGACCAGGCCATCGATGCGATGGTGCAGTCGGGCAATCCTGACCTGATGGCGCTGGCGCGGCTGAAAAAGCGCAAGCTTCAGCTGAAGGACGAGATCACCGAAATCAACAACGGGCTGCTGCCGGACATCATCGCTTGAAGCCCAAGGTCGGCCTGATCACCCTGGGTGTGCGCGATCTGGCGCGATCGCTGGCCTTCTATCGCGACGGACTGGGCTGGCCGACCCACGGCTACAAGCCTGATGCTGGTGTGGTGTTCTTCGCGTTGGAAGGCACATGGCTGGCGCTCTATCCGCGCGACAAGCTGGCGGAAGATGCCGGAGTGCCCGACGGTCAAGGCTTTGGCGGCATCACGCTAGCCCACAACGAAGCATCGCCCGAAAAAGTCGATGCCGCCTATGCCGAAGCGATTGCTGCCGGTGCGCGTGCCGTTAAGCCGCCGCAGAAAGCTTTCTGGGGCGGCTATAGCGGATACTTTGCCGACCCGGATGGCTATCTGTGGGAGATCGCCTTCAATCCCTTCATGGACCTGACCTGACGGTCAGGCGGGCGCCAGCTCGCCCAGCTTCTTGCGGATGGCGTCCAGCGCCGCTTGCGGATTGCCATTGTCCGGCCCGCCCGCCTGCGCCATGTCGGGACGGCCACCGCCGCCCTTGCCGCCCAGCGCTTCCGCCGCCACCCGCACCAGATCCACCGCGCTGATGCGCGACGTCAGATCATCGGTGACGCCGGCCACGATGGAGACCTTGCCGTCGGCCGCCGCCACGAAGGCGACCACGCCGGAGCCGACCTGCGACTTGGCGCCATCCGCCAGGCTCTTGAGGTCCTTGGGGCTGACGCCTTCGACCAGCCGCAACACCGCTTTCAATCCGGCGACGGTTTCGCTGTCCTCGCCGCCCTTGGCGGGACCGGCCAGCGCCAGCTGCTTCTTGGCTTCCGCCAGTTCGCGTTCCAGCTTGCGGCGCTCTTCGGAAAGCTGCGCCACCCGCGATGACAATTCTCCGATGGGCGCCTTGATGGCGGAGGCCGCCTCGCGGGCGATTTCCGCCTGGCCCGACAGATAGCGGCGGGCGTGTTCGGATGTCAGCGCCTCGATGCGGCGCACGCCGGCGGCGACCGCGCTTTCGCCCAGGATCGTGAAGAGGCCGATGTCGCCCAGGCGATGCACATGGGTGCCGCCGCACAGTTCGACCGAATAGGCTTTCTCGCCTTCCAGATCGGCGCCCATGGAAAGGACGCGCACCTCATCGCCATATTTCTCGCCGAACAGGGCTTCGGCGCCGGCGGCGATGGCCTGGTCGGTGGGCAGGAGGCGCGTCGAGGTGTCGGAATTCTGCCGGATCACCTGATTGACCTGGGCTTCGATCTTTTCCAGCTCTTCGGCGCTGACCGGCTTGGGATGGGAGAAGTCGAAGCGCAGGCGCTCGGCCGTCACCAGCGAACCCTTCTGGCTGACATGCGAACCCAGCACGCGCTTGAGCGCGGCATGCAAAAGATGTGTGGCGCTGTGATTGGCGCGGGTGGCGCGGCGCTTTTCGGTATCGACTTTCAGATCCACCGCATCGCCGGGTGCGAAAGTGCCTTCGGTGATGCGCACGAGATGGACATGCAGCGCGCCCAGCTTCTTCTGGGTGTCGGTGATCTGGCCCTTGGCCCTGGACGAATTGATGTGACCAACGTCACCGGCCTGGCCGCCGGACTCGCCATAGAAGGGCGTCTGGTTGGTGAGGATTTCCACCGCTTCGCCGGCGCCCGCCTGCATCACGCGGCCGCCATCCTTGAAGATGGCCAGTATCTGGCCCTCGGCTTCCTCGGTGTCATAGCCCAGGAATTCGGTGCGGCCTACTTCGTCCAGCACCGCGAACCATTGCGCTTCGCTGGCCGCTTCGCCAGAGCCCGACCAGGAGGCGCGGGCTTCGGCCTTCTGCTTCTGCATGGCGGCGGAGAAACCGTCGGTGTCGACAGTGACGCCGCGGGCGCGCAGGGATTCCTCGGTCAGGTCGAGCGGAAAGCCGTAGGTGTCGTAGAGCTTGAAGGCGACGTCGCCCTTGAGCTGATCGCCCTTCTTGAGACCATCGCTGGCTTCGTCGAGCAATTTGATGCCGCGCGCCAGGGTTTCGCGGAAGCGGATTTCCTCCAGCTTCAGGGTCTCGGCGATCAGGGGCTCGCTGCGCTTGAGTTCGGGATAGGCCGAGCCCATCTCGCCCACCAGCGCCGGCACCAGCCGGTGCATCAAGGGGTCCTTGGTGCCCAGCAGATGGGCGTGACGCATGGCGCGGCGCATGATCCGGCGCAGCACATAGCCGCGGCCCTCGTTCGAGGGCAGCACGCCATCGGCGATCAGGAAGGATGTGGCGCGCAGGTGATCGGAGATGATGCGATGGCTGAAGGTCGCCTCGCCCGTGCTGGCCACGCCGCTGGCCGATTCCGAGGCCGCGATCAGGTGGCGGAACAGATCGACGTTATAGTTGTTGGTCTCGCCCTGCAGGATGGCGGCGATGCGCTCCAGCCCCATGCCGGTATCGATCGAGGGCTTGGGCAGGTCCAGGCGGGTGTTCTCGTCCACCTGCTCGAACTGCATGAAGACCAGATTCCAGAATTCCAGGAAACGGTCGCCGTCTTCGTCCGCGCTGCCGGGCGGGCCGCCCGCGACGCTGGGACCCTGGTCGTAGAAGATTTCCGAGCAATAGCCGCAGGGGCCGGTCGGGCCCATGGCCCAGAGATTGGATTCGTGGCCGATGATGCGATCATCGGATATGCCGGCGATCTTCTTCCACAACTGACGGGCCTGGTCGTCGGTGGGATAGACGGTGACCAGCAGCTTGTCCTTGGGCAGGCCCACGACTTTCGAGGTGAAGTCCCAGGCGAACAGGATCGCCTCTTCCTTGAAATAGTCGCCGAACGAGAAATTGCCCAGCATCTCGAAGAAGGTGTGATGGCGGGCGGTGTAGCCGACATTGTCCAGGTCGTTATGCTTGCCACCGGCGCGCACACATTTCTGCACCGTGGTGGCGCGGCTGTAGGGCCGCTTTTCCGCGCCCGTGAACAGGTTCTTGAACTGGACCATGCCCGCATTGGTGAACAGCAGGGTCGGATCGTTGCGCGGCACCAGCGGCGAGGAGGGCACGATGGTGTGGCCACGCTCGGCAAAGAAATCGAGAAAACCGCTGCGGACGTCGGAAAGGCTTTTCATGGTTTTAGGGTTGTAACGGCCCGCAAAAGCCGTGTCACGCCTGGCTTTTTCGGGGCAGCCATGCCCGTTTTCAGCCCGGCGGAGCGCACAAAAAACAGAAGGCGCCCCTCATTCACAAGGGACACCTTCTGCCGAGGAGCTGAAGGCCCCCATGGCTAGGGGCTTATCAGCGTTGGGGAGGCCTCTGGCGCGAGCCAGAGCCTATTCTTCTTCCGCGTCCGCCTTCTCGCTGGCGTCCAGCACCAGGTTCTGGCCGATCTGGCCAGAGGCGGCGCGGATGGCGACTTCGATCTTGTCGGCAGTTTCCGGATTGTCGGTGAGAAAGGTCTTGGCGGATTCCCGGCCTTGGCCGATGCGCGTACCGTCATAGGAGTACCAGGAGCCCGATTTCTCGACGATGCCGGCCTTGACGCCCAGGTCGACCAGCTCGCCCACCTTGGAAATGCCGACGCCATACATGATGTCGAACTCGACCTGCTTGAAGGGCGGCGCGACCTTGTTCTTGACCACCTTGACGCGGGTCTGGTTGCCCACCACGTCATCGCGTTCCTTGATGGCGCCGATACGGCGGATATCCAGGCGCACCGAAGCATAGAATTTCAGCGCATTGCCGCCGGTGGTGGTTTCCGGGCTGCCGAACATGACGCCGATTTTCATGCGGATCTGGTTGATGAACAGCACGATGGTGTTGGACTTGGAGATGCTCCCCGTCAGCTTGCGCAGCGCCTGGCTCATCAAACGGGCCTGCAAACCGGGCAGGGAATCGCCCATTTCGCCTTCCAGTTCGGCCTTGGGCGTCAGCGCCGCCACCGAGTCGATCACCACGATATCGACGCCGCCCGAACGCACCAGCGTGTCGGTAATTTCCAGCGCCTGTTCGCCGGTGTCCGGCTGGGAGATCAGCATTTCGTCGATGTCCACGCCCAGCTTCTTGGCATAGACCGGATCGAGCGCATGTTCGGCATCGACATAGGCGGCGATGCCGCCCTTTTTCTGGATTTCGGCCACCACATGCAGCGCCAGGGTGGTCTTGCCCGAGGATTCCGGACCATAGACTTCGATGACCCGGCCGCGCGGCAGCCCGCCAATGCCCAGCGCGATGTCCAGGCCGAGCGAGCCGGTGGAGACGGCGTCGGTGGCCAGGCCCAGGTCGCGGCTGCCCAGCTTCATCACCGAGCCCTTGCCGAAGGCACGGTCGATCTGGCTCAGCGCGGCGTCCAGCGCCCGCTTGCGATCATTATTCTGTTCTTTCGCTACCACCCGCAAAGCCGCCTGTGACATGCCGTTCTCCTCGGTTATTCCACACCGACCACTGATCCCCAAGCGAATCCGGTGGTGGGCAGATGAAGCAAATGTACACGCTTTGTTCTCTTTCGCAAGATACTGCCTAACGTGTTGAATTTAAGAGAAAATACTACATCTTGTTCTTGTGGTGTTCACACGTACCGCCCAGAGCCCTTTCAACCCCCTGCTCCCCCGGATAGATTCGCGGCCAAGCAAAACAGGAACGGGACATGGGCGGGAAAAAGATCGGGGTTTTGGCCCTGGCGGCTATGGTCTGGACGGTCTCCGCGGCCGGCGCCCAGCCCTTCTTCACCGTCACCTCAACCTCGATCCAGGAGGGCGCGCGCATTCCCGTGATCTTTGGCGCGGACGATCCCAAGCGCGCCTGCTCGCCCCGCAATCCCGCCATCTGCCCCTGCCCCGGCAAGAATGTCTCGCCGCAGCTGAAATGGTCGAACGCGCCGGCCGGCACCAAAAGCTTCGCCATATTGATGTACGACATAGACGGCCAGTTCGGCGCCGGCGTGTCGCACTGGGTCGCCTACAATATCGCGCCCACCACCACCGAGCTGAAGGAAGGCGACGGCACGGCGGGCATCGGCTTTACCGGCGGCGCGGGCACGCGCGGGGCGCCCAACTATCTGGGCCCCTGCCCGCCCCAGGGCGACGGGCCGCACCGCTATACCTTCACGGTGATCGCCACCGACCTGGAGCCCAACCTGCCGCCGGGCCTGACCCGCGAACGGTTCCTGGCCGCCGCCAAGGGGCGTCTTCTGGCCAGCGCCACCATCGGCGGGCTGTTCGCCCGCGCCTATGAATAAGAACAACGGGGAAATGACATGAAGAAGTTCGCATTGGCCATTGCATGCCTGTCGGCGCTGGCGATTCCGGCCCAGGCCAAGGTCGAGCGCGCCCCCTGGGGCGAAAGCCCCGACGGCCAGAAGGTCGAGCTCTACACGCTGACCAATGCGCGCGGCGCCAAACTGCGCGTCTCCACCTATGGCGCCACCTGGGTGGGGCTGGAGGTGCCGGGCCGCGACGGCAGAAACGCCGATGTGGTGCAGGGCTTCGACAATGCCATGGGCTACAAACAGTATGGCGCGATGAACGGGGCGGTGGTCGGGCGCTATGCCAACCGCATCGGCGGCGCCAAGTTCGCGCTGGACGGCAAGAGCTATCAGCTCGCCGCCAATGGCGGGCCCAACAATATTCATGGCGGGCCCAACGGCTTCAACACCCGCATCTACAACGCCACCACGATGGATGGGCCCAATCCCAGCATCATCCTGAACATGGTCAGCCCCGATGGCGACCAGGGCTTTCCCGGGCGGCTGGATTTCACCGTCAGCTATACGCTGAAGGCCGACAACACGGTGCGCATCGAATACCGCGCCACCACCGACAAGCCCACGGTGCTGAACATCACCAACCACGCCTATTTCAACCTCAAGGGCGCGGGCAATGGCGACATCCTGAACCACCAGCTCCAGATCTTTTCCGATGCGGTGACACCGACCGACTCCAACCACATGGCGACCGGCGAAGTGATGAAAGTGTCTGGCACCGGCTTTGACTTCACCAGGCCCAAGACCATCGGCAAGGACATTGACGGCCCCGATCCCATGATCAAGGCGACGCCCGGCTGGGACATCAACTTCATCGTGCGCGGGCCGATGGGCAAGCTGCGCCCCGCCGCCCGCGTGACCGAACCCGAGACGGGCCGGGTGATGAGCGTATGGACCACCCAGCCCGGCGTGCAGCTTTATGTGCCCAACGCCGGGCGCACGGTGCCGGGCAAGGACGGCCAGCAATATGGTCCGCGCCAGTCCTTCTGCCTGGAGACCCAGCACTTCGCCAACTCGCCCAACATCCCGGCTTTCCCCTCGACCGAATTGCGGCCCGGGAAAATCTTCTATGAAGTGACCGAATACAGGTTCAGCACTTCAAAGTGACCCCCTCCGGTTTCAGCTTGCTCTCGGCGCGGTGCACCTCGAACGCTGAAACCACCTCCCCCTCTTGTGCGCTCACGCGCACGAAGGGGAGGCGGGCCTGTGGTTGCTGCAATGTCTGAGCTTTTGTTCTCCTACGGCACCCTTCAACAAGAAGGCGTGCAGTTGGCCCAGTTCGGGCGGCGGCTGACGGGTCATGCCGACGCGCTGATGGGCTGGCGGCAGGAGATGGTGGAGATCACCGATCCCGACGTGCTGGCCAAGAGCGGCAAGGCCTATCACCCCATCGTGATACCAGGGCGCAAGGATGACAGCGTACCGGGCATGGTGTTCGAGATCACGCCCGAGGAACTGGCCGCCGCCGACAGTTACGAGGTGGACGATTACCGGCGGATCGCTGCGCCCCTGAAATCGGGTGTCACCGCCTGGGTCTATGTGAAAGCTTGAGCGACACCATCATCCGCGCGCTGGAGCCATCGGAATGGGAGACATTCCGGGATTTCCGCCTGTCTGCGCTGAAAGACACGCCCGGCGTTTTTTCCATGACCTACGATGCGGCGGCGATATGGTCGCCGCAAGACTGGCAAGCTGAGATCAAAGGCGAGGATCATCAGGTCTTCGGGTTGTTCAACGAGGAACGCCTCATCGGCATTACCGCGGCTTTTACCTATCGCGGCGACCCGTCAGGCCAGACCGCTCTGCTGGCGATGTCCTACATCGTGCCGCACCGGCGCGGGCACGGCCTGTCGCGACTATTCTATGACGCGCGGTTGGCCTGGATTCGGGAACAGCCGCAATTCCGACGTGTGCTTGTCTCGCACCGGGAGTCGAACGAGGCTTCACAGCGCGCCAACCAGCGGCACGGTTTTGTCCGGACACGCGCGGCGCCGCAGACCTGGCCCGATGGCGCAACCGAGAACGAGATCTTCTACGAACTCGTCGTTTCGCGTTAATCCAAGAAAAAAGGCGCCGCGGTTTCCCGCGGCGCCTTTTGTTTTATCGATAGAGCGTTACTTCTTGGCCCAGGGACCGACTTCCGGCACGGGCTGGGTGTTGGCCAGCGGGCCCAGATCGGCCTTCACGCCATTGGCGATGGCGGCCGTCTCGCTGCCTGCCTGGAAGCAGGTGTAGTCGGGACGATCGCGCCAGGCCAAGGGACCGCACAGGCGCACGCCGGCCTTGATCGCCGCGTCATGGACGATGTTGATGTTGCGCTCATAGTCCGGATCGCCCTGGCGATAGCCGGTATGGTTGGCCAGATCGCCCGACGCCGCAAAGATCGCGGTCACGCCCGGAATCTTGGCGATGCGGTCGGCATCCTTCAGGCCATCCAGGGTCTCGATCATCAGGATCAGCACGCCATTGTCATTCCAGGTCTGGCGATAGCCGCCGGGAACGCCGCCCCAGAAGCTGGCGCCAAAGGCCTGGCCGCCACCCTGGCTGCGCTTGCCCAGCGGCGGGAAGAACATCCAGTCGCGCGCCTTCACAGCCTCTTCGTAGGAGCGGATGGTGGGGACCACCACGACCAGCGCGCCGGAATCGGTGGCGGTCTGGATTTCGCGCTCGTCGGTATAGGCGACGCGCACGCCGGGAACAGCCTTGGCCTGTGGGCAGGCGGCCCACAAGCGCGCGGTGTTGGCCCAATCGCGCGCGGTGTGCTGATGCTCGACCCAGATGAAATCGTAGCCGGCATTGGCCATGGCGCAATAGGTGGAGGGATCGGTGGAGGCAAACAGGGTGCCGCCGGTAACCTTGCCGCCCTGCATCATCTTCAGCTTGACCGGATTCCAGATCTTGGCGCCCGGCGGCGCGTTGAAGGCGGTGCCATATTTCCAGGTCTTGTCGTTGAACGGGCCGGTGTTGACGGCGCCCGGCAGCGAGCGTTCCATCGCCTTGCTGTCGACACCCGCGGGCGCGGTCAGCGGAAATTTCAGTGTGCCGGCGGCGGCATTGTTGGCGTAGGGATCGGCAACCTGCGAATCCGCGGCAACGGTGCCAAGACCGACAGCCGCGACCAGCGCGGCTGAAAACAACATACGTTTCATGAAATCATTTCTCCCTGCGACCGACGTCTTGTGGCCGGTTTTGACAGCTAATCAGGCAAGGCCGGGCCGGTCAAACGTTGCGAGGTCCAGTTCGCGCCTGCACAATGCATCAGATGGCGCGGCAGGATGGCGCACCGGCGTTGAGGCTTGCTAGGGTGGATGCGCTCTCGGAGAACCACATGAACGCGCGTTTCATCCTTGCCGCCCTGCTGACGGCGGTCACTTCCTTGCCAGTCCAAGCCGCCATCACCAAGCAGGCCTGGGGCGGCGTGGACAAGAAGGGTGTCGACCTTTTCATCCTGACCAATCCCAAGGGCATGGAAGTCAAGATCACCAATTATGGCGGGATCATTACGTCCATCCGGGTGCCTGACCGCAGCGGCAAGCTGGAGAATGTGAATCTGGGCTTCGACCGGCTGGAGGACTATCGCAGCCCCAGTTATAGCGGCCGCTATGGCGCCATGATCGGCCGCTATGCCAACCGCATCAAGAACAACAGCTTCCGGATCAACGGGGTGGAGCACCGCGTCTCGCGCGAGACTTACACCAACACCGAAAGCAAGCCCTATGACGAGCGGGTCTGGGACGCCAGCACCAGGAATGGCGATGAGCCGGAACTGACCCTCAGCCTTTTGGACCGCACCGGCACCATGGGCTTTCCCGGCAATCTGCGGGTGCGGGTGACATATACGCTGACAAGGGACAGTGTCCTGCGCATCACCTATTTCGCCACCACCGACAAGGACACGGTGGTCAGCATGACCAACCACGCCTATTTCAACTTGGGCGGCGATCTGTCGGGCAGCGTGCTGGACCATCTGCTGACAGTGAATGCCGATGCCATCACGGCGGGCGATGAAAGCAACACCCCGACCGGCGTGATGCGGCCTGTTGCGGGCACGGCGTTCGATTTTCGCACGCCCACCCCCATCGGTGCGCGCATCAAGGATCCCGATCCCGCGATCGTGCGCGCGCGCGGCTATGACCAGAATTATGCGATCAACGGCAAGCCCGGCGTCTTGAGGTTCGCGGCGCGGCTGGAAGATCCCAAGTCGGGGCGGGTGCTGGAAACCTGGACCACCAATCCGGGCCTGCAGGTCTATACCGCCAACTATTCGCCGCCGCCCGTGGCGCTGGCCAAGGGCTATCGCATTCAGGGAAGCGTCGCGCTGGAAGCGCAGGGTTTTCCCAATGCGCCCAATATCCCGAGCTTCCCCTCGACGCGGCTGGCGCCGGGGCAGGAATATCGCCAGATCACGGAATATCGCTTCAGCGTGAAGTGACGCTCAGCCAGAGCGTTACCTTTAAGATGCTTCGACAAGCTCAGCATGAGGATTACCTCACCCTGAGCCCGTCGAAGGGTGCGCTACGCGGCGGACAGAACCTCTTTCACCTTGGCGGCGAGTTGTTTCAAGCCGAAGGGCTTGGGCAGGAAGTGAATGTCTTCCGAACTCTGGTCGTTGCGGCGGAAGGCTTCCTCGGCATAGCCGGACATAAAGATCACGCGCAGGTCAGGCTTGAGCTGCTTGACGTGCCTGACCATGGTGGGCCCGTCCATGCTGGGCATCACCACGTCGGTGATGATCAGATGGATGGTGTGGGCCTCGCTTTTGACGATCTCCAGCGCTTCCTCGCCGCCGCTTGCTTCCAGCACGTTATAGCCGCGCATGCGCAAGGCGCGCGCCGCAAAGCTGCGCACCGCTTCCTCGTCTTCCACCAGCAGGATGGTGTCCTGGCCGGTGACGTCGCGGGCCTGGGCGGCAGGCGCGGCTTCCGCCGGCGCGGCGGTCGCGTCCACCCTGAGGCGCGGCAGATAGATGTTGAAGCAGGTGCCCTTGCCGACTTCCGAATCCACCGTGATGAAACCGCCGGTCTGCTTGACGATGCCATACACGGTCGCCAGCCCCAGGCCGGTGCCCTGGCCCACGGGCTTGGTGGTGAAGAAGGGGTCGAAAATCTTGCTCTGCACTTCCTTGGACATGCCGGTGCCGGTGTCGGACACTTCGATGCGGACATAATCGCCCGGCGGCATGATGGCGGTGCCCAGCGCCGATGAGGTGTTGACGGTCTGGTTGACGGTCTTGATCACCACCGTGCCGCCCGAAGGCATGGCGTCGCGGGCATTGACCACCAGATTGATGATGGCATTGGAAAGCTGCGCCTCGTCGGCATGCACGGTCCACAGGTCGGAGTCGCGCTCGACATTCAGCGTAATGCCTTCGCCCACCAGCCGGCGCAGCATCTGCGCCAGTTCGCCGATCACGTCGCCCAGCACCAGCGCCTTGGGCTGCATGGTCTGCTTGCGGCTGAAAGCCAGAAGCTGGCTGACCAAAGCGGCGGCGCGCAGCGCGTTCTGATGGACTTCGTTGATTTCCTTGAAGGAGGGATCGCCCGCCTGATGGCGCATCAGCAGGAATTCGCAATTGCCGATGATGACGGTGAGAAGATTGTTGAAGTCATGCGCCACGCCGCCGGCCAGCTGGCCGACTGCCTGCATCTTCTGGGACTGGGCGAACTTGGTCTCCAGCGCCTTCTGCTCGGACACGTCCACCAGATAGAGAATGGCCTTGCCGCCTTCACCCCTCGAAGAGGGCATAGGGCTGGCGAACAGTTCGGCCATGCGATCTTCGCCCGCGCCGGACTTGCCCATGCGCAGTTCGACGGCCGCAAGCCCGGTTTCGCCGCGCGCGGCGCTGGCGATCAGGGATGTGACCTGGGCGCGGTCGCCCGCCTCCACCAGCGCGCTGAAATTGCGCGATGCCAGATCACCGGTGGCGCCGAAGAACTTCGCCAGCGCCGCATTGGCGTCGCTGATCACGCCGCTGGCATCGGCAAAAGCCACGCCCATGGGGGCATCGCGGAACAGGTCGCCGGCATTCTCGAACGGTTGGACATCTGCGAGGGTGGCAGCGGCTGGCGCGGGCGCAGTTACGGCAGGTGCGGGCTGCGCGGCGGCGGCGCGGGTCAGCACCGGTTGCGGCGAGGTGCTGGCGGCCAGGCGCGGCGTGAACCACCAGGCGGCCTGCTTGTCAGGCAAGGGACGCACCGCGGCGACGATCTCCAGACCCGGCACCACCACAAAGGATTCTTCGCGCGCGCGCCCTTCGGCGGCATCGCGCGACAGCCGATACAACACGGCGGCCGAGGGCTCGCCCGCCAAAGCCAGTTCGGGCGGCGGCGGGGTTTCGTTTTCCCCCACGCCCGCCATGCGGCGATAGACAGGATTGCAGTCCAGCACCGCGCCGCCTTCGCCGGTGATGGCCCAGGCAATGTTGGCCTTGGCGGCGGCTTCGGCAACGCGCAGCGCGTCGGCGGATGCGCGCCCGCCGCGCGGCCAGACCGCATAGAGAAAAAGAATGGCCAGGACCGCGACACCGCCCAGCAGCGCAAAACCGGCCAGGCCCGCCACCTGCGGCATGACAATGGTCAGCCCGGCGGCCGCCAAGGCGAGCAAAACAAAGCCCAAGGCAGCCCAGCGCCAGGGGCCGGCGGGCACCCCCACAGGGCTCGCGGAAAGGGATTTTGCGGCGTTCATAATTGCAGAATACAAGATTTGGTTAACCAATCCTTTCTGCCACCCAAGGGATTGATTTCGTTAACAGTTTTTGAGGGCCACCGAACGCCGTTCAGCTTTTTGAGGACAGAAAGTTAACGCCCGAGAATCACCCCCGTTAAGACGCGAGGAGTTTGGGACGCTTAGCTCGCCCTAGCTGGAAGCTTGCCCTTGAGGCGAAGGACGTAGCCGATCACCTGCGCCACGGCCTTGAAGTGTTCGGGCGGGACGGGTTCGTCGATCTCCACCACCGCATGGAGCGCGCGCGCCAAAGGCGGATTTTCGATCACGGCGACATCATTTTCCTCGGCCACCGCGCGGATGCGCAAGGCCAGCGCGTCCACGCCCTTGGCGACACAGACCGGCGCGGCCATCTTGCCGGATTCGTATTTCAGCGCGACCGCATAATGGGTCGGGTTCATGATCACCACCGTCGCGGTGGGGACCGCCGTCATCATGCGCTTGCGCGAACGTTCCTGGCGCAGCTGGCGAATCGTGGACTTGATGTGGGGATCGCCTTCATTCTGCTTATACTCTTCCTTGATCTCCTGCTTGGACATCCGGTTACGCTTCATGAACTGGATGCGTTGGAAGAAGTAGTCCAGCCCCGCGATCACCGCCAAAGCCGACAAGGCCGCCAGCAGCACCTTGAACAGAAGATGGGACATTTCCCCCACCATCTGCGCCGCGGTCTGGTTGAGCATGAACTCCATATGGTTTCGCTCGGGCCATAGCTGGGTCCACATCGCCAAGCCCACAACCACCATCTTGGCCAGGCCCTTGAGCAGATTGACCCAGCCTTCCAGGCCGAAGAGACGCTTGAAGCCCGCCATGGGCGAGATTTTGGAAATGTCCGGCACGATCTTGCTGGGGTTGAAAGTGGGGCGGCCCTGCACCAGATGACCCGCCAGCGCCGCCAGCATCAGCATCCCCAGCATCGGGGCCAGTGCGATACCAAGCTGCACAAACAGGCCGCGCGTGAGGGAGGCGAGGCCCGCGCCGTCCACGCTCATGGCTTCGGGCTGTTCCAGGAACATCTTCAGCGCCTTGGCCAGGCCGATGGTGGTGTACTGGCCGAACATGGCGATGGCCAGCGCGCCGCCGCCCAGAAGGATGAAGGTGGCGACCTCGGTGGATTTGACAGTATCGCCCTGCTCGCGCGCCTGTTCGAGCCGTTTTTGTGTCGGCTCTTCGGTCTGTTGTTCCTTGTCCTGGTCTTCCGCCATGGCCTAGAGGAACTGCGCCATCTGGGTGCCGTAATAATTCAGGAACACCGACATCAGCGAGCCGAGCAGCGCCAGCATCAGGAGAAAGCCGCACACGATGTTGATCGGCACCGCGACGAAGAAAATCTGCAGTTGCGGCATTAGCCGCGCCAGCACGCCGAGCCCCGCATACATGGCAAAGCCGAACACCAGGAACGGCGCGGCCAGCTGAAAGCCCAGGGCAAAAGAGGAAGACACCATCGTGGTCACGAGCTGCGCCATGTCGGCAGTGGGCAAAGCCCCGCCTGGGGGGAGCAGCTTGTAACTTCCGGCGATGGCGCCGATCGCCAGATGATGCAGGTCGGTGGCGAAGATCAGCACCGTCCCCAGAATGGTCATGAAATTTCCCAGCACCGCGCCTTGCGTATTCTGGGTGGGGTCGAGCGTCTGGGCATAGGCGAGGCCCGTCTGGGTGGCGATCAGATAACCGGCCACCTGCAACGCGCTCATGATGATGCGCGCCATGGCGCCCACCAGCACGCCGGCGGTGACTTCGGCGGCGATCAGGATCACCAGCGCCACCGTGGTCTGGGGCGCGACGGCGGGATAGTAGCTCTGAACCTGCGGCGTCAGCGCGAAAGCGATGGCCAGCGCCAGCAGCAGGCGCACGCGGGCGGGCACGCCCATGTCGCCGATCGCCGGCATCAGCATCACCATCGCGCCCACCCGGCTGAACACCAGCAGATAGGTGAGGATAATGCCGGACAGTTCGGGGATATGGATGCTCATGACGCGCCGCCGGGCCTGGTGATTCTGTTGGGCCCGCTTTTCATCAATAGGCCGCGATGCGCCCGGCGATGTCGGTCATCAGCCCGCTCATCGCGGCGCCCGCGAATGGCAGGGTGATCAGCAGCACGATAAAGATCGCCACGATCTTGGGCACGAAGACCAACGTCTGTTCCTGAATCTGGGTCAAGGCCTGCAGCAGGCCGATGCCAAGGCCCACCACCAGCGCGGTGATCATGGACGGGGCGATGATTTCCAAAAGCACCAGAATTGCGGTGCGGGCGAAGTCGATGCTGCTGGCGGGATCCATGGCTCTTTTTTCTGTTAAATGGGCATGTTCAGGATGGACTGGTAGGCCTGCACGACCTTGTCGCGCACCGCCACCACGGTGTCCAAAGTGATTTCGGCGGCGTTCACCGAATTGACCACATCCACCAGATTGGCCTTGCCCTGCACCTGGGCGCTCGCCATCTGTTCACCCTGACGGATGGTGTTGATCGAATCCTTGACCGCATCCGACAGAAAGTCGGAAAAATTTCCGCCCGGCACATTGGCGGGCGTGATGGAAGACGCGCCGGCGGCGCTGGCGGTGCCCATCTGGGCAACGGCCTGGTAGGCGGCGGCGGCGGCGGCGGGAATGGCCATTCTGGCTTTCCTTTCATCTCAGGTCGTTCGCATGGCTTGATTGCCATGCTCACCCCCCTTTGCGCGAAGCGCTTTTAAGGGGGAGGTGCCCGTAGCACCGTCAGGTGCGTAGGGCGGAGGGGGTTATCGTCTTAAGAGATCAATGGTCTTGGCCAGCATCTGCTTGGTCGAGTCCATCACGGTGAGATCGGCTTCGTAGGAACGCTGTGCCGAGCGCATGTCCATGATTTCCACCAGACTGTCGACATTGGGCAGCTTCACATAGCCCTGCTTGTCGGCATTGGGATTGCCCGGATCATACTGGCTGCGAAATTCCTTCTGGTCGGCAACCGGCTTTCCGGCACTGACCAGGGTGGCGCCCAGCTCGCGGTCGAAGGTGGAATTGATGGTGGCGATCTTGCGGCGATAGGGATCGCCATCCTTGTTGGTCGCGGTGGAGTTGGCGTTGGCGATATTCTCCGCAATGATCTTCATGCGCTCGGTCTGGGCGCGCATGCCGGAGGCGGCGACCGCCATTGATTTCGAGAAATCCATTCTGACTCTCCTTGCTATTTAGGCGCCGCGGCCGATCGCTGTCTTCATCAGCGACATGGCCTTGGCATAAAGATTGGCGGCGGCCGCGAACTGGGCCTGGGTGTCGGAAACCTTGATCATCTGGGTTTCCAGCGACACGGCATTGCCGTTGGGGCTGGATTCGATGTCGGGGGTTTCGTGATCTTCGAACTTGCTGCCACCCATGCCGCGCGTCAGGCTGATATGACGTGAGTTGGTGGTCATCATGCTGGAGCCGGTGCCGGAGCCTTTCAGAACCTCGGCGAAGTTCATCGGCTTGAGATCGCGCGCGACATAGCCGGGCGTATCGGCATTGGCGACGTTCTGGGACAAAACGTCCTGGCGCTGGTGCAGCCATGTCATGCGCTCGCGCAGCATGGACAGCAGGGGTGCATCGGGCAGGTTCATCGCAGTAACCTTTTGTTAGCCTTGTTCTCGCGCCCAGAGTGACCTCGTCATGCTTAAGCGCGACTTAACGGCGAGCATTTTTTGCCCGGCAGTTTTTTCCCGCGTTTAACCCGTGATTAAGGTTGACGGGTATTAATCACGATCATGGAATTCATCGATCTCCTTCGTTACTTCGGCGCCCTGCTGCTGGTGCTGGCCATGGTCGGCGGCGCCGGCCTTCTTGCCCGCCGTTTCGGCGTACCCGGCGTCACCCGGTCGGCGGCTGACAAGCGCCTTGCGATCGTCGAGACCTTGATGGTGGGGCCGCGCCAGCGGCTCTTCATCGTGCGCCGCGACAATGTCGAGCACCTGGTCCTGTCCACGCCCGATGGCGCCAGCGTGATCGAAAGCGGCATCCCCGCCAAAATGGAAGTCGCCGCGCCGTGACCTTCATAAAGCGCGCTCTGCCCTACTTGCTGCTGCTGGCCGTGTTGTTGCCCGGTACGGCATTCGCGCAGGCCGCCGGCGCCCCTGCCGCTCCCGGCGGGCTGACCATCGATTTGAACGGCACTGGCATGTTCACCGACCGCATGCTGCAGATCGTGGCGCTGGTCACGGTCCTGTCCATCGCGCCCAGCATCCTCATCATGATGACCAGCTTTGTGCGCATCGTGGTGGTGCTGTCGCTGCTGCGCACGGCGCTCGGCCTGCAGCAGAGCCCGCCCAACAGCGTCATCATCTCGCTGGCCCTGTTCCTGTCGCTGTTCGTGATGACCCCGACCCTGACCGACGCCTACAATCAGGGCATCAAGCCGATGATGGCCAACCAGGTAACCACCGAGCAGGGCTTCACCGCCGCGCTGGTGCCGATGAAGAAATTCATGCTGGCGCATGTGCGCGCCGCCGACCTGAAGCTGTTTTCCGACATGGCCAAGGCCAAGCCGACCAACGATCCCGCCCAGGTCGCCGTGACCACCCTGGCGCCCGCCTTCATGCTGAGCGAGCTCAAGCGCGCCTTTGAGATCGGGTTCCTGATTTTCGTGCCATTCCTGATCATCGATATGGCGGTGGCCTCGATCCTGATGAGCATGGGCATGATGATGCTGCCACCCGTGATCATTTCGCTGCCCTTCAAGCTGATCTTCTTTGTGCTGGTGGACGGCTGGCGGCTGATCGCCGGCTCGCTGGTGCAAAGTTACATGAACTCGCCGCCGCCGACCTGACCCGCAAGGACATGGCGCGCCTGCGCTATACGCGCTAAACTGCCGCCATGTCCCACGATCACGCCTTGCATGACCACAAGCATGGGCACGCCCATGATCACGGGCATGACCATGGCGAACCCGATCCGCACAGCGACCCACACGGCCACGGCATCTGGACGCGCGATCACATGTTCCTGGGCGCCGGCCACAGCCGCGCCGAAACCCGCGCCCGTCTGGCCGCTATTCTCACCGCCCTGTTCATGGTTGTGGAGATCGCCTGCGGCATTGCCTATGGCTCGATGGCTCTGCTGGCGGACGGGGTGCATATGGCGACCCATGTCGGGGCGCTGGGGCTTGCGGCGGGCGCCTATTGGCTGGCGCGCCGCCACGCGGCGAACACCCGTTTTACCTTCGGCTCGGGCAAGTTCGGCGATCTGGCCGCCTTCACCAGCGCCATCGTTCTGGGATTGACCGCGCTGGCGGTGGCGGCGGAATCCGTCATGCGCCTGATCACGCCGGGCGATGTGCGTTACGGCGACGCCTTGCTGATCGCTATCATCGGATTGGGGATCAACCTGGTGACCGCCGTGATCCTGAAGGATTCCCATCACGGCCATGACCATGGAAGTGGGCATGGCCATGACAACAATATGCGCGCCGCCTACATGCATGTGCTGGCCGATGCGGTCACCTCGGTGCTGGCCATCGTGGCGCTGGCCGCCGGCTATTATTTTGGCCTAGCCATCCTGGACCCCATCAGCGGGCTGGTGGGCGCGGCGGTGATCGCCGTCTGGTCCTATGGCCTGATCCGCGACAGCGCCATGGTGCTGCTGGATGCCGAATCCGATCCGGAAGAATCGCGGGAAATCCGCAAGACGCTGGAAGGCGAGCTGGGGGCGCGGGTCGCGGACCTGCATCTGTGGCGCCTGGGGCCCGGACATCACGGGTTGATCGTTTCGCTGATCTCGCCGGGCGTCACCAATGCGGAAGACATCAAGGCGGTGCTGCGCCGCCGCCATCCCGACCTTTCCCATGTCACGGTCGAAGTGGCTGTCTGCGCGGATTGCACCTGATGTTTTGGCGCAAGAAAAAGAAGCAGGTCGAACAGGCGGTCGATGAAGTGGCGCTGGCCACCAATGACCTGGTGCAAAAAACCATGGTGATCGGACCGAGTGGCGTATTGCTGCTGCTGGGCGCGGCGGTTGTGGGCGCGGCGGCCACCTATTACGTCGCCAAGAACAGAAAGAACGCCAAGGCCGCTTCCGCAGAGCCGGCAAACCCGGCGCTGCCCCATAGCGAAAACGGCAACAAAAAAGCCGCTTCGTAGGAGCGACGGCGAACCCGCCGCTTTGCGGCGGGCCTCGTCCGCGCGATCATAAAAAAACCGCCCCGCTTCAGGGGCGGGGCGGCTTTTCCAATTCTTTCAGGCGCGCTTTAGCGCGGCAGCAGGCCTTCGCGCTGCATGCGCTTGCGCTGCAGCTTGCGATAGCGGCGCACCGCTTCGGCACGCTCGCGGGCGCGCTTTTCGCTGGGCTTCTCTTAGGCGCCGCGCAGCTTCATCTCCCGGAAGATGCCTTCGCGCTGCATCTTCTTTTTCAGCGCCTTGAGCGCCTGGTCGATATTGTTGTCGCGGACGATGATCTGCAAAGTCTGGCTCCGGGTCGTGGAAATTTGAGGCGCGGGTGATACCAGAAGGGGTATGGGCTGTAAACCTGCGGGTTTCGGGCACTTTGGCTTTGATCTAAGGCCGTTTCCCCCCATATTTGGCCCATGGCAATCCTCAAAATCGCCCGCATGGGGCACCCCGTCCTGGCCACCCCGGCCAGGATCGTGGAGGACCCCAGCGCTCCGGAAATACGCCGTCTGATCAAGGACATGGTGGAAACCATGATGGATGCCAATGGCGCAGGGCTGGCCGCGCCCCAGGTCCATGTTCCCTTACGGGTGGTCGTGTTCCAGGCCCCCGAGGAGCGGTCCGATCCGGGCCAATCCGAAGAGGAGCGTTTCGACCACACCGCCCCCCAAACCGTGCTTATCAACCCCCAAATCGAGGTCCTGGGCCCCGAAATCGAAGGTGGCTGGGAAGGCTGCCTGTCGGTGCCGGGCCTGCGCGGCTGGGTCGAGCGCCCCGCCCATATCCGCTATCGCGGGCTGGGGCTGGACGGCGAGACGATCGAGCGGGTGGCGCGCGGCTTTCACGCCCGCGTCGTCCAGCATGAATGTGACCATCTGGAGGGGCGGCTTTACCCTTCGCGGATGACGGATTTGTCGCGGCTGATCTTTGAATCGGAAATCCGGCATTTTCATTCCAGGGAGGGGCAAGCGGCCTCATGAGCGACACCCCCAAAAAGACGACCCGCCCCCGCAAGGCCACCGCCAAGGCGGACGCGCCGGAAGAAAAAGCAGCGCCGAAAGAGACGCCTGAGGGCGAAAAACGGGATGACAAGGCGCTGCGCGAAGCGGTGCTGCTGGCCGCCCTGCCCCATGCTGCGTTCGACGGCTTCATCGATTCGGTTCTGGAAAAGGCCGGCAAGGAATCCGGCGTCAGCAAGCAGGAGGTCGCACGCCTGTTCAAGGACGGGCCCGCCAGCCTGGTCGAGTTCTATTCCGTCTGGGCCGACGACCAGATGGAAGCAAAGCTGGCGGCAATGGACCTGAAGGCGATGAAGATCCGGATGCGTATCGCTGCCGCCGTCTGGGCGCGGCTGGATGCGCTCAAACCGCACAAGGAAGCCGCGCGCCGCGCCGCGGCCATGCTGTCTCTGCCGATGAACGCCGCGCTGGGCGCCAAGCTGATGTACCGCACGGTGGATGCGATGTGGCGGGCGGTGGGCGATACCTCCACCGATTTCAACTTCTACACCAAGCGCGGGATTCTCGCCGGCGTCTATGGCGCCACCGCCATGCGCTGGTTCACCGATGACAGCGAGGATCAGAAACCCACTGAGGACTTCCTCGCCGCCCGCATCGACAATGTGATGCAGTTCGAGAAGTTCAAGGCGAAAGCGGCGGAAACGCTATCGAACTTTCCCGTTTTTGCCGATTGGATGAAATCAAAATAAAACTGTCATTCCCGGCCGAGCGCAGCATCGCTGCGCGAGGGGAAGGGAATCTATGCTGCCGCGTAGTGCAGATTGACAGATGGATTCCCTTCCCCTCGCTTCGCTCGGCCGGGAATGACAGAAAGTTAGAGCAGCTCCGCTATCTGCACGGCGTTGAGCGCCGCGCCCTTCAGGAGCTGGTCGGCAGCGACAAACATGCTGATCGACTTGCCCGACGGATCGGACAGGTCCTTGCGGATGCGGCCCGCCAGCACATCGCCCTGGCCCGAAGCGTCCTTGGGCATGGGGAAGTAATTGTTGGCCCAGTCGTCGACGATGCGAACGCCCGGCGCCTTGGCCAGCAGGGCCTTCACCTCTTGCGGCGTGATGGGACGTTCGCATTCAAAGGTCATGGACACCGAATGAGCGCGCAGCACCGGCACGCGGATGCAGGTCGCCGACACCGCGATGCGATCGTCTTCGAAGATCTTCTTCGTCTCCTTGATCACCTTGGCCTCTTCATCGTTATAGCCGGTGGCCATGTCGATCGCCGTATTGTGGCTGAAGAGATTGAAGGCATAGGGATACTTGACCACCTTGGGCGCATACTCCTTGCCGTCCAGATAGGCGCGAGTGGAAAACTCCAACTCTTCCATCAAGGCGGCGCCGCCGCCCGACGCTGCCTGATAGGTCGAGACGATCAGGCGGCGCACCGGATTGGCCTGGTGCACCGGCCACAGCGGCACCAGCGTGGTGATGGCGGCGCAGTTGGGATTGGCGATGATGCCCTTGTGATCCTTCATGCGATGGGCGTTGATTTCGGGCACCACCAGCGGGATGGCGGGATCGGCGCGGAAGGCGGAGGAATTGTCGACCACCACCGCACCCGCTTTCACCGCGATGGGCGCATATTGCTTGGAGATGCCGCTGCCGGCGGAGAACAGCGCGATGTCGACGCCGTTGAAGGAATCTTCCTTCAACTCTTCGATAGCCAGCGTCTGACCGCGAAAGCTCTGCGTCTGCCCCGCAGAGCGGGCGCTGGCCAGCAGCTTCAGTGAGGCCAGCGGAACGCCACGGCTTTCGAGGCAGCCGACAAATTCGCGCCCCACTGCACCTGTGGCGCCGACAATGGCGATATTCTTGTTCTTCACGTTTATCTCCTTCAGGCAACAAAAAAGCCCCGTCCGGTTTGGAGCGGGGCTTGGGTCTTTCGCGTGTCTTGTACCTTAAGCGTGCGCGATCCCAGCCCCACCAAAAATTTTGGGGGTCTTGGTGGTGGTCGGCTTGGTGCGCTTGGTGGTCATGCTCATGGCGGCGGAACCTATGGGGCGATCAGGGCTTCGTCAACGGCTTTAAGCGGGTGATATGGCCCATCTTGCGGCCGAGCCGGCTTTCCGCCTTGCCGTACAGATGCAGGGCGCCAGTTCGGGCAAGCGACTGCCAGGCCTCCACTTCCGCCCCGATGATATTTTCCATCACCGCATCGGCATGGCGCACCGGATCGCCCAGCGGCCAGCCGGCCACGGCGCGGATATGCTGTTCGAACTGGGAACAGGCGCAGGCTTCGATCGTCCAATGGCCGGTATTGTGGACGCGCGGCGCAATTTCATTGACCAGCAGCGCGCCGTCCGCAGCGACAAACAGTTCGACGGCAAAGACGCCGACATAGTCCAGCGCATCGCCGATCTGCCTGGCAATCATCTTGGCCTCTTCCACCTGCGGCGCGGAAAGCCGCGACGGCACGGTGGAGCGGCGCAGGATGTGGTTTTCGTGGTCATTCTCCGGGGGATCATAGGCGGCAAAGCCGCCATCCGCGCCCCGCGCCGCTACCACCGAGGCCTCATACGCAAAATCGACAAAGCCTTCCAGAATCGCCGGCGCGCCCTTGAAGCTTTCAAACGCCTTTGCCGCTTCATCGGCCGACGAGACTTTGGCCTGCCCCTTGCCGTCATAGCCGAAGCGACGCGTCTTCAAGATGCCGCGTCCACCCAGTTTGCCAAATGCTTCGCACGCCTGACCCGCCGACGTCACATCGAAAAACGGCGCGGTCTTCAAACCCAGCTTTTCGACAAAGGTCTTCTCGCTAAGGCGATCTTGCGTAATCGCCAGCGCCTGCGCGCCGGGGCGCACCGGAACATGTTCGGCCAGATGGGCGATGGCATGGGCGGGAAGATTCTCGAACTCGAAGGTCACCGCGTCGCAGGCATCGGCAAAGGCGGCGAGCTTTTCCAGATCGTCATAGGGCGCGGCGATGGACTGGCCCGTGACCTGGAAGGCCGGCGCATCGGGCGCGTCGTTGTAGATGTAAGTCTTCAGCCCCAGGCGTGCCGCGGCAAGCGCCAGCATCCGGCCAAGCTGACCGCCGCCAATGATGCCAATGGTGCCACCGGGTGGCACCGGCTTATGCAGAGTCTTCATTTGGGAGACTTGGCGACCGACCTGGTCTGTTTGGCGCGCCAGCCGTCCAGCTTGCGCTTCAGGGCGATGTCCGACAGGCCCAGGATCGCGGCCGCATGCAGCGCGGCATTCTTGGCGCCGGCTTCGCCGATGGCGAAGGTCGCCACCGGCACGCCGCCCGGCATCTGGGCAATCGACAGCAGCGAATCCAGGCCCTTCAGGGCGCGGCTTTGCACCGGCACGCCCAGCACCGGCAGCGTCGTCATGCTGGCCACCATGCCCGGCAGATGCGCCGCCCCGCCCGCGCCGGCGATGATCACCTTGATGCCGCGCGCCTCGGCTTCCTTGGCATAGGCGGCCATGCGGTCGGGCGTGCGATGGGCTGAAACGATGCGCGTCTCATGCCCGACGCCCAGCGCATCCAGCATATCGGCGGCCGCCTTCATGGTCGGCCAGTCGGACTGGCTGCCCATGATGATGCCGACCTGGCTTCTAGCCCCGGCACGCCGCGCGGATTTTTTTGGAGTGCTTCGAATCGCCATCACCAGCCCTGCTTCACGAAGCGGCGCAGTATACGGGCGAAAAAGTCCAAGGAAAGCGCAAGTTTAGCCCCCGTTAACCATTCGTTGGGGATCATAAACGCATTGTTAAAGCGGTTCCCGCTAGGCTTTGGGAGCCAGAAGGCAGGCCATGAAAGTCGACCGCAACAGCCCTGTTCGCCCGGCCCGCTCGGTGGCCCAGGCCGCCTATGCCCGGCGCATAGAGGCAACCGATGGCGTGGCCCGCGTCGATGCGGTGACGCCCGCCGCCAGCGTGCTGGGCATTCCCGATGCCGAATTCACCCCGCGGGTGCGCGACGCCATCATGGGCCTGATGACCGAAGTCGACAGTTTGCGCCGCGAACTGACCCAGACCCGCGCCCGGCTGGACGAGGTGGAAAAGACCGCCGACCAGGACGGCATGCTGCCGCTGCTCAACCGCCGCGCCTTTGTGCGCGAGCTGACGCGCTATATCGCCTTCACCGGGCGCTACAACACCCCGGCCTCGCTGATCTATTTCGACCTCAACCACCTGAAAAGGACCAACGACACCCATGGCCATGCCGCGGGCGATGCGGTGCTGACCCATTTCGCCAGCGTGCTGCTGGGGCATGTGCGTGACAGCGATTGCGTCGGGCGGCTGGGCGGCGACGAGTTCGGCGTGCTTCTGAGCCACGCCAACCAGGAACAGGCGCTGAAGAAAGCCGATACATTGGCCGATGCGCTGAAAGCCTCGCCCACCATCTGGGACGGCCAGACCATTCCGGTCAGCTTCGCCTATGGCGCCTTCGAGCTTAAGTCGGGCGACAGTCCCGACCTGGCCATGGCGCGCGCCGACCAGGCAATGTACGCGCAGAAGAAGATGCAGCGCGCGGTGGCGGAGTAACTAACAACTCCTCACTATCACCGGCCTTGAGCCGGTGATCTATGGATGGCCGGGTCAAGCCCGGCCATGGAGAGATTTTTCTGAAATCAAGTCGGCGCGAGGGATTTTGTGGCGTGAGCAGGAGTGTCGCGCGGAGCGGGCTAGAAGCCCGTGAGCACGCGCGACGAACTCACGACGCAAAAGAGCCGCGCCCCTACGCCATAGCGCGCTTGAGGTTTTCGTCGACCTTGTCGAGGAAGCCTTCGGTGGTCAGCCACTTCTGGTCGGGACCGACCAGCAGCGCCAGGTCCTTGGTCATGAAGCCCTGCTCGACGGTATCGACGCAGACCTTTTCCATGGTCAGCGCGAACTTGGCCAGCTTGTCATTGCCATCCAGCTTGGCGCGATGGGCCAAACCGCGGGTCCAGGCGAAGATCGAGGCGATGGAATTGGTCGAGGTGGCCTTGCCTTTCTGATGTTCGCGGTAATGGCGCGTCACCGTGCCATGCGCGGCTTCGGCTTCCACCGTCTTGCCGTCGGGGGTGAACAGCACGCTGGTCATCAGGCCCAGTGAGCCGAAACCCTGCGCCACCGTGTCGGACTGCACGTCGCCGTCGTAATTCTTGCAGGCCCAGACATAGCCGCCGCTCCACTTGAGGGCTGACGCCACCATGTCGTCGATCAGGCGGTGTTCATAAACGATGCCCAGGGCTTCGAACTTGGACTTGAACTCGGCCTCATAGATTTCCTGGAACAGGTCCTTGAAGCGGCCGTCATAGGCTTTCAGGATGGTGTTCTTGGTCGACAGATAGACCGGGTATTTGCGCATCAACCCGTAGTTCAGCGAGGCGCGGGCGAATTCGCGGATCGACTCGTCGAGGTTGTACATCGCCATGGCGACGCCGCTGCCCGGCGCCTTGAACACTTCATGCTCGATGGTCTTGCCGTCTTCACCCACGAACTTGATGGTCAGCGTGCCCTTGCCCGGGAAGAGGAAATCGGTGGCGCGATACTGGTCGCCAAAGGCGTGACGGCCGACGACGATGGGCTGGGTCCAGCCCGGCACCAAGCGCGGAACATTTGAACAAATAATCGGTTCGCGGAAAATGACTCCGCCCAGGATGTTGCGGATGGTGCCGTTGGGCGACTTCCACATCTTCTTGAGCTTGAATTCCTGCACCCGCGCTTCGTCGGGGGTGATGGTGGCGCACTTCACGCCCACACCGTATTTCTTGATGGCTTCTGCGGCCTCGACCGTCACCTTGTCGTCGGTGGCGTCGCGATGTTCCATGCCCAGGTCGTAATAATGCAGATCGATGTCCAGATAGGGCAGGACCAGCTTCTTCTTGATCAGGTCCCAGATGATGCGGGTCATCTCGTCGCCGTCCAGTTCCACGACCGGATTGGCGACCTTGATCTTTTCCATGACGAATTCCCTTGCTGGAAGAAAGCCTCGAAAACCGGGGCCGGACCGGATATAGCGAGGCCTCAAATAACCCGCCCATAAAGGCCCGTCAAAGCGCAAAATGACCGCCCCCGCCATCATCCTGTCCCATACCCAGATGGGCGAAAATGTCGGCGCCGCCGCCCGGGCGATGAAGAATTTCGGCCTGTCGGAACTGCGCCTGATCGCGCCCAAGATGGAATGGCCCAACGACCGGGCGCAGATACTGGCTTCGGGCGCCGGCGACATACTGGAGCGGGCGCAGATCCATCCCGATGCCAAAGCCGCGCTGGCCGATTGCCAGCTGGTGCTGGCGACCACGGCGCGGGGCCGCGACGTGACGCGCGAGGTGCTGACGCCAGAGGCTGCCGTCGCGCGCCTGCGCCAGGCGTCGGAAAAGGGGCTGAAGACCGCACTGCTGTTCGGCGGCGAACGGGCGGGCCTGGACAATGACGAGATTTCGCTGTGCGACGCGCTGATCACCATTCCCACCGCGCCCCTGCCCCAGATCAAGGATTCCGAGATCAAGGCTGGGTCGCTCAATCTGGGCCAGGCGGTGCTGCTGCTGGGTTATGAGTGGCTGAAAAGCGCCGATGCCACGCCCGCCAGCCGCATCCGCGCCACAATCGCGGTGCCAGCTGCCCGCCAGGAACTGGTGGACCTGTTCGAGCATCTGGAACGCGAACTGGATGCGGGCGGATTTTTCTTCCCTCCCGCCAAGAAGGGCGCGATGGTGCGCAACATTCGCGCCATGATCCTGCGTTCCGGCCTGACCGATCAGCAAGCCCGTACCATTCGCGGCATGATCGTGGCGCTGGTGCGCAACAAATATAGAGGGCAGCCGTGATCGCCGTTCCCGTTATTGGTTTCATGGTCGTGGCGCTTTTGGCCATCGCCTTTGCGGCGGTGCCGCTGCTGCGCGCCAAGAACAAGAAGCGCACCGGACTTATCGCCGCCGGCCTCGCCCTTTTCGTGCTGGCCGTCGGCAGCGGCACCTATTGGATGGTGGGCCGTCCCTATCTGGCGCAGCGCGAGGCCCGCGGCACCGACGCGCTGAGCGTCAACGAACCCAATACCCTGATCCCGCTTCTGATCCAGCGGGTGCGCCAGTATCCCACCGACGCCCGTGCCTGGCGTTTCCTGGGACAGGCCTATATGGCGGCGCGCGATCCGGCCAATGCTGCCAGGGCGCTCGGCCGCGCCATTGTGCTGGAAGGCAAGGGCGATCCGGAACTGAACACGGCCTATGGCGAAGCGCTGGTGATGGCCAATGGCGGCAAGGTGCCACCGGAGGCGGAAGCATCATTCATAGCGGCGCTGCAGGTCGATCCGACCAACGCACCGGCGCGCTTCTATCTGGGCGATGCGCGGCGGGCCAAGGGCGACAATGCCGGCGCGGCGCAGATGTGGCAGAGCCTGCTCGCCGATACGTCACCGGCCACGCCGCTCTACCAGATGCTGGTGGACCGGATGGCGCTGCTGACCGCCGATGTCACGCGCGGCAATCCCGGCGCGGCGCCCGACCCGCGCAAGATGGTGGAGATGCTGGCAGCAAGGCTGAAGGGCGATCCCAATGACGCGCTGGGCTGGGTTCGGTTGATCCGCGCCTATGCCGTGCTGAACGAAACCGCCAAGGCGCAGGAAGCACTGGCCACGGCGCGCAAGACATTCGCCGGCAATCCCGACGCCCAGACCGCTTTCGACACCACCGCCAAGGCGCTGAAGCTGAATTAAAAAACACCCGGACCGCTTTCGCGGGTCCGGGCGCTCACTATCAACTCACCATGGGCGGCCTTAAGCCGCCCATCCAACTTCGTGAAGCAATCCAAGTCGCACGATGGATGGCCGGGTCGTGAAGTTTACCCTCCGACCGCGCTTCGCGCGGATCGGGGGGCCCGGCCATGGAGAGGTGTCGGCTTAGTAGGGCATCTTGCGTTTCGTATAGAGCCGATCCTCGTGGACCCGCTTCTCGTTACCGGCAGGACCCATGCGCCTGCCCTCGTCGATCTCCTGGTTGCGGGTGGCGCCGTGCGGGCCGTCGCCCAGCCACTGCACTTTGTGCCGCTTGGCCGCGAGCCGGATGCGTTCCAGGTTCTCCTGCAAGCGCTTGGCGGCCGGCAGCTCGGCGCGCTGTGCCGGCGTGATATCGCCGCGAACCGCGTCCCAGCCCAGATGCGACAGGCCATTGTCGCTGGGGCCGGGTTCGGCAAAGGCCAGGCCCTTGGTCGACAGGATATTGTCGGCAACCTCGACCGAGCGGCGATTTTCCAGCTTGAAGCCCATGGTGATTTCGCCCTTGGGATTGTGCGGCCAGACGTCGGCAACGCGCGAATATTCAGCCGGCGTGATGCCCCAGATATGCGCGGCGAAGGACTGGCTGCCCGCCCCGCGGCAGCCTTCGATGGGAAGCTGCTCCACGCCCGGCCAGGTCCATTTGTAGCGCGCGCCCGCGATGGCGATCTGGGCGGCTTCCGGCGATTCCATTTCGCAGATCAGGACGCCATGCACGCCGGCCGCCAGGCACTGGGCGATCTGCCACACATTGGCGCGCATCGAGGGACCATCGAAGCCCCAGGCCGGAATGGTCGCAAACACCATCGGGGTGCGATGGCCGGACGGGGTGGGGCCGCCATCCACCAGGCCCTGCATGAAGTTGCGCAAGCCGTCGATGCTGAAGGAGTCATTCTCCATTTCGTAATTGATGGCATCGCAGTAGGTCTGTGACATGCGCTTGCCTTCTTCATACGTGTCAGGCGCACCCGACGCGCCGAATTCGGCATAGGCCACGACCTGATTGTCTTCCCACAGCTCGATCGCCTTGTTGATGCGGCGCGGCTTGTAGTTGCGGTCGACGCTGGGAACCAGCGGCAGCGTGCGGGCCCAGTTGGGCTGGAAGCCATAACCCTTGCTGGCGTAGCCGATGTAATGCGGGCTATCGAGCATGCTGCGGCCCGTGGCCTTGGGAACGCCGGGCGGATAGCCGCCGCCTGGCTGGCGAACGGGCTGGGCCAGGGCACCGGTGGCGGCCGCTGCGACCACGCCTGCGCCGAAAAGAAAATCGCGTTTCTTGATGTCCATCTGCTTTCCCCTTGAGAGTTTGTTGAGGAAAGCCTCTCACTTCGCAGGAGCGCTGTCAGCCAGATTCTATAGGTGCGGTGCAGCACTCATCGCATTGCGCGCAAGTTGCGCGTGGTAACGCCTGCGTCATGCAGACGCGCGTTACACCACGGTGACGGAAAGCTCGCCGATCTTGTCGATGCGGCAGGTCATCTTGTCGCCCTTCTGGACCGGCCCCACGCCTTCGGGCGTGCCGGTGAAGATCAGGTCGCCCGCCTTCAACTCCGCCTGCGCCGACAGGTAATGAATGATTTCCGGTACGTTCCAGATCATCTTGTCCAGATCGGAGTCCTGCTGGGTCTTGCCGTTCACCGCGAGCTGGATGCGACCCTTGGACAAATGCCCCACCGCGCTGGCCGGATAGATGGTGCCGCAGGGCGCGCTGTCCTCAAAGGATTTGCCGATTTCCCAGGGCCATTGCTTGGACTTCATGCGGCTCTGCTGGTCGCGGCGGGTCATGTCGAGGCCCACGGCATAGCCATAGACATGGTCCAGCGCGCTGGCGACCGGAATGTTCAGGCCGCCCGACTTCATCGCCACCACCAGCTCGATCTCATGCTGATAGTCCTTGGTCATCCCGGGATAGGCGCAGGTGCCGCCATGCTGCACGATCATGTCGCGATGCTTGGCGAAGAAGAAAGGCAGCTCGCGCTCGTCATTGCCCATCTCGCGGATATGGGCGAGGTAATTGCGCCCGACGCAATAGATGCGGCGCACCGGAAAGCGCTGGGCGCTGCCGTTGACCGGCAGGGTAACCTGCTGCGGCGCCGGAAAGACCGTGGCGGGCTGGGCCGCGGCTTCGCCGCTCATCGCCGCGCCCGCGCCCAGCATGGCGCCCCCGACCAGAAAGTCGCGCTTCTTGATGTCCACGTCACTGCTCCTCTGGGCGCCGGCATGGCGCAAGCCTGTCACTTCAGGCGCGCGCTGTCAGCTACGATTTTATCCGCTGCGGGGCGGCGCCAAGCGATGTGAGCAAAGCCTCCAACGCCACGGCGGCCGCCTCGACCACAGCCCCGTCGCGGCCCCGCACCACCAGCTGCGCGCCGAAGGGCGCAGCACTGCCTTCGCGATAGAAGGGATAGGAGCCGATGGCGACCTCCTTGTGCTCTTTCTGCAGGGCGGCAAGCCCAGGCGCGATGGCGCCTTCGGGGATGGCGGCTTCGACCGTGACGGCGGTGACCGGCGCCCCGCGCGGCAGCTCGGGCGCGATCGCCTCCAGCATGGCGCGCATCACCATCGGCACGCCCGCCATCACATAGACATTGCCGATGTGAAAGCCCGGCGCACCGGAGACGCTGTTGGCCACCAGCGTCGCGCCATGGGGAATACGGGCCATGCGCTTCCTCATGTCGTTGAATTCGCCAGGGGGATAGCGCGCCTCCAGCAGGGCATAAGCCTCAGGGTGATAGCCGATGCCCACATCAAAGGCCCTGGCCACCGCGTCGGCGGTGATGTCGTCATGGGTCGGCCCGATGCCGCCGGTGGTGAAGACAAAATCGTAGCTGGCGCGCAGGGCATTGAGGCCTGCGACAATCTCGTCTTCGACATCGCCCACCACCCGGGCCTCCCGCAGGTCGATGCCCAAGGCCGTAAGGAACCTGGCGATATAATGGGTGTTGGTGTCCTGGGTCCGGCCCGACAAAATCTCGTCGCCGATCACCAGAATGGCCGCCTGGATCGCCAAATCATGCACCTCGAAACAGGTTGGGAAACAGGTTGGGTTTTGCGAATACGGTCATTATATTGGGTCCATCATGACCATCGTACCCCAATCCGAGATTTTTGAAGCCGCCCGCAAGGCCCATTTTGCCGTCACCCTGCACGAGGCGGGTGATTTTGACGGGATGCGCAAGGCCGGCCGGCTGGCCGCCGAGGTGCTGGACCTGCTGGTGCCGCTGGTCAAGCCGGGCGTCACCACTGAGGCGCTGGACAAGGTGGCTTATGACTATGTCGTCGCCCATGGCGCCATTCCGGCCTGCCTGGGCTATCGCGGCTATCGCCACACCGTTTGCACCTCGATCAATCATGTCGTGTGCCACGGCATTCCCAATGACAAGCCGCTGCGGGACGGCGATATCGTCAATATCGACGTCACCGTGATCCTGAATGGCTGGCATGGCGACACCAGCCGGATGTATCCGGTGGGCGAGGTCAAGCGCAAAGCCGAGCGGCTGGTCGAAATCACCTATGACGCCATGATGCGCGGCATCGCCGCCGTGAAGCCCGGCAACACCACCGGCGATCTTGGCCATGCCATCCAGTCCTTCGCCGAAGGCCAGGAGAACTGCGCCGTGGTGCGTGACTTCTGCGGCCATGGGCTGGGCAAGGTGTTCCACGCCCTGCCCAACATCGTGCATTACGGCAAGCCGGGCCACGGCATCGTGCTCAAGCCCGGCATGTTCTTCACCATCGAGCCGATGATCAATCTGGGCGGCTATGGCGTGAAGGTGCTGAACGATGGCTGGACCGCGGTGACACGCGACCGTTCGCTGTCGGCGCAGTTCGAACATTCCGTGGGCGTGACGGAAGACGGCGTGGAGATATTCACCCTGTCGCCCAAGGGTTTGCACAAACCACCCTATCTCTGATCCGTGACCGACTCGCACGACAATGGCACGGCGGGACATCGCGAGAGGCTCCGGACGCGCTTTCTCAAGGGCGGCGCCGATGCCATGCCCGATTACGAATTGCTGGAATTGACGCTGTTCGCCGCGCTGCCGCGCCGTGACACGAAACCTTTGGCAAAAGCCCTGCTGGCGCGCTTCGGCAGTTTCGCGGAGGTGATCGCCGCACCCCGCGCCCGGCTGCTGGAAATCCAGGGCGTGGGCGAGAATGTCGCCAATCATCTCAAGATCGTGGAAGCCGCCGCCCAGCGGCTGGGCAAGACCAGCGTGATGGGCCGCGCGGCGCTATCATCCTGGTCGGCGCTGCTGGATTACTGCACGGCGGCGATGGCGCGTTCTGACCGCGAAGAATTCCGCGTGTTGTTCCTGGACCGCAAGAATGTGCTGGTCGCCGACGAGGTGCAGAACAAGGGCACCGTCGATCACGCCCCGGTCTATCCGCGCGAGATCGTCAAGCGGGCCCTGGAGCTCAGCGCATCGGCGATGATCCTGGTGCACAACCACCCCAGCGGCGATTCCACGCCGTCCAAGGCCGATATCGCCATGACCCGCGAGATCGTGACGGCCGCCAAGGCGCTGGGCATAGCCGTGCACGATCATCTGGTGATCGGACGCGCTGGCCATTCGTCGTTTAAGTCATTGGGTTTGCTTTAAAATAACGACCCTTTCGCACCCCTGCCCGACGCGCTAGAAGCACCCGTAACTTCTCTGGTAGCTCCCATGATCCCCCGCTATGCCCGCGAACAGATGGTTTCGATCTGGTCGCCCGAAACCAAATTCCGCATCTGGTTCGAGATCGAGGCGCATGCCACCGACAAGCTGGCCGAGCTGGGTGTGGTGCCGAAGGATGCCGCCAAAAAAATCTGGGAAAAGGGCAAGGACGCCAAGTTCGACGTGGCGCGGATCGACGAGATCGAGCGCGAGGTCAAGCATGACGTCATCGCCTTCCTGACCCATCTGTCGGAAATTGTCGGCCCCGAAGCGCGCTTCGTGCACCAGGGCATGACCAGTTCGGACGTGCTGGACACCTGTTTGAATGTGCAACTTGCCCGCGCCGCCGATCTTCTGATCGCCGACACCGACGCCCTGCTGGCGGCGCTGAAGACGCGCGCGCTGGAATACAAGATGACGCCCACCATCGGGCGCAGCCATGGCATTCATGCCGAGCCCACCACCTTCGGCGTCAAGCTGGCGACCTATTATGCCGAGTTCACCCGCGCCCGCACCCGGCTGGTGACGGCGCGCGCCGAAATCGCCACCTGCGCCATATCGGGGGCGGTCGGCAGCTTTGCCAATATCGATCCCCTGGTCGAAGAGCATGTCGCCAAACAGATGGGACTTCAGGTGGAGCCGGTTTCTACCCAGGTGATCCCGCGCGACCGCCATGCCGCCTTCTTCGCCACACTGGGCGTGGTGGCCTCGTCGCTGGAGCGTCTGGCGGTGGAAATCCGCCACTTGCAGCGCACCGAAGTATTGGAAGCCGAGGAATATTTCTCGCCCGGCCAGAAGGGCTCCTCGGCCATGCCGCACAAGCGCAATCCGGTGCTGACCGAAAATATCACCGGCCTGGCGCGCATGGTGCGCAGTTACGCGATTCCGGCGATGGAGAATGTCGCGCTATGGCATGAGCGCGACATCTCGCACTCTTCGGTGGAACGTTACATTGGCCCCGACGCCACCATCACGTTGGACTTCGCGCTGGCCCGCATGACCGGCGTGATCGAGAAGCTGGTGGTCTATCCCGACCGGATGCAGAAGAACCTGGATGCCACCCACGGCCTGGTGCACAGCCAGCGCGTGCTGCTGGCGCTGACCCAGGCCGGCCTGGCCCGCGAAGACAGCTATCGCCTCGTTCAGAAGAACGCCATGCGCGCCTGGAACGGCGAGGGCAATCTGCTGGATCTGCTGAAAGCCGATCCCGACGTTTCCAAGGCGCTGCCGGCCGACAAGCTCGAGGCCATGTTCGACCTCGGCTATCACCTGAAGGCCGTGGACACGATCTTCAAGCGCGTCTTTGACTGATTACTTCGGTGCGAGGGCAGCGACGGAGGCGTCCAGCGCTTCCTTCATCTTGTCGCGGATGACGGCGTCGGACACCGACACGTCCAGCTCGGACCTGAGCTTGCGGAACACATCTTCGTCGCCGGCTTCCTGGAAATCGGCGGCCACAACGCTGTCGGCGAAATCCTCGGCGGCCTGGCCCGAAAGGCCCTTTTTGTCGGCCGCCCACAGGCCAAGTGCGCGATTGCGCCGCGCCTCGATCTTAAAGCGCAGTTCCGCGTCATGCGCCCATTTGGATTCGAAGGCCTTGCCGCGGTCGTCCATTCCGTTGGCCATAATCAACTCCCTGTAATCACTCAATTTTCTGCATCTTGCCATGGTATCATGTCAAGATTGCGCCATGTTCCGATATGGATGTGGGTATGCGCTTTGGCAACATTGCTGCAACCGCGCCCAATCCGGTAAGTTTCCTGTCCACAGGGCCGCGGGCGGAGCTGCCCTTAATTTTCGAGGATATTTCCCATGAAACGCCGCCGCGTCATCTACGAGGGCAAGGCCAAGATCCTTTACGAAGGAACCGAGCCCGGCACCGTCATCCAGTATTTCAAGGACGACGCCACCGCCGGCAATGGCGCCAAGAAAGACACGATCGAAGGCAAGGGCGTCCTCAACAACCGCATCAGCGAATATCTGATGACCCAGCTTTCGGGCATCGGCGTGCCGACCCATTTCGTGCGCCGCCTGAACATGCGCGAGCAGCTGATCAAGGAAGTCGAGATTATTCCGCTGGAAGTGGTGGTGCGCAATGTCGCCGCCGGCTCCATGTCCAAGCGGCTGGGCATCGAGGAAGGCACCGCCCTGCCCCGCTCCATCATCGAATATTATTACAAGAATGACGGGCTGAACGATCCCTGGGTCAGCGAAGAGCATATCACCGCCTTCGGCTGGGCCAGCCCTCAGGATCTGGACGATATCGTCAATCTCACCATCCGGGTGAACGACTTCCTGTCGGGCCTGTTCCTGGGCGCCGGCATCAAGCTGGTGGACTTCAAGCTGGAATTCGGGCGCCTCTGGGAAAACGATTACATGCGCATCGTGCTGGCCGACGAGATCAGCCCGGACAATTGCCGGCTGTGGGACGTCACCACCAACGAGAAGCTCGACAAGGACCGTTTCCGCCGCGACATGGGCGGCGTGGTGGAAGCCTATTCCGAAGTCGCAAGGCGCTTGGGAATCATGCCCGAATCGGTGCAAGGCGAGAACAAAGGCCCCGTCCTCGTCCAATAACTGTCATTCCCGCGCAAGCGGGAATCCAACTTCTTAGAAGAACCATGAAAGCCCGCGTTTTTATCACTCTCAAGAATGGCGTTCTGGACCCGCAGGGCAAGGCCATCGGCCATGCCCTGAACGGCCTGGGCTTCGACAGCGTTGGCGAAGTGCGCCAGGGCAAGGTGATCGACCTGGAACTGTCGGGCAGTGATGCCGCCAAGGCGAAAGAAGACCTCAAGGCGATGTGCGAAAAGCTGCTCGCCAACACTGTGATCGAGAAATACGAAATCGAGATCAAGTAATGAAATCCGCCGTCATTGTGTTTCCGGCTTCCAACTGCGACCGCGACGCCAAGGTCGCGCTGACGCAGATGACCGGCAAGGCGCCCGCCATGGTCTGGCACCAGGACAGCGAGCTTCCCGACGTCGATCTGGTGGTGCTGCCGGGCGGTTTTTCCTATGGCGATTATCTGCGCTGCGGCGCCATGGCCAGCCAGTCCAATGTGATGCGCGAGGTCAAGCGCCATGCCGACAAGGGCGGCAAGGTGCTGGGCATCTGCAACGGCTTCCAGGTCCTGACCGAAAGCCATTTGCTGCCCGGCGCGCTGATGCGCAATGCGGCGCTGAAATTCGTCTGCAAGCCGGTGGGGCTGGAAGTCAGCGAGACCCAGTCCGCCTTCACCCGCAAATATGAAAACGGCCAGCGCGTGACATTTCCGGTGGCGCATGGCGAAGGCAGCTATTTTGCCGATGACGAGACGCTGGACCGGCTGGAAGGCGAGAACCGCGTCGCCTTCCGCTATGCCAGGGGCGAAAATCCCAATGGTTCGGCCCGCGACATCGCCGGCATCCTCAGCGAAAAGCGCAATGTGCTGGGCCTGATGCCCCATCCCGAGCGGGTGGTGGACAAGGTTCTGGGCGGCACCGATGGCCGCGCCCTGTTTCAAAGCCTGATCGAAAACCTGACATGAGCTCTACTTCTGGGAAGACGGGGATCACACCCGAAATGGTCCGCGAGCATGGGCTTTCGGATGCCGAATATGCGCGCATTCTGGAGCTGATGGGCCGCGAGCCTTCGTTCGTCGAACTGGGCATCTTCAGCGTGATGTGGAGCGAACATTGCTCCTACAAGTCCACCCGCGCGCACCTGAAAAAATTGCCGACCAAGGCCCCCTGGGTGATCCAGGGTCCGGGTGAGAATGCCGGCGTGATCGACATCGGCGATGGCGACGCCGCCATCTTCAAGATGGAAAGCCACAACCACCCGTCCTTCATCGAGCCTTATCAGGGCGCGGCGACCGGCGTGGGCGGCATCATGCGCGATGTCTTCACCATGGGCGCGCGCCCCATCGCCATGATGAACGCGCTGCGCTTCGGCGAGCCGGACCATCCCAAGACCCGCCACCTTGTCAGCGGCGTGGTGTCGGGCATTGGCGGTTACGGCAATTGCATGGGCGTGCCCACGGTGGGCGGCGAAGTCAATTTCCACAAAAGCTACAACGGCAACATCCTGGTCAATGCCATGTGCGTGGGCCTGGCCCGCCAGGACAAGATTTTCCTGTCTGCTGCCAAGGGCGCGGGCAATCCGGTGGTCTATGTCGGCTCCAAGACGGGCCGCGACGGCATCCACGGCGCCACCATGGCGTCGGCCGAGTTCGATGACGCGTCGGAAGAAAAGCGCCCCACCGTGCAGGTCGGCGATCCCTTCACCGAAAAGCTGCTGCTGGAAGCGTGCCTGGAACTGATGGCGACCGACGCCATCATCGCCATTCAGGACATGGGCGCGGCGGGCCTGACCTCTTCCTCCGCCGAAATGGGCGACAAGGGCGGCAGCGGCATCGAACTGGATCTGGACAAGGTGCCCCAGCGCGAAGCCAACATGACGGCCTATGAGATGATGCTGTCGGAAAGCCAGGAGCGCATGCTGGCGGTCCTGAAGCCGGGCCGCGAAGCCCAGGCCGAAGCCATCTTCAAGAAATGGGAACTGGATTTCGCCGTCATCGGCATCACCACCAACACCAGCCGCCTGGTGGTCAAGCACAAGGGCGCGGTCGTCGCCGACATGCCGATCACCGCACTGTCCGATGAAGCGCCGGTCTATGAGCGCCCCTATACCGAGCGCGCACCCGCCACCGGCGAACCGGCGTTCGACAAGAAGAAGAACGTGCTGTCGTCGCTGACCACCATCCTGGCCTCGCCCGACATGGCCTCGCGCCGCTGGGTGTGGGAACAGTATGACCATACCGTGATGGCCGACAC
>CAMCWK010000021.1 GCA_945882615.1 Rhizobium sp. Q54 | reverse complement strand
ACCACTACAACACCGTCAGACCCCATTCATCGCTGGGATATCGACCGCCAGCGCCGCAGACTTTTGCGCCTCAGTCACACCATCTGGATGGAGCGCCAGCAATGCAGTAGTCTCACTCACGCTGGTACAAAATATCCGGCAGGTCACTTGGTCAGATCCTTGAGGTCATAGGCCGGCGCGTTCTCGATACTGTCCTTATTCAGGGGCACGACATAGCCGCCCTTGTCCTCGTTGTAATCGAGCATGGACCAGGGGACAGGATAGTATTTCTCGCCGATACCAAACAGGCCGCCAAAGCCCAGCGCGGCGAACATGATCTGGTTTGACTGCTTGTCGAGCACGATATCCTCGACGGTACCGATCTTCTCGCCCGCATCGTTATAGACGGCGGTGCCTTTGACCTTGGATGCCAGAATGGCGCTGGTGTGACCGGTGGGGGTCGTCATGAGTTCCTCCAAAATGGGTGTTTGGTGGAAACGCCAACCCCGCCATGGCGTTGCGGGAACTTCGCAATTTCCCTGGAGGCTTTCACACGCGGGGCGCGCTATGCCCGGCCCCCGACAGCTAGCAGCCGCACCCGGCCGCGCTAGTGGTGGGTTAGCTCTTCAGCGAGCTCCTTGATGGCGGGATGGGGATGTTCCTTCCAGGTCCGCCATTCATTGATCACGAGCGCCACGGTCACTGCGTCCATCAATGCCAGGAAAAGCAGCAGGTTGGACCAGTGCACGCTGAGTTCGTAGCACATATAGAGGATGAACCCGAGCAGGATGGTGATGGCGAAGGGGAATATCCAGACGCCCCGGCCGCGCAGCAGGGTTAGGGTGATTGCCATCTTCAACGCGCCATGCACCAGCAGATAGAGGACAATGAAATTCTGCGATTGCACCAGCCCGCTGGCGGCCTCGCGCAGTATCGCGGCAAGGTCGGACTGGCCGCCCTCGTAAAGCGCAGGATCGGTCCATTGCGGGATCAGTGTGTGAAGCCGCTGCGATCCGGTGACGGCGATGATCATGCCCAGGGTGATTTCCAGCAGACCGAAAAAGCCCTTGATCAGGATGGTGACGAAATAGGCGATATGGGCGAGGGACTGCTTGTGACGGGCCAGGGCGAAGTTCCTAAAAAGAGCGGAACCACGGTTCCGGCGTGTTTCTACTGGTCTGGCCGCCCGGAGGCAAATCCATGCGCTATTTGATGAAGTCGGCCACGATGGAAACCGGCGCCCCGCCGGCGCGCATGTCATGCGGCGCGGCGCGCTGCACGAACATCTCGTTTTCCGGGACCGGTTCGCACAGGTACGTATAATCGTCCAGGAAGCATTGATAGAATTTGATCTCGGCGCTTTTGCGGATTTGCGACTTCAGGATCAGGTGGGTGATCAGCTCATAGCGGGGAAACCAGATATGGGCATGGCCGTCCTCGCTGAAGCGCACCCGCGCATCGCCGGTGGTTTCGTCGAAATAGGGCGTGGCGCCCATCAGCAGGTCGCCCGTCACCCGGCCGCGCGCATCATAGATAGAGCGCCGCTTCATCACCGGCGAGCGGTAATCGGGCACGCTGAGGCGGAAAATCCCGCCGGGCCTCAGCACCCGATAAATCTCGTCCAGCACAAAGGGCACTTTATCCAGCGGCAGATGCTCGAGCACATCCTGGGCCTGGATCTTGGCGATGGACGCGTCGGCAAAGGGCAGCGCTGCGGTGGCGTCATGGGCCATCTCGCGGTCATGGGCGGGATGGAGCGCCAGGCCGACAAAGTTCGGCACTTGATATTGGCGCTCATGCAGCCCGAGGCTGCCGAAGTAAAGGTACTTTTCCATCCCTGTCCCGCCGATCCCAGCCAGGCTAAACTGGCGCCATATCATAAGCCATCGAGGTCCTTCATGCGCGCAGTTCTGGCTCTGTCCTTCTTTCTCGCCGTTTCTCCCGCAATCGCGCAAGAGCCGGCCAAGCCCACCCCCAAGCGGACCATCCTGCAGCAAACTGACGTCGCCGCCAGTCCGGCACAGGAAACAATATTCGGCACCGTTGATACCCCGCCTGGCGCGGGCAATCCCTTCCACACGCATTTTGGTTCGGAGATGGGTTATGTGGCGCAGGGGCGCATCCGGCTGGAAGTTCAGGGCCAGCCGCCGCGCGAGCTGGGACCGGGCGACAGTTTTCTGGTGACACGCGGCCAGGCGCATCGCTCGGTTCTGCTGGGTGATATGCCGGTCAAGCTGATCAACACCTGGACCGTTGACAAGGGCAAGCCGCTGATGACCCCGGTGCCCTGAAGCCGTCAGATCATCATATCCACGGGACGATGCAGGGCGGCATCTTGGGCCCGGTCATAGGGCTCATCGGGCAGGTGCAGCGCCATGCGTTCGCCGCGTGCTTCCAGCAGCGCCGCCGCCGTCAGGTACAGATGCTTGTCGTTCGGATACCATGTGTCGTCCGCCAGTCGGCGAAGCTTTGCCGCCACGCTGAGCAGATTGCGCAAGTCCCGGACGCCTGCAAAGTATCCCATCTGATCGATAACGATGGGCGGGTCGCCGGGGTCCCGGAAATCCGCTTCCAAAGTAAAAGTTGCGTAAAAAGGTAAGAAAAAGCCGCGCCGGCCTTGAAATTGCTGCACTGCAACATGATATTGGATGCTCAGACATGTGGCGGAAATTGGTGGCGTATATGCGATTCAATGGCCTTGGCCCTGGCGGAAAACCCAATCCGCTCAAGCGCCGGGATGCGCCCGCCTCCACCATTCTGGTTGACACCGCTTTCAGCCCCAACCCCGGCAATCTGCGGATGTTCACCTATGTGCCGTCGGCACTCAAAGCCGGGGCGCCGCTGGTGGTGGTGTTGCATGGCTGCGGCCAGACAACAGGCGGCTATGATTTCGGCACCGGCTGGTCGCAACTGGCGGCGCGCGCCGGCTTTGTCGTGCTGGCCGTCGAACAAAAAGCGCTCAACAATCCCAACAGCTGCTTCAACTGGTTCAATCCCGAGGACATCAGGCGCGGCGAAGGCGAAGCCGCCTCCATCGCCGCCATGATCGGCACGATGATCGAGCATCATGCGCTTGATCCGTCCCGTGTCTTCATCACCGGCCTGTCGGCGGGCGGCGCCATGACGGCGGTGATGCTCGCCACCTATCCGGAAATCTTCGCGGGCGGCGCGATTGTCGCCGGACTTCCCTTCGGCGCGGCTTTGAATGTGCGCGATGCGCTCGAAAATATGCGCAGCGCGCCGCTGAAAACGCCCGGCGAATGGGGTGACCTGGTTCGGGCGGCCTCAGAACATAAAGGGCCATGGCCGAAGATCTCCATCTGGCACGGCGCGCTCGATACCACCGTCAATATCAACAATGCCCAGGCCAGTGTGGCGCAATGGGGCGAGCTGCATGGCCTGAAGCTTACGGCCGCGAAACAGGAAATGGTGGATGGCGCCATTCGTCTCAGTTGGGACGACCGGCTGGAAGTCTATACCATTCCGGCCCTGGGCCATGGCGCGCCGATCGACAGCCGTATTGCGGGAACGCCCGCACCTTTTATTCTGGAAGCGGGCATTTCTTCCACCACCCGCATTGCCCAATTCTGGGGGCTGCTGGACAAGCCCGCCGTCCGCGCCCGGCCCACGCCGATCCGGGTTGTGCCGCCGCCGGAACAATCGGCGCTGCCGCAAATTGAAGCCGCGCTTACGCCCGCGGAACGGATTTCGGCCTCCGGCGCCCGGGCGGAAAACCTCATCCTGCGCGCCCTGAAGGCGGCCGGACTGCTGCCAAAGCGCTAGAAGTCGCCACGGCTCTGGATTGGCCGGTTCGCCTTGGATACGGTTGGATATGGCAGAAAAAACTTCCGGCCTGGACGCCCGCCGCGACCAGATTTTTCCCATTCTGGACGCCCACGACTTCGCGCGGTTGAAGCGCTTCGGCACGGTTCGCAGCTTTGTGTCCGGCACCGCCATCATGCGGGCAGGCGAAGTGGCGCCGGGTCTTGCCTTTGTCCTGAAAGGCACGATTGACGTGCGCCAGGGCGGCGCGATTTCGCATCGCCAATCCATCGTGCGGCATGGTCCCGGCAGTTTCCTGGGCGAGCTGGCCCAGCTCTCCGACCGGCCGGCGCTGGTGGACGCCACGGCGGAAGACGATGTCGAGGCCATTGTTGTGCCGCCGCAGCGGTTGCGCGACGTGCTGGTGCAGGAAGCCGAATTGGGCGAACGCATCATGCGGGCGCTTATCCTGCGCCGGGTCGGACTGCTGGAAGCAGGACAGACGGGCCCGATCCTGATCGGCGCCGCTGGCAGCAGCGACATGCTGCGGCTGGAAAACTTTCTCACCCGCAATGGCCATCCCCATCGCAGCCTGGATTCGGGCAGCGATTCCTGTGCCCAGACCTTGCTGAAGCAATTCACCGTCCAGCCGGAGCATCTGCCCATCGTGCTGTGCCCGGGGGGCGAGATTTTGCACAATCCCAGCGAAGGCGAACTGGCGCGCTGCATCGGCCTGCTGGCGCCGATCGATTCCACCCGCATTTACGACACGGTGATTATCGGTGCCGGACCGGCGGGGCTGGCCTGTGCCGTCTATGCCGCGTCGGAAGGTCTTTCGACCCTGGTTCTGGACTGTCGAAGCTTTGGCGGCCAGGCCGGCGCCTCCTCGCGGATCGAGAATTATCTGGGCTTTCCCACCGGCATCTCGGGCCTGGCCTTGATGGCGCGCGCCTACAACCAGGCGCAGAAATTCGGCGCCGAGATCGCCATTCCCGAGGAAACGCAGAAACTGGACCAGGATGGCGCGTCGTGTTTCCAGCTGAAGCTGGGCAATGACGGAATGGCGAGAGCGCGCAGCGTGGTGCTGGCCAGCGGCGCCCGCTATCGCCGCCTCGACATTCACAACCTCGCGGATTTCGAGGGAAGCTGCGTGCATTACTGGGCCAGCGCGGTGGAAACCCGGCTGTGCGCCGGACAGGACGTCGCGCTGACCGGGGCGGGAAATTCCGCCGGGCAGGCGGTGGTGTTCCTGGCCGCCCAGACCCGGAAGGTCTGGATGGTGGTGCGCGGCGCCAGCCTGGAAGCCAGCATGTCGCAATATCTGGTGGATCGCATCCGGTCGCTGCCCAATGTCGAGGTGTTGCTGCGTACCGAGATTTGCGGTCTGGACGGCGCGGAGGGAAGGCTGGAAGCCGTCCGCTGGAAGAACCGCGACACGGGCGCGGAAACGGCACGGTCGGTCGGCCATGTTTTCTCCTTCATCGGCGCCGATCCCAATACCGACTGGCTGGCTGAATCCGGCGTGAAGCTGGACGGCAACGGATTTGTCGTCACCGGGGAGGACGGCCGCCATACGCTGGAAACCTGCCGTGAGGGTGTCTTTGCGGTGGGCGATGTGCGCTGTGGCTCGGTCAAGCGCGTGGCGGCGGCGGTGGGCGAAGGCTCGACCGTGGTTTCGGCCCTGCACGCCTATCTTGCTCGCCAGCGCGAAAACCTTGCGGAGGCGGCGCAGTGATGGCCGAAACCTGTTCGCATCTGGGGACGCTCCAGAATGTCACGCCCGGCAGCAAGGGCTGCGAGGAATGCCTGAAACTGGGCTGGGAATGGTTTCATCTGCGGCTCTGCCGCACCTGCGGCCATGTGGGCTGCTGCGACCAGTCCCGCGGCAAGCATGCCACCCGGCACTTTCATCGCAGCCAGCATCCCATCATCGAGGGCTATGATCCGCCGGAAGGCTGGGGCTGGTGCTATGTGGATGAAATCATGTTTGAGCTGGGCGATGACGTGACGCCGCAGGTCGGTCCCATTCCGCGTTATTATTGAAAGGCATCCCATGCACGAGAAAATCCGCGAAGGCTTCGATGTCTTTCTGCACGACGGCGAGAAATCCTTTGGCGCGGTACGCCGGGTTCGCAAGGATGCGATCGTGGTCTATGTCGAAAATTCCGGCGATTTCGAGATTCCGCTCAATGCTGTCAAGGATGCCGAAGCCGAAAAGGTGATCCTGGATTCCGCCAGGCTGGACGCGAAACTGCTGGACGCGATCAGCCGGGCGCACACGGGTGAAGACCCGCGCATTCCCTAGGCGTTGTCCCACGAGAATAATTATTTCCAGGGTGTGACGGCTGGCACGGTATCGGTGGCGGGCGGGGCATCGACCGAGCCGAAATCGGCCGGCGAGACGATCTCCAGATATTCCATGTCGGGGGAGTAATCGAACAGGTAATGCACCATGCCGGGGCGCTGATGCACCACATCGCCCGCTTCCACCAGCGTGACCTTGTCCTCGTACATGAACTTGGCCCAGCCCTTCATCATGATCACGATCTGGAAGTCGCAGACATGATAGTGCCAGCCGGTGCCGTCTTCGGGCGGCAGATTGGCTTTCACCAGATGGGCGATCACCTTGCCATTGGTGGCGCCGGCAATGCCCAGGTCGCGATACAGGAAAAAGTCGCGCAAGCCGCCTGGTTCGAATTTGGTATCACCCGGTTTCACATGGCTGAAGAAGGTGGTTGCTGGCTCCTGACCCATGATTTCGGCTCCCCTGTATTGCGCTGCAACATTAAGGCACCAAAACGGAACCTTGGAAATAGGTAACATTCACAGGCGAAAAACGATCCGAGCGGGGTCGGCTGGTGAAAAAGTGTGCAGCGCAACACGTCAGAAACGAAAAAGCCCGCGTCCCTCAATGGGATCGCGGGCCTTTGCCGCCTGATGCTTTGCGCGCCAGTGCGTTACGAGAAGCCGCTCATATTGGCCTTAATGTCCACCTTCAGCACGTCCTCCATGTATCGCTTCTCGGCGTTGAGCAGCGATTCCATGGTGCTGCCCCGGTGGATCATCGAGGCGTCGTAATCCAGCGTGACCCAGCCGCTGTAATTTTTGTCGATCAGAAATTTCTGCAGGCTGGGGAAATCCACGCCAGCCGAATCGTGGTCACTCATGGCGCGGAACCAGTAATGACCACCGGCTTCCGGACCGCTGCGCGGCACCGCCACCTCGCGATTGTAGCGCAGGCGGGACGGGGCGCTCTTGTAATGGATCGCGGTTATGCGCGGCCAGTATTTTTCGAACAGTTCTTCCACCACAATGCCGCCCAGCACCAGATGGGCGAAGTCTGCGCACATGCCGACATAGGCCGGGTCGGTTTCCTTCATCAGCAGGTCGACTTCATGCTGGGTCTGTACCAGCGAATTGACGTGTGGATGCGGCGCCAGCTTGAGCCCGTCCTTGATGGTTTCCCTGCCGATGCGGTTCATGGCGTCGGCGCAGCGCTTGATCTGTTCGTCGGTGGTGTCATAGCCCTTGGGGCGCGGGCCCATATTCATCTTGAAGTGCCTGCAATAGCCGAACGGCTTGATGAAGCTGCGGGCGAAGGCGATGTGATCGCTCACCGATTTGTCGACCAGGTCGGGGTCGAAGAAATTGGTGGTGAAATTGCCGCCGCCGCCGTTGGAACAGGTGGCCATGCGGATGTTCTGCGAATCCATCAGCTTTTTCAGTTCCAGCGGACGGTCGAGATAGTTCAGGACATTGTGGCGAAAGGGTTCGACGCCCGGAAAGCCCAGCTTGGAGCCGATCCGCACCGCTCCCTCGATATCGGTCTGCCAGGAGATCGGGCTGTAGGCGTAGCGGAACGGCAGCTTGCCGCCCGTCTGGGCTTGAGCCTGGGCCGGCAGTGCGGCGGTGGCCGCCAGCGCGGCGGATGTCTGCAGGAAATGGCGGCGCGTGAAATTCATTTTGGGTCCTCCCCTTGTTATTGCGCCCAGATTTGCACACCGAAGCTGTCCCTGTCGCCCCAAAATCCCCTTCGCGCCTGCCAAAAACGCATGAACCAAACCGACGGGTGGCGCGTAGTTCTGGCATGCCCAAATTGAAAGCCATGCTGTTTGCGGGTCTCGCCGCGCTGGGTGCGGCACTATTGTCCGCCTGCTCCCCCATCGCGGCCATCAACCTGCTGGTCCCCCGTGAGGGGTATGAGGTGCGTGCGGGCTTGGCCTATGGGCCTGACCCGCGTCACAAGCTCGATGTTTATGTCCCCCAGGGCCTCACCGGCCCGGCGCCGGTCCCGCTGTTCTTCTATGGCGGGGCCTGGTCGTCGGGTGAGCGCAGCCAATATCTGGCTTTCGGACAGTCCTTCGCCAGCAAGGGCATCGTTACGGTGGTGGCGGACTACCGGCTGTATCCCCAGGTGAAGTACCCCGCCTTTGCGCAGGATGCCGCTCGCGCGCTGGCCTGGGTTCATGCCCATGCGCGCGAACATGGCGGCGATCCTGCGCGCATCTTCGTTTCAGGCCATTCGGCCGGTGCCTACAATGCGGTGATGCTGGCGTCGGAGCCCAGCTTCATCGAATCTACGGGCGGCACGCTGGACTGGATTGCCGGCGTGATCGGCATTGCCGGGCCCTATGATTTTCTACCCCTGACCGATCCCGATTACATCGACATGTTCCACGGCGCCAACAACCAGGACGCCATGCCGGTCCACCATGTCGATGGCAAACGTCCGCCCATGCTGCTGGTCACCGGCACCGACGACCGCACGGTACGGCCGGGCAATAGCGACCGCATGGCTTTGAGGCTGAAAGCCCATGGCAGCGCGGCCCAGGTGATCAAATATCCCGGCATAGGGCATGTCGGCATCATCCTGTCGCTGGCGCCGGGCTTTCGCGGCAAGACAACATTGCGCGAGGACATGCTGCGGTTTATCCAGTCCCGTTAGTGGCGAACGCGAAACATATTCTTCCCGACCGGCTGAGGCCGGGGCTCAAGCTGGTGTTCTGCGGCACGGCGGCGGGACGGGTGTCGGCGCTGCAACAGGCCTACTACGCTCATGGCCAGAACAAGTTCTGGAAGACACTGTATGCGGTCGGGCTGACGCCGCGCCTTTTCGCCCCGCACGAGTATGAAATGCTCTGGGATCACGGCATCGGTCTTACCGACATCGCCAAGCACGTCTATGGCATGGATCACCAGCTACCCAAGGGCGCGCTGGGCGATGCCGCCGCGCAAGCGCTGCGGATGCGGGTGCTGAAAGTTCAACCGGCGATCCTCGCCTTCACCAGCCTCAATGCCGGACGCAAGGTGATGGGGCCGCGCGCCGTGGCGGGTGAGCAAGGAGAAAGGCTGGGCGGGACGCGGGTGTTCATCCTGCCGTCGCCCTCGCCGCTCGCCGCCAATCACTGGGATATCGTGCCCTGGCGTGCGTTGGCCAAAGCGGTGAAAGAACTCCAAGACACCGCCGCATTGGCGGGGAGGAAGCCGAGGATGGGAATCAGGACGAATGCGGCGAGGAAATAACGAAGGCACATCGTCCTGCCTTGCCGATCCTATCCGACGCGCCGCGCGACGGTGATCCCCGCAACCAGCAACACCAGGAAGATGGCGAGGAAGATGAAGAACAGGATCTTGGCGATTGCCATGGAGGTGCCGGCGATGCCGGTAAAACCAAGTACACCGGCGATCAGGCTGATCATCAGAAAAATAAGCGCCCACTTCAGCACGGGTTTTCTCCGTATTTCCAAATCCCACAGGAAACACGGACTGAGGGCAGAAAGTTCCCGGCGCTGATAACCTAAAAAGCTCCCTAGTATTTTAGGGCTTGGCGGTACCACGCACCTTCTCGCTGCCGCGCGTTACATCCTTGAGCAATTGCTCCGCGGGACTTGCCGTCGTCTCGGCAGACTCTCCCGGCATGATGGGCGGGGCGGCCGCAAGCGCCCAATTGACGACCTCCGTTATGGCTTCGTTCATCGCCTGGCTGAGCGCCTGCACCGCGGCGCCGGTGCTGTTGGCCGATGCGTTGGCGGTTTTGCTGGTGACAAAATTGGCAAGTACCTTGCGGCCATGCGCGGTCGCAAGCTTGGCATGGATGACCACCACGGCCTGCGGTATGCCGTCCTGAACGCTGTACTTGGCTTCGAAATCCTTGACCTCGGTCACCAGATTATAGTCGGCGTGCAGGGCGTCCTGCTCGCGGGCCACCGCGACGATCCGCCCCGAGGACTCAAAACCGTCCACCAGGGCCCGTTGCACCGCCGCCGGTACACGCTCGGGATAGGTGGCGTTGGCGTAATAATCCAGAGTGCCATTGGGCTGGAGCAGGGCGATGCGGTCGGTGTCCAGACCGCCCGGGACATCGGGGCGCATTACCGCCAGCGCCCAGTTTACTTTTTCGCCGCCGGCGGCCGGGATGAAGGTGGGGCGCACCGGATAGATCGGCCCGGCCTCGGGCGGTCCCAGGATCTCGCCGGCACAGGCCGACAGGGTCAGCGCCGCCGCGCCCACCACAAAGAGACGCCGATGGATCAGGTTCCTGTGATTCATGGAAAGCCTCATTTGGGTTCGTATCCCTTGCGCCGGTCGCCGAACAGCAGCTTGGTCGGCTCGCGGTTGAGCTGATTGGAAAGCTGGTCGAGATTGCCCACCAGTCGGCGCATCTCTCCAACCAGGTAGGAGACCTGCGCCAGTCCGTCGCCGGTGATAAAGGCATCGGCGCTGTCGGCCACCTTGCCATATTTGCGGATGGTCAGATCCACCTGCTCCAGCGTTGGCCGCAGGCTGTTGGACGCCTCGCTGAGATTGGCCATGGCCTGGTTGGCGTTGGCGATGCTGGCGTCGATATCGGCGGAGCGGCGCGCGATCACCTGGGTGGTTTCGTCCAGATTCGCCAGCACATTGGCAATGGCGCGGCGATTGTCGTCGTTGAGCAGGTCGTTGATCCGCGACGCCGCCACATTCAGCTTGGCGACGACCTCCGGTGCCGTTTGCGCCAGCTGCGCGAAGCTGGACTGCTTGGTGCGGATGACGGGGTAAGGCTGGCCCTCCTTGGCCACCAGCAAGGGCGCGTTCTTGGTGCCGCCGCTGATTTCCACAAAGGAAGCACCGGTGATGCCCTGGCTGTCGATCGAGGCAACGCTGTCCTCGCGGATATTGAGGTTGGGGCGCACTTGTAAGGTCACGATCACGCGCTGCGGGTCGTTGGGGTCGAATTCCAGATTGGTGATGCGCCCGACTTCAATGCCGTTATAGCGGGTGACGGTACCTTGCCCCAGGCCGGTGACCGGCCCTTTGAAATAGGCCTGGTAATAGGCGTATTCCTGACTGTATTGCGCGCCCGCCAGCCACATGATCGTGACCACCAGTCCGATGACGCAAGCCAGCACAAAGGCGCCCACCGCGACGTAATTGGCTTTGGTTTCCATCGTTACGCCTCTTCCATGTCGGCAAGCGCGGCCCGGCCACGCACGCCCGAAAAATAGTCCTTGATCCAGGGATCGTCGCTTTTTCGCAGCTGCGCGATAGTGCCGATGACCAGATTCTTGTTCACCAGCACCGCGATACGGTCGGTAACCGCGCGCAGTGTGTCGATGTCATGGGTCACCAGGAAAACGGTGAGGCCCAGCGCCTTTTGCAGCTGCTTGATCAGTTCGTCGAACTGGTTCGCCGAGATCGGGTCCAGCCCCGCGGTGGGTTCGTCCAGGAACAGAAGCTCCGGGTCCAGCGCGAGGCTGCGGGCCAGGGCAGCGCGCTTGACCATGCCGCCCGAAAGTTCGGACGGGTATTTGTCGGCGGTATCGGGCGGCAGGCCCACCATGTTCAGCTTCATGGCGGCAATCTCGTCCATCAGCTTCTCGCTCATGGAGGTATATTCGCGCAGCGGCACCTTTATGTTCTCGGCCACGGTCTGGGAGGAGAACAGCGCGCCGGCTTGGAACAACACGCCCCAGCGCATCTCCAGCTTGCGCATTTGCGCGCCTTCGACCTCGCCGGTCTGCTGGCCGAACACCTTGATGACGCCTTCCTTGGGCCGGATCAGGCTGATGATGGAGCGCAGCAGTACCGACTTGCCCGAGCCCGAGCCGCCCACCACGCCGATCACTTCGCCGCGATAGACATCCAGGTCGATATTGTCGTGGATTATCTTGGAGCCGAAGCCGTTTACCAGGCCGCGCACCTCGATGATGACATCCTTCTTTTTCGCAGCTGTCATCTCCTGTGCCATCAGATCCCCAGCACCGAGAACATGATGGAAAAGGCGGCGTCCAGCACGATCACCAGGAAGATGGCTTCCACCACCGAGCGGGTGGTGAGCTGGCCGACACTGGCTGCGTTGCGCTCGACCTGGAAGCCTTCATAGCAGCCGACCAGCGCGATCACGAAGGCGAAGACCGGCGCCTTGATCAGGCCGACCATCAGGGTGCTGACGTCAACCGCCTGGTTGAGCTGGCGCAGGAACACCGGGAAGGTGATGTCGAGGCTGACATAGCACATCATGGCGCCGCCGATCAGGCCCATGATGTCGGCAAAGAATGTCAGCAGCGGCAGCGAGATCACCAGGCCGATGATGCGCGGCAGGACCAGCGTGTCCACTGTGTTGAGGCCCATGGTCTGCATGGCGTCGATCTCTTCATTGACACGCATGGTGCCGATATGGGCGGTGAAGGCGGACCCGGAGCGCCCCGCCACGATGATGGCGGTGATCAGCCCGCCGATCTCGCGCAACAGGCCCACGCCCAGAAGATTGATGGTGAAAATCTCCGCGCCAAACTGTTTGAGCTGGTCGGCGCCCTGATAGGCCAACACCACGCCGATCAGGAAGGACAGCAGCCCCACAATGGGCAGCGCATTGATGCCGGTCTCCTCGACCTGGTGAAAGATGGCCGCGACACGCAGATTGTGCTTGGGGGCGACAATCGCTTCGCCGGTTTCCACCGTCACCCGCCCCAGATAGCCCAGGATCGAAACACCCTGGCGATAGCCATGGATAGTGGCGCGGCCAATCTTGTACAGCCGGCCGCGAAAGCCGGTGGGAAGGCGGGGCTTGCGCTTTTCCGCAGCCTGCTCCTGGTCGAGATTGTCGATCAGCGGCTGATACAGGTCGGGCAGGTCGAAACGGGAAACCTTGCCCCCTTGAGCCTCCACGGCCCGGCGCGTGCGCAGCAGCAGCCAGGCACCCGCACTGTCCAGGCGTGAGATTTTCGAGCCATCGATCGCCAGTTCGCCGCCCGAAAGGTCCAGCCCGTTCAATTCCCGGTCCAGCCGGGCGCTTTCGGAGATCGTCCACGCGCCGCCCACGGTAAGCGTGCGGTTGTCCCGGTCCAGTTTGAACCAGGCTTCCGGCTCCGCCGAAGCGCTTTCGATCAACGTCATACCGGCATGGTCTCGCGCGGCCCTGAACAGGCCGTTTCTCAGCAAGAATGCGGGGGGCTGGATAAAAGTTCCATGAGTTCCCCGATTCTATCCACCGGGGCGCTATTCTGCGGGCGAATGGAGCGTCTTTGGCGCATGGGGATGGCGGCGAATGCCCTTGGCCATCAGGCGCACCGCCTCGAAATGGATCGCTGCCACCACCTTCAGAGTCATGAGCGGATAGGCGAACAACATCCGCAGCAGGGCGCGATCGGTCAGAGGGCGGCGCGTCCCGGCGAAGGAGGCGTTGAGGATCGGCTGCCCGCCTTCGTCTTCGTTGATGGCGATAGAGACATTCTCGCCCGGCGGGCGGATGCGAAAATTGTAGCGGCAGTTCTGCGTCAGAAACGGCGAAACATAAAAGGCCTTGGCGCAGCCATTGCGTATCAGCGTCTCGTCTTCCACCGGCAGGACATAGGCATGGCGCTCATCATAGGTGTTGTGCACCTCATAAATGACGGCTTTCAGCACACCGCAGGCATCGCGGCAGAACCACACCGACAGCGGATTGAAGACATAGCCCAGGATGCGCGGATAGCACAGCACCTGCCGGCTGCCATCAGCCTTGATTCCGGCGCGCGCCAGTTCGCCGTCCAGCCATGGCTTCAACCCGCGCGCATCGCCATGATCGCGGTCGTGGAAACTGAACAGTCCGCGCCGGTTCCAGGAAAACAGCGACAGCCGCTGGTCCAATAGCGGCAGTTCATCCAGGTCCAGCAGCATGGCGAAGACGCGGTATTTGAAACGGTGATGCCGGGGGCGAATGCGCCGGTGCATCACCCAGCCTTCGTAAAGCGCGGATTTGGCCATCCGACTATTACGGACCGCGAGGCCCGGCAGATCAACCTTGATCCAAGCCCCTTGTTCCGCCGTAGAATCCGCTATGTTGGCGCATGTTCAGAGCTGCGAATTCCCCCGCTTTCGCCCGGTATTGCGCCGGGCCGCGCCCGTTCGCCTGGCCATGACCCGTCCCCCCGAAGCCCTGGCGCTGGATGCCCTGCTGCGCCGCGTGGCACAGACGCGGGACCGGGCTGCCTTTGCCGCGCTGTTCGACCACTTCGCCCCCCGCATCAAGTCCTATCTGATGCGGCTGGGCGCGCCGGCGGCGCAGGCCGAAGACCTGGCCCAGGAAGCCATGCTCAGCCTGTGGCGCAAGGCGCATCTGTTCGATCCTGCCAAGGCGTCGGCAGCGACCTGGCTGTTCACCATCGCCCGCAACCTGCGCATCGATGCCATCCGCCGCGAGAAGCGGCCCGAACTCGATCCCCAGGATTTCCAGCCCGAAGCCGGGCCCGATGCCGATGATGCGATTACGCTGGCGAGTGATGAGGTGCGGCTGCGCGAGGCGCTGAAGGACCTGCCGCCCGACCAGGCGATGGTGATCCAGCAGTCCTTCTTCGCCGACAAGCCGCACAGCCAGATCGCCGACGAACTGGGCATTCCGCTGGGCACCGTCAAGTCGCGGTTGCGCCTGGCCATGGTGCGGCTGAAATCGGCGTTGGGGAACACGCCATGAGCATCCGGCATCATCCCGACGAAAGCCTGCTGCTGGCCTATGCCAGCGGCACGGCCGATGAGGCCACCGGCCTGATCATCGCCACCCACATGGCCTTCTGCCCCCAGTGCCGCCAAACCGTCACCCTGATGGAAAAGATCGGCGGCCGACTTCTGGAAACCTTGCCCGCCGCACCGCTGTCCCGCCAGGCGCTGGATGCCACGCTGGCGCGGCTGGACGAGCCCGTGGCGGTCGCCGTGCCGCCCCGTGCGCCGTCGAAGGACGGCACGCCACAGCCGCTGCGCGCCTATCTGGGCGGCGACCTTTCCGGTGTGCGCTGGCGGCGCATGGGCCCCAGCCTGGCCTACAAGCCCTTGTTCCGCAGGGGCGGCATCAGCGCCAAGCTGCTGCGCGGCGCCCCCGGAACCGAGGTCGGCGCCCATACCCATCGCGGCATGGAATATACGCTGGTGCTGGCGGGCGGCTTTTGCGACGTCACCGGACGCTACGGCCCCGGCGACCTGCAAGTTGCCGACAGCCATGTGCGTCACAGTCCCATCGCCGATCCGGGCGAGGACTGCATCAATCTGGCCGTCACCACCGCGCCGCTGAAGTTTGAAAACCTCATCCAGAAGATTGCGGGGCCTTTGTTTGGCTTCTAAAACCATTGCGGTTTTTGAAGAAGCGAACGCGATGGATACCCGGCGCCTGGGCCAGACCGGCCTGAAAGTCTCTCCCATTTGCCTGGGCACCATGACTTATGGCTCGCCCAAGTGGCGTGACTGGGTGCTGGAGGAAGAGGCCAGCCGTCCCTTCATCAAGCGCGCCCTGGAAGCCGGGATCAATTTCTTCGATACCGCCGACATCTATTCGCAAGGCGCCTCGGAAGAAGTGGTGGGCCGGGCGTTGAAGGATTTCGGCGGCAAGCGCGAATCCTATGTGCTGGCGACCAAGGTCTATTTCCCGGTCGACGGCCGCCATGGCGGCCTGTCGCGCAAGCATATCGCGCACGCCATCGACGATTCCCTGAAGCGGCTGGGGATGGACTATGTCGATCTCTACCAGATCCATCGTTTCGACAAGGAAACGCCGATCGAGGAAACGATTCAAGCGCTGCACGATGTCGTGAAGGCGGGCAAGGCGCGCTATATCGGCGCCTCCTCGATGCATGCCTGGCAGTTCGGAAAATACCTCGCCACCGCCGACAAGATGGGCCTGACGAAATTCGTCTCGATGCAGAATTTCTACAATCTGGTCTATCGCGAGGAAGAGCGCGACATGCTGCCCTTGTGCCGCGATGCCGGGATCGGCGTGATCCCCTGGAGCCCGCTCTGCCGCGGTTTCCTGGGCCGCAAGGCGGCGAGCGCCCTGGAAAAAAGCAGTACCCGCGCCCAAAGCGACAATGTCCTGGACATGCAGTTCTCGGATGCCGATGTCGAAACCCTGCAGCGGGTGGAAGAGACCGGCAAGAAACACGGCCGCAGCAACGCCCAGATCGCCACCGCCTGGCTGCTGCACAAGGGCGTCACCGCCCCCATCGTCGGCGCTTCCAAGATGCAACATCTGGAAGACGCCATTGCCGCCACTGAAATCAAGCTGACGGCGGACGAGATCGCCTATCTCGAAGCGCCTTACTTGCCCAAAGCCACGGCGGGGAATCTCCGATAGAGCAGCGATTGCTGCTCACCCTTCGACAAGCTCAGGGTGAGGGAATAACCTGAGTTCCTCATGCTGAGCTTGTCGAAGCATGGGAGCGCGAATGCATTGCCGAAACAAAAAGGGCGCCGCAAGGGCGCCCTTTTTTATCCGCTTCTCAGGTCCGCCTCCCCGTCGTGCGCGCAAGCGCACAAGAGGGGGAGGTGATTTCAGCGTGCGAGGCCTTCAGGCCGAGCGAAAGCTGAAATCGCAAGGGGGGCAGATTACAGCGGCCACCAGTCGAGCTGGTTCTTGTAGGTGCCATCGGACGTCTTCTGGTCCCAGCCGCCGCCCAGCGCATTGTAGAGCGACAGGCTGGAGCGCAGCCGTCCCAGCTTGACCTGCACCAGCGTGTCCTGGGCGGTGAACAGCTGCTGCTGGTTGGTCAGCAGCGACAGAATGTCGATGGTGCCTTCGCGGTACTGGAGTTCGGAGATGCGGAAGGCTTCGGCGCTGGCGCGGGTCTGGATTTCGACAAAGCCCAGCTGTTCGGCGGTGGCCTGGGCCTGGCCCAGCGCGGTTTCCACGTCGCTGAAGGCCTGGAACACCGTCTTGCGGTAGTTGGCGATCAGTTCCTGCTGCTGCGCCTTGGCGAAATCCTTCTGCGCATTGATGCGGCCACCATCAAAGATGGTCTGCAGCACGCTGGCGCCGATGCTCCAGACGAAGGTGGAGGGATTGAACAGGCTGGACAGCGCCGCCACCGGGCCATAACCGGCGCTGCCGGTGAGGCCAAGCGAGGGGAAGAAGGCGGCGCGGGCCGCGTCCACATTGGCATGGGCGGCATAGAGCGAGGCTTCCGCCTGCGCCACCGCGGGATTGCGCAGCAACAGTTCGGAGGGCAGGCCCGGCTGCACCGCCGGTCCGCGGATGCCGTCAAGATTCTGCGCCTTGATGTCGTAATTTTCCGGCGGGCGGCCCAAGAGGATCGCCAGCGCGTAGCGGGCCTCGCGTTCGGCCGCGACCAGGGGGGGCAGTCGCGATTGCTGCCCCGCCACGATGGCCTGCTGTTCGGCCAGGTCGAGGTTGGAGGAGACGCCGCTCGAGACCTTGGCCTCGGTGATGGTCAGGATGCGCCGCGCGGCGGCGACGTTTTCCTTGTTGATGGCGATGCGCTCGCGCAGCGACAGGATGGTGAAATACTGGTCGGCCACCGCGGCGGATACCGAAATGCCCGTCACCGCGGCGGCATAGCGCTGGGCGCGCAGATTCTCGCGCGCGGCGCGCAGATTGTGAAACTCGCCGCCGAAGAAGCTCTGCTGATAGCTGGCGGTCAGGCCGGCATTGTAGCGGTTGCCGGTCAGGCCGGTGATGCGGCTGCCGGTGCGGTCGGCGCCGATCTCGGCGCCGACGGTGGGAAACAGCGCCGACAAGGCGACGCCGTCATTGGCTTCGGCCTGCAGCACGCGGGCGCCGGCCATGGCGATGTCGAGATTTTCGCGCTGGGCGGTTTCCTGCAGCGGCGCCAGTTCGTCGGTGCCAAAGCCGGCCCACCAGTCGGCCTGGGGCCAGACCGGGGCGGTCCTGTCCATCGGGGCGGTGAAGCTCTCGGGCACATCGCCGGGGCGGTCCAGCGGGGTGGGATTGGCGGTACAGGCAGCCAGGACGATGACCAGCGTGGTCACGCTCACGCCCCGCAAAAGGGCGGCAGGAAACATGGACTTCATCGAATTCTCTTTGCCCAAAATGATGCGGCCACGCCGCGGATCGTACCCAAATGGAAGTTAAGGCCCTGATACCCGCTCTGGCCCTTCCCCGCAAATAGGCCCGAGGCAGGCTCCAAACAAGGGCCTGCGGCCTTAAAGCACTGTCATGTTGGGGGAAAATGACAGCCGGACCCCGGCTTTTCGTGGGGCCCCCAAAGCCGGTCCGGCCCGCGCCAAGACCATGGCCGCCAGCAGGACGGGCCGCAAAGGCGCATGGCAAAAGACAAATTGACGGCCGGACCATTGGCTTTCGTGGGGGGCACCAAAGCCGGTCCGGCCGTCGGTAGAGTGGCCTGCATCCTTAAGGTGGAGCGCCGGACGGACACGAGCCGCCATCAGCTTCCTCCCGCGCTGGCTCGACGCAAAGCGGGCAGGTCTTCAAAATTGTAACGGACTGTCGCCAAAGGCCCGTCCGTTCAGGACCGGCGAAACAAATTTCACTGACGGATATTCAACCGCCCAATTTGGGACGGTTGAACACACGCTGCTGTCGCCGTTCACTTTGGTGAGCTTATTTGCGCAGGCCGAAGGCCACCACCCGGGCGTCATGGGTCACGACATAGACCTTGCCCAGCGCCACCACCGGCTCGCTGAAATGCACCCAGCTGTCCAGCGTCTTGCCGCTGGTCCACAGCCGCTTGCCGGTTTCGGCGTCATAGGCAAACAGCTGCATGTGCGTCACCGGGGTGGAGCGCAGCTTGTTGCTGACCGTGGTCGGCATGCGCTGATCGCCGGGCTTGGCGAAGTTCTGCATCGCCTGTCCGGCGCTGGCCAGGGCATAGACCACGCCGTTCGCCACCACCGGCGGGTCGGGCATGACCATGTCGTCGGAGGTCCAGAGCGGCACGGCGCTGATCTTGCCATTGTCGTTCTTCACCTCGAACGCCAGCACGGCGCCGTTGGGCCGGGGGCCGTTGGTCATCGGGAAGACCGGCGACTGGGTCGAGGGTTCGCCCAGCATGGGCAGATAGAGGAAGCGGCGGCCTTGCGGGTTCTCATAGGTCGTGATCGCGCCCCACACGCCGCGGCCCGGATCGGTGCCGGTCTCCGCGTCATTGCCCAGGCGCGGCGAGGCCCAGAGCGGCGTCATGTGATTGTCGCCGCCCAGCCGTTCGGCATCCAGGATGCGCAGCACGCTTTCCTTCTGCGACGCCGCCACCAGAGTCTTGCCGGCGAAGTTGAACACCACCGGCGAGGCCGAACCCGACAGGTCCTTGGCCAAATTGTGGGCGTAGTTGGTGGGGGTGAAGCTGTCCATCAGCCGCGTCGCCTGCGGGGCAAGGCGCAGGATGCTTTCGCTGAAATCGCCGGCTGCCGGGTCATAGCGCCCGTTGCTGGTTTCCAGATAGACGCTGTTGCCCGGCCCGCGTGCCAGGCTGCCGCGGCCCCAGGGGGCGGCGGGGCGCGCGCCCGAGGTGTAGAAGCGCGTCACGCGCACATTGTCCAGGTTGCGGGTGTCGGCGGCCTGCACGGCGCTCGCATCCAGCATCGGACCGGCGGGCACCCGGCGCAGGCCCGAGCGGGCGGCGTCATACATGGGCGAGGTCTTGTCCACCACTTCGCCGCAGGCCCGGCCGCTGGTCGAATAGACGATGCCGTCGATCAGGTTGAGACTCCAGGCGCGGCCGAAGGGCGCGATGAACTCCACCGGCTTCATCTTTTCCGCGCCGTCGGTCAGCGAGATGCCGCGCAGCAGCCCGTCGCTGGCCATGAAGAAGATCAGGCCGCGCGCCTTGTCGATGGTGGGCGTGGCGTTGGGGGTGTTGGGGCACAGCCAGGTGGCGGCTTTGGTCGGCTTGTGCGGGTTGGGATAGGCCTTCTCCCAAAGCTTGGCGCCCGAATTGGCGTCGACCGCATACAGCACGTCATTGGCGCCCAGGATGAACATCACATCCTTGTTGCCGCCCGGCATGGCGACGCCGGCGGCGATCACCGGCGCGGTGACGGTGGACAGCACGTCCAGGTTGGTCGGCACGCCGAGCGCGGTGCTGAACACCTGACGCAGGCCCTTCACATTGGCTTTGGTCAGCGTGGTTTCGGCGCGATTCCAGCCCGAACGTTCCGGGTCATAGCCCCAGGTCACCCATTCATTGACGGCGGGCGGCTGCGGCGCGGCGGCGATCACGCGCGGCGGCAGCGCTTTCAGCTCGGCGTCCATCGCATCCAGCTTCTGGCGGTTGATGATGGGCTGAAGGCTGAGACGCAGCTCGGGCAGGGTGCGCGGGCCGGCTTCCTTCATGCGCGGATCGCCGATCAGTTCGGGGAAGTGCTTCTGATAGATGGCCCGGGCCTGGGGGTTGGCCATCATGTCGGCGATGGTGCTGTCCTCGGTGGACCAGGGCATCGAGGTCTGGGCCAGGCTCGACCCAGCGCACAGCAGCGAGGCAAAAGAAGCAGCAACCAGCAATTTGGAGAATTTTGACATCAGGAACACCCTTTTCCAGCCCATGCCGCAACCGCGAAGGCGGGCGGCTTAGTCTTTTGCAGGAAAGCTCAGGGCTAAACGATAAAATGTCAACTGCTGCGCATCGCCCGATCAGGAACGGGGTGAATAGCAGTTCGAACAAAATTGAGAAGCTAGTAAACCTCCGGTGTTCTTCTTCCCACACGCTCCACAAGTCCAGCCTGCAAACAAATTTGCGGTAGCTGCAGGTATGACCGCCAAATTACTCGTGAACTTATCACTCGACATGGTCGGACTGGAGACCAAGCTTAAACCTCCGTCGGAATTAATTATAGGCAGCGATGAAACAGATATGGATGTTGGAACGCTACCGAGTATGCCCGCCGTAATGTCGCTCACGGGTAAAGACGAGAAAAAATGGGCATTCGATGAAGTAAAGTTCTCAAACTGCTCTTTGTGAATTGCTTTGATGGCTGTTTTGTTCGGAAGATTTTTTATCACTTTTCCGCCATGCTGTCCGAAACTCTTCAGTCCGTTTGCCAGATCAGTGTGATAGTAGAATTTTTCCGTCTTTCCGATTTTTTTCCTGATCTCTTTTTGTAAGAGCGGATTTAATTGAGCATCTTCTCCAAAGTCTTTGTCTTTTGTAATGATCCAAACCGTATCACCCTTCTTTATCTGGTCTATGAATTGTTCCCATGAGATTTGGTCGCCGAGGGGGTCAGACCGTTTTCCCCGGGGGGGGGGTGCCAATTTCTTTTCGTAGACGGGCGCGGCCTAAAATTGGCTTTGTCGGAGCTGCGGCAGTCTTAAAGATTTTTCCAAGGTCCAACGAGACTGGGTCGGCGGATAGAGCAATGCTTTCCGTCACGCGTTTGATCGATGATGCGTATTCATCGGCGCAATGCTGAATATCTGCTTTTAACTTAGAAATCTTCTTCTCCCAGTCTCGTGCTTTTGCTGGGTCGGCATTCCTCTCAAACGACGGAAGGTTCGGGGATTTTGGTATTTGCGCGCTAAATTGCACGGCATGCCTAAGGAACACGCCTAATTTATTTCGCTCCACTTCGTGGACGATTTGTTCGGTGACGAAAATATCATTCTGTATGCCGAGAAGCGTAGGGAGGAGTTTCTGAAACTTCGGCTGGCCCAAAATATAAAAATCTAGATAGACATTGGCGTCTATAAATATGCGAGCCATGAAAAATGCCTACTGTAAAATGGGGTGATTTGAAAACGACTTGGCAAATTTATCCGCTTGCCCACGGACTATCGTGAAACTCCGCCACGGGGCGCAGCGGTACCGGCATCGCCGGGTTGGCGCCGATGTAAAGCTGCAGCGTCATCTGGTTGGACTTCTTGTCCCACACCATCTGGGGGGCGATGCCGCCGGGCTTGCGGAAGGTCTCGCCGTCGAAATCGAACTCGCGGGGCGCCACATCGGGCCAGCCATTGACCAGGTCGGCGGCCAGGCGTTCGCGGTAGCGGGCATACTGGTCCGGCGCGATATTGGTGATGTCGGGCGCCATCACCCGCACCAACCCGCCGGGCAATATCTCCACCCGCGCCACCACCAGCACGCCGCCGCGTTCGGCGCCGCCTTCCCATTTGCCCACCGGCGGGGTGGGCTTGGAACAGCCAGCGACCGCCAGCAGCGTGAGGCCCAGGAACAGGTATGCGGCGCGCATTTGGTGCGACTCGTTATGTCTCCCGCGCAATCCTAGCATCCGGCCCGCGCCGGGTGGCGTGCGCAAAGCCTGTTTTTTGGGCCCCTGTGGATGGCGGCTCACAGGAAAATGGCCGGAAAACCGGCCCGCTGCTTGCCCCAAAGCCCTGCGGTTGTTATCCACCGCGGCTTTCTAAAAAGGCTGTTCGCCATGCCGCTTCCCAAGGATTTCCTGGCCGCCTCCCTTGGCCGCATCAAGCCCTCGCCCACCATCGCGATCACCACCAAGGCGCGCGAAATGAAGGCGGCTGGCGGCGATGTGATCGGCCTGGCCGCGGGCGAGCCGGATTTCGACACGCCCCAGAACATCAAGGACGCCGCGATCAAGGCGATCCACGACGGCCAGACCAAATACACCGCCGTGGAAGGCATTCCCGAACTGCGCGCCGCCATCGCCGCCAAGTTCAAGCGCGAGAACAATATCGACTACAAGCCGTCCCAGACCTTTGTCTCGCCGGGCGGCAAGACCATCCTGTTCAACGCGCTGATGGCGACGGTCAATCCGGGCGACGAGGTGATCGTGCCCGCGCCGTACTGGGTTTCCTATCCCGACATCGTGCTGCTGGGCGGCGGCAAGCCGGTGGTCGTGGAATGCAGCCTGGAGGACGGCTTCCGCCTGACGCCCGAGGCGCTGGAAAAGGCGATCACGCCAAAGACCAAGTGGCTGATCTTCAACCAGCCGTCCAACCCCACAGGCGCCTGCTACACCCGCGAGCAGCTCAAGGGCCTGACCGATGTGCTGATGAAGCACCCCCATGTCTGGGTGCTGACCGACGACATGTATGAGCATCTGGTCTATGGCGGCTTCAAGTTCACCACCATCCTGGAAGTCGAGCCGGGGCTGTACGACCGCACCCTGACCATGAATGGCGTGTCCAAGGCCTATGCCATGACCGGCTGGCGCATCGGCTACTGCGCCGGTCCCGAGGACCTGATCAAGGCGATGGCCAAGCTGCAGTCGCAGTCGGCCACCAACGCCACCTCGATCTCGCAATGGGCGGCGGTGGAAGCCTTGAACGGCACCCAGGATTTCATTCCGAAGTTCCAGAAGATCTTCGAGGAGCGCCGCGACCTTGTGGTGTCGATGCTCAACCAGGCGACCGGCATCGAATGCCCCAAGCCGGAAGGCGCCTTTTATGTCTATCCCTCGATCCGCAAGTTGATCGGCAAGAAGACCCCGGGCGGCAAGGTGATCGACAGCGACGCAACCTTTGCCGGCGAACTGCTGGAAGCGACGGGCGTGGCGGTGGTGCATGGCGCGGCGTTTGGGCTGTCGCCTTTCTTCCGCATCTCCTACGCGACCTCGAACAAGGCGCTGGAAGAGGCCTGCGGCAGAATCCAGACTTTCTGTAACAGTCTTAGCTAGCCGCCGCTCGCCCAAGCTCGCGGCGTTCGTCGCTCGAAATGGTCCACCGGACCATTTCGTTCGCCTGCGGCGAACCGCTTCTCACCCTTCGACGGGCTCAGGGTGAGGAGTCGGGAAAATTCCTCATGCTGAGCTTGTCGAAGCATGCAGCAGGACGCGTCCTCAGATCACGCGTTCGGTCTTGCCGTCGAGCGCCATCAGATAGAATTCGCATTCCAGCTCGGGATGCTCATTGGCCATGCGGGCCTTGACCTGCTGCATCACGTCCTTGTGCTGGTCGGTTTCGGCCGCGCCCGTGCCCTGGAAGTCTTTCCCGAAAGCGACCTTGTAGGCGCCGCAGTCGCGGTGATCGACCACGATCACTTTCTTGATGTGGTGCAGTTGCTTGGCGATGTTGACGTGATCCCAGAAGGCGGCGTTGGACTTGGGAAAGGTTTCCGACACGGCGGCCAGTGCGGCGCCCGCCAGCGACACCTGGTCGTAATCGCGGGTCAGCTGCTTGTCGTGGAAGAAGGAGGGGGCAAATTCCACCAGCCGGTAGTCGATGCAGGTGATGCCCAGCGCCGTGACATCGGCGGCGTTTGCCGCGCCCGGCAGCAGGCTGGCGCCAGCGCCGGCCAGAAACGCGCCCAGCGCGCGCCTGTCCATCTTGCAGTCACACATGAATATTTCCCCCGAAATAGCCCGTCAGTATTCGTCCAGAATAACACGGATGGCTTGCCCCGGCGTGGGCCAAAGAAAAAGGCCGGCGGCACAGCCAGTTAGGGCGCGCCGCCGGCCAGTCTAACCTCGCTCAAGGGGGAGAAGAGCGAAGGTCTTGCCGCCTTCGGGGGGAGAGAAGACGACTACAGAAGAGATAAGATAGGCCCGCGCGGATTCAAGGGGCGCTAATACCGCCAGTCCTTGGAACTTTTGACGGCGAAATCCCGGAACGCCGCCACGCGCTTGGATTGGCGCAAGGCGTCGGCATAGACCAGATGCACGTCAAAGCCCGGCGCGTTCACCTCGGGCAGCACCCGCTCCAGCTTGGGATGCTCGGCGGCGACGAAATCGGGCACCACCCCGATCCCCAGACCCGCTTCGGTGGCCTGCAGGATGCCGGTGATGTTGTTGATGCGGATGATCTTGCCCGTGCCGCCCGGCTTGGCGGCCTTCTTGAACGCCTCCAGCAGCCAGTTGATGTCGCGGATTTCCGGCACGGCGGTTTCGCCATAGACGATGATGCTGTGCTCGGCGATCTCTTCCAGCGTCTTGGGCGCGGGATGGTCCTTCAGATAACTTTTCGCCGCATACATGTGATAATGCACGGTGAAAAGCTTGCGTTGAATAAGGTCGGCCTGCACCGGCGCGCGCATGCGGATGGCCAGATCGGCCTCGCGCTGGGCCAGGTCCAGCTCCCTGTCGTCCATCACCAGATGGACTTCCACTTCGGGATATTGCGCCAGGAACTGGCCCAGGCGCGGCAGCAGCCAATAGGCGCCGATGCCATGGCTGGCGGTGATCTTCAGCGCGCCGCGCGGGGCGTCATGGACGTTCTTCAGCGCCTCTTCCGCCGCCGCCAGCCGTCCCAAGACGTCGGTCACCGCCGTGAACAGCAGCTCGCCTTCGTCGGTCATGGTCAGGCCGCGGGCATGGCGCTGGAAGAGGGGGGTGGAAATCTCCTCTTCCAGGGCGCTGATCTGGCGGCTGACCGCTGATTGCGACAGGCCCAGCGTCTGCCCGGCATGGGTGAAGCTGCCGGCCGATGCCACGGCGTGGAAGATGCGAAGCTTGTCCCAGTCCATTACGGCCCCCTCGGAGCATTGCCTTGGCAATGCGACCATCAAAAAAGACAGCGCCATCAAATGCTACGCGCTGAGCGACAATTCTCCCGAATGCGACACCGCCAGGAAGCGCTCCGCTTCCAGCGCGGCCATGCAGCCCATGCCCGCCGCGGTCACCGCCTGGCGGAATATCTTGTCCTTCACGTCGCCCGCCGCGAACACACCGGCGACCGAGGTGTGGGTGGAGTCCGGCGCGGTCTTGATATAGCCGCTCTCGTCCATCTCGACCTGGCCCCTGAACAGGCCGGTGGCGGGCGAATGGCCGATGGCGATGAACAGGCCGTGCACCGCCTGGTCCTTCAGGGAGCCGGTGACGGTGTTGCGCAAGCGGACGCCGGTGACCCCTTTGGGGTCTTCGCTGCCCAGCACTTCTGCGACTTCGTGGTCATACAGCACGTTGATCTTTTTATTGGCGTTCAGCCGCGCCTGGTTGGTCTTGTCGGCGCGCAGGAAATCGCGGCGATGCACCAGGGTGACACGATCGGCGAAGTTGGTGAGGAACAAGGCTTCCTCGACCGCAGTGTTGCCGCCGCCGACCACCGCGACATCCTTGCCGCGATAGAAGAAGCCGTCGCAGGTGGCGCAGGCCGAAACGCCAAAGCCCTGATATTTGCTTTCGCTCTCGATGCCCAGCCAGTTGGCGGACGCGCCGGTGGCGATGATCAGCGTGTCGGCGGTGTAGATGTCGCCGCTGTCGCCCAGAAGCGTGAAGGGACGGCGCGACAGGTCGACCTTGGCGATGGTGTCGCTGACGAAATTGGTGCCCAGGGCGCGGGCCTGTTCCTGCATCTGCTCCATCAGCCAGGGGCCCTGAATGGCTTCCGCAAAGCCCGGATAGTTTTCGACCTCGGTGGTGATGGTGAGCTGGCCGCCCGGCTGGATGCCCGAGATCAGGGTCGGCTCCAGCATGGCGCGCGCGGCATAGATGGCGGCGGTGCATCCGGCAGGTCCGCTGCCCAGGATGATGACTTTGGAATGTTTGGCGGTCATGGCGTGCTTTGCGGGTTTCGCGGGTCTCGCTATGTCATATCGTTATGGCGGGGCGCTTGGTCAAGCCGGGCAAAAAGCCGAGCCGGTGCATAAGGTTATGTGCCCGACCTCTCGCGCATGGATATGCCTTTCGTCGGCAGATTCGAGAAATATTATTGCGAGGGCGAAAAGCCTGCGTTATAGGACGCCTCCCTTCCGCAACGCGCAGGATTTCCCTTGGACACCCGCAAGCTGGACGCCATCGACTTGCGCATTCTCAGCGAGCTGCAGGCCGACGGGCGCATCACCAATGTGGAATTGTCGCGCCGCGCCAAGATCACCGCGCCGCCCTGCCTGCGCCGCATCCGCGCGCTGGAGAAGGCCGGTTTCATCAAGGGCTATCATGCCGATCTCGACGGCAAGTCGCTGGGGTTTGAAGTCACCGGCTTTGTCTTTGTCGGCCTGTCGAGCCAGAAGGACGGCGATCTCAAGCATTTCGAGGAAAGCGCGCGGCGCTGGCCCGAAGTGCGCGAGTGTCACATGCTGTCGGGTGAAGTGGATTTCATCCTCAAATGCGTGGCGCGCGACCTGTCGGCCTTCCAGTCCTTCATCACCGACACGGTGACGGCGGAAAAGAACGTCGCCAGCGTGAAAAGCTCGCTGGTGATCCACGCCTCCAAGATCGCGCCGGGCTTTCCCATCGAAGTGCCCGCTTAGTTTTTTTAAATGGCGCTCGGCTTTGCCTGCGCGCTGGGCAGTTTCCCCCTTATGGAGCCCCGCGGAAAGGTCTAGGCTTTGCTTCCTGACAAGCTGGGGAAATGGGAACATGAAACACGCAACCTTGTTTTTGGCCGCCGCGGCGCTGATGGCGTCCACCGCGCTGGTGAATGCCGCGCCGACCGCGAAGATGACGGCCGCTGTCGCTGACAGCGCGCGTCCCGCCGCCGATACCGCGCGCGATGAAAACCGCAAGCCGGCCGAAATGCTGGAATTCGCTGGCATCACGCCGGGCAAGATCGTGGTCGATCTGCTGCCCGGCAGCGGCTACTTCACCCGCATCTTCGCCAAGGCGGTGGAGCCGGGTGGCCGGGTCTATGCCTATTTCGGTACGCAGTATGATGCGCGGCTGAAGAGCCAGGGCCGCGATCCCGACAACCAGATGGCCGATCTCAAGCGGGTCTATAAAAACCTGGGCGTCATCCATGGGCCGCTGACCCAGTTTGTTACGCCCGAGCCGGTGGATGTGGTGTGGACGTCGCTGAACTATCACGACATGCACAACAAGTCCTACAATATGGACGTCAATGAGGTGAACAAGGCGATCTTCAAGTCGCTGAAGCCGGGCGGGCTGTATGTCGTGCTGGACCATGCCGCGGCCGACAGCGCCGCTGACGATGTCACCGAGACGCTGCACCGGATCAAGAAGTCCAGTGTGATCAAGGAAGCGCAAGCCGCCGGCTTCAGGCTGGTGACCGAAGGCAATGCCCTGCAGTATCCGGGCGACGATGGCAGCAAGCGCGTATTCGAGAACGATATTCGCGGCAAAACCAACCAGTTCATGCTCAAATTCCAGAAGCCGCGCCGCTAAGGATCGCCTTGCATAGTTGCTTTGGGTCTCGTCTGACATGCGCCGTGGTGCTGACATGCGCCGCGGCGCTGTTGTTTGCGCTCCCGGCGAGCGCGCAGGGCGTGATCCGGATCAAGGCGCGACTGACGGCGTTTGACGGGCAAGCCATGACCCTGCAACCGCTGGGGGTAAGTGGCAAGCCGGCCCCCGGTGATCCGCTGACGGTTTGCGTCCTGTCCCAGACCCAATATGTCCAGCAGCAGAAAAGCTATTTCGGGGCGATCAAGCCCGGCGACTATGTCGGCGCCGCGGTGACCGAGCGCGCCGGCCGGCTGCGGGCCCAGAACGTCTATCTCTATGCCCCGGCCCTGCGCGGCAGCGGGGAGGGCCGCTTCGTGGACAATGGCCGGCTGATGGTGAACGGCACCGTCCGCGAGGTGAAGCCCAGCAAGCCCGAAAGCATGTTCGACGGCACGCTGATCCTGCATTACCGGGGCGCCACCCTGACCGGCGCCCGCAAGAATGCGGTGTGCGAGGGGCGGGCGGTGGCGCCGGCCTTCGCCAGCGCCCTGGCCTGCAGCGCCGATGCGACCATCGAAGTGGTGCCCGGAACGCCGGTTTCGACCCTGAGCCTGGGCGACAAGAGCCTTTTGACGCCCGGCGCGATCCTCAGCCTGGCCCTGACCCGCCAGCCCGACGGCAACCAGGTATCGCCCGGCATTATCGTGGAAATGCCGCAATCGCCGCCTTAGACTTCCCTCTTCCTTCGGAGATCTCCCATGTCCCGTCTTCCGGCTCTGGTCTTTCTGTGCGGCGCGCTGGCTGCATCTTCGGCGCTGGCCCAAGACACCAAGGGGGGCGCCAAGCTGGGCAAGTGGGGCGTGGACCTGAGCTCGATGGATAAGAGCGTCAAGCCGGGCGACAATTTCTTCCGGTATGTGAATGGCGGCTGGCTGAAGACGGCGGAAATTCCCGCCGACCGCGCCAGCGCCGGGTCTTTCCAGGACCTGCAGATCCTCAGCGAGCAGCGGCTGCGCACTATTGTCGAGGATCTGAGCAAGAAGCCGCAAAGCCAGATGACGGACGAGGAGCGCAAGCTGCGCGACCTCTACGACACCTTCGTCGATACTGACGCGATCGAAGCCAAGGGTCTTCAGCCGGTGCGCAAGGACCTGGACTATCTCGCGGGTCTTCAGACCCACCAGCAGGTGGCCAGCGCCATGGGCTCGATCAAGCTTTCGACCCAGAGCATCTATGGCATCGGAATGGGCATCGACGACAAAAACCCGGACAATTATTCCGTCAATCTCAGCCAGTCGGGCCTGGGCATGCCCGAGCGCGACTATTACCTGTCGAGTGACGCGGCGATCGTCAAAACCCGCGATGCCTATCGCAAGTATCTCGCCGACCTGATGACGCTGGCAGGCATGAGCGACGCGCAGGCGCGCGCCGAGCGCGTGCTGGCGCTGGAAACCGAAATCGCCCGCGTGTCCTGGACCCGCGCCGACCGCCGCGATGCCGACAAGACCTACAATCCCATGCCGGTATCGGCGCTGAAAACACTGGCGCCGGAATTCCCCTGGGACCCCTTCCTGGCCGAGACCAGCATTCCCTTCAAGACTCCGCAGGGCCATGAACGCTATGTGATCGTGGCGGAGAACACCGCCTTTGGGCCGCTGGCCAAGATCTTCGTCGCCACGCCGGTCAGCACCTGGCGCGATTATCTGGCGGTGCATTACCTGCGCACCTTCGCCTCCTATCTGCCCAAGCGCTTCGACGATCTGGTCTTCTCTTTCTACGGGACCGAGCTTAGCGGGCGCACGGCGCAGCTCGACCGCAAGACGCGCGGCACCCGTCTGCTCGACACCACAATGGGCGAGGCGCTGGGCAAGCTGTATGTGGCCCGCTATTTCCCGCCCGAGTCCAAGGCCAAGATGGATGTCCTGGTCGCCAACCTGATCAAGGCGTTCGAGCAGAACCTGCACAAGCTGGACTGGATGGGACCGGCGACCCGCGCCAAGGCGCTGGAGAAAAACGCCAACTTCACGCCCAAAATCGGCTATCCCTCCAAGTGGCGCGACTATTCGGACCTTGAAGTGGTGCGCGGCGACCTGATTGGAAATGTCCAGCGCGCGGCGCTATTCGAATGGAACCGCGACGTGGCGCGCATCAACCAGCCGGTGGACCGTCTGGAATGGGGCATGACGCCCTCCACCATCAACGCCTATTACCACCCATCGCTCAACGAGATCGTGTTTCCGGCCGGCATTCTCCAGCCGCCTTTCTTCGATCCGCTGGCGGACGATGCGGTGAATTACGGGGCCATCGGCGCGGTGATCGGCCACGAGATCAGCCACGGTTTCGACGACCAGGGCAGCAAGTATGACGCCAAGGGCGTGTTCCAGGACTGGTGGACCAAGGAGGACCGGGCCAATTTCGACGCCCGCACCGCCGCCCTGGTCAAGCAGTATGACGCCTTTGAGCCGCTACCGGGCCTGCATGTGATCGGCAAGAACACGCTGGGCGAGAATATCGCCGACAATGCGGGCTTGGCGATCGCGCTGAAGGCCTATCACCTGTCGCTGAACGGCAGGCCGGCGCCGGTGATCGACGGCCTCACCGGCGACCAGCGCCTGTATTTGTCCTTTGGCCAGGTGTGGCGCACCAAGATGCGCGAGAATGCGCTGCGCACCGCGACACTCTCCAACGTGCATACGGTGGCGGAATTCCGCGTCATCGGTCCCACCCGCAACCAGGACGAATGGTACAAGGCGTTCAATGTGCAGCCGGACGACAAGTATTACCTGCCGCCCGAACAGCGCGTGAAGCTCTGGTAGCTATTTGTCGGCGAAGTTCTTCGCCAGATAGTCCACCACCTTGTCGAATTCCGCGTCGCTGACCTGCGCGCCGTTGGCGACCATCTGATTGACGGTGTCGGCCCATCCGGCGCGGCTTTTGCGCTGCGAGCTGACGACATCCGCGCTGTGGCACTGGGCGCAGGCCTTGGTCACGGTGTCGTGCATCGGGCCGGGCGGCAGGGTATTCGCCTGCGCCGCGCTGGCGGCCAGAAAGACCAAACCCACAATTAGACCGGAAACACGCATCATCTCTTTCACTCCCATTTGCCCCCATACTGATGGGGCGATCCTGAACCGGGGCTGAACGATCTGGGGAGCAAAGGGCTGGCGGCTGCGTTAGGATAGCGGATCGCAAAAGGTCGCGCATGAACCAGGCCCATATCAACCGCATCGCCACCGCTGTTCCGCCGCATGATGTGCAGGACGCGTTTCTGACCTTCGGGCGCGGGATGCTGGCGGCCGACAGCCGCCGCCTGGCGTTGTTCAACCGCATGGCCGAGCGAAGCGGCATTGCCCACCGCTACTCGTTCCTGGAGCCCGGCGCGGGCGGTGCATCGGTGGATATAGAGGGTTTTTACGCCCGGGGGGCTTTTCCCGACACCGCCGCCCGGATGCGCAAATATGAAAGCTGGGCTCCGGACCTGGCGGTGGCGGCGGTGGAGAAATTGCTGCAAGGCGAAGACCGCGCCGCCATCACCCATATCGTCGTCACCAGTTGCACCGGCTTTTCCGCGCCGGGCGTCGATCTGGCGCTGGTCGAGCGCTGCGGGCTGTCCCCGTCCGTCGAGCGCACCATGGTGGGTTTCATGGGATGCTATGCCGCCATCAACGCCTTGAAGCTGGCGCGGCACATTGTGCGCTCCGAGCCGAAGGCGAGGGTGCTGGCGGTCAATCTCGAGCTTTGCACCCTGCATCTGCATGAGACCGACGAACTGGAGGAAATTCTGTCCTTCCTGCTGTTCGCCGATGGCTGTGCCGCCGCCCTGGTCAGCGCCGACCCGGTCGGGGTTGGGATGGAATCCTTCCGCGCCGCGCTGGTGCCGGATACCAGCGCATTGATCCGCTGGCATATCCGCCAGCAGGGCTTCGACATGGTTCTGTCCGGCGCGGTGCCGGGCGCCATCCGCACCGCCTTGTCGGAATCGCGCGATGCCATTCTGGGCGGCGCCAACGACATCGACCTGTGGGCGGTGCATCCCGGAGGGCGCACGGTGCTGGATGCGGTGGAACAGGCTTTTGCCCTGCCGCTCGAAGCGCTGGCCGCCTCGCGCCGCGTCCTCAACGATTACGGCAACATGTCGTCGGGCACGGTGATGTTCGTGCTGGACCGGCTGATGCGCGAAGGGGCCGCCGGCGCGCGCGGCTGCGCCATGTCCTTCGGCCCGGGACTGGTGGCGGAAACCATGATGTTCCGCATGGCGGCGTGAGTGCGCGTCCTGACGCCGGAATTGCTGGACGGGCTGGCGGCCGACGATCCGCGCGCCATGCGTTCACGCCGCGATCTGGTGCTGATCAACGGCCTCATGCGCCAGCAGGCGATCATGGCGCAGGCGTTATTGAATTGTCCGCCGCCGCATGTGTGGGCCGATCTGGGCGGTGGTGACGGGCGCTTTGCGCTGGGTGTGGCGCGGCGGCTGGCAAAAGTCTGGCCCGGCGTGCGGGTGCTGATCGTGGACCAGCAGGATATTGTCACGACTGAAACCCGCACCGGCTTTGAAGCGCTGGGGTGGCATTGCGAGGTCCGGCGCGGCGACGTGTTCGAGGTCTTGCCGGTGGCCGACATCATCACCGCCAATCTGTTCCTGCATCATTTTGACGATGCCGCGCTGTCGCGGCTTTTGGCTGCCGTGGCAGAGCACACCGGCCGTTTCGTGGCCTGCGAGCCGCGCCGAAGCCGTTTCGCGCTGCTGGCGGCGCATCTGGTCGGGCTTCTGGGCTGCAACGCCGTCACCCGCCATGATGCGGTGGTCAGCGTGGAGGCCGGTTTCACCGCTCAGGACGTGTCGCGCCTGTGGCCGCAGGAGGGCTGGCGGCTGACGGAGCGCGCCGGCTTTCCCTTCACCCATGTCTTTACGGCGCGGCGCGATGTTTGACGCGGTTGTGGTGGGTGCGGGACCCGCTGGATCAGCGGCGGCGCGGTTGCTGGCGCAGGCCGGATGGAAAATCGCGCTGGTCGAGAAAGGCGAATTTCCGCGCCGCAAGGTCTGCGGCGAATTCATTTCCGCCACCAGCGGCGCGGTTCTGGCGGCCTGTGGCATTGAACAAGCATTTCTCGCCGCGGCTGGGCCACCTGTCATGCGCGTCGGCCTTTACGCCGGCGGCACCATGGCGTCGTCGCCAACCGAACGGTTGTGGGGCCGGGCGCTGGGCCGCGAGCACCTCGACACGCTTTTGCGCGACGCGGCGGTTCGGGCCGGCGCGGAGCTTTTCCAGCCTGCCGAGGTCACGGGCCTGAAGCGGGATGGCGAAACTTCTGTCTGTACCCTTGAGGATGGACGCGAAATCCGGGCGCACACCATCATCGCGGCCTGCGGCTCCTGGAATGCCAGGGGTATTTTCGCCATGCCGGTAGCTGACGCACCCTCCGACCTGTTCGCCTTCAAGGCGCATTTCACCGGCAGCGCATTGCCGCCCGGTCTGATGCCGCTGCTGGCCTTTCCGGGCGGCTATGGCGGCATGGTGATGAGCGATAGCGGACGATTGTCGCTGTCCTGCTGCATCCGGCGCGATGCGTTGGCCGCGGCGCGGCAGCGTCACGGCGGCAAGGCGGGCGAAGCGGTGCTGGCGCATATCCGCGCCACCACGATTGGGGTGGACCGGGCGCTGGAGGGCGCGGTGCTGGAGGGTCATTTCCTGTCCACCGGCCCGATCCATCCCGGTATCCGGCCACGCCTTGCCGATGGTGTGTTTTTCGTCGGCAACAGCGCGGGCGAGGCCCATCCCATCATCGCCGAAGGCATCAGCATGGCGATCCAGGCCAGCGGCCTTCTGGCAAAGCTGCTGATCGCGAGCCGCGAAGACGAATATGCCCGCGCATGGCATGACAGCTTCGCCACCCGCATCCGTGCCGCCTCGCTGTTCGCCCATCTGGCCATGCGCGACGAGAGCCGCAACCTTTGTCGTGCGCTCATCGCGGGCTTCCCCGGCATCCTGGACTGGGGCGCACGTCTCAGCGGCAAGATGTGAGACTTACTTCGGCACTTTGAGAAGCTGATCCGGCGATAACGCGGTATCGGTGAAGCGCGCCTGCGCCACGGCGCCCTTGAACCAGTTCACATGGTTGATGCGCACGCCCACCATCACATGGCCGGGACCGTGCGGGGTGAAGGGGACATCGGCCTGACCCTCCAGCACGCCGTTCACATACATGCGGTAGGTCTTGCCGTCATAAGTCTGGGCGACGGCATACCAGGGCCCGATGGGATGAAGCTTTTCCGGAAATATCAGCGCCTTGCTGCCGGCCTTGCTGTTGACGAAGGCGTCCAGGTACCAGCTGTCGTCTTTCACCCGCACCTCGAACATGAAGCGCGGGTTGGGGTCGCTGGTACCGGCGGGCAGGGCGTCCAGGCCCGTCATCGGATCGGTTTCGACGATATGCATCCAGCGCTGTTCGAAGTCGCCGCCGTCGGGGCGGAAGATCGCCTCGATGGTGAAGGCCTTGGCGCCCACCAGCGGGCGATCGCTGAAAAACAGGGCGTCGTCCTTGCCGTTGAACCGCACCGCCGCACCGACGGGGCTTTGGACCAGTTGCGGATTGCCCTCCACCTTCACCGGGATTCCGCCGATCCGTGACAGGTTGTCGAAGGTCCATACCGTTTGCGCGGCGCGCGCGGGCGCCAGCGCCAGACCGGCGCCCAAAAGCGCGGCAAACGCTATGCTGCATCTGCTCATAACCCCTCCCAACTTTATCTATATTCTGTATGCACTGTAGCGGCGTTGACGCCCCTCAGCCGCCCCTGCAATCTCGCACCCAAAATCACCGGGTGGGGAAGCATCTCATGACTTTGGATCGCCGCAAACTGCTGGCCATGGGCGTCGCGTCCTGTTTCGCGCTGCCCTATCAGGCCAAGGCACAATATCTCGCCAAGAAGATCAAGATCACCGACGTCAAGGTGATGATCATCCGCGGCACCTGGGACTGGAATCTGATCAAGATCGAAACCGATGCCGGCATATTCGGCATCGGCGAGGGCTATTGGGGCCCCGGCGTCAAGGACATCACCCTCAACCGTTTCCGCGAGCAGCTGATCGGCGAAGACCCGCTGAATGTGGTCAAGCTTTATACCAAGCTGCTGTTCCTCAATGGCGGCTATGGCGCCACCGGCGGCCTGACCATGCACGCGGCCTCAGGGATAGAGATCGCGCTGTGGGATCTGGCGGGGCGTCTGTTGCAGACCCCGGTCTGCAACCTGCTTGGCGGACGTTTCCGCGACAAGGTGCGCTTCTATCGCACCCTGCAGGCGCCGGAGCGCCGCCCCGCAGAGGCGCAGTCCTGGGGCGATCAGGTGGCGGAAGCCAAGGCCAACAATCCTTTCGGTTTCACCGCCTTCAAGGTGCAGGGCGATGCGGTGCCGCGCAGCTCCGACCCGACTTTCTCCGAACCCGGCCATGATCGTTATACCAATGAACTCACCAATCTCGATATTCGCCGCATCGTGGACCGTATGGAACGGGTGCGAAAGGCGCTGGGCGACACCGACTTCGCCATGGAATGCCACTGGAAATATTCCGTCAACGATGTGATCAAGCTGTGCAACGCGCTCGAGCACACCAATCCGCTGTTCGTGGAAGACCCGACGCCGCCGGAAAATCCCGAAACGGTGGAGCGGGTGTCAAAGGCCACCAACACGCCGATCTGCACCGGGGAGAATCTCTACGGCTACCACCAGTTCTCCCAGATCATCCTGCGCCAGGCGGTGGCGGGGGTGCATATCGACATTCCCAAGTCGGGCGGACTGTTCGAGGCCAAGCGCATCGCCGATCTGGCCGACCTGTATGGAATTTGGACCGCGGCCCACAACCCGGCCAGCCCGATCGGCACTGCGGCCTCGGCCCATGCCTGCGCCTCGGTGCGCAATTTCCGCGTCCATGAACTGGCCAAGTGGGTGGACTGGTGGCCGACACTTGTCACCCATGAAGGGCCGTTCTGGAAGGATGGATACTTCCACATCCAGGACAAGCCCGGCCTGGGCTTTGACATCAATCCCGACGTCGCCAAGGCGCATCTGGCGCCTGGTGAGGTGTGGTGGGGGTGAGGAACGCCTCCCTCGCTACGCTCGGGGAGGGGCAAGCTTTTCTAGGCTCGCTGTGCTTGCCAAGAAAAGCTAGCCAACGCGGCGAGCTTGGGCGAGCCGCCGGAGAGCTGTTGAAAACAAACGCCGCACGAATGGCGGCCACAAACTGGAGTTTGAAAATGAAAGTTCTGAAGATCGCGCTGCTGGGTTGCGCCATCACCCTGGCCGCGTCCCCCGCCATCGCCCAGGTCAAGCAGACCCGCGCTCAGATGCTGCAATACACTTCGGAATGGAAGGGCGAGCGCTTCCCCGACGGCCGCCCCAAGGTGCCGGACTCGCTGCTGGAGCGCGTCACAAAAGTGCCGCTGGAGAATATCTGGGGCTTCCTGCGTTCCAAGGGCTACAACGCCCAGTTCGAAGGCGGCTGGCAGTCGCTGCAGCCCGGCAAGGCCTTTGCCGGCCGCGCCCTGACGGCGCAGTACATGCCGGCGCGCCCCGACATGGTCAATGTCATCAATGCCGAGGGCAAGCGCGATGGCCGCGTCACCGGCAACAACCAGTGGCCGATCAACGAACTGGTGATGGGCGATGTCTATGTCGCTGACGGGTTTGGCAAGATCGTGGAAGGCACGCTGATCGGCTCGAATCTCGCCAGCGGCATTGCCGCCCACACCCATTCGGGCTTCATCTTCGATGCCGGCATCCGCGATGCCGAGGAAGCGCGCGAGATCGCCAACCTGCCGGGCCTCTACCGCGCCTATGATCCCTCCTTCTGGGTGGACATGACGCTGACCTCGATCAATGCGCCGATCCGCATCGGCCGCGCTTCGGTACTACCGGGCGATCTGGTGGTGTCCAAGGCCGACGGGGTGATGTTCATTCCGGCGATCCTGGCGGAAGAGGCGGTGATCTCCGCCGAGTTCACCCAGCTGGAAGACACCTACAATTTCGAGCTCAACCGCACCGGCGCCAATGCCGGCGAATTCGAAGGCGGCTGGACACCCCGAAAATACGACGCCATGGCAGCCTGGGCGCAGGGCACGCCGGGCCGGATACGAATGAGCCGCGCCGATTTCGATCGTATGCTGGCGGCGCGCAAGGCGGCCAACGCCAAGACCATCTCCGAGGTGCCGGGACGCAAGTAGGCGCCGCCGCCAACAAACAAGGGCCGACGCTTCGCGGCGCCGGCCCTTTTTGCTGGGCGTTTTGTGCGATACACCAGCCGGGCCGTTCAGCGGCCAAGAACAACAGGAGCCCTCATGCGCAAGGCACTTATCGTCGACGCCGCCCTGAAGCCGGGCGGGCATTATTCGCACGCGGTCATCGCCAACGGTTTTGTCTATGTTTCGGGGCAGGGCCCCGCTGATCCCAAAACCAATGTCGCGCCGGATGATTTTGCCGGGCAGGTGCGCCAGACCCTGCGCAATGTGCAGACCATCCTGGAAGGCGCGGGCGCCGGCATGAAGGACGTGGTCAAGGTGAATACCTATCTCAGCGACCTGACCCGTTTCCCCGAATACAACACCATCTACAAGGAGTTCTTTCCGGGCGAGCCGCCGGCGCGCACCACCATCGGCTGCCAGCTTTACGGCATCCAGGTGGAGATCGACTGTGTGGCGGTGTTGCCGGACTAAGGGAGCTTCCGATGCGCGTTGCCGATCTGGAGACCCCGGTGCCGGTGATCGACCTGGACCGGGTCGAGCACAATCTGGCGAAGATGCAGGCCTATTGCGACAGCCACGGCCTCCAGCTGCGCCCCCACATCAAGACCCACAAGATACCGGCCTTTGCGCAGCGCCAGCTGGCGCTGGGGGCGGGCGGCATCACCTGCCAGAAGCTGGGCGAGGCCGAGGTGATGGCCGATGCCGGGCTGGACGACATTTTCATCTCCTATCCCCTGATCGGCCCCGTCAAGGCGCAGCGCCTGGCGGACCTGTCGCGCCGCGCCAAGGTCCGTGTCGGCATCGATAACAGGCTGGCGCTGGACACGATCGGCGAAGCGGCGCGCGCCTCCAATCACACCATCGGCGTGCTGGTGGAGTTTGACAGCGGCAACAAGCGCACCGGCGTCACCTCGGTGGCTGAGGCGCTGGAACTGGCGCGGCGCGTGCAGCAGACGCCGGGCCTGCGCTTTGACGGATTGATGACCTATCCCAGCACGGCGGCCACCGCGCGCTTCGTGGCCGAAGCGCGGCAGGAATTTGAAAAAGCCGGAATCCCGATTTCCGTGGTCTCCGGCGGCGGCACGCCCAATGCCTGGGCCGCGCACGAGATCGCGGGCCTGACCGAGGTGCGGGTCGGCACCTATATCTATCACGACCGCGCCACGGTCGGCGCCGGCGCCGCGAGCCTGGACGAATGCGCCTTCCACCTGCACGTCACCGTGATCAGCCGCCCCACCGAGGATCGCGCCGTGATCGATGCCGGCTCCAAGAGCCTCTCCAGCGATCAGCTCGATCCGTCCTTCGGCAAAGGCTACGGCCTGATCCTGGGTTACGAGGATGCGGTGATCGAGCGGTTGAACGAGGAGCACGGCATCGTCGATGTGTCGCGCTGCGCCACCAGGCCGGTGGTGGGCGAGCGCCTGCGCATCGTGCCCAACCATGTCTGCGTCGTCAGCAACCTGCATGACGAGGTTGCGGTCAGCCGGGGCGGCGAATTGATCGAAATGTGGCCGGTGGCGGCGCGGGGCAAGACCCGCTAGGCGCTACCAGTCCACCACCGAGCCGTCGTCCTTGTCGAACTGCGGCATATAGGGCCGGGGCTCACCCACCTGGGCGCGCAGCTTGTCCTCGTCGATGGTGATGCCGAGGCCCGGGCCTTCCAGCAGCGGGCGATAGCCATTCACGATCGGCGGCAGCGGCTTGGCCAACAGGTCGGAATATTCATTGTCGCCGCGTTCCTGGATCAGGAAGTTGGGAATGGCGGCGGCGATCTGCAAGCTGGCGGCCAGCGAGCAGGGCCCTTGCGGATTGTGCGGCGCGATCGGGGCGTAATAGGCCTCGGCCATGCCCGCGATGATCTTCAGCTCGGTGATGCCGCCGGCATAGCAGACGTCCGGCTGCAGGATCATCGCCGCCTTCTTCTCCAGGATGTCCTTGAAACCCCATTTGGTGAAGATGCGCTCGCCGGTGGCCAGCGGCACGCGGGTCTTGGCGGCCAGCTCGGCCATCAGTTCGATGTTCAGCGCCTGGACCACTTCCTCATAGAACCAGGGATTGTGCGGCTCCAGCGCCGCCATCAGCCGGATGGCGGTGGTCGGCTGCACCGCGCCGTGGAATTCCACGCCGATGTCCACGTCCGGGCCCATCTTCTTGCGCAGGGCGGCGAAGCGTTCGGTGACTTCGGCGACATACTTGTCGCCTTCATTGTATTTGGTCGGGGCGCGGCCCGTGCCGTCGCGCAGCTGCACCTTCATGGCGTTGACGCCGTTTTTCGGGTCGGGCCGGCCGTAAACGCGGCAGCGGTCGCGCACCGCCCCGCCCAAAAGCTTGTAGACCGGCAGGTTATAAACCTTGCCGGTGATGTCCCACAGCGCCTGGTCGATGCCCGACGAGATCGCGGTCTTGATCGGGCCGCCGCGGTAAAAGGCGCCGCGATGGATCGCCTGCCAGTGATGCACCACGCGGGTGGGGTCCTGGCCGATCAGGTAATCGCCGACCTCCAGCGCGCCGGCGGCGCAGGCCTTGGCGTCGTCCTTCAGCATCTCGCCCCAGCCGACAATGCCGGTATCGGTGGTGATCTTCACGAACACCCAGCTGTTGGTCAGCACAAAGGTGTCGATCTTGGTGACGCGGATTTTTTCGCGGGAGCCGATCGCGGCGCTCTGGCCGCGCGCGGGGGAGGCAAGGCCGCCCAGGCCAAAGGCGGCGGCGGGGCCGAGCAGGCCGGCCATGGTGTGGCGACGCGTGAGCATGGGCTTCTCCCTCATATTTTTAGAGAGGAGCCACCGATTCTGGCGGGGTTGTCTAGCGCGGTGACAGTTTGTCCACGGCTTTAGCCGCAAAAAACATTGCCATCCCAGCCCCTTAGGTGACGACCGGTAGTACAGGTTCGAAAGCATATTTTCGCCCCTCAATTCAAAAGTCTCCAGTCCTCCTTCCATGGTGTCCGTGATGGCCTTCCGAACCAGCGGTGTTTCAATGGCTCCATCAGGCGTCTGGAAAGGTTATGGTGCAGGTTGCTGGCTGGGGGATTTGAATGAGTGAGCCACAGACAAAACAAAGCATGGCCGCGCCGGCCGAGCGGCTTCTTCTCTTCGTGCCGCTGTTAGCCGCCGCCGCCTTTTCTTGTTCTGCGACTTACTACTTAGGGACCTTCATCGGCATCGGTCGGGCGGATATGTTGAGGCTGTTGACCTTTTCCGATGTCGTAAATGGCGCCGTCCCGCTCGGTTTGCTGATGTTGCCCGGTGTAGCTTTGGGCGTGATGGTGATCGGACAGGTAGATCGCCCGGTCAGGAAGGTTGCTCAAAAAATAGGGCATCCAGCTGCGGCGAAGACGCTCCATATCGGGGCGATATTCATTTTCACCATCGTAAGTAGTTTGGTCCTGCTGTCGCTGGGCTGGATTTCGTGGTGGATCGCCATCGCACTTTCAGGTTTCCCGGGCAGCTTGATGGTGATCAATAAAGTCTGGTTCCGACTTAGCGAGCGCGTTCCGAAAGAGATTTGCATTCTGGGGGCATTCACCACCCTTGCATTATGGGGCGCATTCACAGCCGGTGCCATGGGCTCATACACCACTTCAAACAGCGGGATGTTGCAGGTCGTCGAAACCAGCAGCGCGCACTACGCCACCCGATATTCAGTTGAGCTTGAAAGAGGGGTGCTGATGCTGGAGCCGTTTGGTTTTCAGCTAATACCGTGGGCCGAGGTAAAATCGATGATGGCAATAACTGACTTCAGCCAACTTGATGCCGACCCGGTGGTTGATCCGGGGGGCACTAAGAAAAACTCAGAATAATGATGGGATAACAAAGGAGTTTGGCGGACAGAGAGGAATCCCAACCACTATCTAGGGCCGTCCAGTGCAGTAAAATGGCGTCACATAAGTAGTTGAAATAACAGGAAAAAAGGCGATTTCTGTCTATCTCTCTCCAGGCCAGTCTTTTAGAATAGGCCGATCAAATAGGGGAGGAAACATGGGTAGCAGGGCGTATTCGAGGTTATCGGCCGTCAAATTCGCGAAGCTGGCGGCGGCCGGACGGTATTGCGATGGAGGAGGGCTGTATCTTCAGATCGGCAAAGACGGTTCGCGATCATGGATTTTCCGGTTCCAGATGCGAGGTAAGGTCCGAGACATGGGCCTGGGCTCGGCAGCGATCATTGGATTGGCGGATGCACGCGAATTTGCCGCCGCTTGTCGCAGCTTAGTCGCTCGGGGTACCGATCCAATCGAAGAAAGGCGGCTCAAAAAATTGGAGCAGGCTCACATAGCGGCTAACGCAATTACTTTTGAGCAATGTGCCTACAGCCTGATTGAAGCCAAGCGTCCATCCTGGCGAAGCGCGAAACATGCTAAGCAATGGTATTCCACGCTAAGGTCTTATGTCTTTCCGCAGCTCGGAGGTTTAGCTGTGGGGGCAGTAGATACGAACCTAGTGCTGAAAGCCCTTGAGCCTATATGGACAATTAAGCCAGAGACAGCCGGCCGTGTTAGAGAGCGTATCGAAGCAGTCTTAGATGCAGCAAAGGCTCGAGGATTGCGAGATGGTGAAAATCCTGCCCGGTGGCGTGGTCACCTGGAAATGTTACTGCCGAAGCCTGCGAAGTTCAGGGCAACGAGGCATCATCCAGCCCTTCCCTATGTGGAAATCGCAGAGTTCGTAACGCTAGTTCGAAAGCAGAATTCAACAGCGGCGCGGGCGATGGAGTTGCTGATACTTACGGCCACGCGAACAAGTGAAACGATCAACGCAAAGTGGGAAGAGTTTGATCTGGTATCGGGAATTTGGACGATTCCTGCAACTAGGATTAAAGCTGGGAAGGAGCACCGAATTCCCCTGTCTGAACCAGCAACAAAGCTGCTTCGGGTGCAACACCAAGGTAGGACGTGTGACTACGTTTTTCCTGGGCTAGTTAAGAACAAGCCCTTAAGCAATATGGCCCTTCTAATGCTGCTTAAAAGAATGAAGTTAAGTACGATCACGACCCATGGATTCCGTAGTACATTCCGCGATTGGGCCGCTGAGCAGACGAACTTCCCGAGAGAAGTTGCTGAGATGGCTCTCGCTCATGCAATTCAGAATAAGGTCGAGGCGGCGTACCGCAGGGGCGGACTGTTTGAGAAACGGGCTAAGTTGATGGCTGCTTGGGCGGCCTACTGTGGCAAACTGGCCAAGGAAAATATTCTGCCATTTCAGAAAACAGCCTAGCCCCCTCATTAGGGCAAAAAATGCGCGCATTTGAGTGGAGGGGGGGCACGGGGCCGGGCGGCTAGGGATGGGCAGAAACCGAAGAACGCCCCTCCGAAGGGCGCGAAGCCTGCGAGAGACGGTAGCGCTTTTTGAATAAGATCACGCCCCGTTCTGAAGGACGCGGCTGATAGCCCGCCGCTGTTCTGGCTCGTGCCCCAATACTCTGTGACGTGCCACAGCGTTTTCCAAGAATGGTGCCCTGGGGGCCCCACTTTATTTCCAAGCGGTCACAAGTCTCCCGTTCGGCACCCTTTAAAATATAGGAAAGGACATATTCTAGATTAACTAGGCGCTCGCCATCGGTTAGGGCCCTATTATTAGCGCCGCTTCGAATACCGATCTTAGTCGAAACCAACATATCGCGCCGCCATGGCATCCCGGCCTGACCGAGCCACCGACGCTCCTTTCGCGCAAACGCACTTTTGAGCGCCTCGGGGACATGCAAAAGCATATGACAATTCAAACGCCCTCGTGCTGGATACTCCAACACCCAGACGTATGCGGAGCGAACACCTTTGGTTCGTAGCCAGCACGAAACGCACTTGAGAAAATGAGATATCACTGGTTGGGGACGGCCACTTATTCCGCTCATATCTAACGACAAGAACCGGGTGAAAGAGAGACCGCACAACTCGGCAAAGCATGCTGCATCGATTATGTTTGCTGTGTTGGACATAGAGATGAAGAAGTTCTGGTTGCTTGTTTTGTTCACGTCGATGTTCCTAGGAAGGCTATTAGCTGGGTGACGGCTATTAACCAGATGAAGTGACCGGCCCGGCTGCGCAGGTCGAAAAAGACGCTAGCCGGGCCGTTTTCCTGCATTCTCCGAAAGTCAGGACTTGCCACTTTCGCAAGTTTTCATTTTTGGCGCGTTTCGGCAGGTTGTGACTTTTTGGGACGCAGTGGCCGCACCAGAAAATAGAACTCTCCAGGCGATAACTCTTCGACCATTTCGTGACTCAACAAATCTGTGAGCGTCACGTCGTCTTCATCACAAACCTGTGCGAGTTTTTCTAAAGTGGTATGTACCATAATCATTTGCATCTCGATTTCTCCTTGAGTGACGTTGTGAAAATTCAATTCGAAGTGGGTTTGCCTAGTTCATCACGCACCTCCGGGATAGCGTCGACGCAATTCATCTAACGATAACTTTCCCGATAGAAGTTCTGTGAGAGTGTGCGCACGGAGCGCCGCTTCGTACTTTCGCTTGCAGGGCGTATCGCAGAACTTTTTAGGTTTTCCGGCCCGCCCAGAAGCGCAGCTTTTGCGACACCAAAGGCAACAAAGAGTCATGGTTCGGACTCCCCGGAGCACATGACGATGCGGCTCTTCAACCACACGTCTAGCCCGTCCGCGGGGACAATGGTCCGAGACCCTACTTTGCAACGGGGGGGACCGTCGCCTTGGGCCCACCTGGCGTAGAGCCAAGCTCTCGAGACAGACAGGAGCGAGGCGGTTTCCGCTACCGAGTAAGCAAGTTTCATAAGGTTGCGCCGCTTTGGTTACCTAAAGGCATACCGAGCGTTAGTGAGGCCGATTCCTTTGTCACCAAAATGCACATTTACCTACATCAAAGGATCAAGTATATCGGAAAAGCGATATATCGAGTGGGAGAGGTATGAAGCGGAGATATAGCGAGGAAGAGGCAAAGGCGATTGCTGGTAATTACCTCAAGGGCCTCATTAAGAAAAAAGGCCTCGGATATAAAATCCTGGCGGAAAGGCTTCGGCGTCGAGGGTGGAGGGACAATGAAAGATCACTTGCTAATAGGTTCTCGCGGGGAGGGTTCTCGGCGGGTTTCTTTATTGTGATGTTGGATATTTTGGGTGAGGAAGATATTCAGCTACGCGATCTCGAGATTATTGCCCTCAAAACCGAGAAAAAGGCCTTGGACCTTCGCTATTCGCGCAAGCAACAAAAATAATCAAAAAATCAAGACGGTTGAGTCTAACCCTTGCGGAAAGGACGATCCGGCTGAACAGGAAATCAAACCGAAAAATCAAACATTTGATTTAGCAGTCCTCTTTGCCGGGTCCTGGGGCAGCAGCTAGAACCACGCCCTCGCCGGGGAAGCTGAAGTTAAGGCGACTTACAGGGCCACTTAAACCCAAAATGGGGAAAGGGACGGGGGAGGGAAACCTACCCTGATCTTACAGCCTTGAGTTACTTGGCGTTTCTTGCGGGCTTAGAATTTTGATCATTCCGCCCAATGTCCGCTTTACTCCAAAAGCGGTCATTCCGCCCAGGCCAGCCGAATGCCTGCTTTGCGCCAAAAGCGGTCATTTCACCGGCGAGCAAAGCTCGACGAGGCAGCCGTTGAGGTCGCGCACGTAACCGACCGTCTGGCCCCAAGGCTTTAACGCAGGGGGCTTCAGGATCGTCTGTGACGAACGCAATCTCAAAGCCTGCTGCAACATCGGCTTTGCGGTTAGGCCGAATGGCAAGTTCAATTCCGAGCCAGGTGCCCATTTCAGTTGCGATATCGCCCCATTTCAGCGTGAGGCGCATCGTCTTTACGCCGGCGCGAGCGCGCGATGCGGAAGCCTAAAGCCCGCTCTCAATGGCGATGCGAATTGCCTCTGCGACTGACCGGACATCTAGGGCTTTCAGAAGTGCGGCCTTGTGAAGCTTTACCGTCCTCTCCGACACACCGATGTCATTTGCAATCTGCTTTGTAAGCCGGCCCAGCGACATCGCCGTAAGGACTTCCCGCTGGCGACGACTGAGCTGCCCAACCTTAGATTTGGCCATGTCCGTTCTGGAAGGCCCCAAATCTGGATCAGGAGCAGCACTTTGGGATCCCAGGAAATAATCCAGCTCTCCTTCGGAATCGAAGATGGGAGCCACAAGGAGAGCGTTTCGGAAGGGTGTTCCATCCTTGCGATAGTTTCGGATCTGCACCAAAACCGGTATTTTGCCCCGGACCCCCTGACGTATCTCGTCTGATAGGTGCTCTTCAGTCGTAGGGCCGGCAAGAAATCGACAGTTGCGACCAATGACTTCATCCCGTGCATAGCCGGTCAGGTCAAGGAAAGCCTCGTTACAGTGCGCTATCGGATTGTCAGGCTGCCTAGGATCGCTCAGCACGGCGGCTATCGGGCTGGCGTCGATCATGCTTTTCAAGGCGGGCGGGACATTTCGCGCCTTCCCAGGAGGGGTAGCTTCCCTTTTGGACATATTGGCGATCTTAGCGAAAGCCTCAATTGTGCACAAGAATTCTCTATTGGAGGCGTTATGCGCGATTTTGTCATTTCATGTTGGAGGTTTATTTTTGACCACAAGTACAGCCCCTTAAGACACATCCCAGATCTGGGAACGCGGCACATGGTTTTTCAGTTACTGGCTTGGATGTGGGCAACTGTGTTTGGTATTTCGATAGGCAGTTACTTGGTTTTTGGAGTGACGCTCCTAGCCCACGCCCTCTTTATTTCTGCGGCCGCTATCACAGTTGCGACGTATTCTACTGCGGCAGTTCGGCCGACGGCCTTCGTGCGTACATTTGGTCGTAAGTCGAACGGTGAGCATTACTAATCTGCGTAATCTCGCAGCCCAATTGTTGAACCGAAATACGATAGCCGGAGAAAACAGAGAGCCTGCTTGGCGACCTACCGGCGCCAGCCCCCCCCCCATGTTGCGCGTCGGGGAGGCAATCGGATTGCGGGAATCCTATGGTGACAGGTGCTTGTCTTAACCAGTCAGCAGCGTCGCCGGATTAGTCACCAGTTTTCTTGTTTGATGGCGGTCAGTCAGGTGGAGTTCGTCGTCGTCACTGAGGACTGAAGCGCATGGCTGTTCTGGTTGAGAGGAGTGCGATCCACAACTCTGCCGTCCCGTATGATGTGGGCCGCGTCCCAGGCATCGATCTCGACCAATGGCCCCGCCCGTGTATGGCCGGTCAGGTCCAGTGCGCACTTGTTACAGTGAGCAATCGGGCAATTGGGCTCCATGGAATCGCTCAGCACGGCAGCTAGCGACCTCGCGTCAATCACGCTTTCAAAGCGGGCGATATCACTCGGGATTTCCCGGGAAATTGGACTTCCCTTTTGGACATATTGGCAATTTTAGTGAGCGCCATCACAATCAACACGCATTAGGGCCTACCTCGCTCCATTTCATTAAAATCTTGCAGCCCGGGTTGATCGCGATGAATTATATCTCTCCAGACGCACGAATATTCGACGAAAGCAAAAAGCCTTTCGTTCCAGAGGATATTCAAGAGGCAGTGCGAAAAATCATTCGGTGGGCGGGCGATGACCCTGAACGCGAGGGCCTTGTAGAAACACCCGTCCGATTTGCGAGGGCCTGGAAAGAGTACTGTCAGGGCTATGAAGAGGATCCGATCGCGCATCTGTCCCGGACCTTTGAAGAAGTCGGGGGCTATGACGAGATTGTTGTGCTGAAGAATATTCCCTTCCATTCGCATTGTGAGCACCACATGGCGCCAATCGAAGGAAAGGCCTGCATCGCCTATCTCCCTGACCAAAAGGTCGTGGGCATTTCAAAACTCGCTCGCGTGCTGCACGCATTCGCCCGTAGGCTGCAAGTTCAGGAGCGGTTGACCGCCGAAATAGCCCAGTGCATTTGGGATAATTTAAAGCCACGCGGTGTCGCCGTTGTCATTGAAGCAAAGCACGGATGCATGACAGGCCGCGGTGTCCGGACTCCCGAAGTGGCGATGGTAACCAGCCGCGTTCTAGGTTGCTTCCTCGAAGATTCTGCCAGCCGTAAAGAGGTATTCTCGCTGATGGGACGCTGACACTGATGCGCGTTGCAATAATTGGAGCGGGCTTGGCGGGCCTGACTTGTGCTCAACACCTGGGGTCGGAGGGCCTTAGACCAGTGTTGTTTGACAAGGGGAAAGGGCCATCTGGCAGGATGGCGACCCGCACCGTCAAAACAGCTCTAGGTGACGTTAGGTTTGACATTGGCGCGCAATATTTCACTGCGCAAACACCTCGCTTCGCAAATCAAGTGGCCCAATGGGCCGAAGACGGGGTTGTGGCATCCTGGCCCGAAGCTGGCCCCTATGCTTGGGTTGGATCGCCCTCGATGTCCTGCCCATTGGGAGCTATGGCAGCTACTCAGGATGTCAATTGGAACAGCTTTGTGGGCGGTATCAGCCGTAAGAATGACGGTTGGATATTGCATCTGGATCGGGCTGAAGAAGGGCCGTTTGACGTCGTCGTTATTGCGTTGCCGGCAGAGCAAGCAACTCCCTTGCTGGCTCTGAATGAATCCATGTTCATGCTTCAGAGCGCGTCATCCGTTAGCACGCCATGCTGGTGCGGCATGTTTGCATTCGCTGAACCCTTGAATTCAAGACGTTCAATATTTCGCGAAACAGGCATCGTGTCGTGGGCATGTCGCAACACAGCAAAACCCGGGCGATATGGGCTGGAGGCTTGGGTGGTGCAGGCCGACTCCATCTGGTCCCAGGCGAACCTGGAGGTTGAGCAGGCAAACATAGCGGAAATTCTGCTGTCAAACCTGCTGGCTATGACAGCAACGCCACGGGCGGCCCCCCTGGTTTCTCAGGCGCACCGCTGGCGATTCTCCAAGTCACAGGGACTCGGTCTGGGCGAGCTCTGGAATTCGACGATCGGTCTGGGCGTTTGTGGTGACTGGCTCCTCGCCCCAAGAGTTGAAGGGGCATGGCTCTCGGGTTTCGGGTTGGCACAAAGGATACTCCAGGAGCCCGTGCTCAATAAGCGGCGCTCACTCAGAGTAACCGCTGATCACAATTTCTCTGCTTAAGCCGTCCAGTGAGGGTCCTGCATATGTTGCCCCCCGACCAATTCGTGGCCCATTCATCCCTGCCTTCGCTTACCGTTTGGTTTGACGGTAATTGCCCCATATGCAGTCAGGAGATCGGTTGGTTAAAGCGCCAGACCGACGCATCTGTTTCATATGTTGATCTGACGACCGAAACACTTCTCCCGCTGGAACGATCAGCCCTCATGCGGCGCTTCCACGCCCAGGAACTCAATGGACCCTTGCTTTCTGGTATAGATGCATTCGCAGCGCTATGGCATCGGAGCGCGTTTCTTAAACCACTCAGCTCCGCCGCCCAGGTTCCGGTGTTTAGGTGGATATTGGAACTGAGCTACGAATGCTTCTTGCGATTTCGGCCGGTGCTGCAGCGATTGGTTGCCATCACGCATACAATTACCAGCCCATGATCAGATCATCGCCGCAGGCCCCGATCATCGCACTTGTTTTAGGGGGTAGGGACCACGAACCGGGTGTAAACCATAGACCGATTTCCCGCGATGGAAGTTTCCGCGCACGGCTTCCTGCAATATCAGCTTGTCCAGCCTCCAAGAGCACCTAGAGCTTAGTTGATTAGATAACAAAGCTTGAAAAATACTCTAGGTGCATCAATCGCGGTGATCCAAATAACGGCGCCTTACGTTTCTAATGCATCTAACCCAAACAAAAGGAACGTTATGATGCGTAAGTTGATGATGGGACTTGCTGCCGCCACGCTTGTTTCTCTCGGCTCGGTCCCGAGTT
>CAMCWK010000020.1 GCA_945882615.1 Rhizobium sp. Q54 | reverse complement strand
ACCAGCGAATGGGTCCATTCGGGAATGGGCTGGTCCTGGACCCGCATGAACAGCACCGCGAGCCCCACGCCGATGGTGAAGTCGGCCAGGCCGCGCAGCACGCCAAAGTCAAAGGTGATGTCCAGTCCGTGGGTGGAGGTGGCCAGCAGCGCCAGCAATCCCGCCACGCCCGCCGCAACCAGCGCCGCGCCACGCCAGGTCCGTCCATTGGAAAGATAGAGCAGGGCGGGAAACAGCAGACAGAGCGCGAATTCCACGCTGACGAACCAGGACAGGCCATTCCAGGTCAGCCGGTCCATGGTGCCCCAAGCCTGAACCAAAAAGAGGCTCAGCACAAAACCCTTGGGACTGACATCCTGATGCCAGGGAAGGTCATAGATCGAGACATACCCTCCCGCCGCCGCCAGCGCCCGAAGCGTGATCACCATCCCCAGCACGAACAGCAGCATGAAGAGATGCAGCGGATAGAGCCGGATCAGCCGGGCGCGCAGGAAATCGGCATAGCCCCGCCATTGCCAAAGGTCTTTCAGCCGGTGGCTGTAAGCATAGGTGAGAATGAAGCCCGACAAAGCGAAGAAGAACTCGACCCACAGATAGCCGCGCGCCGCGATGCGGTCGAACCAGATCAGGCCGGTGTAATGATGGCCTTCGCTGAAGTGATAGAGCACGATCATCAGGGGCGGCAGGGCGCGCGCGCCCGCCAGCGCTCCGATGGTCCCCGTCTTGCCCGTCTTGCCGGTCACGCTTTTCGCCTGCGTTGGTTGCGCCGACTCTAGATTGGGCGCGGCCTTCTGTCATGGGAGGCGCGCGCGGAATCATGTAGCCTTGGCGCGGATGTTTCGCGGGGGCGAATGGTGCCGCATCTTCAGTCCGCCTTGGGCATTGCCGTCATCATCGCCATCGCCTGGGCCCTTTCGGAAGACCGCAAGGCCTTCAACTGGCGCATGGTGGCCGGCACGCTGCTGCTCCAGGCCGCTATCGCCCTGCTGCTGCTGAAAGCGCCGGTGGCGCGCGAACTGCTGCTGGCGCTGAACCAGGTGGTGATGGCGATCACCACCGCCACCAATGCCGGCACCAGCTTTGTGTTCGGTTACATGGGCGGCGGGGCCGCGCCTTTCGCCGTCACCAATCCCGGCAACATGATCAATCTGGTCTTTTCCATCCTGCCGCTGATCATTGTGGTGGGGGCGCTGTCCGCCATGCTGTGGTACTGGCGCATTTCCCCCATCCTGGTGAAGGCCATGGCGGCGGGGCTGAAAAAGGCGCTGGGACTGGGCGGGGTGGTGGGCCTGTCCTCCGCCTCGATGGTGTTCCTGGGCAATATCGAAGGCCAGCTGATGATCCGCCCCTATCTGGCGCGGCTGACCCGCACCGAACTTTTCATCCTGATGACGGTGGGCCTGTCGGTGATCGCAGGCACCGTGTTCGTGCTGTACGCCACCATCCTCGCCAATGTGCTGCCCGGGGCGCTGGGCCATCTGCTCGTGGCGTCTTTCATGTCGCTGCCGGCGGGCATCCTGATGGCGCGCCTGATGGTGCCCGGACCGGCCGAGACTGATCTCAATGAAAAAGAAGCCAGCGTGCATTACCGCTCCACCATGGACGCGATGGCGCGCGGAACCGAGGACGGGCTGAAGCTTTACCTGCAGATCATCGCCATGCTGGTGGTGACGACCTCGCTGGTGGCGCTGGCCAATATCATCCTGGCCCAACTGCCCGGCGTGATGGGCGCGCCCTTGACGCTGGAACGCATGCTGGGCTGGCTGTTCGCGCCGCTGGTCTGGCTGATGGGCGTTCCGGCCGATCAGATGGTGACGGCCGGCAGCCTGCTGGGGGTCAAGGTGATCCTCAACGAGTTGATCGCCTATCTGCGCATGGCGGCGCTGCCGGCTGGCACGCTGGAGCCGCGTTCCAGCATGATCATGGTCTACGCCCTGTGCGGGTTCGCCAATTTCGCCAGTGTGGGCTTTCTCATTGCTGGCATGAGCGCCCTGATCCCGGAACGCCGCGACGAAATCGTGGGACTGGCGCTGAAGGCGCTGGTGGCGGGGGTGCTGGCCAGCAGCCTGTCGGGCGCCATGATCGGCTTGTTGCCGCTTTAGCCGGGTGGCCCTAGTCTCGCGGGTCCCAACCGCCAGATCCCATGCATGCATCGTTTCGCCATTCTATTTGCCGCCTGTCTTTGCGCCTGCGCCCCCACTTTCGAATCCGCGCCCCGCGATGCCAGCCGTTCCGCCGTGATCGGCGATGAGACGCTGGTGACGCGCGACGGCAAGCAATTGCCGTTGCGCCGCTGGGAAGCTCCAGGCGCTCCCAAAGCCGTGATCGTCGCGGTGCATGGCATGAGCGATTATTCCAACGCCTTCGACATGCCGGGCCAGGCCTGGGCGAGGGAAGGCATCACCACCATCGCCTATGACCAGCGCGGCTTCGGCAAGAATGCCGATCCGGGCGTCTGGGCCGGGGCCGACGCCATGCGCGCCGACCTCGCGGACGCGGTGGATGCGGCGCGGCTGCGCTATCCCGGCGTGCCGGTTTTTGCGCTGGGCGAAAGCATGGGCGGGGCTGTGGTGCTGACGGCGCTGGCTTCGCAAAATCCGCCGGCGGTGGACGGCGCGATCCTGGTGGCGCCGGCGGTATGGTCGCGCGCCGACATGCCGATAACCTATCGGGCGGCGCTGTTCCTGGCCGCGCATCTGATGCCCGGCGTGATCCTGTCCAACTCCGCCGCCAGCAAGGTGGTCACCATCATCCCGTCCGACAATGTCGAGATGCTGCGGGCCCTTGGCCGCGACCCGCTGTTCCAGAAGCGCACCCGCACCGACACGCTGTATGGACTGGTCAATCTGATGGACGAGGCGCGCACAGCGCCGGCCCGTCTGGCCAACCCGCCGCCCATCCTGATGGTCTATGGCGCCAACGATCAGGTCATCCCGGCCAAGCCAACCCAGTCCGTGATCGCGGAACTTGGGAACCGGGCCGTGGTCCGCCGCTATGACAAGGTCTACCACATGCTGCTGCGCGACTTGCAGCGGACGGTTGTCCATCAGGATGTGGTCGACTGGGTTCTGAAGCGAACCAATTAGGCCTCTGGCCGTTATTGCATTTGAACACATTCGGAGATTCAGATGACCAATAACAACAAGCCCGATCTGCGTGACGGCAAGCCGCATGCCGCCCCCACCACCGAAACCAAGCTTCCCGGTCACGAGGACAAGGTGATGCCGCTTCCGGCGAGCGGCCAGAACCCGGTCAATCCGGGTGTCGGCAGCAAGGCTGGCGTGGCCGAAGGCCAGGTCACCAAGTCCAATTAGCCTTTAACGGCCAAGTCCGTCCTTTCGGACGGCCCCACTATTATCAAAGACGGGGTTGGCGATATGCTTTCCAGATGGGAAGCATATCGCCTCCCCTTTTTATTGGCTGGGGATGAGTAAGGAAAACTGGCCCGCCTTTGACTGGGCCGATCCGCTATTGCTGGAATCGTCGCTGCGCGAGGAAGAAAAGCTCGTGCGCGCCAGCGCGCGCGCCTTCGCGCAAAGCCGCCTGATGCCGCTGGTGCGCGATATGCACCGCCATGAGCGTTCCGATCCCGCGCTGCTGAAGGAGTTCGGCGCGCTCGGTCTGTTCGGCAGTACGCTGAAAGACTATGGGTGCCCCGGCGTTTCGCCCGTGGCTTACGGGCTGATCGCCCGCGAAATCGAGAAAGTGGATTCGGCCTTCCGATCTTCGATCTCGGTCCAGTCCAGCCTGGTGATGCATCCCATTCATGCCTTTGGCGATGAAGCGCAACGCCAGAAATATCTCCGCAAATTGGCGAGTGGAGAATGGATCGGCGCCTTTGGCCTGACCGAACCGGGCTCCGGCTCCGATCCTGGCGCGATGCAGAGCCGCGCCGTGAAAACCAAAACCGGCTTTCTCCTGTCGGGCGCCAAGACCTGGATCACCCATGCGCCCATCGCCGACATCTTTGTGGTATGGGCAAAGTTGGGAGAAAAAGTGCGCGGCTTCATCCTGGAGCGCGGTGACAGGGGGCTTTCGACGCCCAAAATCGAAGGCAAGTTCTCCCTGCGCGCCGGCATCACCGGCGAAATCGCGATGAACGATGTGGAGATTCCGCAGGACCGTATTCTGCCCGAGGCGCTGGGCCTGAAAGCGGCCTTCTCCTGCCTCAACCATGCCCGATACGGCATTGCCTGGGGCGCGATGGGCGCGGCGGAATTCTGCTGGCATGCGGCGCGCAGCTACGGCCTTGTGCGCCAGCAGTTCGGCCGTCCGCTGGCCGCCACGCAACTTTTCCAGAAAAAACTCGCCGACATGCAGACCGAGATCACTTTGGGTCTTGGTGCCTGCCTGCAGGCCGGACGGCTGATGGAAGACGGCAAGCTGGCGGCGGAAACCATCAGCCTGCTCAAACGCAACAATGCCGGCAAGGCGCTTGCGATCGCGCGCGCCGCGCGCGACATGCATGGCGGCAACGGGGTGGCCGACGATTATCATGTGGTGCGCCACATGCTGAACCTGGAAGCGGTCAACACCTATGAGGGCACCCACGACATCCATGCCCTGGTGCTGGGCCGCGCCCAGACCGGCCATTCTGCATTTTAAAAAGTCCGCCTTTTAGGAAGCGGCTTTAAAAGATGCCGGATTGCGGGCATAAACGGCCCGATTTCGCCGGATGTTTTTCATGAGCCTTGCTTCCCCCAATGTCGTCAACGTCAAGGATTTGCGCCGCCTGGCGCGTCGCCGCCTGCCGGATGCGGTGTTCGATTATCTGGACGGGGCCGCCGACGATGAGGTGACGCTGCGGGACAGCGAGCAGGCCTATAAGGAGGTTCTGTTCAAGCCACGTTTCGCGGTGGCGACGCCGGCCTGTGACCTGTCGGTGACGGTATTGGGTCACAAGCTCGACCTGCCGTTCCTGCTGGGCCCCATCGGCTATTCGCGGCTGATGCATCCGCGCGGCGAGCTGGCGGCCTCAAAAGCGGCGGGGCATCATGGCACCGCCTATATTCTTTCCACCATGTCGGGCCACACCATCGAAGATGTGAAGGCGGAGTCGGCGGGCCCGACCTTCTATCAGCTCTATCTGGCCGGCGGTCGCGGCGCGGCCGAAGGCGCCATCGCCCGCGTCAAGGCCGCCGGCTACAAGGCACTGTTCGTCACCATCGACACACCGGTGGCGGGCAATCGCGAGCGTGACGTGCGCAACGGCATGCGCCAGCTGATGTCGCCAAACTGGTTTCACCGCATTCCCTATATTCCGAATATCCTGAAACATCCGCGCTGGCTGGCCGGCTACATGCTCGACGGCATGTCCCGGCCCTTTCCCAATATCGTGGTGCCGGGCTCCGGCCCGCTCGCGGCGATCGATGTCGGGGCGGCGCTGCAGGCGGCGCAGGTCTCCTGGACCGATCTGAAGTGGATTCGCCAGCTGTGGAGCGGGCCCATTGTCATCAAGGGCGTGATGACGGCGGACGATGCGCGCCGTTCGGTGGACGAGGGCGCGCAGGGCATTGTCGTTTCAACCCATGCGGGGCGTCAGTTGGACGGCGTGGCGGGATCGCTCCGCGTGCTGCCGGGCATCGTGGAAGCGGTGAAGGGCAAGACCGAGATCCTGTTCGACGGCGGCATCCGCCGCGGCGCCGATGTGGTGCGCGCCAAGGCGCTGGGCGCCGATGCGGTGCTGCTGGGGCGCGGCTATGCCTATGGCCTGGCGGCGGCAGGGGACGCCGGAATCGAACGTGCCATCGAGATTTTCCGCGCCGACATCATCCGTACCCTCACGCTGCTGGGTTGCCCCAGCATCGGGCAGATCGACTCATCCTATGTCGCGATGCGGCCCGGTTTCCGCGTCGATTAGGCCGGCTCTATCTTGAAGACCCAGCCCGTATGCGGGCTGTCGCTGTTGGGCCAGCCCGGATGGATGCCGGCATCGCAGCTGATCAGCGAGCCATTGTGGAATTCCAATCCGTGCGGATCGGCCGATCCGGGCAGGAAGTCGTACATCCCGATCACCTGGCCGGTCTTGCCGTCATACTTGGTCAGGCCCGGCTTGCCTTCCTTGTAGTTGCGGCTGTCATTGCCGGTCACCAGCCAGATGTCGCCATTGGCGTCGAAGGTCAGGTCATGCGAGCGCGGCTTGTCCGGCGAGTTGATGGCCGCGATCGCCACTTCGGGCGCCCAGGTCTTGGGATCGACGCGGATGAGCAGCTTGGGCCGCAGCGCCGCGATCCACAGCTTGCCGCCCTGCCACTGCGCGCCATGGCTGCCGCCGCCATGCTGGCCCGGCATGGCCAGCGGAATCTGGCGGTGGCTGATCTGCTTGCCGTTCATGTCCACCTGGAAACAGCCGAACGGTTCCTGGTTGGCCATCATCCACAGATAGCCGCCGCCGGCCGCCATGCCCGAACAGTTGCGGCAGTTGGTCATGACGGTCTTGAGCAGCTTGCCGTTCCAGTCCACCAGCCAGGCGGCTTCGCGCAGGTCGGTGGGTTCGGGCAGGCCGTAGCGCTTGGCGGATTCGCCCGACACTTTCTGCTGCGCCAGCCACAGGCCTTCGGAGGTCACGGCCATGCCATTGGAGAAGCCGGGCGGCGACTTGAACATCCGCGTGGTCTTCATCATGCCGCGCGCGATCTTGCGCTGCGGCGTGCGGGTGTCGGGTTTGGCGGTTTGCGCGTTCGCGGTGCTGGACGCGGCCAGGGCGATGGCGGCGGTGATGAAGTCGCGTTTGTTGAACATGGCGTGTCTCCCGTCAGCTCTGATGGCTGTGACCGGGATGCTGCGCCGATTCAGGCCTTTTGCAAGAGGCTACCAGCCATTGTCCCCGAAATGCGCCTTATAGAGCGGGCCGGCCTCGGCCACGATTTCGGCCCCCAGCTTCGCGCCCAAGGCGCGGGCGGTTTCAGACGGATCGTCGCCCAGGCTCGCGCTTTCGCGCCGCCGCCAGCGATGCTTGCCGTCGGGGGTCAGCACTTCGCCCTGAAAATCCAGCGTGCCGCCGCCGATCCGCGCCAGCGCCGCGATGGGCGTGCGGCACGACCCGTCAAGGGCCTGCAGGAAGGCGCGTTCGCAGGTGGTGGCGATGGCGTGTTCGGCGATGTCGAGGGGGGCAAGCAGCGCCAGGGTCTTGGCATCGCCTTCGCGCGCGGTGATGGCCAGGGCACCTTGCGCGGGGGCGGGCGGCATCACCTCGCTGTCCACCACGCTGGCGACATGCCGTTCCAGTCCCAGCCGCCTGAGGCCCGCCAGCGCGAGATAGGTGGCGTCGAAGGCGCCGCTTTCGATCTTGGCCAGCCGGGTTTCCACCCGGCCGCGCAACAATTCCACTTTCAGGTCGGGGCGCAGGTGCAGCGTCTGGGCCTGACGCCGGAGGCTGGCGGTGCCCACCGTGGCGCCGGCTGGAAGCTCCATCAGCGATTTGGATTTCAGCGCGATAAAACCGTCGCGCGGGTCTTCGCGTTCCGGCACACAGGCCAGCACGATTCCCGGTGGCATGCGGGTGGGCAGATCCTTCATGGAATGGATCGCGGCATCGATGCGCCCATCCAGCAGGGCCTCGTCCAGTTCCTTGGTGAAAAGCCCCTTGCCGCCTTGATCCTGCAAGCGGCCTTGAATCCGGTCGCCGCTGGTCATGAAGCCCTGGATGGGAAACTGGCTGACATCTGCGCCATGCTTTTGCGCCAGCAACGCCGCCACGCGTCGACTCTGGGTCAGCGCCAGCGGCGAGCCGCGCGATCCCAGTTTCAGCATTACTTCCACTCCGCGATCGGGGGCATGGAAGACAGAATGCTTTCGACATTTCCGCCGGTCTTGAGACCAAAGGTGGTGCCGCGGTCATAGAGCAAGTTGAACTCGACATAGCGGCCGCGCCACTTGGCCTGTTCATGACGCTCGGCGTCGGTCCAGCTTTCGCCCATGCGGCGGCGGATGATGGCGGGCTGAATGTCGAGAAAGGCTTCGCCCACGGCGCGGGTGAAGGCGAAATCCTTTTCCCAGTCGCCGCTGTCATGATGGTCGTAGAAGATGCCGCCCACGCCGCGCGGCTCGCCGCGATGGGGCAACCAGAAATATTCGTCCGCCCATTTCTTGTATTTGTCGTACCAGCCGGCATCGAAGCCGTCACAGGCCTGTTTCAGCCCGGCGTGAAAATCGACGGCATCGGGATGGGCCTCGTTTCGCGCCGCATCCAGCGTGGGATTGAGATCGGCCCCGCCGCCGAACCAGCCCTGGGTGGTGACGATCATGCGGGTGTTCATATGCACGGCGGGCACGCGCGGGTTCTTCATATGGGCGATCAGGCTGATGCCGCTGGCCCAGAAGCGCGGATCGTCCGCGGCGCCGCGCACATGTTTGGCGAACTCGGGCGAAAACGCCCCGAACACCGTGGAGGTGTGCACGCCGACCTTCTCGAACAGCCGGCCGCGCATCATGCCCATGACGCCGCCGCCTTCATTGTTTGCGCGGGCCCAGGGCGTTTTCTCGAAGCGGCCGGGCTCACCCGGATAAAGCGATGCGGGCGCCTCACGCTCCAGCGTTTCGAACGCGGCCATGATGGAATCGCGCAGGGATTCAAACCATGCGCGCGCCTGCTTTTTGCGGTTTTCCAGATCGGTCATGGCCGCGCTTTTAGCGGTTTGACGCGGCACCCACCATTGTTTTTGCGCCGCAGCCCGGCCATCATCGCCGGCAAGCGCCGGGGCAACCGGCTGGGGAAACGGGCAGAACGCCACCGGAAAACAGGAAACTTCACATGCAGCATCCCACGCGCCGCGCCGTGATTGGCACCGGCCTGGCACTCGCCGCCACGCCCGCCCTGGCCGCCGATCCGCGCGTCTCGTTCAAGGTTCCCGATGGGGTCTGCGACAGCCATCTTCATGTTTACGACGCGCGTTTCCCCTACATGCCCAATGCGGTGCTGAGGCCGCCGTTGGCCACGGTGGCGGACTACAAGGTGCTGCAGAAAAAACTCGGCATCACCCGCGCGGTGGTGGTGCAGCCTTCGACCTATGGCACCGACAATAGCTGCACCCTGGATGCGATCGCCCAGTTGGGGGATGCGCGGGGGGTCTGCGTGGTCAATGCCAGTGTCAGCGACGGCGAGCTTAAGCGGCTGCATGATGGGGGCATTCGCGGCGCGCGTATCCAGTTCGGCCTGGGCAATCCGGTCGGAGCCGATGAGGTGCTGCCGCTGGCCAGGCGCATTGCCAAGCTGGGTTGGCACATCCAGTGCAATATGCCGCCCGAACAGCTGGTGCAGATGGAGGCACTGCTGCTCAGCCTGCCGGTGCCCGTGATCATCGATCATCTGGCGCGTGCTGTTGATACAGGCTCGCCGCAATACGGCACCGTGCGCCGGCTGCTGGACAGCGGCAGGGGCTGGGTCAAGGTGTCGGGCGCCTATCTTTATAATGGAGGCACCCCGCCGGATTATGCCGGCGCCAGCGCGGCGGCGCGCGGCTATATCACCGCGGCGCCGGAGCGCTGCATCTGGGGCAGCGACTGGCCGCATCCTGACGCGACCAAGGCGCTCAATCCGGTGGCGATGCCCGATGATGTGATCCTGCTGAACCTCACGATGCGGTGGGCGCCGGACGAAAAGCTGCGGCACAGGATTCTGGTGGAGAATGCCGAAAAGTTTTACGGTTTCGATCCCACCAAGCGCCCAAAATCCTTTTAAGAGGGGCGCTTTAAGCCAGCATTGCGATATAGGCGTCTTCGATAGCCCGGACGAATTTCGCGCTGTCATAGAGCGGCGCGGTCCTGAGGTTGCGCGCCAGCTTTTCGCGGGTGGCCTTCAGCAGCACGGCGTTCGACGCCAGATCCAGCGCCAGATTTTCGTAAGCGGTCAGCGATGTGGTGACCAGTTCGGCCATGTCCAACGCGTTCAGCAGGCTGGCGGCAACACGGCTCTGAAACACCTTGCCCGTGCAGGTTACCAGCGGTACCCCGGCATACAGCGCATCGCTGGCGGTGGTATGGGCGTTATAGGGCAGGGTGTCGAGGAACAGGTCGGCCAGCTGGTGGCGCGCCAGATGCGCGTCTGGCGCGGCATGGGGCGCGAATATCAGACGGCCGGCATCCACACCGCGCGCGGCGGCTTCCTGGCGCAGGTTATCTTTGCCCGGTCCGTCCAGCAGCCACAACACGCTGCCCGGCACCGCCTGCAAAAGCCGCATCCAGATGTCGAAAACGGGCGCGGTGATTTTCCAGTTGTTGTTGAAGCAGCAAAAGACCAGGCCGCTGTCCGGCAGCTGGCACGCGGCGCGCGACGGCGCTGACGGAATTTGGCGGGTGGCATCATTGGCCTGATAGCAATCGGGCAGGCGAACGATCCGTTCGCGGAAAAATTCCTGCTGGCTGACGGGGGTGACGGTGCGGTCCGCCAGGATGACATCCATGAAATCCGCCCCAGTCGTGCCGGGATAGACCAGATAGTTCACCTGCATCGGTGCGGGGCGGTGGGCGAAAATGCCGGGCCTGGCGCCATGGGTATGGCCATTCAGGTCCACGGCGATGTCGGTTTCGCGCTCCCGCAGCAACCGCGCCACTTCGGCGTCACTCCGCGCGCTGACATCCTCGAACCTGTCGAAGGCGTTCTTCAGCCGCGCCCGCATCGCGCTGCCGTCATCGGGACCGAAGGCGATGGCCGTGACTTCGAAGCGGGCGCGGTCGTGACGCTCGAACAGCTCGATCATCAGCTGCGATGTGGGGTGCTGGTGGAAGTCCGCCGACAGATAGGCGATCCGTATCTTGTCATGGCCGTAGCGCCTGCCATCCGAAAGCGGCTGCTGGCGGGTAACCGTGCGACGGACATAATTCTCGGCGCAGCGGCGCTGCAGCTTTGCATCGTCGGTATAGCCCAGCATCACAAAAGGCTGGATCAGCGCCCGGTTGGCTTCGATGTTTTCCGTCAGGCGCGGCGCCAATTGGGCGGTGCGCGGCCAGTCGCACAGGCTCAGCGCCGCCTGCGCCATGCCGTTCAGGGCGTGGGGATGGGCGGGATTGGCCGCCAGCGCCTGCTCATAACTGGTCAGCGCCTCGGCCATCCGGCCCATATCGCGCAGGATATTGCCCCGCACATACAGGCTTTCCGCAAATCCCGGCTGGAACGCCAGGGCCGCATCCGCTGCCGCAAGCGCTTCGTCCAGCCGCCGCATGTCCAGCAGCGTCATGGCGCGGTTGGTCAGCGCATTGATGTGGCCGGGCATTAGGGTCAGCACGCGGTTGTAACTGGCCAGCGCGGCATCGAGCCGCCGCATGTCGCGCAGGGCAGTGCCGCGATTGTTCCACACACCGGCCATGTCCTGTCGCACGGCCAGCGCCGCATCGAAGCTGGTCAACGCGGCTTCGGCCTGTTTCATCTCCAGCAGAAGATTGCCGCGATTGTAGAGGCCTTCGAACAGGTCGGGCTTGAGCGCCAGCGCCCGGTTGTAGCCCGCCAGGGCCTCGTCGCGTCGCCCGATTCCCACCAGCACATTGGCGTGATTGACCATGACTTCGGGGATGGCGGCGGTGGCGAGAATTTCGCGATAGCGCAGTTCGGCTTCCGGCAGATTGCCGCCCTTCTGCGCCGCCACGGCCTGGGCATACAGTTTATCGAGGTCCTTCATTTGCTTCCGACACGTCCCATGGAAAAGCGCAGGAACGTCTCATTATCCGATTTCAGGCAGACTTGCGCATTGCAGTGGGCATGGCGGCGGACCGGCCCCCCAGCCCCCCGCCCCGTATCCATGATTAAGTCAATTAAAACAGTCACTTAATTCGGGATTGTGCGCCACCTCCCGGCGCAAGCTTTCCTTAGTTCTCGGGCCCTACACTGCCGCACATCGACGGAGCCGTGCGTATGTCCCTTGCCGCCATCACGCGTGACAGGATCCCGGCGGGCTTTTTCGGGCCCGGCCTGCGCCGCGCCATGGGAAATTACTGCCAGCTCCTGGCCGGCACCGTCAGCCGCGTGGGACTCCAAGCGGTCTATTTCTTCGTCCTCGCCAACACGCTGAGCCTTTCGGCCATGGGCATCTTTGCCTCGGCCTCGGCGGCGGGGCTGATGATTGCCAGTTTCTCCGGCCTGGGCTTTGGCAGCCTGGCCTTTCGCGCCGCGGCGGGACGGCCGCGCCTCTTGGGTCATTATCTTGGACTGTTCTTTGGCAGCCTGTGCCTGACCACGCCTTTGGGCCTGCTGCTCGCGCTGCCATTCTATTATCTGCTGTTCGAGCAGGCGATCTCGCTGCCCGCCTTCATCGCCATCCTGCTGGTGGAGATGGTGCTGTGGCGCATCGTGGATGTGACCACCCAAATCCATAACGGCATGGGCCATTTCTCCACCGGCTCCATCACCATCACGGTCGCCTCGGCCATCCGGGCCGCGGGCGCGGTGGCCTTCGCGCTGATGGGCGGGGGAAATGTTGAACACTGGGCGATATTTTATGTGGCCGCGAACCTGGGCGCGCTGCTGGTGGTGGCGACGGCGCTGCGCCCGGCGGTATCCTTGCGCTGGCGCACCCGGCTGTTCGTGTCGCGTTTCCGGGACGGGGTGATGTTCGCGGTGTCCTATTTTGCCCTCAATGCCCAGGGCCAGATCGACAAGCTGATCGTCCTGTCTCTGACCGATGCGAAATTCGCCGGCGTCTACGCCATCGCCACCCGCATCATCGATTTCACCGCCATTCCCTTCCGCTCTTTCTACACCCTCTACACCCGCAAGCTGTTCGGGGAGGGCAAGAAGATCCGCGGTGCGCTGGGCCGCACCCTGACGGTCGAGGCTGTGATCCTGGGCCTGTCCACGCTGGCTTTCCTGGGGCTGACGCTGGTGCTGTGGCTGTGGCCGAATTTGCTCGGCCCCAATGTCGCCATTGCCGCGCAGCTCTTCGCGCCCATGTTGATCGTGCCGGCGCTGCGCAACCTGATGGAATTCCATGGCGAGCTGTTCTTCGTCCATGGCCGCATGACCACGCGCGCGGCCGTTGCTGTCGGCCTGGTCTGCGTCAATGCATGTGCGCTGGCCTTGCTGCTGTCACTGACCACTGACCTTCTGCAGATCGGGCTGGGCCTCAGCCTGATCCATCTGTTGCTGTATCTGCTGTCGGCGGCTGCGCTGTACCGCTTCATCACCCAGGAAACGTTGCCATGATAATCCGTTCGGTGCCGTTGCCAGAGGATGCCGAGCGCCCGGACCTGATCGCGCGCCTGCGCCACAGGCTGGCCATGCATGTGCCAGTCTCGCCTTTCAACGCCACCTCCGCCGCGCCCGCCGTCAGCTTCACCTTCGACGATGCCCCGGTTTCTGCCGCCACAACGGGCGCCGCGCTGCTGGAAGACCATGGCGCACGCGCCACCTACTATGTCGCCGGCAGCATGCTGGGCACCCGGGCGGATCACTGGCGCGTGCTGGATGCTGGCATGGTGGTCGACCTGCATGCCCGCGGCCATGAGATCGGCTGCCACAGCCACAATCATGAGCGCGCCGATCTTACCACCGGCGCAATGCTTCAGGCCGATATCCTGCGCAATCACGCCGTGCTGAAAGCCATAGACTCCAGCCTGCCGCTGGAGAATTTCGCCTATCCCTTTGGTGTCGGTACACTGATATGGAAACGGCGGCTGAAACAGCATTTCCGCTCCAGCCGCAGTGTTCGTCCGCAGCTCAATCATGGCGCAACCGACGCGCAGTATCTCAATGCCGTGCCGCTGATCGACCGTCAGATGGATGAAGGCCACATCGATCGCGCTTATGAGGAAGCGGCGCGCAAGAAGGCCTGGCTGATTTTTTATTCGCATGACGTCGCCGAGCGTCCCAGCGACTATGGCTGCACCCCAGGCCTGTTGCGTTACGCCCTTCGCGCGGCGGCACGTTTTGGGCTCAGGATCGAAACGGTGAACAGCGCGCTGACCCGTATCAGCCAGCAGGCCTGGCTGTTGGCCATTCCCCTGATCTGAAAGCTCAGATCTCTTCGCGACTGGGCGGTTTGCCCATCATCAGGCGCACCCGTTCGCGCAGGTGCGGATGGCCACGCAGCCAGCCGGCGGCCCGCGCCTTGGCCATCATCGGAAAGCCGCGCGGACTCAAGGCTTCGACCCGATCGAACATGGGCGTGCGGACAGGATTGAACCGGCGCTTGTAGGGATAATTGCCAACACTGAAATCAAAGTTACGGCAGCCTTCGCCATGCAACCGCTCCAGCGTCTTGTGGATCAGGAGTCGGCCAGGGGAGATCTTGCTCCATTCGCCGCCGGCATGGGCCAGGCGGATCATCACATAGGTGTCGCCATCGCGCACGCCCAGCAAGGCGGCCACCAGTTCAGGTCCTGCCCGCAGCGCGGTGAGGACGGCATAGCCTTGTTCCAGGCCGCCTGCGATCAGACGGCGATAGAAGTCGGCGGTCACCGGGTCATCCAGACCATAGGGCTGTCCGAGCTCGCGCATACGCGCGCTTTGCAGCGCTTCCATCCTGCTCAGGACAGACATCGCTTCCACCGGATCGGTGAGGGGGGTGAAGGTGGTCTCGGGTGTGCGTGTGAAGACCCGCCAGCTGCGTTCCAGCTCCTTGCGCACGGTGCGTTCCAGGCTGAAATGATAGTCGTTCCAGCTATCGCCGGTGACCAGCAGGTTGCCGTTCACCGCCGCGCGCAACAGGCCGCCCGGCAGGCACAGCGGATTGGGGCGGGCTGCGATCATGGGCGGCATTTTGGTGAACCGCACCGCGTCGCACGACGGAAGCGCGCGTTTCACGGCTGTCCAGGCGGCCACCGCATCCTCCGCGATGCGCGGCGATGCCGGGCCCAGCAGCGGTGCATTGAAATCGGTCATGTTGAGGTCGGCAAATTCGATAACCTGCAACGGGCCCACTGCGCGGCAGAGCAGGGGCAGGCTGTAGGCCAATGTGCCGTCGTCATCGGTCACCCGCACGATCAGAGGCAGCATGTCCGGTTCGTGCTGCGACAGGGCCTCATAAAAGGGGCCCAGCCATTCGGCGCGCTGGAACGGCGTGGATGCGCCGGGCCGCCACGGCCAGGTCGCCGCCGACCAGTTGTTGCCGATGCTGACACGATAGGCTTTGCGCGACTGGCTGTGCGCAAAGATGTCGATGTCCGCGATGCTCATTCGGCGGCCATTCGCCCAGCGGCCTGACCGCCGGCATCAAGTTGAAAGGCGACCTCGCGCCTTGCCTTGCGCTGTGAGCGCACCCAGTGCGAATCGCGGAGCAGCTTCTGCAGCACCGCCTTGGCGAAATAGCCCGGTCCTTCGATGCGCGCAGCTTTGGGCGCAATGCCGAAGCGGTGACGCAACAATCCATTGGCCAGGTGCACCACCTCGCGGCGCCGGATGGCGGGCGAGGAAAATGAGACCGTCATCGAGATGCTGAGGCCTTCGACATTCTCCACCCGGTGCGGCGCATTGAGCGGCCAGGACAGCATTTCGCCCGGCGCCAGGTCGAAAACCCTCGCATGCTCGTCGTACCAGGGCGCATAGGGGATATCGACCTCAAGATCGAACAGCGCGATGTCTTCCAGGTGCCGCGCGGTCAGGAACGGCGCGTCATTGGGATAAAGCCATACGCGCTTCTTGCCCGCGATCTGCCACAGCAGCTGGCCGGGCAGGTCGGCATGGTAATAGACCTGCGCCCCGGGCGAGGAGATCAGGATTCCGCTTTGCCATTTGTTGGCGTCGAAGCCGGGCATGGCCTGGCGCAGTTCGGCGAAAATCTCGTCCAGCAGATGACCATGCGCCGCATCCACCCCCGACACATTGCGCAGGTTGAGCCACAGCCGTCCTTGCGTGATGGCGTCCAGCACCGTCTCGCCCGATGCCCCGCCCAGATCGCCTTCCTGCCACAGCTTGCTGTCGTGCTTGGCCCCCATGGCGATCAGGCTGTAATGCTCGCGCGGATAGGTTTCGATCAGCCGGGCCAGGGCAGGGCGCGAAAACAGCGCCTGCTGCCCCAGGTCATGGGTCAGCTTCAGGGGCTGGTGGCCCCAAAGCAGCGCGTCGCGCCCGGAAAAGCGGGTGAGGATGCCGGTCATGGGACAAGGCTAGCGGGCCATCCCTTAACACCCCTTCAAGAGCCGCCCTGCGCCAGTTTGGGACAGTCTGGCCTTGCCGATTGCGCGGGCCCGCCGCACACTTGGCGCCACAGGTGCGGTCAACGGCACGGACATCGGCAGATGGGGAGGTTTTCTTGAAAATTCGCGGCGCGCTTTTGGCGGCATCCTTGTCGCTGGTTCCTGCCTGTGCCTGGGCCGGGCTGGCGATTTCGGCCAATGACGGCAAGCAGCTTCAAAAGGGCGAGGCCATCGGCGTCACCCCCGACAGCCTCAGCGTGATCGACCTGGGCAAGTATCCGCCCCGGGTCATCGGCAGCGTGGCGGTACCGGTCTCGATGATCGGTTCGCCCAACGCCGTGGTGGTCAGCAAAAGCGAGAAGTTCGCCATTGTCACCGCCGCGCAGAAATCCGATCCCGCCGATCCGATGAAGCCGGTGCCCGATGACCGCATTTCGCTGATCGACCTCAGCGATCCCGCCAAGCCCAAAGTGATGCAGACCGTGGCGGCCGGTGCGCAGGCCAGCGGCGTCGCCCTGAACCGCGCCGAGAATCTGGTGCTGGTGGCCTCCCGTGTCGAAGGCGCGGTCATCGTTTTCACCCTGGCGGCGGGCAAGCTGACCCGGGTCGGCAAGGTGGAGCTGGGCAAGACCTCCGAGGTTACCGATGTGGTGTTCGCCCCCGATGGCCGCCGCGCCTATGCCACCGCCTGGACCGCGCCCGCGGTCTATGAACTGGCGGTGGACGGCACGCGCGTCACCCGCACCCGGCAGATCGCCACCGGCCGTTCCTCCTATGGCGCCACGATCACGCCGGACGGCAACTGGCTGATCAATACCAATGTCGGCGGCGCCATGACGGGCGAGGACAAGACCGGCACCATCGCCATGGTCGACCTCCGGACCTTCAAACAGGTCCTGTCGCTGCCCGTCGGCCGTGTGCCCGAACATGCCACCCTGTCGCCCGACGGCAAGCACCTGCTGGTGGTGCTGGCCAATGGCGCGGCCAACACCAAGACCGATCCCACCTATGGAAAGGTGCGCGGCATCTTGAAAATCCTCGCGGTGGGGCCCGGCACGCTGAAAGAAGTCGCCAGCGCCCGCAGTTGCCACTGGAACCAGGGCGCGGCCTGGAGCGATGACGGCACGGTGATCCTGGCGCAATGCGCCACCGAACGCACCATCGAGGTCTATCGCTTCAACGGCAAAAGCCTGGTGCGCGACGACAAGGCGACGCTTGCCTTTGAATCCCGTCCCGGCTCCATCGCCACCCGGCACAGCCGGTGATGCGCACTGCGACGGCGCTGTGCGCCCTGCTGCTGGCATCGCCGGCGGCGGCCCAGCAGATCGTGCCCACCGCGCCGCATCCGGCGGACAAGAAGCCCAATGACCCCGCCGTGCCCGATGCCTATGCGCTGAGCGGCCAGTTCGAGCGCATCGTGGTGATGCGCATGAAGTTCCAGAGCGATCTTCTGGCCGGGATGCAGGACCTCGCCAAAAAGGAAGGCATCAAAAATGGCGTTATCCTGGCGGGCGTCGGATCGCTGCGCGGCTATCATATCCATCAGGTTCACAATCGCGATTTCCCCACCATCAATGTCTTCACCAAAAAGCCCGACACGCCCGTCGATCTGGTGGGAATGAACGGCTATATTGTGAACGGCGCGGTGCACGCCCATGTCACGCTGGGCACCGGCGATCATGCCATTGCCGGGCATCTGGAGCCGGGCAGCGAAGTCTTCACCTATGTCATCGTCACGGTCGGGGTGATGAACGGCACCGATCTGGGCCGGGTGGACGACAAGACCTATCGCTAGGAGCCTGACAGATGAAACGGCGGACCTTGCTGCAGGCGGGCAGCCTTTTGCCGCTGATGGGCGGCGCGGCGCTGACGGGCGCGGCGGCGCAGCCCGCGCCATCCGCGCCGGGCCTGACCGGCAAGGTCGCCATGCATAACGGCCGGGCGACGCTGTTCCTGAACGATTCTCCCGTCTATCCGATGATCTATTCCCTGACCGACACGCCGGGCGGGCGCTGGACCTGGGAGGAAATCCCCCGCGAGAATATCGAGAACTTCACACAGGCCGGCGTCAAGCTGATCCAGGTCGATATCTGGCTGGAATATATCTGGACCGCCGACGGCAAGATGGACATGGAGCTGGTGTATCGCCAGATTCGCGGCGTGCTGGCGGTCAATCCGCAAGCGGCGATATCGATCCGCCTGCACGTCAATGCCCCGGCCTGGTGGAACAAGGCCAATCCCGACGAGATCACCCAATATGCCAACGGCCCGGTGGCCGACATTCCGATGCGCGGGCTGCAGCGGCTGTTGGAAAACGACCTGGAGCGTACGCCGCGCGCCAGCATGGCCTCGCTGAAATGGCGCGTTGAGGCGGGCGAGAAGACGCGCGAATTTTGTGAGCGCCTCGCGCCCACGCCCGAAGGCGCATCCGTCTATGCCATCCATCCGGCGAGCGGCGTTTATCACGAATGGCACTATTGGGGCTTTATCGAGCACGATCCCGACACCGGCCTGCGGATGACCGAATTCTTCCGCCTATGGCTGCGCGATAAATACAAGAGTGACGCGGCATTGCAGGCGGCCTGGAACAACCCATCCGTCCGTCTGGCCACCGCCGCCGTGCCCGGTATGGCCGAGCGGCGCACCATTTCCGATGGTCTGTTCCGCGATCCCGCGCGGGAACGCCAGGTCAGCGACTATTTCGAATGCCACCATCTCAGCATAACCGACTCCATCATCCATTTCTGCCGCATCGCCAAGCAAAGCTGGAACCGGCCGCTGGTGACCGGCGTCTTCTATGGCTATTTCTTCGTGCTGTTCGGGCGCCAGCAGACCGGCGGCCACTTGCAGCTGCAACAGGTGCTGAATTCCCCCTGGGTGGATTATCTCAGCGCGCCCATCGCCTATGGCAAGGCCTTCCGCGATGTCGGCGGCTCGGGCCAGCCGCGCGGGTTGCCGGAGTCCATGCGCCTGCACGGCAAGCTGCTGCTGGACGAAATGGACCAGGAGCCGCCCAGCTTCGGCAAGGAGCCGAAAGTGGCGGCCACCCTGCTGGGCGACAGCGTCGCCACCCTGCGCCGCAATCTTGCCCAGGCCCATACCCAGGGCCACGGCTTGTGGTTCTATGATTTCGGTCCGGGGCGCGCCAGCAAGGGCTGGTGGGACGACGCGACGCTGATGCGGGAAATCACGGCGATGCGCAGCCTGTTCGCGCCCTATTACGACAGGCCGCATGAGCCCCAGGCCGATGTCGCACTGGTCTATGACACCGACTCTTTCTATTACACCGCCGCTTACGGCGACCAGGACCCGGTGATCGGGCCGCAGCTGGTGGACCTGCTGCCCACCCACGCCTATCGCAGCGGGGCGGCGATCGACATCTTTCACCTGGGCGACCTGGGCCGCGCCGAATGGCACCGCTACAAGTGCGTGGTGTTCGCCAACTGCTTCCTGCTGACACCGGCCCAGCGTGATGCCATCCGCCGGTGCGTGGCAAAGGACGGCCGCCACATCGTCTGGCTGGTGGCGCCCGGCTATACCGACGGCGCGCGGATCGATCCCGGACTGATCCGCGACATCACCGGCATCCATGTCGCGCGCCACGCGCTGGACGCACCGCCGCAGGCAACGATCACCGCGCCGGGGCTCAGCGCGAAATTGCAGGTGGGCAAGAGCTTCAGTCCGTTTTTCACGGTCAACGACAACTCCGCCGCCGCACTGGGCAGGCTGGATTCATCGGGCGCGACCGTGCTGGCCCGCAAGCGCCTGGGCGGCCACACCGCCTGGTTCTCCAGCCTGCCGCCGCTGGACGACGGTTTGCTGGGCCACATCTTCAAGGAAGCCGGCGCGCATATCTATGTCCCGCCCGGCGACGTGATCCATGCCGGCGGCGGCATCCTGTGCATCCACACGGTGACGGGCGGTGAGCGCGATGTAGTCCTAAAGAACGGCAAGCGGCTGCGGGTGTCACTGCCGCCGCGTTCGACCACCATCTATGACGCGCAGAGCGGCGCTGCATTAATCAAGTAGGATCGCGCGACAGGGCCCCGCGCGGCGAATGCCGCGCAACAAACAAAGTTCAATCCCTGTCGGGATGCAGCTTTGGCATTCTGGAAAAATGGTGGGCGCGACAGGGATTGAACCTGTGACCCCTCCCGTGTGAAGGGAGTGCTCTCCCGCTGAGCTACGCGCCCGCCCAAGATCGGCGGAGGGGCGCAGGCTATAAGGTGGGGGCTCGGACCCGTCAAGCCGGGCCGGTTTTCCGCCAAAAATTCCCGCTTAAGCAGCTAAAGGCAGGTCGATCCAGAAGCGGGTCTGGCGGCCCGGAACGCTGTCGAAATCGATCCGGCCGCCTTGGGCCTCGACCAGCATCTTGGCGATGGAAAGGCCCAGACCCGCGCCCGGCACGTTGCGGCCCACCCCGATGGCGCGGCGGAAGGGCAGGAACACCGCCTCGCGCTCGTCCCTGGGGATGCCCGGGCCGGCATTGGCGATCTCGATGCGGCCGAAACCGTCGCCCAGGGCGCGGGCGCTGACCCGGATGGGCGAGGAATTGTCGCCATACTTGAAGGCATTGGCGATCAGATTGTTGAGGATCTGGGCCAGCCGGATAGGATCAGCTTGCAGCGCCAGGCTGTCGGCAACGCCATCGACCAGCACATCCTTGCCGCCCAGCGTCGCGTCCAGCCGGATGGCGCCGACGCATTGGCGCAGCGTGTCGCCCACCGCCACCCGCTCGGGCTGCATGGTCAGCGTGCCGGCCTCGGCGCGGCTGAGGTCCAGGAGGTCGTCATGCAGCCGCTGCAGCAGCTCGCCATTGTGCGCGATGATGGCGGCGAATTCCGGGGCGCGGTCGGCCGACAGGGTACCGGATTCCAGCATCGCGGAAAAGCCGATGATCGCCGACAGCGGGCTGCGCACTTCATGGCTGACATGGGCCAGAAGCTGCGACTTGAAGCGCGAGGCGCGCACCACCTGGCGGTGCTTTTTTTCCAAAAGGGCGACATGCAGGTCGCGCTCGTTCAGCAGCATGGCGGTGCGCACGCCCGCGATGCTGCAGACCGCGAAATAGAATTGCAGCAGCTCGACCCAATAGATGTTGCGGTCTTCCGGGCTGGAATACACGGCGGCAAAGCCGATGGTGGCGATCACCAAAAGGGCCGCGCCCGCGCCCAGCAGGCGAAAACGCACCGCCGAGGCCAAGACGCCCACCAGCAGCAGGAACAACACCGGCGCTTCGTAGCGAAAGCCTGCCACTGCCACCAGCGTGATCAGCGAGAACAGGATCGCCGCTTCCAGCGTGCGGCGTTCCAGCTTGAGCTTGGCGAACTGGCGCCACGACACCGTCAGGCCGAATGGGAACAGCAGCAGCACGCCCAGGAAATTGGCCAGGAACCATTGCGCGCCGGTGCTGAACGGATCGCCCGCGCCGTGCCAGATCACCAGCGCGGCCGCCAGCAGCGCCCCGAACAGCGAAGGGAAGGCGCCCGCGGCCAGGGTGAACTTCGCCGCCGCCGCCATGGTCTTGATGCGCGGCATGCCCATGCGGCGGACCACCATAAGCCCCGCCATCACATCCAGCATGTTGATCAGGCTGTAGCCGACCGCCAGCGCCGTGGGCGCGCCGCCCAGCATATTGGCGGCAAGCCCGCCCGCCAGCACCGCCGCCAGCAGCGCCGCATCGCTGGCGCGGCTGTGACTTAGCCGCAGTATCATCACCAGCGCGAAGGCGGTGGCCGGCCAGATTGGTGAGGCGGAATCGCTGTTGCCGCCCCACACGAAGATGCCGCCATAGCCCAGCAGGAAAACGCCGGCCAGGGTCGCGGCCGTGATCCCGGCCAGTCTTGCGTTATGTCCGCGCGAAAGGGAGGGAGTCATGCCTGGCCTGAAATGGGGGTGATCTCGAATCGGCGGTATTTTAGGCCCCTTTCCGCGCCTTCGGGCAAGAGCCGGGGCCCGTCCGCCCCAGACATTTTTTCGCATTTTCGCCCTGCCATGGTTTGCCGGGTTTGGGAAAATCTTAAGGTCCGCCCGGGCAGTCTGCGCCCCTTGTTCGGGGGACTTCCATGAGACGCTGCATCGTCATCGCCGATGACGATCCCACCATCATCAGCCTGGTCAAGCTGCGCCTTGGCATGGCGCGCTACAATGTGCTTTCCGCCAATGATGCGGGGGCGGCGCTGAAGATGGTGCATGCCAACCAGCCCGTCGCGGTGATCCTGGATGTGCAGATGCCGGGCGGTGGGGGATCGCTGCCGGGTGGTTTGTCGGCGCTGGAAAAGATCAAGTCCGATCCGCACCTGTCGGATCTGCCGGTGATGATGCTGACCGGCGAGCGCGATCCTGCCACCGTGATGCAGGCGATGAGCGGCGGCGCCAGCGACTATATGGTCAAGCCCTTCAATCCCGACGCGCTGCTCGAACGGGTGTCGCGCCTGATCAAGTCCAGCGCCATGGTCTGGGCCAGTCCGATGGTCAGCCCGGTGGTCAAGCCGGCGCCCGCCGAACCGGTCTGGGAACTCTAAAGCAGCTTCAAATCCCGAAGCGCCTGCGGCAGATCCGCGAAATCATCGATCACCGCATCGCCGCCCAGCTCGCGGGCCGGGACCGGCGTGAAGCCGTAGGACACCAGGATGCAGGGCGCGCCTGCCGCCCGCGCGGTGTTGAGGTCGGTGATCGAGTCCCCGATCATCACCGCCGGACCGCCGCCGCAATCGGCGACCACGTCATGGAAGATGCGCGGATCGGGCTTGGTATAGCTCTTGCGGCCCGCGCCATAGACGGCAGCGAAACGCTGGCCCAGTCCCAGCTCGGGCAGCAGCAGGTCGGTCAGGTGCTGCGGCTTGTTGGTCAGCACCGCCAGCCGCGCGCCGCCCGCCTCCAGTTCGGCCAGCGTCCGCGTCACTCCGGAAAACAGCACGCTGCCATCGGCGATATGGCCCTGGTAATGGGACAGGAAAATCTCCACCAGCGGCGGCAGGTCTTCCTCGGTCACCGGCGCGCCGCTGGCCTCCATCGCCTGCAGGATCAGGGCCCGGGCCCCGAACCCCACCATGTGACGCAGGCGGGTCAGGTCCAGCTGGGGCCGGTCCCGGGCGGCCAGGACGGCATTGGTCGCCCCCAAAAGATCGGGGGCGGTGTCGGCCAAAGTGCCGTCCAGGTCGAAAATCAGGGCAGGGCCGGGCATGATGTCCTTGTCGGAATTAACGGGTTTTACGCCAGAATCGCGGCAATATACGCGACATTAATAGTCGCAAATCGTCATTTCGTTTTTTTGCCGCTGGGGACTACCGGAAACATCATGACAAGAGCTGCCGTCATATTGGCTGCGGGGCAGGGCACAAGGATGAAGTCGTCCTTGCCCAAGGTGCTGCACAAGGTGGCGGGCCTGCCGCTGCTGGGCCATGTGGTGGCGGCGCTGCGCGGCGCCGGCGTGACGCGCATTGTGGTGGTGACCTCGCCCGCCGGCGAAACGGTGCGCGATTATGCCAGGGCGCTGGGCTGTGACAGCGCTATCCAGCATCAGCAATTGGGCACCGGCCATGCCGCCGCAAGCGCCAGGGACGCGCTGGCCGATTTCGCCGGCACCCTGCTGGTCGTCAATGGCGACATGCCGCTGATCACCGCCGAGGTGGTGTCCGAATGCCTGACGGCCCAGACCCGCACCGGCCTTGCCCTGCTGGCATTCGAGCCTGCCGACGCGGCGCAGTATGGCCGGGTGCTGCTGACGCCGGACGGATTCCTCAATCGCATCGTGGAATACAAGGACGCATCGCAAGCCGAGCGCGGCGTGACGCTGTGCAATGCCGGCTGCTATGCCGCCGATGCGCAGAAATTCTTCCACTGGGCCTCGCTGCTCAAGAACAACAATGCGCAGGGCGAATATTACCTGACCGATGTGCCCTCGCTGGCGCGCACCGACGGCATCAAATGCGCCCTGGCCATGGCCGACGAGGTCTCGGTCACCGGCGTCAACAGCCGCGCCGAACTGGCCGAGGCCGAAGCCAAGTTCCAGCAGCGCCGCCGCGCCCAGCTCCTCAGCGACGGCATCACCATGGCGGCGCCGGAAACGGTATTCTTTTCCCATGACACAGCGATCGAGAATGACGTCGAGATCGAACCCTTTGTGGTGTTCGGCGCCGGCGTAACCGTGAAGACCGGCGCGCGCATCCGCAGCCATTCGCATCTGGAAGGCGCAGCAGTGTCTTCCGGCGCCATCATCGGACCCTTCGCGCGCCTGCGGCCCGGCGCGGTGATCGGCGAAGGCGCCCATGTCGGCAATTTCGTGGAAATCAAGAACACCAATCTGGGCAAGGGTGCCAAGGCCAACCATCTCACCTATCTGGGCGATGCCCGGGTCGGGGCAGGGGCCAATATCGGGGCCGGCACCATCACCTGCAACTATGACGGCTTCACCAAGTCGATCACCGAGATCGGGGCGGGCGCCTTTATTGGCTCCGACACCGCGCTGGTTGCCCCGGTCAAGATCGGCGACGGCGCCATCATCGCGGCGGGTTCGGTGATCACCCAGGATGTGGCGGCGGACTCGCTGGCCATCGCCCGCGGGGCCTTGACGGAAAAACCGGGCTGGGCGAAAGCCTTCCGCGATAAGCAGAAAGACAAAAAGTAATGTGCGGCATTGTCGGCATCGCGGGCACGCGGGATGTGGCCCCGGTCATTCTGGAGGCGCTGAAGCGGCTGGAATATCGCGGCTATGACTCCGCCGGCATCGCCACCCTGGAGGAAGGTGAAATTTCGCGCCGCCGTTCGCCGGGCAAGCTTCATCGCCTGGGAACGGTGCTGGAGCAGAAGCCGCTGGGCGGCCATACCGGCATCGGCCATACCCGCTGGGCGACCCATGGCGCGCCGACCGAGAACAATGCCCATCCCCATGCCACGGCGCGCGTCGCCATTGTCCATAACGGCATCATCGAGAATTTTCGCGAGCTGAAGAGCGAGCTGACCGCCAAGGGTCACACGTTTGAATCCGAAACCGACAGCGAAGTCGCCGCCCATCTGGTCACCGATCTTTTGGCGCAGGGATTGCCGCCCGACGAAGCCGCCAAGCAGGCGGTGGCGCGACTGACCGGCGCCTATTCCATCGCCATGATCTTCAAGGACCATGAGGGCCTCTTGGTGGGCGCGCGCAAGGGTGCGCCGCTGGCGGTTGGTCATGCCGATACCGAGGCCTATATCGGCTCGGACGCCTTCGCGCTGGCGCCCTTCACCAACCGCGTCACCTATCTGGAAGAAGGCGATGTGGTGGTGATCCGCGGGCCGCAGATTTCCATTTTCGATGCAGCCGGGCGTCCCGCCAATCGCGAGATCAAGATCACCACCGCCTCCGCCGCGCTGGTCGACAAGGCCGGCCATAGCCACTTCATGGCCAAGGAAATCCACGAACAGCCAGAAGTGGTGGGCCATACCCTGGCCCATTATCTGGACCCGGCCGGTCCCGTGGTGCGCAAGCTGGGCGTGGGCCTGCGCCCGGCACTGACCAAGGCGAAGCGGCTGACCATCTCGGCCTGCGGTACCGCCTTTTATGCCGGCATGGTCGGCAAATACTGGTTCGAAAAACTGGGCCGCATGGCGGTGGAAATCGATGTGGCGTCGGAATTGCGCTACCGCGATCCGGTCTATCCCGAAAATGGCGTGGCGCTGTTCGTCTCCCAGTCAGGGGAAACCGCCGACACGCTGGCGGCGCTGCGCGACGCCAAGGCCAAGGGCCAGACCACCATCGCGGTGGTCAATGTCGCCGAAAGCTCCATCGCCCGGGAAGCCGACATCGTGCTGCCCACCTATGCCGGCCCGGAAATCGGCGTCGCCTCGACCAAGGCCTTCACCTGCCAGTTGGCGGCGCTGGCCAGCTTCGCGATCGCGGCGGGCGTGGCGCGCGGCAATCTCAGCCCCGAGGACGAAAAGAAGCTATGTGCTTCGTTGCTGGAAACGCCGCGTCACATCGCCGAATTCCTCAAGCAGGAACCGGCGATCAAGCTGGTGGCCGAGGAAATCGCCAAAGCGCGCGACGTTCTTTATATGGGCCGCGGCCCCAGCTATCCGCTGGCGCTGGAAGGCGCGCTGAAGCTCAAGGAAATTTCCTACATTCATGCCGAGGGCTATGCCGCCGGCGAGATGAAGCACGGTCCCATCGCACTTATTGATGAGGCGGTGCCGATCATTGTCATCGCCCCCCATGACAGTCATTTCGAAAAGACCATTTCCAACATGCAGGAAGTGATGGCGCGCGGCGGCAAGGTGCTGCTGATCTCCGACGCCGAAGGCATCGCCAAGGCGGGCAAGGTCTGGGCCAGCATCACCGTGCCGACCACCAACGCCTTCATCACCCCGCTGCTCTATGCCATCCCGGTGCAATTGCTGGCTTACTATGCCGCCATCGCCAAGGGCACCGACGTGGACCAGCCGCGCAATCTGGCGAAATCTGTTACCGTCGAATAATTCCGGGACGTGATCTTGGACTTGTCATGGGCGGCCTATAAGGTCCGCCCATGACCGATCAAAATGCCCTCAAACGCGCTGTCGCCGCCAAGGCGCTGGACTATGTCCAGGACGGCATGAAGCTGGGGCTGGGCTCCGGCTCCACCGCCGAAATCTTTGTCGAGATGCTGGCGCCGCGCGTGCGGGGTGGCGAAAAGCTGCTCTGCGTGCCGACCTCCGAACGCACCGCGACGCTGGCGCGCAAACTTGGCATCACCCTGGCATCGCTCGACGACCTGGCGCCGCTGGATCTCACCATTGATGGCGCGGATGAGGCCGACCGCAATCTCGACCTGATCAAGGGCGGCGGCGGCATGCTGCTGCGCGAAAAGATCGTCGCGGCCGCCTCGCGCAAGATGATCGTGATCGCCGATGAAACCAAGCTGGTGCCGCGGCTGGGGAAATATCCCCTGCCGGTGGAAGTGGTGGAGTTCGGCCACAAGTCCATCGTCGCGCGCCTGGCCCGGGCGCTGGGTGCCGTCGGGTATGAAAATGTCCCCATGACCCTGCGCCAGAAAGATGGCGCGGTGTTCAGGACCGATGGCGGCAATGTGATCTATGACATCGCCTTCGGCGCTATCCAGAATGCACCCAAGCTGGCAGCGGCCATCTCGGCGGTGCCGGGCGTGGTCGAGCATGGCCTTTTTATCGGCATGGCCACCACGCTGCTGATTGCCGGCCCCGGCGATATCGCGGTTATTGAACGGGAAAAATAAGCGACCACAGGCGGCGGGCCAGGCGCAGTCTGCGGTCCGGCTCACGGTCCTGCGCTACGGCGAGGACATAGCGTCCACCGCCCGCGCCGCACATCGAGCCTTCCCAGTCCAGACAGGTCAGCGTCTGTCCGGGCGCGCCATCCGGTGCGGCGCGCTCGGCGGCGGGCGTTCCGGCCAGCGCCCACATCATGTCGCGCAGCATTTCATAGGATTGGGTGAAATAGCTGTGCCCCGCCGGGTCGCCCGGCGCGCGGCTGGCATCCACCACATCCACTTCGCCATAGCCCGTGCCGTATTGCAGGTTGCGCAGCGGCACGCGTCCGGCGCGAGGCACGCCGCCGTGAACGCTTTCCGACGTGATCAAGGCCAGGTCATTGTCCGAGGAATACAGCGTCGCGCGCTGGACGCAGCCGCTGGCGCGTTTCAGCAGATGGGCGAAATCGTCATTGTCATGCTCGGCGCTGACATCGGCGGCGGACAGGATCATCTGGTCCACCACGGCGCTTCTTTCCTGGCACAGCGCCCCGGTGGCGCCCAGCACAATGCGCGCGCCCATGCTGTGGGCGACCACATTCACCTTCAGCCCGGCAAGATTCATTTCCCGCATCAGGTTGATCAGCGCGGGCACGGCATAGCCGCTGCGCTCGATATCGGCGGCATAGCGGTCGAACTTGCCTTCGCTGCTCCAGCCGAACATCAGCGTGGCGCAGCGCCACTGGGTGTCCAGCGCGATCTGGCTCGCCCGCAGCAGGCCGGTGGCGAAGGTGGCATTGTAGCCGTGGATCACCAGCAGCACGCTGTTGCAGTTCATCGCCCGCGCTGCGTCGCGGATTTGCCTTGCAAAACCCGCAACGGCCGCCGCGCTGTCGCAAAGTTCGGCTTTCACGGGCAGATTGTGTCCGGGCCGGGCGATGGCGGGAATGCTGATATCGGTCCGGCCACAGCGCAGGGTCGCGCCCCAATGCAGGCCAAAACTATTGCCGGCCGGTTCGCGGTCCGTGGCGAAAAACACCGGTCGCGTCGCGGCATTGCCGCTCCAGACGGAATTGACCGGCTCGGGCCGCAGCGAATTGGACAGGGTACAGCCGGCCAGAACCAGGGCCGCACACAAAGCCAGCACGCCGCGGCCGCATTCCTTTTTCATCCGCCCCCGCATTGTCGCCCGACTCCGGCTCGGCTACAGCGTTATAGCGCAAGCCCAAGGCCACAGGCATGACCAAATACGATTACGACCTCTTTGTCATTGGCGGTGGAAGCGGGGGTGTACGTGCCAGCCGGATGGCGGCGCTGGCCGGCGCCAGGGTCGCGCTGGCGGAAGAATGGCGCATGGGCGGCACCTGCGTCATTCGCGGCTGCATTCCCAAGAAGCTGCTGGTCTATGCCAGCCAATTTTCCGAAAACGTCAAGGACGCGGCCGGCTATGGCTGGTCGTTTGGCGATCCCAGCTTCGACTGGCCGACCCTGATCGCCAACAAGGATCGCGAAATCGCGCGGCTGGAAGGCCTTTACAAGACCAATGTCGAAAAGAGCGGCGTCACCATTTTCCAGGACCGCGCTGTTTTCGAGGACGCGCACACGCTGCTGCTGCTCAATTCGCAGCAGCGCGTCACGGCGGAAAAGATACTGATCGCCACCGGCAACCGCCCGACCCGCGAGATGGGCACCAGTCACGTCATTCCCGGCGGCGATCTCTGCATCACCTCGGACGAAGCCTTTTATCTGCCGCAGCTGCCCAAGCGCATCCTGATCGCGGGCGGCGGCTATATTGCGCTGGAATTCGCCCATATTTTCCACGGCCTGGGCAGCCATGTCTCGCTGGTTTATCGCGGCGACAAGCCGTTGCGCGGTTTTGACGACGACATGCGCGATGCGCTCTGCGATTCCATGAAAACGCGCGGGTTGGACGTACTGTTGGGCTGCGAATTCACCAAGATCGAAAAGCGCGGCGAGGCCCTGCGTGCCGAGACCAACAAGGGTACGGTGATCGAATGCGACCAGATCATGCTGGCCATCGGCCGGCTTCCCAACACCCTGGCGCTGCATGTCGAAAAGGCCGGCGTCGAACTGGGCGCCAAGGGGGAGGTGAAGGTGGATGCCTATTCGCGCACCTCAGCTCCGCATATCTATGCGGTGGGCGACGTCACCGACCGGATGCAACTCACGCCGGTGGCGATCCATGAAGCCATGTGCTTTGTCGAAACCGCATTCAAGAACAATCCCACCCGCCCCGATCACCTGGGTGTCGCCAGCGCGGTCTTCACCACGCCGGAACTGGCGGCGGTCGGCCTGACCGAGACCCGTGCCCTGGGCGAAGGCCATTCCATCGACGTCTACAAATCCACTTTCCGGCCGCTGCTGCACACCCTGGGCGGCCGTCCGGTGCGCACCCTGATCAAGCTGATCGTGGACGCCAAGACCGATCACGTTCTGGGCTGCCACATCTTTGGCGATCATGCCTCCGAGATCATTCAGGTCGTGGCGGTGGCGATCAAAATGGGCGCCACCAAAAAGGATTTCGACGGCACCATCGCACTGCATCCCACCGCGGCTGAGGAGCTGGTGACCATGCGGACCAAGAGCTACAGCAAGACGCCGGCCGATCTGAAGGTGTAAGCCATTGCTGTATAATGGTTTTTTGACATGCCTGGGGCATTCGCCCCTGCCGGGCGCGATGCTGGTAAAATGCCCCTCCATCGCCTATATCCACGGCCCGTTTGCGCAAGTTGAAGGAGAGTGGCGTGGCCCAGAGCTGGACCCCGCAGAGTTGGCAGGAAAAGACCGCCCGTCAGATGCCGGACTATCCGGACAAGGCGGCGCTGGGCCGTGTCCTGGAGCAGCTGAAAACCCATCCGCCGCTGGTGTTTGCCGGTGAAGCCCGAAACCTGATGGCCAGCCTTGGCCAGGTGGCGCAAGGCAAGGCCTTCCTGCTGCAGGGCGGCGATTGCGCCGAAAGCTTCGCCGAATTCCATCCCGACAATATCCGCGACACCTTCCGCGTGCTGCTGCAGATGGCGGTGGTTCTGACCTTTGCTGCCGGGGTGCCGGTGGTGAAAGTGGGCCGCATCGCCGGCCAGTTTGCCAAGCCGCGTTCCGACGATTTCGAGACCCAGGGCGACGTCAAGCTGCCCTCCTATCGCGGCGATAACATCAATGGCGGTGAGTTCACGGCCGCATCGCGCATTCCCGATCCGCAGCGCCTGCTGCAGGCCAACGCCCAGTCGGCAGCGACACTGAATTTGCTGCGCGCCTTTGCGCAAGGCGGTTATGCCGATCTGCACAATGTCCATCGTTGGATGCTGGGCTTCATCGCGGACTCGCCGGCCGGCGAACAATATAAGGGTCTGGCGCAGCGCATTTCCGAAACGCTGGACTTCATGGCGGCCTGCGGCATCACCTCGGATTCGGTGCCCCAGCTGCGCGGCACCGATTTCTACACCAGCCACGAAGCGCTGCTGCTGCCGTATGAGCAGGCGATGACGCGCGTCGATTCCACCTCGGGCGACTGGTACGACACCAGCGCCCACATGCTGTGGATCGGCGACCGCACCCGCCAGCTGGACGGCGCCCATGTCGAATTCATGCGCGGCATCAAGAACCCGATTGGCCTGAAGTGCGGCCCCAGCCTGGAGCCGGACGATCTGCTGCGCCTGATCGCGGCGCTCAATCCCGCCAACATTCCCGGCCGGTTGACCCTGATCGCCCGCTTCGGCTCCGACAAGGTGGCCGAGAAGCTGCCTGCGCTGGTGCGCGCCGTGAAACGCGAAGGCGCCGCCGTGGTGTGGTCGTCCGATCCCATGCATGGCAACACCATCAAGTTGCAGTCGGGCTACAAGACACGGCCCGTGGACCGCATTCTGGAAGAAGTGCGCAGCTTCTTTGCCATCCATCGCGCCGAAGGCACCCATGCCGGCGGTGTGCATTTCGAGATGACGGGCCAAAATGTCACCGAATGCCTGGGCGGCGCGCAGGGCCTGAAGGAGATCGATCTTCAGGACCGCTACCAGACCGCTTGCGATCCCCGCCTCAATGCCAGCCAGGCGCTGGAACTGGCCTTCCTGATCGCGCAAGGCATTCGCGACGAACGGATGAAGGATTCGGGGCTGGCCGCTTCGGCCTGAGCGCGCACCTCATGCTTCGACAGGCTCAGCATGAGGACTTTGGCTTTATCCTCACCCTGAGCTTGCCGAAGGGTGAGTGGACTGAAATAAATTCCTGATGGGTATCGCACGGCTCTTAGCGAAAGGCTGGATTGTTTTCTGCCTCTTCGCGGGGGCCCATGCCATCCGCCTGGCCCTTCTGACCGGCATACCGCTGCAAACCTCCGCCTTCGCCATCGGCATCTGCGCCGTGCTGTTCATGGCCATGGGCCTGTTGTTTGTCGGCGGCTTCGGCGCCTCGGCCGGCCATTCCCGAACGCCCTGGCTGACGCGCCTCAGGCCGCGTCACCTGATCCCCGGCTTCAATGAAACGGTGTTCATCGTGTTCGTCACGCTGAGTTTTCTCAATCAGGCGCTGGTGGCGCCGGTCGTGATTGATCGCGGCGCCGCCGGCGCGCTGGAAAATGCGCTGTATTTCCTGTTGCCCGGCCAGCGCGCGCTGGTCCATGCGCTGGAAGGCTGCACCCTGGACGGAGGCCGCGCCTTTTCCGCCGCCTTCACCTGGTTGCTGGCCATCGTCTATCTCGCCAATGCTGTGTCGCGGCTGAAACTCCAGGCCGGGCTGATCCGGCTGGAAGCGGGCGAGCGGGTCCAGCCGCTGGGCCCCACCTTGCGCGCCTTTTTGTTCGGCATCGTGGCGGTGATCGGCATCCAGTTCCTGTTCGTGGGCTCGGCCTATCCCTGGCTGGCCTGCAGCGCCTTTGCCGACATCACCGGGGCGGTCCTGATCGGCCTGGCGCCCTTGATGCTGGCCTATTTGATCGTGGCGGCGCTGGCCTCGCTAATGGCCGCTGCACCGGAAAAATAACAAGCAATATCAGTATCTTGGATCGGTAACAAAGCGGAACATTTCTTTGCTGGCGGCCCGCCATGATGCTGGCGCTAATGCGCACCTAATCTCTTGGGGAACCCCCGATTTGTTTCTTCGTCGTCGCGTGCCGGAAAGTGGACCGCTGAAGGCTGCCGTTGTCGGCGCTGGCGTGTTCGGCCATCACCATGCCACCAAGTACAAGGCGCTGGGCCAGGCCGGCGGTGACGTGGAACTGTTCGCGGTCGCCGATCCCAATGCCGAGATGCGCGCCAAGGCCAAGGCCCATTATGGCTGCAAGACCGTGGCCGACTGGCGCGAGCTGTTGGGCAAGGTGGATGTGGTCAGCGTCTGTTCGCCCGCCATCACCCATGCCGAGATCGTGCGCGCTTTCCTGAAGGCCGGCACCCATGTGCTGGTGGAAAAGCCCATCGCCACCACCGTGGAAGAATCCGCCGAACTGGTGGCGCTGGCGCGCGAGGTTGGCAAGGTTCTCACCGTCGGCCATCAGGAGCGGTTTGTTTTCGCCCGCACCGGCCTTCTGGACGTGGCCGAGACGCCGCTGGAAATCACCTGCTGGCGTCAGGGTCCCTGGACCGGCCGCGGCGATGACGTTTCGGTGGTGCTGGATCTGATGATCCACGATATCGACCTGGTGCATACTTTGGTGCCCGGTGCTGTCACGGAGATCCGGGCCGAAGGCCTGATCGAATATGGCCCGCATGCCGACGAAGTGTTTGCCCTGCTGCATTTCGCCAATGGCACGGTCGCCAAGCTGGAAACCAGCCGCGTCGCCACCGAACGCAAGCGCGGCCTGCGCGCCGTGTATGCCGATGGCGTGGTGGAAATCGACTTCCTTTCCCGCACCGTGAAGAATACCACCCCGCGGCCCCTGGGCGCGCTGGAGTTGGGCGATCCCCTGGGCGAAGCGGTGGCCGGTTTCGTCGCCGCTGCCACGGCCGGTACCGACGCGCTGGTGACGCCGGAACAGGCGGCCCAGGCGCTGGAAACCGCGCTCTGGATCGAACAGGCTTCGGGCGTTGCCGTGCCGGCAAGCCAGTCCCGCGTCGCCGCTGGCCGCTAGTAACACCTGCCTTTCACACGCTAAATACCGGTCATGACGGACCGCTACCGCATCGCGCTTGCCCAGCTGAACCCGGTGATGGGCGACATCGCCGGGAACTTGGCGGCTGCCCGCGCCGCGCGCGCGTCGGTGATGGACGCCGACGTCATCCTGTTTTCCGAACTTTTCATCGTCGGCTATTCGCCCGAAGACCTGGTGCTGAAACCGGCCTTGCAGGAAGACGCCCGCGCCGCCGTGGAAGAACTGGCGCGTGACACCATCAATGGCCCCGCCATCCTGATGGGGACGCCCTGGGTGGAGGGCGGCAAGCTCTACAATGCCGTGGCGCTGCTGGATGGCGGCAAGGTCGCTGGCGTGACCTTCAAGCATGATCTGCCCAATTACGGCGTGTTCGATGAAAAGCGCGTTTTCGCCGCCGGGGTGCTGCCCAAGCCCCTGACGGTGCGCGGCGTGGCGCTTGGGGTGCCCATCTGCGAGGACATCTGGACCCAGGAGGTCACCGATGCTCTGGCCCAGACGGGAGCCGAGATTCTATGCGTTCCCAACGGCTCGCCTTTTGAAGCGGGCAAGGAAGACGTGCGCATAAAGCTTGCCGCCGCGCGCGTGCAGGAAAGCGGCTTGCCTCTGGTCTATCTCAACCAGCTCGGCGGCCAGGACGAAGTCGTTTATGACGGCGCGTCCTTCGTGCTGAACGCCGACCAGTCCATTGCCGCATCGCTGCCGGGCTGGGAGACCTGCGTCACCGTCACCGAATGGACGCGCGGCACCGACGGCAAATGGGCTTGCGCGCCGGGTGAAAAATTCGTCGCCGAGGATCGTTCCGCCCAAGTCTACCACGCCATGATGCTGGGTCTGCGCGATTATGTGAACAAGAACCGCTTTCCCGGGGTGGTGCTGGGCCTCTCGGGGGGCGTCGACAGCGCCATTTCGGCGGCGGTGGCGGCGGATGCGCTGGGCCCGAACCGCGTGCGCTGCGTGATGCTGCCGTCGCGCTATACCAGCCGCGAAAGCCTGGAAGATGCCGATGCCTGCGCCCGCCTGCTGGGCGTGGAATACGAAACCATCGAGATCGAACGTGGCGTGGCGGCGCTGACGCAAACCCTGGCGGCGCCCTTTGCCGGCACCAGGCCCGACACCACCGAAGAGAATATCCAGTCGCGCCTTCGCGGCGTGATCCTGATGGCGATCTCCAACAAGTTCGGCCCGATGGTGCTGACCACCGGCAACAAGAGCGAGATGAGCGTCGGCTATGCCACGCTCTATGGCGACATGTGCGGCGGCTACAATGTGCTGAAGGACATCTACAAAACCGAGGTGTTCCGTTTGTGCCACTGGCGCAACCAGAACACGCCCGTTGGCGCGCTGGGGCCTGAGGGGCGGGTGATCCCCGAACGCATTATTGAAAAGCCTCCCAGCGCGGAACTGAAGGCGGATCAGACCGATCAGGATTCCCTGCCGCCCTACGAAATACTGGACGGCATTCTGGAGTGCCTGGTGGAAAAGGAATGCAGTTTCGAGGAGACGGTGGCGCGCGGCTATGACCCGGCTACGGTCAAGCGGATCGAGCATCTGCTGTATATTTCCGAATACAAACGGCGTCAGGCCCCACCGGGCGTGAAAATTAGCCCGCGCAATTTCGGCCGCGACCGCCGCTATCCCATCACCAATGCCTTCCGGGATGCGCGCTGATGTCCGTGGTTGTTCGCTTCGCGCCGTCGCCGACCGGGTTGTTGCACGTCGGCAATGCCCGCACCGCTTTGCTCAACTGGCTGTTCGCCAAAAAGCTGGGCGGCCGCTTTCTGCTGCGCATCGATGACACCGATGCGGCGCGGTCCACCAAGGCCTTTGAAGACGCGATCTATCGCGACCTGGCCTGGCTGGGCCTGACCCATGACGGCACCGACCGCCAGATCAACCGCCTCGCCAAATACAGCGCGGCTTTCTACCAGTTGCAGGCTTCGGGGCGGATTTACCCCTGCTTTGAGACCGAAGGCGAACTGGAACGCCAGCGCTCGCTGCAAGCAGCGCGGAAATTGCCGCCGATCTACAACCGCGCCTCGCTGGAACCGGCGAACAAGGCGAAGTGGGAAGGCGAGGGCCGCAAGCCCCATTGGCGCTTCAAGCTGTCGCGCAGCAAGGTCAGCTGGACCGACCTGGTGCGCGGGCCGGTGGAGATCGACACCGCCACCATGTCCGATCCGGTGCTGGTGCGCGAGGATGGCGCGTTCCTTTATACGTTGCCGTCGGTGGCCGATGATATCGACATGGCCATCAGCCATGTGGTGCGGGGCGAAGATCACGTCACCAACACCGCCGCCCAGATCGAGATTTTTCAGGCGCTGGGCGCGACAATGCCGAAGTTCGCGCACTTCCCGCTGCTGGTGGGCGCCGGCGGCGAAGCGTTGAGCAAGCGGCTGGGGTCACTGTCGCTGGAACAGTTGCGGGAAGAGGGCATGGAGCCGCTGGCGGTGGCGGCCTATCTCGCCAAGATCGGCACTAGCGATCCGGTGGAGCCGCGCCAGACGCTGGGCGAGCTGGCAGAGGAATTCGACTTCGCCAAGATCGGCCGCGCGCCTGCGCATTTTGTCCCGGAAGAGTTGGCGGCGCTGAATGCCCGCACCTTGCACGCCATGCCTTACAGTGCGGTGGCCGCTTCTGTTCCGCAGGGCGAAGCCTTCTGGGAGGCGATCAAGTCCAACCTGACCAAGCGCGGCGACATAGCCGAACTCGCACGGCTGGTCAGCGGCCCGGTGACGCCGGTGATTGAGGATGCTGGTCTGGCCGCCGCCGCCGCTGGCCTGCTGCCGGCCGAGCCCTGGGACCAGGAGACCTGGGGTGCCTGGACCAAGGCTGTCGCGGCCCAGACCGGGGCCAAGGGCAGGAGCCTGTTTCACCCGTTAAGGCTGGCGCTGACGGGGCTGGAGCATGGACCCGAACTCAAAAAACTGTTACCCCTGATCGGGCGCGACAAGAGTGTGGCGCGGCTCAAAGGGCAAACGGCGTGATCGGTCAAACTGGAATTCGAATTAGCTGCTGATTTTCAGCGCCTTTCCGTTTGCCTGAACCGTATCCACCTTTTTTTCGAGCCGTACCCCGATGTCCCTCCGCCTCTTCAACACCCTGACCAAGACCAAGGAAGACTTCGCGCCATTGGATGCGAAGAACGTCCGCATGTATGTCTGCGGCCCCACGGTTTACGACTTCGCCCATATCGGCAACGCCAGGCCCGTCATCGTGTTCGATGTGCTGTTCCGGCTGCTGCGCCATGTCTATGGCGCGGGCCATGTCACCTATGTCCGCAACATCACCGACGTGGATGACAAGATCAACGCGCGTGCGGCCGAGCGCGGCATCTCGATCCGCGAACTGACCGAAGAAACCGCGCGCATTTATGAAGAGGATGTCGCGGCGCTGGGTAATCTGCCGCCCAGCGTTTCGCCGCGCGCCACCGAACATATCAAGCAGATGATCACGATCATCGAAAAACTGATCGCCGCTGGTCACGCTTACGCAGCCGAAGGCCATGTGTTGTTCGACGTCTCCTCCAAGGCCGATTACGGCAAGCTGTCGCGCCGCAGCCTGGACGAGATGCTGGCGGGCGCACGGGTCGAAGTGGCGCCTTACAAAAGGAACGCGATGGATTTTGTGCTTTGGAAGCCGTCGGAGGATGCGCTGCCGGGCTGGGACTCGCCTTGGGGCCGCGGCCGTCCGGGCTGGCATATCGAATGCAGCGCGATGGCGGGCGAATATCTGGGCGAAACCTTCGACATTCATGGCGGTGGCATCGACCTGCAATTTCCCCATCATGAAAACGAGATCGCCCAGAGCGAAGGCGCCAACCATGGTCATCCGCTGGCCAAGGTCTGGATGCACAATGGCTTCCTGCAGGTGGAAGGCGAGAAAATGTCCAAGAGCTTGGGCAATTTCTACACCATCCGTGATCTTCTGGCTGACTGGCCCGGCGAGGTGCTGCGCTTCAACATGCTGCGCACGCATTACCGTCAGCCGATAGATTTCACGCTGGCCGGTCTGAAGGAAAGCTGGAAAACGCTGGAACGCTGGTATGAGGTGACCGAACCATTGGTGGATCCCGCGCCCGACGCCGCTTTCTTCGACGCGCTGTCGGATGACCTCAACACCCCGGCGGCCATTGCTTCGCTGCATCAGGCCGACGAGATGGCCCTGGCCGGCGGGCTGGGCTTTCTGGGCTTCTCCAATGTGCAGTTGAAGATTGCCGCCAAGACGCAAGTGGATACGGTGGCCATTGCTGCCGCGATCGATGCACGGCTGGCGGCGCGCAAGGCCAAGAATTTCGCTGAAAGCGATCGCATTCGCGACGACCTGCTGGCCAAGGGCATTGTGCTGAAGGACGGACCGCAGGGCACGACGTGGGAAGTCAAGAAATGACCCGCGAACGTCTATTCATCTTCGATACCACCTTGCGCGACGGGGCGCAGACGCAAGGCGTGGATTTCTCCGCCGAGGACAAGCGCCAGATCGCGCTTGCCTTGGACAGCCTGGGCGTGGATTACATCGAGGGTGGCTGGCCCGGCGCCAACGCCACCGATACGGCGTTCTTTAAAGAACGCCCGCCGCTGAAACATGCCCGCTTCACCGCCTTCGGCATGACGGCGCGTTCAGGGCGCAGCGCCGCCAACGATCCGTCGCTGGCGCCGGTGCTGGAAGCGCCGGCCGATGCCGTCTGCCTGGTGGGCAAGACCTGGGATTTCCAGGTGGATGTGGCGCTGGAGATTCCGCGCGACGAGAATATCGACAATATCGCCCGCTCGATGGAAGCCATCGTCGCCAAGAAGCGCGAAGCCCTGTTCGACGCCGAGCATTTCTTTGACGGATATAAAGCCAATCCGGACTATGCCCTGGCCTGCATCCGCGCCGCCCACCAGGGGGGCGCCCAGTGGATCGTCTTGTGCGACACCAATGGCGGCACCATGCCGGAAGCCGCCTATGCCGTGGTCAGCGAAATCAAATCAAAATTGCCGACTGCCAATCTGGGCATCCATGCCCATAACGATACCGAACAGGCCGTGGCGGTCAGCCTGGCGGCGGTGCGCGGCGGCGCACGCCAGATCCAGGGTACGCTGAACGGGCTGGGCGAGCGCTGCGGCAATGCCAATCTGTGTTCGCTGCTGCCCAACCTGATGCTGAAGGAGCCTTTCGCTTCGCAGTTCGAGACTGGCATCACCAAGGAAAATCTGGCGCGCATCACTTCGGTTTCGCGGCTGCTGGACGAGATTCTCAATCGCGCACCGAACCGCTATGCGCCCTATGTCGGGCCGTCGGCCTTTGTGCATAAGGGCGGCTTGCATTCCTCCGCCGTGCTGAAGAATCCGGCGACTTACGAGCATGTGAAGCCCGAAAGCGTGGGCAATGAACGCATCATCCCGGTGTCGGACCAGGCGGGACGTTCCAATGTGCTGGCGCGGCTGGCGGAAGCCGGCATTACGCTCGATCCCAAGGACAGCCGCGTCGCGCGCCTCTTGGAAGACATCAAGCGCCTTGCCGCCCGGGGCTATGCCTATGACGGGGCGGAAGCCTCGTTCGAACTGTTGGCGCGCCGCGCTTTGGGCCAGGTGCCGGAGTATTTCGCGGTCGAATCCTTCCGGGTCACGGTTGAGCGCAGCAAGAACGCCAAGGGCGATTTCGCCACCGTGTCGGAAGGCACCGTGAAGCTGAACGTGGCGGGGCAGGAGCTGGTCAATGTCGGCACCGGCAATGGTCCGGTGAATGCGCTGGACGCGGCGCTGCGCAAGGACCTGGGGAAATACTCGCCCTTCCTCGCCGACTTGTGCCTGGTGGATTATAAAGTGCGCATCCTCACCAGCGGCACCGAGGCGGTGACCCGCGTCATGGTGGAATCGGCCGACGGCAAGGGCGACCGCTGGTCCACGGTGGGCGTGTCGGAGAATATCGTCGACGCCTCGTTCGAGGCGCTGACGGATTCGATCATCTACAAGCTCTACCGCGACGGCGCTAGAATTTAGCCCCCTCCGTCCGCAGCTTCCTCTCGGCTCGCGTTGCTCGCCTCGATCGCTGCGGCCACCTCCCCCGCTTGCGCGCTAGCGCGCGCAGGGGAGGCGGGCCTGCGCGTGCTTACACAGTCTTGGAAAAGTTACCTTTTAGAATCTGCAGCGCGGCTTCCGCGCTGTCGGCCATGGCGTACAATGCCAGCACGCCTTCGCTGGCAAAGCCCATCTTCACCGTATCGCGTATCAGCGCATCCAGGGCATGGAAATAGCCCTTCACATTCACCAGCACGATCGGCTTGGCGTGCACGCCCAGCTGGGCCGCGGTCAGCACTTCGAAGAATTCGTCATAGGTGCCCAGGCCCCCCGGCAGCACGATGAAGGCGTCCGAGCGGGCGATCATCTGCTGCTTGCGCACGAACAGGTCGGTGACGATCTCGGTGGTTTCCCCCTCGGCCAGCGGCGGTTCCACGTCGCGCAAAAATCCCGGCAGGATGCCCTCGACCGGAGTTCCCGCCTCCCGCGCCGCCTTGGCGGTCTCGCCCATCAGCCCCGGCGACCCGCCGCCGAACACCATGCGCGCGCCCATCTGGGCGATCCCGTCGCCGACGGCCCGGGCGGCCTCGCGGAAGGCCGGGTCCGTGCCAAAGGAGGACCCGCAGAAAACGCAGATCGCGGGACGTTTTTTTTGAGGCTCGGTCTTGTCCATGGTGCCAGCAGGGTTGCGCCAGTTGTGGCATCTTCCTAAACAGGTTCACCGCCGAAGCCAAAGGAGAAGTGCGTGCCGCGCTGGTTGCTTATTCTGGGGGCCGTGGCCCTGATTGCGATGATCGCGGGCTTCATGACCTTCGGCGGCGGGGATATGGGACAATAGCGCATGGCGCATCCGGTCGAAGAGGGTAGCGGCGCGCCGTCGTTCAAGCCGCTATGGCGGCTGATGCCCTATCTGTGGCCCAAGGGCCGGCCCGATCTCAAGGCGCGGGTGATCCTGTCCATCTTCTTCCTGGTCCTGGCCATCGTCACCACCACGGTTTCGCAGCAGTTCCTGGGCGAGGCGGTGGATGCGTTCGGCACCACCCCGGCGCGCGCTTCCATGGCGGTGATCGCCGCGCTGATTATCGCCTATGCGATGGCGCGCATCCTGATGCAGGCCTTCGCCCAGATTCGCGATGGCGTCTTTGCCCAGGTCCAGTATCACGCCATGCGCGAAGTGGCGGTGGAGACCTTCTCGCATGTTCATACCCTGTCGCTGCGCTTTCACCTGGAACGCAAGACCGGCGGCCTGAGCCGCGTGATCGAGCGCGGCACCAAGGGCATCGACACGCTGCTGTCCTTTGCCCTGTTCAGCATCTTTCCCACCATCTTCCTGGTGCTGATCTATAGCGGCATGTTGTTCTACATCTTCAACATCTGGGTGTCGCTGACCGCGATCGCGATGGTGGTGGCCTATACCTGGTTCACCTTTGCCATCACCCGCTGGCGCATCGCCTTCCGCCGCGAGATGAACCAGTCCGATACCGACGCCAATACCAAGGCGGTGGACTCGCTGCTGAATTTCGAGACCGTCAAGTATTTCAACAATGAGAAGCACGAGACGCAGCGCTTTGATGTCTCGATGGAGAAATATTCCCGCGCCTCGATCCAGTCGCAGGTTTCGCTCTCCATCCTCAACACCGGCCAGGCGGCGATCATGGCGGTGGGGCAGGGCGTGGTGCTGATCCTGGCGGCGATGATGGTGCAGTCGGGCGAGGTGCGGCTGGGCCAATTCGTCGCCGCCAATCTGATCATCATCCAGCTCTACCAGCCGCTGAACCTGCTGGGCACGGTCTACCGGGAGATCACGCAAGGGCTGGTGGACATGGAAGCCATGTTCCGCCTGTTGGGCCAGCCGCTGGAGGTGCAGGACAAGCCCGGCGCCAGGCCGCTGGTGGTCACCGGCGGCGAGATCAAATTCGACAATGTGGTGTTCGCTTATGATCCCGAACGCATTGTTTTGAAGGGCATCAGTTTCACCGTGCCGGCGGGCAAGACGGTGGCGATCGTAGGGCCGTCGGGCGCGGGAAAATCCACCATCAGCCGCATTCTGTACCGGTTTTACGACATCAAGAGCGGCAGCGTGACCATCGATGGCCAGGACATCCGCGATGTGACGCAGGAATCCTTGCGCAGCATCATCGGTATCGTTCCGCAGGACACGGTGCTGTTCAACGATACGGTGCGCTACAATATCGCCTATGGCCGGATCGGCGCCGATGAGGCGGATATCCAGGAGGCCGCGCGCTTTGCCCAGATAGACAAGTTCATCACCCATCTGCCGCAAGGCTATGAATCCATGGTGGGCGAGCGCGGGCTGAAATTGTCGGGCGGCGAAAAACAGCGTGTCGCCATCGCCCGCACGATTTTGAAAAACCCGCCCATCCTGCTGCTGGACGAGGCCACCAGCGCGCTGGACACCGGCACCGAACGCGAAATCCAGGGCGCGCTGAATGAAGTGTCCCGAAATCGCACCAGCCTGGTGATCGCGCACCGGCTGTCCACCGTGATCGACGCCGACGAAATCCTGGTGCTGGACCATGGCAGCATCATCGAGCGCGGCCGCCATTCCGAACTGCTGGCGCGGAACGGCCATTACGCCTCGATGTGGAACAAGCAGCGCGAAGCCGCCGCAGCGCGCGAAAAGCTGAAGGAAGTCGAAAACGATCCGGATGTGGCGCCGGATGTAGCGAAAGCAACGCCGGTCTAGGCGGCGCAGTCTTTCTTGAGAACGCGCACGGTCGATGGCGGATTCTTCGCCAGCTTGCTGTCCGGGCGGATCGGGCGCGGCACGAAATTGCCGCCGCAGTTGGGGCAGGTGCCGCCCAGACGGTTTTCCACACAGTCGCGGCAGAAGGTGCATTCAAACGTGCAGATCATCGCGTCCGCCGCGCCGGGCGGCAGGTCCTTGTCGCAGCATTCGCAGTTGGGCCGCAGTTCAAGCATTGCTAACACCCGTGCGCAGGAAGACCAGCGCGTCAGATGATTTCGACGCGGTCGACTTCCACGCCCTTGTTGCCCTGGCGCGTCGAATAACGAATGCGCTGGTCGGGTTCGACCGCCTGCACCCCGGAACGGCGCAGCGCGCTGGCATGCAGATAGATGTCGCCGCTACCGCTGTCGGGCATCACAAAGCCAAAGCCCTTCTGGTCATTGAAGAACTTGACCTTGCCTTCGACCATCGGGCCGGAGGGACCGGTGTCGCGATGTCCGCCGCCGCCGTAACCGCCGCCGCCATAACCACCGCGGTTTTCGCCATAACCGCCGCCGCCATATCCGCCGCCGCCACCGAAACGATCGGTGCGCGGCGCGCGCGAGGGCGCTTCCGCCGTGGAGGTGTCGACGCTGTGCACTGCGACCACTTGCAGGCCCCGCTGGGAGTCGGCCAGGTCGCAGACGATGCTGGTGCCGGGCGGCACGTCGCTATGCCCGGTCGCCTGCAGCGCGGATGCGTGACAGAAGGCGTCGCCGCCCTTGTCCAATGTGATGAAACCGTAACCTTTGGTGGCGTTAAACCACTTAACCTTGCCCTTCGCGGAAGCCTGCGAAATAGGCTTGGACTCGTCATTGCCGTAAGCCATGAGAACCGACGCCACACCCCCATGCCGGTTGGACACCCCGAACCCGCCCCCCGTCCCGGCTGCGCGGGGGCGACTGCGACATGATGCCTATAGAATCCCCCACCCCGCAACGGGGTTAAGGGCACAAATGTTACCTTCTGTTGCGCCGCAGCATTCATGGGTTGACATTCAGGGCGAACATCCCGATATACCGGCCATCCGCTTGCGGCCGCACAAGGCGTCTTTCGACGCTGCCACCGCCGGATCCCAGCTTTGACCTCCGTTCCCTCCAGTGTGCGTGGAAGACGGCAACCAGCCGTAAACCCGCGCCTATGGGCGCGTTCCCACGGTTTTTAAGGACTTTTGTGACTGACGTGACTTTTGAATCGCTTGGCGTTGCCGAGCCGATCCTGCGCGCCTTGGCGGCAGAAAATTACACTATCCCCACCCCGATCCAGACCCGCGCCATCCCGGCGCTGATGTCCGGCAAGGACCTTCTGGGCATCGCCCAGACCGGCACCGGCAAGACGGCGGCCTTCGGCATTCCGCTCCTGCAGAAGCTGTCGATCGGCCATGTCCCGCCCCAGCCCAAGCAGGCCAAGGCGCTGATCCTGGCGCCCACCCGCGAACTGGCGGTGCAGATCGAAGAAGCACTGCGTACCTATGGCCGCCACCTGAATCTTCGGATGACCGTGATCCTGGGCGGCGTGAACCAGAACACCCAGATCAAGAACATGGCCAAGGGTGTCGACGTGCTTGTCGCCACGCCGGGCCGTCTGCTCGACCTGGTGCAGCAGAAGATGATCCGCCTCGACGCGGTGAATACCTTCATCGTCGACGAAGCCGACCGCATGCTGGACATGGGTTTCATCCGCGACGTGCGCAAGCTGGTGGCGATGCTGCCGCGCGAGCGCCAGTCGATGCTGTTCTCGGCCACCATGCCGGACGATATCGTCAAGCTGACCCATGACATGCTGCGCCAGCCCGAGCGCATCGAGGTCGCCCCCCAGGGCAAGACCGCCGACCGCGTCGCGCAGAAGATGTATTTCGTGCCGACCCAGCAGAAGCGCCAGCTGCTCAACGAGCTGCTGAAGGATGTGTCGATGAACAAGGTCATCGTCTTCACCCGCACCAAGCATGGCGCCAACAAGGTTGCCGAGCAGCTGTCGCGCACCGGCGTGGTGGCGGAAGCCATTCACGGCAACAAGTCGCAGAATGCCCGCCAGCGGGCCCTCGACATGTTCAAGACCGGCAAAGCGCGTGTGCTGGTGGCGACCGACATCGCCGCCCGTGGTATCGACGTGGATTACATCACCCATGTGATCAACTACGAACTGCCCAACGAGCCGGAAAGCTATGTCCACCGCATCGGCCGTACCGCGCGCGCCGGCACAGAAGGTATCGCGGTCAGCTTCTGTGACGCCTCGGAGCGCAGTTACCTGCGCGACATCGAGCGCATCATCCGCATGAAGATCGAACTGGTGGCGCACGACCTGCCGGAACTGACGGCCGAACAGCGCCAGCAGCAGGAAGAACCGCGCCGTCCGCACGCCCACAATCGCGGCGGCCGCGGCAAGCCCGGCGGCCATAAGGGCGGGCACAAGCCCGGCGGCGGCCGCGATGGCCTGCCGCATGGCGATCCCCATGCCCCGGCCAAGCGCAACGGTTCGCGCCCGCACTGGCATCGCGGCAATGACAAGAAAAGAGAAGGCGCTGCTTGATCCGGAGCATCGACCAGGCGAGCGAAGCGAAGCCGTCCGGGCGTGCGACCATTATTAATGTGTTTGTTGACGGTGACGCCTGCCCGGTAAAGGCGGAAGTCGAAAAGGTGGCGGCCCGGCATGGCCTGGCCGTCACCATCGTCAGCAATGGGGGCCTGCGTCCCTCGGCCAATCCGCTCCTGCGTCACGTCATCGTGGCCGAAGGGGCGGATGCCGCCGACGACTGGATTGTCGAGCACATCGCATCCGGCGACATCTGCATCACCGCCGACATTCCGCTGGCCTCGCGCTGCCTGGACAAGGGCGCAGCTGTTCTGGGCCCCAACGGCAAGCCATTCACGCCGGAAGGCATTGGCATCGCGCTGGGCATGCGCGAACTCAGCCGTCACCTGCGCGAACTCACCGCCGGCGGGCAAACCCATCACAGCGGCTTCAGCAAACAGGACCGTTCGCGGTTCCTGGGCGAGTTGGAAAACTGTATTCAGGCGCTGAAGCGGGCTGGCACGCAGCCCGGCGCCGCTGTCGCGCGTTAAACAGACATGTCCGATTTCGGCCTCATCCTCGAAAATCACTATGCCGGCCTGCCGGACGATTTTTATACCAAAATGCCCGCCGAGAAGGTGGGCGAGCGCCCGCGCCTGATCCACGCCAATCCGAAAGCCGCGGCGCTGCTGGATCTCGATCCGGCTGTGTTTGGCGATCCGCGCTTTGTCGATGTGGTATCGGGCCATGCGCCGCTGGAAAATTTCGAAGCCTTGGCGATGGTTTATTCCGGGCATCAGTTCGGCGTCTGGGCGGGGCAGCTCGGCGACGGGCGCGCGCTGATGATCGGGCAGGCGCGCAACCGCGATGGCGAATTGTGGGACATCCAGCTCAAGGGCGCCGGCAAGACACCCTATTCGCGCTTTGGAGATGGCCGCGCGGTAATGCGCTCCACCATCCGCGAATATCTTTGCAGCGAGGCGATGGCGGGCTTGCGCATTCCCACCAGCCGCGCCCTGGCCATCGTGGCCACCGGCGAAACGGTGATGCGCGAGGCGCCGGAACCGGGGGCGGTGCTGACCCGGCTGGCGAGGAGCCATGTCCGCTTCGGCCATTTCGAGCATTTCTTCCATCGCGGCGAAAAGGACAAGGTTCGTGTCCTGGCCGATCATGTGATCGCGGAATACTTCCCCAACATGATCGGCGATCATGCCGCCTGGTATGGCGAAGTGGTCAGGCGCACCGCCGTGATGGTGGCGCAGTGGCAGGCGGTCGGTTTTGCCCACGGCGTGATGAACACCGACAATATGTCCATCCTGGGCCTGACCCTGGATTACGGTCCCTACGGTTTCCTGGATGCCTATGATCCGCAGTTCATCTGCAATCACACCGACACCCAGGGCCGCTACAGCTTCATCAACCAGCCGGTGATCGCGCACTGGAACCTGCGCGCCCTGGCGCTGGCGCTGTCCGACCTGATCCCCACCGAAACCCTGATCGAGAAGCTGGCCACCTTCGAAGGCCATTTCGGCGGCACCTATCACGGCCTGATGCGGGCCAAGCTGGGGCTGACGCGCGAGGTGGAGGGCGACAACAAGCTGATCGGCGGGCTGCTGGGGCTGATGAACAAGACCCGCGCCGACTACACCCTGTCGTTCCGCAACCTGACCGGCGAAGACGCGGGCTGGCTGAAGCTGTTCGGCGAGGCCAATGTGGACGCGGAATCCTGGCTGTCGCGCTACCGGGTGCGCACCGAGAGCGAAGATTTGTCGGGACTGGACCGTATCAATCCCAAATATGTGCTGCGCAACTGGGTGGCCGAAACGGCGATCCGGGCGGTGGAGGACCACAATGACATCGCCACACTGGACCGCATATTCAGGCTGATGCAGGCGCCGTTTGAAACGCATGACGGCGACGAAGCCTTTGCCGCTCCGCCGCCGCCAAACATGTGCGATCTGGAAGTGAGTTGTTCTTCTTGAAGTTCCATTGACCTCCATGGCCGGCCTTGAGCCGGCCATCCAGAGTCACGAACTCAAAGCGAGCCTGTTGCTCTGGATGGGCGGGTCGAGCCCGCCCATGGTGAGAAGAAACCTACCAGTTCGTCGAAACGTACTTGATCTCGCAGAACTCGATCAGGCCATGGTGCGAGCCTTCGCGGCCCAGGCCCGACTGCTTGACACCGCCGAACGGGGCTGCCGGGTCCGACATCAAACCGCGATTGAGCCCCAACATGCCGGCTTCGAGTTTTTCGCAGATCTGCATGCCGCGCTTGAGGTCCTGGGTATAGACATACGCCGCCAGGCCGTACTCGGTATCATTGGCCTTGCGGATCGCCTCGGCCTCGTCGGTGAAGGACTGCAGCGAGACCACCGGTCCGAAGATTTCTTCCTTCATCATGTCGGCATTGTCCGGCACGTCCGACAGCACGGTCGGCGGATAGTAATAGCCCGGGCGGTTGAGGCGCTGGCCGCCCAGCAGCAGCTTGGCGCCCTTGGCGACGGCGTCATCCACCAGTTCGGCGATCTTGGCGACGGACTTCTCATTGACCATCGGGCCCAGGGTGGATTCCGGATCGGTGGCTTCGCCCAGCTTGATCTTGGACATGCGCTCGACCATGCCGTCGGTGAAGGGCTGGTAGATGTCCTTGTGGACATAGAAGCGGTTGGCGGCGGTGCAGGCTTCGCCGCTGTTGCGCATCTTGGCCAGCATGGCGCCGTCCAGCGCGTCGTTCAGATTGGCGTCCTTGCAGACGATGAAGGGCGCGTTGCCGCCCAGCTCCATGGCGCAGGAAATCACCTGGTCGGCCGCTTCGTGCAGCAGGGCGCGGCCCACCGGGGTCGAGCCGGTGAAGGAAATCTTGCGCACCCGCGGATCGTGCAGCACCGCCTTGGACAGGGCGCTGGCCTTGGCGGTGGTGACGACATTCACCACGCCCGCGGGCACGCCGCAGTCATGCATGATCTGGGCGACGGCAAAGGCGGTGAGCGGCGTCTCGGTGGCGGGCTTGAGCACAATGGTGCAGCCGGCCGCCAAAGCGGGCGCGATCTTGCGCGTGGCCATCGCCGCCGGATAATTCCAGGGCGTGATCAGAAGCGCGATGCCCATGGGCTGGTACTGCACCAGGATTCGCGCGCCGCTGGCCGGCGCCAGGGCGATTTCGCCCAGCACGTGGCAGCATTCCTCGGCGTACCAGCGATAGAATTCGGCGGCATACAGCACTTCGGCGCGCGCGTCGGGCAGCGCCTTGCCGTTCTCCAGGCTGATCAGATAGGCCAGCCATTCGATATTCTCGACAATCTTCTCGTAACACTTGCGCAGGATCTCGGCGCGGAAGCGCGGCGTGGTCGCGGCCCAGGCGGCGGCGGCCTTGTCGGCGGCATCCACCGCCGCCAGTGCATCAGCGGCATCGCAGTCCGCGACATCGGTGATCTTGTTGCCGTTCGACGGATCGAAAACATCGACCCGCTTTTTGCTGGCGGCTTCCACCCACTTGCCGCCGATCCACAGGTCGGTGGGGATCGGGAAGGGCGCGGGGCCGGTCTTGGGCGTGGGGATCGTGACGGTGTTGGTCATGGGTCTCTCTGCTGGCGAATTACGAAGCAAGCGTGGCGCGGTCGCCGCTATAGGCGGCGCGGGTGATCGCCTTGATGGCGTCCAGGTCCAGCTTGCGGGGATTGTTGTTGACCAGGCGGGCGGCGCCGATGGCGCTTTCCGCGGTCCAGTCCTGCTTGTCTTCCGGCAGGCCGAGGTCCTTGAGTGTCACCGGAATGCCAATGTCCTTGAGCAGGCTGGCGACTTCATCGATCAGCTTGCGCGACAATTCTTCGTCCGTGCCCGAAAGACCGATGGCACGGCCAATCTCGGCAAAGGCGGCAACGCAAGCGGGGCGGTTGAATTCCATCACATAGGGCATCAGAAGCGCCACGCCCATGCCGTGCGGGGTGTGGGTCTCGTTGCCGACGGGATACTGGATGGCGTGGGCGGCGGCAGTTCCGGCAGCACCGAAGGCGCAACCGGCGGCCAGCGAGGCCAGCATCATCTGCTCGCGCGCCTGGATATTCTTGCCGTCCTTCACCGCGGTGCGCAGCGCCTGGAAGATGTTCTTGAGTGCCAGCAGGCCGAAGGTGTCGCTGAGCACATTCTTGCCCACGAACACGTTCTTCACCGTCAGGTCCGGTGTAATTTCGCGGCGGGCGGCGGTGAAGCTTTCGATGGCATGGGTGAGGGCGTCGGCGCCGCTGACCGCCGTGAGGCTCGGCGGGCAGGACACGGTCAGTTCCGGATCGCATACCGCCACGCGGGGGATCAGGTAAGGGCTGGAAATACCAACCTTGGTGCCGCGCTCGGTGTCCGCGATCACTGCCACCGGGGTGACTTCCGAGCCGGTGCCGGAGGTGGTGGGCACCGCGATCACCGGCGCCACCGGGCCGGGGATTTTGTTCTCGCCGTAATAGTCGCGCAGGCTTCCGCCATGCTGCAGCAGCACCGCGACGCACTTGGCCATATCCATGCAGGAGCCGCCGCCAATACCCAGCACCACGTCGGGCTTGAAGTCGGCGCATTCGGCGACGCAGCCGGAAATGCCTTCCATCGGCAGGTCGGCCTCGGTGCGGTCATAGACCTTCGTCGCAACGCCATTGGCTTCGATGTCGGCGACGATGGCCTTGAACTGGGCGTCACCCCCCAGCCGCGCATCGGTGCAGATCAGGGCGCGCTTGCCGATCTGGGCCGTCATCATGCCGATGGCGGCGCGCTGGCCGGAGCCGAAAATCACGGAAGCGGGAAGGCGCAGGGCGCCGAAGATACCGGTCATGTCGTTTTCCTTTTTTCAGATTCCGCCGCCAGCTTTTGCAGGTCTTCCCACAGGCCGTCGTCGAGATAGACGCCGCGTTTTTCCGACTGGGCCCGCACCTTGTGGGCACGGTCGCCCGGCGCCAGCACCGGATGCTCCGGATCGGCGGGCGCGGCGGCGCGGATGCTGTCCAGATATTCGGTCACCAGCATCTTGGCGCTTTCCGCATGCGGCGGGGCGATGACGATGAAGATGTCGCCCTTGTTGCTGACATTCACCGAATCCAGCGTGCCTTTGACATCGGTGCCGATGGCCGATGCCGCCAGGCTGGCGACCAGAACTTCAAAGGCAATGCCCAGCGCGTAACCCTTGGGACCCCCGAACGGCGCGATGGCGCCTTTCTTGGCGGCGGCAGCATCGGTGGTGGGATCGCCATTTTCGTCCAGCGCCCAGCCCAGCGGAATGGGCGCACCGCGATTGGCGTGGTCGTGAATCTTGCCCATCGAGACAAGGCCGGTGGCCATGTCCAGCACCATGGGGTGGGGCGCGGCGGGCACGCCGATGGCGATGGGATTGGTGCCGATCATCGCCTTGCGCCCGCCATAGGGATGAACCAGCGCTTCGGAAATGGTCAGCGAAATACAGGTCAGGCCGAGATTGGCGACGTGTTCTGCGTAATAGGCCAGCGCGCCAAGATGATTGGTGTTGCGGATGGCGGCGATGGCGATGCCGTCGGCTTGCGCGCGCGGCACGATGGTGTCCAGCGCCGCCATGGCAACCACCGGGCCAAGGCCCCGTTCACCGTCCACCGCCAGGAAGCTGCGCGCGGTCCAGACCTGCTTGCCGCTGGTGCCCGGCACCGAAAGGCCGGCATGGATGCGCTCGATCACCCGGCGCAGGCGCAGCAGGCCGTGCGAGGGGATCGCCCGCATCTCCGCTTCTATAAAGAGACCTGCCTGGGTGCGGGCATGATCCGCCGGCACGCCATTGGCGATCAGGATGCCTTCAGCCAGTTCTCGGACTTGCGCGACAGAAGCCAGCATACGGATCAAATATCCTATAGGATTGGCGGACCGTATGAGTTATGCTCTACCCGGTCAATGGCAAAATCCAGCCTTTCTGTGGGAAAGTTCCGGTTATGTCAGCGCTAGAGGCAACATCAGCCAAACAGGGTCCGAGCCAGATCGCCCGTCCGTCGGGACTGGCGGAAGAAGTCTATCGCCGGATACGCGCCGATATCATGTCTCTGAAGTTGCCGCCCGATACCCGTGTTTCGGTGGACAGTCTGGCGCGGGAACTGGGCGTCTCGCAGACGCCGATCCGCGAGGCGCTGTCGATGCTGGAGGCCAATGGACTGGTCAGCAAAAAGCATTTCACCGGCTATGCCACCGCGCCGCGTATGGACCGCGCCCAGCTCGACGAATTGTTCGAATTCCGCCTGCTGGTCGAGCCGCATGCGGCGCGCAAGGCGGCCGAGGCAATGGCGCAAAGCGACATGGAAAGTCTTGGCGCTGTCAGCGGCGCCCACGCCCCCTCGCATGACGGCTTTGCCGACATGGATACCGAATTTCACAAGCTGATCGCCCAGGGTGGCGGCAATCATCTGATCGCCGATTCCCTGGCGCGGCTGCATATTCACGTCCACATCTTCCGCTCCTGCTTTCGCAGCGAGATCGCGGAAGAGGCGGTGCATGAACATGACGCGGTGATCGCGGCGATCCGCGGCCGCGACGCCGCGGCGGCGGAGGCCGCCATGCGCCGCCATATCGAACGCAGCTATGGACGGCTGCGCGACTTCATCAGGGACTGATCAGTCTTTCTGGCCTTTGCGCCAGGCGGCGTATTTCGCCTTGTTCTCGTCATTGGGCGGGTAGAGGCCGGGCAGGGGCACGCCCTTTTGCACTTCGCCCATGATCCAGGCTTCCTGCGCTTCCTGCTCGGCCGCCATTTGCGTGACTTCGTCCAGCATGGCCTGCGGGATCACCACCGCGCCGTCACCATCGGCGACGATGGTATCGCCCGGGAAAATCGCCACGCCGCCGCAGGCGATCGGCTCCTGCCAGTTCACGAATGTCAGCCCGGCAACGGAGGGCGGCGCCGCGGCGCCGGCGCACCATACCGGCAAACCCGTCGCCAGCACGCCTTCCATGTCGCGCACCACGCCATCGGTTATCAGGGCGGCGACTTTGCGTTTGGCCATGCGGGCGCAAAGAATATCGCCGAAGATGCCGGCATCGCTGACACCCATCGCATCGGCCACCGCGATCACGCCTTCATCCATCGCTTCAATCGCCGCGCGCGTCGATATCGGTGACGCCCAGCTGGCCGGCGTAGCCAGGTCCTCGCGCGCCGGCACAAAGCGCAGCGTGAAGGCGGTTCCCACCACACGTTTCTGGTTCGGCTGCTTGGGAAATGCGCCGCGCAGCCAAACATTGCGCAGGCCTTTTTTCAAAAGAACCGTGGTGAGTGTGGCGGTGGAAATGCCTTCCAGAATGGCTTTAATCTTGGTGTCCATCAGGGCGTGACCTTGGTTTCCTTCATGCCCGGCGCACCTGGCGCCAGCGGCGTTGTTCCGGCGGGATAGCCATTCTGCTGCAGGATGTAAGCGACCACGGCGCTATACTCTTCGGGCTTCAGTCCGCCGGGATCGACCTGCGGCATGGTGAAGGCCACCACATCATACAAGGATTGCGGCGTCATGCCCTGCGCCAGCGCGCGTTCGGCGAATGCCGCGCCTTTGAGCGTGGGCGCCGCGCCGGCTTCCAGCGCATCACCATGGCAGCTGGCGCAGGTTTGCGCATAGACCACAGCACCGGCCTGCGCCTGGTCCGCGGTGTAAAGTCCGGGTTTTACGTCTTGCGCGCCGGCGCCCGCCGCAAAAAGAAGGGCACAAACGCCGCTGGCGGCAAGAGTTCCGGATCGGATCATGAGGGCCTCGCGTTGCGGCGGGTGACGCGCCTGCCGCCTATATAAAGCGCATCGAGCCCGGAGTTTACAAGGAATCGCAGCGCGTCGGCAGGGGTCTCCACAATGGGTTCTCCCGGCCCGTTGAAGGAGGTGTTCAACACCACGGGCACGTCGGTCTGCGCGAAGAAATGCTCGATGACGCGGAAAAATTCCCCGCACGAGGGATCGACGGTCTGCACACGGGCCGTTCCGTCGGCATGGGTGATGGCAGGGAGCTGGGAAGAGGCCACCGTGCCGGTAAACAGCATATACGGGGAGGGTAACGGCATACCGGTAAACCATTTGTCGGCCTGCGACTCCAAAACGGCCGGGGCGAAGGGACGCCAGGCTTCCCGGCCCTTCAGAACATTGACCCGTTCCCAATTCGCTCCCTGCCGCGGGTCGGCGAGAATCGAGCGATGCCCGAGTGCGCGTGGCCCGACCTCGCTGCGCCCTTCAAACCAGCCGATGATCCGGTCTTGCGCAAGATCGCGGGCGGCATCCAGCGCGTCATCTTCACAGATGCGAAATTCAATCGCTTCGCCGGCGGCGTCGAGGGCCGCGAGAATGGCGTCATGCGCGATGGGCAATCCCAAATAGGGCGTGGCATAGCGATCCTGATTTCGCGGCACCAGCGGCTGGTCCAGGACATTGTGGTAAAGCCAGGTCGCGGCGCCGATCGCCAGTCCGCTGTCGTCGCATCCCGGCTCGATATAGATATTTTTAAACCGGCTTTCGCGGAAGATCCGGCTGTTCGACGGGCAGTTGAGCGCGCAACCGCCCGACAGACACAGATTGTCGCCGTCCCGTCCCATGCGCGAGACGACGTCACCAAGCGTCTCTACGGCGCGCAGGTATATTTCCTCGAACAGTTTCTGGGTGCTGGCCGCGACATCGACATTTATCGCTTCCAGAATTCGCGCAGGGTATCCGAACGGTTCCAGGCTGTACCCCATCGCGCCCGCCTGTTGGAGACAGTGATCCAGCCATTTGCGGGAATCGAGGGAAGCGGCCTTCCAGTCATACTGGTTGCCGACAAAGCGGGGATCAAAGAATTTGGGCTGCCCATAAGCGGCCAGGCCCATCAGCTTGCCGGACGGGCCTTCATGTCCCAGCCCGAGCGTCGTGCCCATAAAGTCGTACAACCCGCCCAGGGCCAGATGATGCGGCGTCACCGGATAGATCCGGTTGGCTTCGGCCCAGAGGAACATTCCGCCCAGATAGCCATAGCCGTTGGCGAAGCCGTCATGCGTGAGGATCGCGGAATGGTCGAAACCGGACTGGTAATAGCTCGACGCGGCATGTGCCATGTGATGGGCAATGAAATAGCCCGGCAATTCATGACCAGCGATCTGGACCGTAACGGGATGGTGAAAGCCATGGCGTGTGGAGCCGTCGCCCAGCATGGCGGAGAAATCTGTCGCGGAAATTCCCGCCAGTGTTGCGCCAGGCCACAACACACTGTCCGCATAGACATCCAGGGTTCCAAAGCGGTGGAAATCTTCGGCACGGCGATTGCGATGCTCCGGAAACGCATTGCGATAACTGTGCCGGGTGAAGGATTTGGAATGGACCGGATTGTAGAAAACGTCCATCAGCGAATGGCTTTGCAGGCTGCTTTGGATTCTGTCCTGCGCAAGGGTGGGGTCGACCAGCGTGCGCGGCGCCCCGTGACCGGCATGGCTGCGCAGCGCGATGGAGAAGGCGTCCGGATCGTCGATAATGAGTTCGACATTCTGCGTCGATGTGATCGCGCAGTAGTCAAGCTGGTCCCAGCCCAGCTTCGCGGCATCCATGGCGGCCTGGATGGTTTTGAACTCCAGGGAAATCGCATGCTTGATGCGCGCATGGCGTTCTCGCATCACATAGGCCGCGATCTGGCCGTCGCGAAGCACGCAGACGGCCGCATCGTGCCCGAAATGCAGACCCAGAATGTTCATTCTCTGGGTTTCTCCAGCGGCCCGTGAAAAGTCAACGCTGCCGCGAATGGCGGCTGCGGCGGAGATTCGACGCGGATTTGCGCCTCAAGGCTGGTGATTCCCCACAAATGGCATCCCGTCCGTACACGGATAACCCTCAGTCTGGTGCGCGGTGGTTTACTTATATAATAGCGGCGGAGAGGCGGCGAAGGGTGCGCGCGCCGCTTGGGGGCCGAAAAATGCCCGGAAAACATAGACATTGAGCCAAATTCGGAATGCGGTTTTGAAACTGGGCAGATTTTTAGTGTGCGTCGCAACATAAAAGTGCTGACTTTTTCCGTTGCAATAATGTGACGTTCGCCTCTTTCCATGTCTGAGAATGGTCTTATGCGCGAATATTCTCTCGATTATCAGCGCGATGGTCTGCTATCCAACCCCCGTAGCTCGGCATCGTGCCGGAAGAAAAAACGTCCAGGGGGATTATCCTATGACTTACGGTTTGACGAAGACACGTGCGCGTCTTGCAGGCAGCGCGGCCATTTTGGCGCTGGGCGCCGGTGCCGCCATGGCGCAGGAAGGCGTCGAATCGGTCGTCGTGTCGTCCAGCCGCTTGCAGGCTGCCGGCTTCAATGCTCCGACCCCCACCACGGTTGTGAGCGCGGCCGATCTGGAAGCCTCGGCCAAGCCGAAC
>CAMCWK010000019.1 GCA_945882615.1 Rhizobium sp. Q54 | reverse complement strand
AGCCCGCCACTTCAAGCCCCGGCGGGCATAGCCCGCCACTTCAAGCATGGGCCAGCGGCCATCTGGCGCGCGGAGAGATCGCAAGATCATCACCGCCCGCGCCGGCCGACAAACGTTCCACGCCCGCCCAGGCGATCATGGCCGCATTGTCGGTACAGAGTCTGGGCGGCGGGACGCGGAGGATGAAGCCTTCATCCCCGCACAATTTTGCCAGCGCGCCGCCGATGGCCTGATTGGCGGCGACACCGCCGGCGACCACCAGCGTTTCGCCATCCGGAAAATCCCTGCGGAACATCTGCATGGCGATGCGGCTACGATCGCACAGAATGTCGATCACCGCGGCCTGGAAAGAAGCGCTGACATCTTCGGTGCTGGCGCTACGGTCCTGCACCAGCTGGCGCACCGCCGTTTTCAATCCCGAGAATGAAAAATCAGCGCCAGCGCGCCCTTGCCTGCCTTTGAAGAGCAGGGGACGCGGCAGATCATGGGCTTTGGGATTGCCGCGCTTGGCCGCCTCTTCCACCGCCGGGCCGCCGGGATAGGCCAGCCCCAGAATCTTGGCTGTCTTGTCAAAGGCCTCTCCCACCGCATCGTCGATCGTGCTGCCATACAGGCGAAAGTCATCAGGCCCGCCAACGCCCACCAACTGGCAATGGCCGCCCGAAACCAGCAGCAGCAAAAAGGGAAATTGTACGCCATGGGTCAGGCGCGCGGTCATGGCGTGACCCATCAGATGATTGACCGCGATCAGCTTCTTTCCGGATGCGAGCGCCAGCGCCTTGGCGGTGGTCAGCCCCACCATCACGCCGCCGATCAGGCCAGGACCGGCGGTCACGGCAATCCCGTCCATATCCGACAGGCTTAAATCCGCTTGCCTCAGCGCGCTCTCGATCACGCTATCAACGATCTCCAGATGGGCGCGGCTGGCAATTTCCGGCACCACCCCGCCATAGGGCGCATGGGCCTCGGTCTGGCTGAAGACGATATTGGACAGAATCGCGCCGGGGCCGGGTGCGGTGCCGCGCACCACCGACGCCGCGGTTTCATCGCAGCTGGTCTCGATGCCCAGAATGGTGAAGCTCTTGTCAGCCATGGCGCGCTCCTTTACGCCCAAACGGCCATGCGGCAAAGGCGCTGATCCATGCATGTGTTGGTGACCAGACCTCTGGAAGACGGCGAAGAGATCGCCGCCCGTCTGGCTGAAATGGGTCATACGACGCTGCTGGCGCCGCTGCTCAGGCCCCAGTTCGAAGACGGCCCGGAGCCGGATTTCACCGGGGTGCAAGCCATCCTGGCCAGCAGCGCCAATGGCATCCGCGCCCTGGTCCGGCGCACGGCGCGGCGCGACATTCCCATTTTCGCGGTGGGGCCGCAGACCACCCAGGAAGCACAGGCCGCCGGTTTCACTACCATCCGCAATGCCGATGGCGACGCCAGGCTATTGGCTCAAACCACCGCGCAATGGACCACGCCCGATAAAGGCGCGCTGCTGCATGTCTGCGGCGCGCAAGCGCCCGGTACGCTGGCCGCGCTGCTGGAAAGCGTCGGTTTTACGGTCCGCCGCGCGGTTCTGTACCGGGTGGATGCTGCGTCAAGCTTGCCAGAAGATGCTCGCCAGGCGCTGGCGGCGGGCCGGGTGGATGCGGCGCTGTTTTTCTCGCCGCGCAGCGCGCAGGTCTTCTGCGAACTGGCGCAAGGCTTGCCGACCGAAAAGCTGATCGCGCTCTGCATCAGCCCCGCCACCGCCAAGGGCCTGTCGCGGACTTTTGCGCAAGTTCGCATCGCTGCCGCGCCCAACCAGGCGGCCTTGTTGGCGCTTATTGCATAAGCCATTGGCGCGATTATCTATTTTTACGCCGGCATCGGCCGGGGCTTTCGTGCGCAATCGCGCCAAGCGCCGGCGGCAATGACGCACCACCCGCGCCCACACGCCGCGCTTGCGGGCCGCCTGGAGTCCTGTGAGACTTCGCGTATGCAGCATGAAGCTTTCGCGAATACCGAGGACTTTGGCGGCCCCGATATCGTCGCCGGATCCGGCCGGGTTTCGCGCCCCGGGGTGGATGCGCCCTATACGGATTATCAGCTGGGCAAGCCCTATGACGAGATGTTCACGCCCGACGGCAAGGCGCGCGCGCCCTATGCGGCGCTGGACTCGCGGCTTTCCATCCTGCCTCTGGAGGAATTGAACCGCCGCCAGCAGGCTTGCGAACAAAGCTTCCTGCATCAGGGCATCACCTTCACCGTCTATAACGACAACCGCGCCACCGAACGGATCATCCCCACCGACCTGCTGCCGCGCATCGTCACCGCCAAGGAATGGGACCGCATCGAGCGCGGTCTCACCCAGCGCATTCTCGCCCTCAATCTGTTCCTGCGCGACATTTACGGCGATGGCCGGGTGCTGAAGGATGGGGTGGTGCCGCGCTCCTTGATCTACGGCTCCAAGCATTATCGCCGCGAGATGCGCGGGCTCCCTGTTCCCCATGGGGCCTATGTGAACATTTGCGGCAGCGATCTGGTGCGCAACGAAGCCGGCGATTTCGTCGTGCTCGAAGACAATCTGCGGGTGCCGTCGGGCGTCAGCTACATGCTGGCGAACCGCGATGTGGTGCGCCGCGCCTTTCCGGCGGTATTCCGCTCCATGGGCGTGCGTCCCATCGAGCATTACCCACTGGAATTGCTGGCGACCTTAAGATCGCTGGTGCCGTTCCACGAAGACGTGTCCATCGCCATCCTGACGCCGGGCGTTTTCAACTCCGCCTATTTCGAGCACGCCTTCCTGGCGCGCCAGATGGGCGTGGAGCTGGTGGAGGGGCGCGACCTGCTGGTGAACGACAATGTCGTCTATACCCGCACCACCTCGGGCCTGAAGCGCATCGACGTCATCTATCGCCGCATTGATGACGACTTTATCGATCCGCTGATTTTCCGCGAGGACAGCTCGCTGGGCGTGCCGGGCCTGTTCAATGCCTATCGCGCCGGCAATGTGATGATCGCCAATGCGCTGGGCACCGGGGTGGCCGACGACAAGGCGGTCTATGCCTATGTCCCGCGCCTGATCCGCTATTATCTGGCCGAAGAACCGATCCTGGACAATGTCGAAACCTTCCTCTGCCGCGAGGAAAAATCGCTGAGCCATGTGCTGGCGAATCTCGACAAGCTGGTGGTCAAGGCGGTGGGCGAAAGCGGCGGCTACGGCATGCTGGTGGGCCCGCATGCCAGCCAGGCCGAACGCGACGAGTTTGCGCAGAAGATCAAGTCCGATCCCGAAAATTACATCGCCCAGCCCACCATCCAGCTTTCCACCGCCCCGACTTTCATCGGCAGCGGCGTGGAAGCCCGGCACGTCGATCTGCGTCCCTTCATCCTGCATGGCGCGGAAACCAAGATTGTGCCCGGTGCACTGACGCGCGTGGCGCTCAAGCGCGGCAGCCTGGTGGTCAATTCCTCCCAGGGCGGTGGTTCCAAAGATACCTGGGTGCTCTCTCAATGATTGGCTTGCGATTTACCGTGCACCACCATTCTAAACACGTTGCCTCCACGGCTTCGGCAAATCGCAAGCCGGGGCAGTAAATGCTGAGCCGTGTCGCAGATTCCCTCTACTGGATGAGCCGCTATATCGAGCGGACGGAGCATACCGCGCGGCTGATCGCGGTGAAGCTGGACTCCATGGTGGAGCAGACACCCGAAGACGCCGCTGCCAGCTGGGCGCGGGTAACCGAGGCGCTGACCGGCGAGAAGACCGCGCCCTCGCATCTGGATGCCTTCGACATCACCGCGCGGCTGGCGTTCGACCGCGACAATGAGACGTCCCTGATCAACTCCCTGGCGCTGGCGCGCGACAATGCCCGTCAGGTGCGCGAGGCGCTGTCGAACGAGGTCTGGGAAAATCTCAACCGGCTCTATCTGCGCCTGTCGCCCATGACGATGGATTCGATTTGGGTGCACACGCCCGGCCGCCTGTTCCGCGAGGTGCTGGAGGAAATGCACGCCCTGGAAGGCGTCACCTATTCCACTTTGTCTCACGGCGAAGGCTGGTACTTTCTGGAACTGGGCCGCCATATCGAGCGGGTGCAGCAGCTGGGGCGCCTGCTGGACCTGCATTTCAGCGCCGCCCAGAACAGTGAAAGCGGCCCCAAATATTTCGACTGGCTGGTGCTGCTGAAATTCTGCAGTGCCTGGGAGCCTTATACCAAGCGGTACACCGCTTCGATCCGGCCGCAGAAGATCGCCGAATTCCTGCTGTTTGATCCCGAATTTCCCCACTCCATCTGCTTTTCGGTGGACCGCATGACCGAAGCCCTGGCGCGCGTGGCGCCGGGCGCGCCGCCGGCGCGCCGTGCCGCGGTGGAGCGGCTGGCGGGGCGGATGAAGGCGGCGGTGGATTTCGGCCAGGTGGATGAGTTGATGTCAGGCGGGGTGGCCGCCTTCATTGCCGACATCACCAAACAGTCCGAGCAAATCCACAAGGCGCTTTATTCGTCCTACATCACCTATGGCGCGGAGACCGTGCTTTGAACCTCATGCTTCGACAGGCTCAGCATGAGGAGTATTATTTGCTCCTCACCCTGAGCTTGTCGAAGGGTGAGCAGCGAGGTTCCTGATGTTCTACTCGATACGTCACGTCACCCGTTTCCGTTACAGCGCGCCGGTGCGCGAGGCGGTGATGGAACTCAGGATGCAGCCGCGCTCGGAGGGGCCGCAGACGCTGCGCTCCTTCCAGATCGCCACCAATCCGCGCGCCCAGCTCTATGCCTATACCGATCATCTGGGCAACGCAGTCTATCACTTCAACATGCTGCGCGAGCATGAGGAATTGCGCATCGAGGCCCAGGCGGTGGTGGAAATCGGCCAGATGCGCCCTTTGCCCGAAAAGCTGGATGCGCTGGAATGGGGCCGCTACAACAGCTTCAATCTCAGCGACGATCATTTCGACATGCTGGAACCGTCGCGCTTTGCGCGGCCCTCGCCGGAGCTCGAAAGCTTCATGCGCATCGCCGATCTGGCCAAGCCCGAGGGTGATCCCCTGACCGCGCTCAAGACGCTTCAGCGCGCCATTTACGATTCCTTCGAATATCAAAGCGGTGTGACGGAGGTGAATTCGCCCATCGAAGTGGCGCTCGAACAGCGGCGCGGCGTCTGCCAGGACTTCGCCCATATCATGACCACCATCGGGCGAGCCTGGCGCATCCCCTGCCGTTACGTCTCCGGCTATCTCCATCACAAGGGTTCGCGCGACCGCTCCGCCGCCGATGCCACCCATGCCTGGGTGGAAGCCTATCTGCCGAGCCTGGGCTGGGTGGGCTTTGACCCCACCAACAATATCATGGCCTGCGAGCGCCATATCCGCGCTGCGGTGGGCCGCGACTATGCCGACGTGCCGCCGACGCGCGGCACCTATAAGGGCGGGGCGGACAGCGAGCTTTCCATCGCCGTCTCGCTGGAGCCGACCCAGGCGCCGGTGCGCCATGAGGATTTCCTGAAAGTGACGCGGCCGATGACCTCGCCCACGCCGACGCCCTCGATGCCCGAGCGTCTTTACCACCAGCAGCAGCAACAGCAGCAATAGGCGCGGATCTTTTGCGCCGTGAGTGCGTCGCGCGTCGCTCATGGGCTATTCGCCCACATCGCTCCTTGTTCCTGCTCACGCCACAAAATCTCTCGCGCCTATGGTATAAAGCCCTATGACTCAGCGTAGAAAAAGGGAACTTATTGGCACGCTGGAAGTGGATGGCTGGCCCCTGCGTTGGACGCTAAAAAGCGAGCAGATATGGAGCGGCGACGGCAACCATGTCGGCCTGCGCCTGTCGGTCGAACGCAGCGATGAAACGCGCCGCGAACTGATTCTGGAATATCCCTTTCAGGAACTGCCGGGCGGCCGCACCGCGCGGCCCGACATCAATCTGCACCGGCTGGCCGATGACGTGCGCGCCGCGATTAAAGAGGGCTGGAAGCCTAAGTCGCGCGGCCGGCCCTTTACGCTGGTGTGTGACTAAGCCAGTTCGCGCCGGACCGCCCCGGAAGCAAACACTTCCAGTTCATCCGCAACGTCCGGCATCAAGGCATTCCAGTCACCGAACTTCTCGGGCGACAGCACCCGGGTGCTGGCATACCAGGGATACTCGTTCGTCCCCAGCTGCGGCCAGGTGCGGCCGGCGGTGAGGAACCAGACGGTGGTGCCGACGCTGGCGGCGGTGGCCGCCGCGGCGGTGGGCGCCGACAGGACAAGGTCGAGCGCCGCGCACAGCGCCGCCGAACCATCGATATCGTCCTTTAGATCCAAGCCTTCCATCTGGTGAATCTTGATGCCGAATTTTTCCTCGGCGCGCGCGATCTCGGCGCTGCAATCGCCATATTGCAGATTGACGAAGGTGACGCCGGGCGTCTGCAGCACCGGGCCCCAATGGTCGATGGGCGAGAAATACTTGGCGCGCTTGGCGCCCAGCATCATGGAACGCCAGCACAGGCCGATCTTCCTTTCCGGGCCCATGGCGTCCAGCTGGCGCTTGAAGTCCGCCACCCGTGCCGGATCGGGCACCAGGAAAGCCTTGTGCGGGAAGTCGCCGATGGCGTTGCGGTACACCGAAAGGGCCGAACCCATCGGCGCCCACAGGTCGGGCTTGTTCTCTTTTGAGGCGAAGGGAATCAGGCGCAGCGCCTTGTTGCCGTCCGCGTCAATCAGCGTGCGGTCGTCATAGGTGCCGACTTCGGCGCGCGGGAAAGAGCGCTGGAACAGGCTCACCAGCCGGTGATCGACGCAAATCTGCAACTTGCCGGTCTCGCCAACGGCGTCCTGCACGTCGGGCAGGATGTTGGCGAACATGAACTCGTCGCCCAGGCCCTGTTCGCCGACGATCAGGATTTTCTTGCCCGCAAGATCTTCGCCGGCCCACTTGGGCGCGTCGACCATATGATGGAGATAGGAGCGGAAACGCTGGTCGTTGCGGATTTCATACTCGCGCCAGCCATCCTCCAGCCGGCCCGAGCCGATCAGGCAGATGCTGCGCGAGTGACGGGTTTCCATGCGTTCCGACGGATCGACCGCGAATTGGAGCGCCTTGTCGTAATTGGCAAGAGCCTCTTCCAGCTGGCCCAGATGCTGATAGGCATAGCCCAGATTGTGATAGGCGCGGGCAAAGCCCGGCTCCAGCCGTGCGGCCTCGTTGTAGAACACCAGGCTTTCATCGGCGCGGCCTTCCTCGGCCAGCACGGTTGCCAGTGAATTCCACAAAATGGCTTCGTTCGGCATCTGAAAAAGCGCGGCGCGCAAGGTCTCGATCGCGGCTTCCGGCTGGCCCAGATCGCACTGCACGCTGCCCAGATTGTTGTATCCCAGGGGTGACGCGGGGCAGGCGGCGATATACAGGCGGAACATCTTCTCCGCGCCTTCGGTCAGCTTCAGGTTCCAGGCAGTGAGGCCGAGATTGATCAGCAGTTCGGGATCTTCGGGATCGAGCTGGAAGGCGCGCTCATAGGTCACCAGCGCCTTGTGCAGATGGCCCATTCGCTCCAGCGCCATCGCCAGAACGTGAAAGGCCTTGGAGCTGGCGCCATCGGCTTCGGTCGCCTTCAGCGCCCATTGTCCGGCCCTGACGATATCGCCGCGGCGCCAGGACCGGATGCCGCGCTTGAGAAAGACATTGGAGCGGTGGCGGGCTTTTTCCCGCGCCACTTCCCCGACCAAGACTTCCAGCTTGTCGAGCGCCTGCATGCGTGCGTCCACGCCGGCCAGCGCGTCGATACTCTTGAGGGGGGCGGCTTTTGCCATGGAAAATCCCGATCGATGAAAATCGCGGCAATCAAAGCCTTTTATGTTTAAGCACTCGTGAACGGAAACGTACAAAGCATCAGGCTTTTGTTAACCAAGCCCGGCCTATGGTGGCTTCCGATCGCAAAGGAAGGGCGCTATGCCGCTGAAACTATCATTAAAGCCGGGTGAGAAATTCGTGCTGAATGGCGCGGTTCTGGCCAATGGCGACAAGCGCACCAGCCTGGTCATCCAGAACAAGGCCTGCGTGCTGCGTGAAAAGGACATCATGCAGCCCGAAAGCGCCAACACGCCGGCGCGCCGCATCTATATGGCCATCATGATGATGTACCTGGATGGCGAGTCCACCGAAGAGCCGTACAACGAATTTGCCCTGCGCATGACCGAATTCATGGGCGCCATCGGCACTCCCGCCATTCTGGCGGCCTGCGTCGAGATCAGCCGCGATGTGTCCCAGGGCGCCTATTACAAGGCGCTTATTGCATGCCGGAAGCTGTTTGATTTGGAACAGGAGCGTTTGAGTTATGAGCCTTAAAGCCTATCAAAGTGCGCAAGTCGCCACCGAGGATCCCCGTCTCACCGAATACCGTCTGTTCGGCCAAGTGACGGGCGCCTTGCTCACGGCCAAGGAATCGGGCGCCATTGGTACGCCGCTGGTTGAAGCCATCGACTGGAACCGCCGGCTGTGGCGCACCCTGGCCGCCGACTGCATGGACGACCGCAACACCCTGACCACGGATGTGCGCGCCAAGATCATCTCGCTGTCGCTCTGGGTGTCGAAATATTCGCGCACCGTGACGCGCGAAAAAGCGCCGCTGGATCCGCTGATCGAGATCAACCGCACCATCATGCAGGGTCTGCAGGCGTCCTAGCCGCCGGACCATTGTCGTGAAGAAACAAAGCCGGCGCTGGCGACTGCGCCGGCTTTTTCTTGCCCGGTGCGGCGGCAAAAACCATCCCACCCGGCAATTCATGCCTAATGCCGTTCGGCCGGGCTATAAAAATAGCCCATTAAAATCAATAGGATACCAAGTTAACGGGCTGGCACGGGCGTTGCAAAAGTTTCGGCGGGCCATGAGCCCAAGGGCCCGCAGAACGCGTGGTCCACCACCAGTAGAATGGAGAATACCCATGTCATTTAGCGTCAACACCAACACCGGCGCGCAGGTCGCGCTGCAGTACCTCAATGCCACCCAGGGCCAGCTCGACAAGACCCAGGGTGCCATTAATAGCGGCCTCAAAGTCGCGTCGGCCAAGGATGATGGCGCTATTTACGCTATTGCCCAGAACCAGCGCGCCACTGTCGCCGGTTACTCCTCTGTCATAAATTCCATCAACAACGGTTCGTCCGCCATCGATGTCGCCCTGTCCGCGGGCCAGTCGATCTCGGATCTGCTGATTCAGATGAAGCAGAAGGCGCTTGCGGCCGCCGACTCCTCGCTCGATACGGCGAGTCGTCAGGCCCTGAACGCCAACTTCACCGCCCTGCGCGATCAGATTGCCACGATCGTGAAGAATGCGGTGTTCAACGGCTTCAACCTGGTTGACGGTTCGACCGCGCAGGTTACCGCGCTGGCTTCGGCTGACGGCACCCGCCGCATCACCACCGCGGCGCAGAACCTGAAGCTGTCGGGCTCGATCGTGACAATCAAGACCACGTCCACGATCTCGACCCAGGCCAAGGCTTCTACCCTGATCGCCACGATCCAGTCCTCTCTGACCAACGTCAACTCGGCCCTGGCCAAGTTGTCGTCGGGCGCCGCGAAGTTCTCGATCCAGTCGACCTTCACCCAGAAACTGTCGGACACGCTCACCGCGGGTATCGGCAATCTGGTGGATGCCAACATGGCGCAGGAAAGCGCCAAGTTGCAGTCGCTGCAGGTCAAGCAGCAGCTGGGCGTGCAGGCTCTGTCGATCGCCAACCAGGCGCCGCAGACCATCCTGTCGCTGTTCCGCTAAGACCAGACCCTTTCGAGGGGGCATATAGGGGCGGTGCTTTGCACCGCCCCTATTTTTTGTTTGGGCCCCAGGGCGCGGCGCGCCCGATTTCCTGTTCAGGCGCGCCGGTGCCTGCGCGCCGGGCGACGCTTCAGCGCCGCCCCTTTTTATACTTCCGCCGGTTGATATTCGCCGCCGCCGCACGTCCTTCATACTTGTTCATGTTTGCCTGTGCCGGCGTGAACCATGATTTTTCCAGCCTTTGCGCGGCCTGCGTTATTCGCCTTTGATGAAAGGTGGAAGTATTTGCCGCCTGTTACCCGGCAAGAATTTCCCTATGCGGCAAAGTTTGCCCAGCCCGGACGGAGCTGCGGAAATTCCCGCCGGCCGCTTTTTCCTCCCCGACGCAAAATCGATGTTTAACCAAAACTGAATCGGTCGCGGCACGGTGTTTGCCAAGTGTCCTGCGGGCAAAACGCCCAAAGAGACCTGCTTCATCAACAAAAGCAGGCTCGTCATACCAGAACGGAGAGACCACATGTCTTTTAGTGTCAACACCAATGCCGGCGCCGCGGTTGCGCTGCAGTACCTCACTGCCACCCAGGGCCAGCTCGACAAGACTCAGTCCGCCATCAACAGCGGTCTGAAAGTCGCCAATGCCCGCGATGATGGTGCGATCTTCGCGATCGCGCAGAATCAGCGCAGCCAGGTGGCGGGCTATACGGCCGTCATCAACTCGATCAACAACGCCACGTCCGCTGTCGACGTCGCCCTCTCGGCCGGCCAGTCCATCTCGGACTTGCTGATCCAGATGAAGACCAAGGCTTTGGCCGCTGCTGACTCCTCGCTGGATACCGCGAGCCGTCAGGCCCTGAACGCGAACTTCACCGCTCTGCGTGACCAGATCACGACGATCGTGACGAACGCCACCTTCAACGGCTTCAACCTGGTGAACGGTTCGACCACCAAGATCACCGCTCTGGCCTCGGCTGACGGTTCGCGCCGCATCACCACCGATGCCCAGAACATGAAGCTGTCGGGCTCGATCGTGACGGTGAAGCTGACCAACACCATCTCGACCCAGGCCAAGGCCTCCACCCTGGTGGCCACGATCCAGTCCTCGCTGACCAACGTCAACTCGGCTCTTGCCAAGTTGTCGGCTGGCGCCGCGAAGTTCTCGATCCAGGCGACCTTCGCCCAGAAGCTGTCGGACACCCTGACCCAGGGTATCGGCAACCTGGTCGACGCCAACATGGCGCAGGAAAGCGCCAAACTGCAGTCCCTGCAGGTGAAGCAGCAGCTGGGTGTCCAGGCGCTGTCGATCGCCAACCAGGCGCCGCAGACCATCCTGTCTCTGTTCCGCTAAGCCACGGCAATGGGCGGTGCCCCCTGGCACCGCCCAGCGCCAACCGCTGCCGGACGACCATAAGAATATGGCGTCCGCCCCGGGGCGAAGGGAATTTCTGGTGGGAAGAAGCAAAGAGCGAAGCGCCGGGGGGCACTTCGCTCTTTGTGCTTTTATTGGCTCGCGTCCGCTCGCGGGGGAGCGAACCGCCGGAGCGCCTACTTGGTCTGGATACGGATCAAGGCCAGCGCGTCATTGGCGGCCTTCAGCGCGGCATCGTGGGTCGCGCCCGTCGCCAGCACCATCGCCGCGCTGGGCCGCTTGTCGCCGGCGGGCAGGATGACATCGCCTTCCCTAGCGGTAATCACCACTTCGGCAATGCCGGGAACGGCGCGCGCCTGTGCTTCGCCATCCACCGACGCCACTGTGCCAGGCGCCGGGAAAGCATAGCGCTGGACCACGGCATGTTGATGGCGGGGTGACAGCTCATCGGCGGTCACCGGTTCGCCCAAAGCCAGCCTGATCGCCGCGCCGATGAAATCCACCCCAGTGTTGAGCGGAATCTCCCGGGTGCAGAAAAAGCCCCCGGACAGGCGCGCCGCCAGCTCGATCACATAGGGCTCGCCCTTGTGGACCACGATGTCGCCTTTGACCGTGCCTTCCGTGATGCCCATGGCGCTGGCCGCGCGGCCCACCAGGTCTTTGACCTTCTGCTGGATTTCGGGTGACAGGTGGCTGGGCAGGTCGCCGCCATTCTCGATGAAAAAGGGCGCGTAGCGTTCCAGATATTCATAGTTGCGGTCGGAAAAGCCGGGCGTGTGGCAGACACCGTCCAGCACGATGGATTCGGTGGAGACCTGCGGGCCGTCCAGATACTGCTCCACCATCACCCGTTCGGACGGGGAATGAGAGCGGGCCAGCATGAAGGCTTTTCCTAGGTCTTCGACCTGCGCCACCCGCTGCACGCCGCGGCTGCCGCGGCTGTCGACCGGCTTGATGACCAGATCGCGGCCGCGTTCGATGGCGATGCGCTGCAATTCCTGCGGCGTCGAGATTTCCGCGAACCAGGGCACCGCCACGCCGGCGCTGCGAAAGCACTTTTTCATCGCCAGCTTGTCACAGGCTAGCTCCGCCACATGGACAGGCAGGCCGGGAATGCGCAGGCGCTGGGCCACGGTGGCGGCGGTTACCGGCGCATCGGCGGCGACACAGATCACGCCATCGATCTTGCGAATCTTGCGGCTGTAGCGTTCGGCGGCGGCGGCGGTTTCCGTTGCGCCATAGACATCGGCGATCAGGCAGGAATCGGCAAAGGCAAAGCCCGGCGCGTCGGGATCGCGGTCGGACACCACCACGGTGTGGCCCATCTCCTTGGCGCGGCGGGCGGCATCCGCCGCCTCGATCCCGCCCGATATGATCAGCAGTGTCTTGCCGGTACTCATCAGAAATACAATCCGCCGTTGACGTTCAGGGTCTGGGCCGTGATGTAGCTGGCGGCGTCCGACGACAGGAACACCACCGCATCGGCAACTTCGGAAGGGGTGCCCATGCGTTTGAGGATGATGGTCTCCGCCGCCTTCTGCACCGCCGCGCTGGCCATGCCGGCCGCGGCCATTTCCGAGGCGATCAGGCCGGCCGATACCGTGTTGGATCGGATGTTCGACGCCGCTCCGAAGCGGGCGATCACCTGCGCCAGCGAGATCAGTCCCGCCTTGGAGGCGGCGTAATGGGCGGTGCGTGGGCCGCCATACTGGCCGGAGACCGAACCGATATGGGTGATGGCACCGCCGCCCGCCGCCTTCAGCAAGGGCAGGAAGACCTGGGCCACCACAAAGGGGCCTTTCAGGTTGGCGTCCAGGATCATGTCCCAGTCTTCGTCACTCACCTGATCAAAATCGGTCGGCTTGTTGATGCCGGCATTGTTCACGAGAATCTGGATGGGACCGAACGCCTTGGCCTGCTGCGCGGCCTGCTCGACCTGCAATCGGTGGGTGACATCCATTTTCACCGCCAGAGCGCGGCGGCCCTTGGCTTCGATCTGCTGGGCGATCTCATGCGCCTCGGCATGTTTCTCGCGATAGGTCAGCAACACGTCGGCGCCGGCGTCCGCCAGGCCCAGCGCGATCGCCGCCCCGATGCCGCGGCTGCCGCCGGTAACCACGGCGCATTTTCCGATGAGCGAGAAGCGGTTCATTTCTTGCGCTTCAGAACTTTGCGGGCCGCCGCCACGATGAAGGGCGCGGCGATCTCGAAGGCATAGGCCAGCTCTTCGGGCTCGCCCGAAGCGCCGAACACATCCTTTACGCCGACGAATTCGACGGGGCAGGGCACGGTGGCAGCTAGACTTTCCGCAACCGCGCCACCCAGCCCGCCATGAATATTGTGATCCTCGGCGGTGACGATGGCGCCGGTCTCCCGGGCGCAGCGCGCAATCAGATCCATGTCGATCGGCTTGATGGTGGGCATGTTAACCACCCGGGCGGAAATCCCGTCTTCCTTCAAGGCGTCGGCGGCGTCCAGCGCGCGCGCCACTTCGGCGCCGCAGGCGATGATGGTGAGGTCATGGCCGTCACGCAGGATCTGGCCCTTGCCGATTTCGAACTTGTGATCGGCGCCGAACAGCCGCACCGACGGGCTGCGGCCGGTGCGCATATAGACCGGGCCATCGAACTCAAGAATGGCGCGGGTGGCCTGGGCCATCTCGATGGCGTCGGCGGGCGAGATCACGGTCATGCCGGGAATGGCGCGAAAGGCGGCCAGGTCTTCCAGCGCCTGGGCCGAGCCCCCATCGGGACCGACATCCAGTCCGGGATGGGAGGCGACGATCTTGGCGTTGCGCCGGGCATAGCACAGCGACAGGCGGGCCTGTTCGATGGCGCGCAGGCAGAACACGGCAAAGGTGGTGACCACCGGCATCAGGCCGACAGCCGCCATGCCGCCCGCCGCCGCCATCATATTCTGTTCGGCGATGCCGAACTGGACAAAGCGTTCGGGATGGCTTTTGCGGAAATGGTGCACGCCGGTGCCGCCGGCGATATCGGCATCCAGCACCACCAGCTTGGGAAACTCGTCGGCCAGCGATGACAGCGACTTGCCGAAGGCTTCGCGCAGGGAATCGCCGTTGGAGGCGATCAGGGCCGGGCTCGCAGTATTACTAGACATCGAGGAATTCCTTGATTTCATCGGCGCTGGCATTGAGGGCGGCAAGCGCTTCTTCGGCCTGCAGCCTCGTGAACTTCACGCTGCCGTGCCAGGCGGGGATATTTTCCATATAGGGCACGCCCTTGCCCTTGACGGTGTGGGCGATGATGACGGAGGGCAGCGAAGTGGTGCCGGCATGGCGGAAGGCGGCAAGGATGGCGGCGATGTCGTGGCCATCGATCTCCTGCACGTCCCAACCAAAGGCGCGCCATTTATCGCCCAAGGGCTCCAGCCGCATGATGGCGTCGTTGGTGTTGTCGCTTTGCAGCTTGTTGTAGTCGATCACGGCGGTCAGCGTGTCGAGCTTGTGATGGGCGCCCGACATGGCGGCTTCCCACACTTCGCCTTCCTGCAATTCGCCGTCGCCCAGCATGGTGTAGACGCGGGCCGGGTTGTTCTGGATCTTCAGGCCCAGCGCCATGCCGATGGCGACCGAGAAACCCTGGCCCAGCGAGCCGGTCGAGGTTTCCACCCAGGGCAGGTCCAGAACATGGGGATGACCTTGGAAGGGCGAATTCAGCTTGCGCAGCTTCAGCGATTCCTTGGGGCTGCAGAAACCGTAATAGGCGCCGACCGCATACAGTGCGGGGGCAGCATGGCCCTTGGACAGCACGAATCGGTCGCGCATCGGATCGTCGATGCCGCGCGGCCAGACGTTCATTTCCGCGCCATAGAGACAGGCCAGCAGGTCGGCGGACGACATGGCGCCGCCGGGATGGCCGGAACCTGCGTGATAGATGGAGGCGATGGAATGCATGCGCACAAAGCGTGCCGCTTCCGCCAGCTGCTGCTCAATCTTCTGCGCCGTGCCGGTGTCGTTGGCGGGGGTCGGTTTGACCTGGATGTTCATGAGTCCCTCTTCAGGCCGCGCGGCCAAGGCGCGCGCGCCCCAGCAGGTCGGCATACAGGATGATTTCGGCCCGTGGGGCGCGGCGCTTCACGTCGGCGGTGATTTCATCGGCGAACATGCGCGACATCACCACCACCACATCGGCGCTAGCATCGCTGAGCGCGTCGGGGAGAGAAAGCGCCACATCGTGGCGCGCCGCCAGGTGCTTTTTCAGATGGGTGTCGATCAGGAGCGACAGGCTTGTGGGATCAAAGCCGCCCTCGCGCACCAAAAGGTCGAACAGCCGGCCGGCGCCCCACAACGCGACCTTGCGCGGCTTGAGGGCTGAGAGCTCAAAGGCGGCTTCTTTCAGCGCCGCCAGATTTCTGGTCCGGGTCTTCTGATAACTGGACATCAGCGTCATGGCCCGCAGCACTTCCGCCGAGTCACCTGCGATGATGTCATTCGTCGCGCCGGTCTTTTGGGCCACGAACAGCAGGTTCACCGCATCGGCGGGATCATTCTGCTCAATGATCGAAAAGCCCACCGCCTCGATCATGCGTGACAGGGTGCGGGCCGAGAAATGGAACAGGTGCTTGTCGATGAACCATTCCTCGACAATGTCCTCAGCCCCCAGCAGTGCGGTGTTGGGCGCGTCGATCACCAGCAGCCCGCCATCCTTCAGCACGCGGGCATGGTCCTTCAGGGCGGCGAAGGCTTCGCCCAGATGTTCGATCGTGTGACAGGAATGGACGATGTCGAAGCGGCCAGCGTCGAAATTGGTGTGTTCGGTGCGGGCGCGGACCAGTTCGGTGCGCGGCAGGTCGGCGCTGGAATCGGCGTAACGCTCATCCGGCTCCAGAGCGGTCAATTGCGCCTTGGGCGCAGCGTCCAGAAAGGCGCGGGCGAAGCTGCCGCGATTGGAGCCCACATCCAGCAGCGCCAGCGGTGCGGTGAGATCGGTGTGGCGGGCCAGCGCATCCAGCGCCTGTTTGGTGCGAAAGCCCTTTCCGTAGCGCACATTGCCCCAGTCGGCGCCGCCCGACACGGCGGCAGCATGGCGTTCCTTGGTGCGGGCGATGCGCGGCGCGCTCTGCACCAGCCCGCAATGCTGGCAGACATAGACCTTCAGGCCCCGGGTTGAACCCTCGGGCGCATAGGCAAAGCTGAGGGAGTCGGAGCGGCAGAAATCGCAGCAAATCGGCATGAACCAGCCCGGGAAAGATTCCGGTAACCATGTTCGGGTCCGGCTGGTTTCCGGTCCGTTAACGCACGCTAGTAGCTGACGGCGTATTCGGGGCGGCCCGCATAGCCCAGCCGCTCCAGCATCGGACCGGCAATCGCGGAGAACTGCTCGCGCTGCACGGCATCCAGCAGCTTGTCCTCAGGCCGGTTCACATTGTGCGGCCGGGCGAAGACGGCGAAGTCGCTGTCGGCACACGGCAAGTCCAGGAAAGCGTGGAGTTCGCGCACCAAGGTCGGCGATTCCCGCAAATCTTCCAGTCTTACGAACAGTGTTCGGTCCCGGGGCAGGACGGCCAGGGCCTCCATCGCCACCCGGTTCACTTCCGCCCAGTGCCAGGCGATGCGCTGGAACTGGTCCCAGCCGCGAAAGGCGGTGGCGGCGGGATCATCCTTGCGCGGCACCGGCCACCAATAGGGCTTTTCCGGTGGCGGCATCGCACCCGTTCCGTCGGCATAGGCCTGCATCGCCGCATTGCTGCGGTCGTCGTAATTCTCAAGACCCAGCTTGTGGAAGTAGGAGCTGGCGACCTTGCGGCCATCGCGCACCAGATGAATGAAGCGCGATTGCGGGAACAGCGCCGCCAGATCGGCAATCAGCCAGGACAGTTTGTTCGACGAATCACCCCAATGCGCCTTGGTGCTGTGATGGATGGCGGCGCCGAATGTTTGGCGCAGGATTTCGCGGGTCTGATTTTCGTCCAGCAAGCCCAGATAGCGTTTCACCGCCAGCGGCTGGGTAATCTGCACCGCATATTCGTGGTGCATCTCCACGCCGGGTTTGGCCGACAGCGCCTTGTGCAGCATGGCGGTGCCGCTGCGTCCGGATGAGGCGATGAAAAAGGGTCGGGTCACGGCTTGACGGCGATCACCACGGCTTCGCGCCCCATCCCCAGCTTTGCCAGGGCGCGGTAGAAGTCGCGGCGGGTTTCCTTCAGACCGGCGGCTTCAAAGGCGAAATCGAACCGCTTGCGCTTGTTGTGGCAGGCGCGGCCCAGCGCCGGGTCGGATGGATAGTTCTCGCCCATCATCAAGAAGGCTTCCATCGGGAAGCTGGTGGTGCGTTCGGTCGGGTTGAGGCCCAGCCGGGTCAGCAACGCGGTCAGCGAATCGAAATCGAAATAGTTGAGATGATGCGGCGGCGCGACCCACCAGTCGCCGGTGTTCATGGCGCCGCGGGCCGCGATCTGCATGGGCGAAAAGTCATTCGGCACGCCGATGCACAGCACGCCGCCCTTATCCAGAAGGCCGATGGCATTGCGCAAAACCGCAATCGGATCGGGAATATGCTCCAGCACATTGGTCAGGTTGATGGCGTCAAAGCGGCCCAGTGATGCGGCGCTGTCCTTGTTGAACAGGCCTTCGATGACATTGATGCCGAGGCTTTGCGCATGGGCAGCTGCCTGGCGCGACGGTTCTATGCCATAGCAATCCCAGCCGCGTTTCTTCGCCGTGGCCAGAAAGAAGCCGGGGCCGCAGCCGATATCCAGCAGGCGGCGGCGGTCAGGCGGCAGATATTTTTCGAAAATCTTCAACCGGTCGTTCTGCGCCAGTTCGAACCAGGCCTGGTCCTCGCCGGCATGGGCGATGAAGTTCGGTTTTTCTTCGCTATAATAATTTTCGCGATACTCGCGTTCCAGCAGAGCCGGGTCGGGCAGCGGCAGCGCGTGCTTAAAGCCGCATTCGAAACATTCGATGATGTCGTGATTTTTTGCGTGGGCGATGCGGGGGCCGTTGTGACGGCCATCCTGCAAAAATTCCGAAGGCGATGCCGCGTGGCTCATGCCAATCCCAGATTCAAGTTCCATCCCGTTAACCGCTTCTTAGCCATACGCTCTTTAGATTTGGTTAAATGGAACAGCCCGTCTTCATCGCGGAAGCCTCCAGCAATCACGGCCGCGACCTGGATCGCGCCCGCGCGTTTGTCGACGCCGCGGCCGATGCCGGCTGCGACGCGGTGAAGTTCCAGCTGTTCAAGATCGACCGCATGTTCGCGCCGGAAATCCTGGCGCAAAGCCCCAAGCACCGGGCGCGCAGCGAATGGGAATTGCCGCTGGACCATCTGGGACCGCTGGCTGAACACTGTTCGGCGCGCAAAATCCAGTTCTCCTGTACGCCCTTTTATGTCGAAGCGGTGGCCGAACTGGCGCCCTTCGTCGATTTTTACAAAGTGGCGTCCTACGAGCTCCTGGTCACCGACCTGCTCAAGGCCTGTGCCGCCAGCGGCAAACCCGTGGTGCTGTCGACCGGCATGGCCACGGTGGACGAGATCGCGGGCGCCGCCGGCACCTTGCTCGCGGCGGGCGCCGCCGACATCACGCTGCTGCACTGCGTCTCGGCCTATCCGACACCGGCCGCCGAAGCCAACCTGTCTGCGATCCAGCAGTTGCGCGACATGACCGGACTAAAAGTGGGCTGGTCCGATCACACCCGCCGCCCGGCGGTGATTGAACGCGCGGTGCATCGCTGGAACGCAGCGGCCATCGAATTCCATCTCGATCTGGACGGCGAGGGCGCGGAATATGCCGCCGGCCATTGCTGGCTGCCCGAAGAGATCGCCCCTGTCATCGCCCGCATCCGCGAATCAGCGGTGGCCGACGGCAACGGCTTCAAGGGCCCGCAGCCATCCGAACTGTCCGATCGTGAATGGCGCGCCGATCCGGCGGACGGGATGCGGCCACTCCGGCACATCCGTCTTTCCTATCAGGGAGAAGCGGCGTGACCCCGGCAAATGGACGCAAGCACATCCGGGTCGTCGCGGTGATCCAGGCCCGCATGGGTTCGACGCGCCTGCCCGGCAAGGTGCTCAAGCCCATCGCCGGCCAGCCGCTGCTCTGGCACATCGTCCACCGTCTGAAAAAATGCCGGTCGCTGGAAGACATTGCGGTCGCCACCACCACCAATCCCGCCGATGAAGCGATCGTGGAATGGTGCAACGCCCATAATGTGACCGTGGTGCGCGGTCCGGAAGACAATGTGCTGGCGCGCTACGCCGGCACCGCCGAAAAGCTGGATGCCGACCTGATCGTGCGCGTCTCCTCCGATGCGCCGTTCATCGATCCCGGTTTTGTCGATCATCTGGTCGCCACGCTCATAGAGCAAGATGGTGACTATGTGCTTTTGGAAGAGGGCGCGGAATGCGCCCATGAAGGCGTTGATCCTTTCAGCCGCCGTGCCCTGGACCGGCTGATGATGGACGCCGCCCAGGATCCTGCGGCGCGCGAGCATGTCACCGGCTATTTCAAGCTGCATCCCGATTTCGTGAAGATCGTGCGCGCCGCGCCCTATCCGCCGCTGGCGAAAAAGGGTGGCCGCTTCACCATCGACACGCCCGACGATCTGGCCTTTATCGAGGCGGTGCATGCGCGGCTTGCGGCAAATGCCGGCGAAGCCTCGCTGGCCGATCTGCTGCTGCTGCTGGAACGCGAACCTGAACTCAACCAGATCAATGCTCATGTGAAGCAGAAGCCGATCCGCATGTCGGGCGGGCTGGCGCTGATCCGCTGCGATGGCGGCGGGAAGTTCGGCTATGGCCATGTCAAACGCATGGTGGCGCTGGCGCGGAGCTTGCGCGACCGTGAAGGCATCGGCGCGATCTTCGCGCTTAATGGCAGCGAAGACGCCGCCACGCCCATCCGCCGCGCCGGCTTCCAGGCCGCGATGCTGCATGGCGCGTCCGACCTGGAAACCCTGATCGATGCCAACAATCCCGACATTTTCCTGCTGGATGGCCGCGAAGGCCCTTCGCGCGCCGAGCTGGAAAAGCTCAAGCGCGGCGTGGCGGTGACGGCGGTGATCGACGACAGCCACGACCGCCGTTTGGCCGCCGACTATGCCTATTATCCGCCGGTACCGGGCGCCAAGGCGCTGGACTGGCGGGATTCCAACACCCTGCCGCGACTGGGTTGGGAATGGTCCCTGCTGGGTCTCAATCCCAACACGGGCGCGGCGCGGGCGCCGTCTTCGCTTCCCACTCTGCTGGTGGCGATGGGCGGCAGCGATCCCCATGGCCTGACCTTGCGCATGGCCCGGGCGCTGGGTGCGCTGGATTCGGTGTTCCGCGTGCGCTTTGTCATCGGCACCGGCATGAAGGATGGCTCCACCGTGGCCCGCGGCCTGGTGGCGCTGAAAAAGAATTATGAAACGGTGGAAGGCGCCGACGATCTGTCCACCGCCTATGCCAGCGCCGATGTCGCGCTCTGCGCTTTCGGCGTTACCGCATACGAACTGGCCGCCTGCGGCATCCCGGCGATCTATCTGGGCCTGACCCCGGATCATGCCAGCTCGGCTTCGGCTTTTGCCGATGCCGGCATGGGCATTTCGCTTGGCGTCGCCGACCAGGTTTCCGACGCAGATGTGCTGCGCACGGTGCAATGGCTTTTGAACAAGCCGGCGGCGCGGCGCGAGATGCGCAACGCCGGACTGTCGCTGATGGACGGGCAGGGCGCGGCGCGCATCGCGGCCGATCTGTCGGCGGCGCTGGCGATTGCGCGCGAACCGTTGAAGGCCGCGCTCTAAAGTTTCGCTTTGACTTGACGAAACACGTCGGCCCAGTCACCGCGCGCCGCAGGCATCACACATGCACATGAGGGCGCGAACGGCTCATAAGGCTGACCCAGCGCCGTCCAGCTGGTGTCGTAGAGAATCTTGAAGGTGGGGGTGCCGACACCGGCAGACAGCCAGGACACGGCGGTGGGTGCGGTGACGACGCACGCCAATGCCGCCATCAGGCCAGCGGCCCGGTCCAGTTCATTCTTCTGGTCGATGCCCTGCGGCACGACAATCTTGCGGCCGCTGAGGCTTTCCAGCGCCGCCACCTCATCACGCGTCGCGTCGTACTGAACGCAGACGAATGTGCGATCCATGTCACGGATGAAATCCGCCCAGGCGGCCAGCGGTGCATATTGAATCGCGCGATGGCCACTCGACTTGCCGCTGCGCCAGCACAGGCCGATGGCCTTCTCGCCAAACTGCGATTTCCACTGCGCCGTTTCGCTGATGTCGGGTGTCAGGTAGGCGTGGTCGCTGGGAAAGGCGTCCAGCGAGCCGCGCAGATAGCGCGGCAAGCTGCCCATCAAGGTGACGACATTGGCGCCGCCCGCGGATTTCAGCCAGCCATAATCGGCCACCGGCGAGCCGCCGCGCTCGCGAATCACCGACGGCTTGACCGTGATGTCTGGGAACGAGCGGGCCAGAAGCGGCACCAGCCGGGGCTCGCATTCCAGCACCACGCTGCCGCCTTCGGCCTTGGCGCGATTCGCCAGATCAGGAATCAGGCTGGCGAACAGGATCTGATCGCCCACGCCTTGTTCGGCGCGCACCAACAGGCGGGTGCGCTTGAGCGCGCCGCCGGTCCAGGGGACCAAACGCTGTTCACCGGACATGGCGGGCACCTTGCCGGGTACCTCGGTCCGCGCGGCATAGTCGCGCCAACCGTTTTTCAGATCACCGTTCAGAAGATGCAGGATCGCCCGGTTCAGCCGCGCCTGCGGGTTGCGGGGCTCACTGCGGATGGCGGCATCGTACAGTGTTCGGGCCTGCTCGCGATCACCCGCGTCGCACAGCATGTCAGCCAGGTTGGCCAGTGCCGGGGCATAGTTGGGGTTGGCCGCCAGCGCGTTGCGGTAGTGGAAAATCGCCGCCTCGTCCTCGCCCTTTTCGCGCAGTGCCGATCCCAGCGTCAGGTGCAGCTCCGGGCTTTGGGGGCTGCGGGCCAGCGCCGGCTCCAGCAAGGCAATCGCCGCATCGAACTGGCCGCTGCTGCGCAAAAGATTGGCGAGGTTGACCAGGGCTTCCAGCCGGGCCGGCTCCAGCGCCAGCACCTGGCGATAAAATTGCTGGGCCGCATCGGCCAATCCCAGCACCTGCGCGGTATTGCCCAGCGCGAACAGCACCTTGGTATCGTCCGGCTTGGCCGTCAGCGCCTGTTCATACTGGACGATGGCTTCCACATGCCGTCCCTGTGACGACAGCCTCAACCCCGATTGATAGGCGGCGCTCATATTCGCAGTCTGGCGGCGGGTGCGTTAAGGCCTCGTTAAGCGAGTTTTTCAAGGCGATTGCTCGCGTCATTAGCCGCGTCTTAACGCTGGCAATGCGAAATTTCGCGCATGGTCAATGGCTTGGACACATCCGTGCTGCTGGGTTTCTACCAGGCGCAACGCAATGCGAGTCCTTCCGCGCTCGCGGCGAGCAATGCGCGCATAGCGCAGACCGCTGCGCTTCAGAAGACGTCCACCACTGAGCCGCCGTGGAATACCATCACCAAGACCGACGCCAAGCAGGACGCCAAGGTCCTGTCCACCACCGACTATCTCGACACATCGAAAGTGCCGTTGTCGGGCGGAGCGACCAAAGACTCCAAGATGGAGCAGGACAATCAGAAGCTCTTCGCGCTCTACAGCGCGGTGAACACCCTGGCCTACATTGCCAAGATGGCGCAGCGCACCACCGCGACCAGCGGCCAGATGGCGGGCCTGAATACCCGCTTCCAGACCGGCATGGAGGAGATTCAGACCTATCTCGCCTCCACCGAGTTCAACAATTTCAACCTGCAATCCACCAAGCCGTCGGATTCGGTGACATCGACCGCTGGCGTCGCTTTCAGCGATTTCACCTACCAGACAAAGAAGTTCGTCACCAACTCGCACCTGAACGATCCGCTGCCCGGCCTGTCGGCGTCCGACAGCTTCACCATCGCGGTGAAGAAGGGCGGTGTCACCACCAACGTCGCCATTGATCTGAGCCAGGTGCCCGGCGCGCTGAACCTCAACAACATCGTCAGCTATGTGAACGACCAGTTGTCGTCAGCCGGCTTCGCCACGCGCTTCCAGAAGACGGTGCAGGGCGAAACCCTGACCAGCAGCACCAACGCCACCTACGGCCTGAAGATCACGCCCGGCGGCACCGAACAGATCAGCCTGTCGGCATCTGCCAGCCCGTCTCTTTATCTGGTGGGCAATTCGGGCAGTGCAACCGAAACCAACACCACCACCAACAGCGCCACCTCGGCGGTGACCACCACCGCCGCTGACCAGACAGGCCGCATCACCAAACTGTCGGGCATCGACGGCACGCCCACCGCCACCTTCAGCGTCAACCAGGCCGCCACCACCGGCACCACCACGGCCACGGCCAGTGCGGTGGACGCCAATGGCAATATCTATGTCATCGGCAACGCCACGGGCGATTTCGCCAACCAGATCAACCAGGGATCGCAGGATTCCTATCTGACCAAATACGATTCCGCCGGCCATGTCGTGTGGCAGAAGCTGCTGGGCAGCGCCGGCAGCGCCAATGCCTATGGCCTGGCGCTGGACCCGTCGGGCGGCGTGGTGGTTACGGGCGCCTCCACGGCCCAGCTGATGACGACCTCGATTTCCAACGGCAACAATGACGCCTTTGTCGCGCGCTACAACGCCAATGGCGAGCAGAGCTGGATCAAGCAGATACAGACACTGGCCACCAACCAGTCCAACACGGTCAGCGTCGATGCCAGCGGCAATATTTATATCGGCGGCAGCGTTTCGGGCGGCGTGATCGGCGCGGGCGAAGTGGCGCAAGGCAAGGGCGACGCCTTCCTCGCCAAGTTCGACTCCACAGGCAAGCTGCTGTCGGACACCCAGTTCGGCACCAGCGGCAATGACAGCGTCGCGGCCACCGCCACAAGCGCGGATGGCAGCCTGTATGTCGCCTCGGTCCAGAACGGCCGCGCCATCGTCGCCAAATATGCGGGCGGCGACATCAACGCCGCACCGCTCTGGTCGCAGGATCTGGGCGACCTGGCGCCGGGCGGCGGAATCGGCGGGCTGACGGTTTCAAACGGCAAGGTCTATGTTTCCGGCACCACCAGCAACGCCAATCTGACGGCGAGCGGCAGCGCCAGCATAGCGGCCGCGGCCAGCGGCGGCATGGATGCCTTCGTCTTTAGCATGACCGACAATGGCGCCAGCGTTACGCCGGACAAGGTCAGTTATATCGGCACCGCCACCACCGACACGGCGGGCGCGGTCACGGTGGCGGGTGACGGCACCATCTATGTCACCGGCTCCACCATCGGCACCTTTGCGGGGGCCCAGCGCAACATCGAGAATGTCACCAACGCCTTCGCCACCGCGCTGAACGCCGACGGCACGGTCCAGTGGACCAAGCAGTTTGGCGGCGCCGGCGGTGTTTCCAGCGGCGCAGGCATTGCGATCGACACCCAGGGTTCAAGCGTGCTGGACGCGCTGGGCCTGCCGCGCGGCGCCATCAATCTGAACGAGTCGGTGGAGCTGACGACCCAGACCACCTTGCGCGCCGGCGACAGTTTCCAGATCCGGATCGAAGGCACGGCGGCGCGTACCGCCACCATCACCATCGACAAGGGCGAGACGTTCGATTCGCTGGCCACCAAGATCAACGCCCAGCTCGGCGGCATCGGCAAGGCCAAGACCAACTACACCGGCGGCGCCTCCAACCTGAAGATTGCCGTCAATCCGGGCCACACCATCACCCTGCTCTCGGGTCCCAAGGATTTCGACGCGCTGGGCCGGCTGGGCATTGAACCGGGCGTGCTGACCGCGCCGGCCAAGGATGGCAAGACCGTCAAGACGGAAGATTCCGGCATCACGCCCACTTACGGATTGGGTTTTTCGGGCACGCTGGATATCTCCACCCGCACCGGCGCCAACATGGCGCGCTCGCAATTGCTGGGCGTGCTGTCCGCCTTGCAGAGCACCTACCAGACCACCAACAAGTCGGAAGCACTTCCGACGGTCGGCAACACTACGGGCAAGGCGTCGTCCTATCAGACGTCGCTGCTGGCGCAGTATAATCTGGCGGCTTCTCTCCTCGGCGGTTGATCCAAATCCTGCTGTCATTCCCGGCGAGCGCAGGCCAGCGGCCTGCGCGAGGGAAGGGAATCCATCTTTCTTCGTCACATCCTCACGGACGCACAAAGATGGCTTCCCTTCCCCTCGCATCCCTGCGGGATGCTCGGCCGGGAATGACAATCTCTTAGATGACCTTGTTGAAAACCATCGCGCCGGACGATTGCGGCGTGTAACCGGGGCGGGGGCCATAGGTGCGGGTCGGCGCATTGGCGCGTTCGACTTCGGCGGCAATGGCCTTGACCATGCCTTCGCTGGCATTCTTGACCCGGGTCAGCATGCGGGCGTGCAATTGCAGCACCTCGCGGAATTTGGCGGTGATGGCGACAAAGCGCTGGCGCAGGCTCGGCGGCGCAGCCTGGGCAATGCGCGGATCGAAGCCCTGGGCTTCGCGGCCATAGAGCGCGGTCAGCTTCTGGATTTCCGGATCGGCGGTGAGCAGCGCCTGGGGCCTTCCTTCCTTGAGCGCCGCGATGTCGCTTTCCAGCGCCAAGATCAGCCGCTCGGCCATGGAGATCAGGCGTTCGATGCGCGGTCCATCCTGGGGAGCAATGTCCTTCATTGCGCGGCTCCCGGCGCCGGGGCCTGCTGATGTTTCATCAGTTCGGCCTGCATGGACGCGGCCAGGCCAAAGCCGCCGCGCGCCGTCAGGCCCTTGGAATACTGGTCCACCATCATCGAGCGGAACATTTCTTCGCCCTGGCCGCCGCCGAACATGCCGTCGGACTTGATGCCGGAGAACATTGCGCCCAGGAACTGGGCGATGAAGACGCTTTCATATTCCTGGGCGGCATGGGCCGCCTTGGCCGGGTCCACGATGCCGCTGGGGCGTGTGGGCAGCGAAGGCTGCTGGGCCTGGAACAGGGCGCTCTGGTAGCTCGCGTCCATCAACCCCTCCCTTAACCAATGACCTGGATGTCGGCCTGCAAGGCGCCGGCGGCCTTGATGGCCTGCAGGATGGAGATGACGTCGCGCGGGCCTACGCCCAGCGCATTGAGACCGTCCACCACATGCTGCAGCGAAACACCTTCCTGCAGCACGGTCATCTTGTTGCCCTTGCTGTCGTCGATCTGGATGTTGGTGCGCGGCACGACAACGGTGTCGCCGGTCTGCGAGAAGGGCGAAGGCTGGCTGACCTGGGGCGTCTCGCTGACCTTGATGGTCAGGTTGCCCTGGGCGATGGCCACGGTGGAGATGCGCACATCCGCGCCCATCACGATCACGCCGCTATTTTCGTCGATGATGACCTTGGCGGGCTGATCCGGGTTGACCTTCACCTGTTCGATGTCGGTCAGGAGCGCCATCACGCCGCCGGGATAATTGGCGGGCACCGACAGTTCGACATTGGAGGGATCGATGGCCTTGGCATTGCCGCCGCCCAGATAGGCATTGACCGCCTTGGCGATGCGGGTGGCGGTGGTCAGGTCGGGATTGTGCAGCGACAGCTTCAACGAGCTGAGGCCGGCAAGCTGGAAGCCGGTGTCCTTTTCCACGATGGCGCCATTGGAGATGCGGCCCGCGGTGGGCACGCCGCGCGTCACGCTGCCGGCGTCGCCCTGGGCGGAGAAGCCGCCGATGGCGACCGGGCCCTGGCCCAGCGCGTAAGTCTGGCCGTCGGCGCCGAACAATGGCGTCACCAAAAGCGTACCGCCCTGCAGATTCTTGGCATCGCCCATCGCCGACACCGAAACGTCGATGCGGGTGCCGGGGGCGGCGAAAGCGGGAAGGCTGGCGGTCACCATCACGGCGGCGACGTTCTTGGTCTGCATCACCTGGCCGCGGGTGTTGACGCCCAGCCGTTCCAGCATGGTCTGGATGCTTTGCTGGGTGAAAGGCGCGTTCTTCAGGCTGTCGCCGGTGCCGTTCAGGCCCACGACCAGGCCATAGCCGACCAGCATATTGTCGCGAATGCCCTGGACCTCGATCAGATCCTTCACCCGGCTGAAGGCCAGGACGGGCGCAGGCGCAGCCGCGATGGCAACTCCCACGGCAAGGGCGGCGAGGCGGAGATAATAAGGTGCGCGGCGCATGGTCGGCTTCTGCCTTTATGTTCGCGCATGTCTTTGCCAGAACCGTGCCGTCGCTCCGCGCGAAATACATATTTAAATACAATGACTTACAGAGATGACGAACAGTGTTCGGACACTGATCGGCAGCAATTGCCGGGATGAAATGGCCTGCTAGGCGGGTTGTGTCGCGGGTCCGCGCCGGATCATCAGCGACAGGAAGGCGGCGAGGACCGCCACGAATCCGGCCACCACAAAGGCCTGCAGGTAGGAGCCGGAGACCGAGCGCGACACCCCGGCCAGGAAGGCCGCCGAGGCCGCGCCGATCTGGTGGCTGGCGGAAATCCAGCCGAACAGGATGGGCGCTTTCTTGAGGCCGAACCGCTGGTTGGCGATGGCCAGGGTGGGCGGCACGGTGGCGATCCAGTCCAGGCCATAGAACACCGCGAACAGCGACAGGCCGACGAAGCTGAAATCGGCGAAGGGCAGATAGATCAGCGACAGGCCGCGAAGCCCGTAATAGGCAAACAGCAATTTCCTGGGATCGTAGCGGTCGGTCAGCCAGCCCGAGGCCGTGGTCCCCACCAGGTCGAACACGCCCATGATGGCGAGCAGGCTCCCCGCCGCCACGATCGTCATGCCGTAATCCTGGCACAGCGCGATCATATGGGTGCCCACCAGCCCGTTGGTGGTGAAGCCACAAACGAAGAAGGTGCCGGCCAGCAGCCAGAAATCGCGGCTGCGTGCGCCTTCGCCCAAGGCGGTGAAGGCGGTTTTCAGGGGATTGCCCGTTTCGCGAATCTCGGGCGGATGATCCGGATCGGCGCCGAACGGCACCTGGCCGACATCGGCGGGCCATTCGGGCAACAACAGCCAGACCAGCGGGATCAGCAGCGCCATGACCAGCGCCACGCACAGCACGACCGGCTGCCAGCCGCCCGCCTGCGCGATGGCCGACAGGCCGGGAAAGAAAATCAAGGTGCCGGTGGATGTCGAAGCGGCGAACAGGCCCATCACCAATCCGCGATTGGTGAAAAACCAGCGATTGACGATGGTGGCGGACAGGACATTGGTGATGCAGCCCGAGCCGATGCCCGACACCAGGCCCCAGGTGACAATCAGCTGCCAGGGCGCCGTCATGAACAGGCTGGCGAAGCTGGACAGGCTCATCATCGCCAGGGCCACGATCATCGTGGCGCGAATTCCGAACCGCTGCATGGCGGCGGCGGCGAAGGGGCCGGTCAGGCCGAACAGAAAAATGCCGCAGGCCGCCGCGAAGCTGGTCGTGCCGCGCGACCAGCCAAAACTCTCTTCCCATGGCACCATCAGCACGGCAGGGGTGGAGCGCAGTCCCGCCGCCGCCAGCAGCGCCACGAAAATCACGGCGACAACGGCCGGGGCGTAATGTCGTCCGAAGAAAGTGCGCTGCTGCATGCGGGCCCCTCGACGCGCGGGAGTTTACACAATCCCGGCATGGCTTGCTGCGCGGCCCGGGCATGGGCGTCTTGCGTTTCGCAACTGCGGCAAGGCCGTTCGATGGACTAAGGCCAAACGAGGCCCTACTTTCTTGCTGGCATGAATGAAGAGACCCGCCTTTCTACCCTGACCTTCACCGCCTGGCGGTGCAGCTGACGGATGGTGCGCGGCATGAAGGATGCGATCTGCAATTTCATGGCCGGAAAGCCATCGACAGTGCGCCAGGGAGCGGGGTGCGGTGGTCGCTTTTCCGTCCTATGTTCTGCATCGCGTGACGCCGATCGTCAGCGGCACGCGCAAGGCGGTGGTGATCTGGGTCACCGGGCCGAAATTCAAATGAAGGTGCTTGCATAACAAGAACAAGAGTGGGGGGACATGCATGTCGTTATTCAATCCCGCGTCATCACCGGTCATCACGGGGGGTGGTTTGGTGGTCTGGGAAAATCTGTTCACGCCGGCGGAGCTGGATGCGGTCGAGCAAATCGGCGATCGCCTCCATCAGGAGAAGGCCGAGCTGCTCGCGAAGAATACCGGCCGCGACAGTATCCGCGTCACCCGCGTCGCCTGGCTGATGCGCGATGCGCAGACGGAAAGTTTTTATGCCCGGATGGAAGAGGTGGTGCTGCGACTGAACGCGCAGTTCTTCCGCTATGACCTGTCGGGGGTGATGACATTTCAGTATGCCGTCTATGACGGCACGGAAGGCGGGCACTTCGACTGGCACAAGGATTACGGCAAGGATTATGGCGCGCCGGACCAGGAGCCTCGCAAATTGTCGCTAAGCATCCAGTTGAGCGATCCCGCGAATTATCAGGGCGGCGAACTGGAAGTGCGTGCCGGCAATATCACCGATGTCGCGCCCAAGACGCGCGGTGCGGTGATCGCGTTCCCGTCTTACGTTCTGCACCGTGTGACACCAACAACATCGGGCATTCGCAAATCCCTTGTTGTCTGGGCGGTGGGACCTGAGTTCAAATAGGTGCTGGAAAGTCTGCGCCGAAAGCCTAACAAATGTTATCACCGCGTCCCGCGGCCACGCCTGTTCCGGCAGGCGAATATGTCGTGTGGGAAAATGCCTTCAGTACCGCTGAACTCCAGACAATCGAAAAATACGGCGATGGCCTGGCGCAGCAGAAGGCGGATCTGTCCGGCAAGCGCGCCGACTATGACGCTATCCGCGTCACCCGTATCGCCTGGATCGAGCGCAAACCGGAAACCGCCTGGCTCTATGGCCGTCTGGAAGAAATTGTGCTGCGGCTCAATGAGCAGTATTTGAAATACGAATTGTATGGCCTTGCCGAAAGTCTTCAGTACACCGTCTATCATGGCAGCGAGGGCGGGCATTTCGACTGGCACAAGGATCATGGCAATGCGCGCGAAGAGCCGCGCAAGATTTCGCTCAGCCTGCAATTGTCGGAAGGGGGCGCTTACGAAGGCTGCGACCTTGAACTTCATGCCGACGATGTGCAGACCGCGCCCAGGACACGCGGCGCCATGATCGCCTTTCCCTCCTATATGCTGCACCGGGTCACCCCCATCATTTCGGGAGTTCGAAAGTCGCTGGTGATCTGGGCGGCGGGTCCGGAGTTTCGATGAGTTCGGGGCCGGTGGTGCAGGGGCCGTTTGTCGCCTGGGAAGGTGCCCTGGCACCGGCAGAAGACGATGCATCGCTGGTATTGTGGGCCACGGGGCCGGAATTCCGCTAATTTTCTCAAAGAGATAGACAGGGCAGGCGGGGCTTCCTATTTTGCCCGGCATGACCGCGCCGCGCCCCGCACTTCTTTGCATTCTCGATGGCTGGGGCTGGCGCGAGGGCGCCGCGCCCGACAATGCCATCGCGCGCGCGAACACCCCCAACTACACCCGGCTCCTGGCGACCTGCCCGCACGCCCTGCTGGAAACCAGCGGCAATGCGGTGGGCCTGCCCAAGGGACAGATGGGCAATTCCGAAGTCGGGCACATGAATATCGGCGCCGGGCGGGTGGTGGCCCAGGACCTGCCGCGCATCGATGTCGCAATTGAAGACGGCAGCCTGGCGCGCCGTCCCGTGCTGCTGGCGCTGATCGAGAAAGCCAAAAGCGCCCAGCGCGCCGTGCATGTGATGGGCCTGATGTCGCCCGGGGGGGTCCATTGCCATCAGGACCATATCGCCGCGCTGGTGAAAATCTGCAGCGCATCGGGCGTGCCGGTTTTTGTCCATGCCTTCCTCGACGGACGCGATACCCCGCCCAAAAGCGCCGGCGGCTTTGTCGCTAAATTTCTGGGCGACATTGCAGGCCTTGCCGGCGTGCGGCTGGCGACCCTGTCAGGCCGCTTCTATGCCATGGACCGCGACCAGCGCTGGGACCGGGTGGAGAAAAGCTACAACGCAATCATCGACTCCTCGGCCCGCCGCTTTGACGATGCGGGTGCGGCCATTGAATCCTCGTACGCCGATGATCTCACCGACGAATTCCTGGCGCCTTGCGTGCTGGGGGACTATGCCGGGGTGGAAGATGGCGACGTGCTGCTGTTCGCCAATTTTCGCGCCGACCGGGCGCGCGAGATTTCCGCGGCGCTGCTGGACAAGGGTTTTGACGGTTTCGAACGGTTGCGCATCGCTTCGTTCGGCGCCGCGGCGGGCCTTACCGAATATTCCGATCATCTGCGGACACTGATGGGGGCGGTATTCCCGCCCGAGGATGTGCGCGAGACGCTGGGCGAAGTGGTGGCGCGTTGCGGCCTCAAGCAGCTGCGCATCGCCGAGACCGAGAAATACGCCCATGTCACCTTCTTCCTGAATGGCGGACGCGAGCAGGTATTCGATGGCGAGGACCGCATCCTGGTGCCCAGCCCCAAGGTGGCGACCTATGACCAGAAGCCGGAAATGAGCGCCTATGAAGTCACCGGAAAGCTGGAAGAAGCGATTGCCAGCGGAAAATATGACCTGATCGTCTGCAACTATGCCAATCCCGACATGGTGGGCCATACCGGCATCATGAGCGCGGCCGTGAAAGCGGTGGACACGATCGACATCTGTCTGGGCCGGCTGATGACGGCGCTGGAGAAAGCGGGTGGCGTGATGCTGCTCACCGCCGATCACGGCAATATCGAAATGATGCAGAATCCGGACACCGCCGAACCTTATACCGCGCACACCATACTGGATGTGCCCATCATCGCGTTCGGTGCGCCGCGGGGTGTGCAGCTTGTCAACGGACGGTTGGCCGATGTCGCGCCCACCCTGCTGGAGCTGATGGGGCTGGCCAAGCCGCAGGTGATGAGTGGTCATTCCTTGCTGGTCAAAGGCGCGTGAAGGCCAGGCTCTTCTTACTTCTGGCCGCCGCGCTTCTGGCGCAACCGTCCTTCGCCGCGCCAAATTCGAATCTTGGGCAGAAGCCGAAGAAAGTGATGGCGCCCATCCGCCCCACGCCGCGCCCGACACTGCGTGCCGAAAAGCCCGAACCCATGATCGATCTGTCGCATGCGTTGCCGGGCAAGGCGCTGTCGACGCTGCCATCCAGCGCGCAGCAGCTTGAAAGCCTGTCGTCGGAACTGAAGCAGGGCCAGCCGCAACTGGCCAGCGCGCGGGCCAAGAGCGATATGCTGGCGGCCGAAGCTCTGGAATTGCGCCGCCGGTTGATCGCAACGGCCCAGCGGATCGAGGAACTGGAGCGGCTGCGCATCGCCGCCGACCTGCAGATCGAAAAACTGGAGGCCGAAAACAGGCGCCTCAGCGCCGGCTTTGCCAATGACCGGGTGGCGGTGACCAAGCTGCTGGCAGTGCTGCAACGCTTGCAGCATGACATGCCGCCGGCCATCGCCATGCATCCTGGCGATGCGCTTGGCGCGGCACGCGGCGCCATGCTGATCGGCTCTTCGCTGCCGTCGGTCTATGCCCAGGCCGCCAGCCTGTCGCGGCGGATCGATGGTTTGAAGCGCAGCCGCGTGGCGCTGGAGCGGGAGCGGCACGTGGCCGCCGACACCGGCGCCCGGCTGGGCGTCGCGCGCGGCGAACTCGACGTGCTTCTGGCGCAGAAGGAAAAGGAAGCGGCGGGTGCCGCCCAGGCCTATGGCAGCCTGAAGGCCCAGCTGGCGGTCATTGCCCGCGAGGCGGCCGACTTCCAGGCGCTTGCGGCCCGGGTACGGGCTCTGCGCCAGAACGGAACCTCCGACCAAAGTGTGGTGGTTGTAACCGCCCAGAACAGCGGTTCCGGCGGGGGGCTGGCCAAGAACTCGCTGCTGGAACCGGTGGTGGGAACCGTGACCGGGGGCGGGGAAAAGGGCAATCCGGGCCTTACCTATGCAACCCGGCCCGGGGCCCAGGTGATCACGCCCTCCGACGGCAAGGTTCTTTTCGCCGGTCCTTACCATAAGAGCGGACAAGTCTTGATCCTGGAGATCACCACTGGCTACGATGTGGTCTTGGCGGGACTGGGACGCGTGACGGTAAGGCCGAACGATCAATTGCTGGCGGGCGAGCCGGTTGGAACCATGCCCGCCCAAGGCTCGGACAACAGGCTATACTTCGAGTTGCGTAACGGCGGTCATGGCCAGAATCCCGCGCCATGGATGAAGTTGAACCTGCGCCCCGCAGTTGGAAAGGCGAACGGCACATGAATAAATTTGCATTGGTCAGTCTGGGCCTGGTCGGCGGTTTCGCCGTCGCCCTGGTTGCGCTGCCGGAAGCCAAGGGCGCCAATGATGCGTCCGCCTATGGACAGCTGGACCTGTTCAGCGACGCCTTCGAGCGCGTGCGCGCCAACTATGTGCGCCCCGTCAAGGACAGCGAGCTGATCGATGCCGCCATCCAGGGCATGGTGTCCAACCTCGATCCCCATTCCAGCTACATGGACGCCAAGTCGTATGGCGACATGCAGATCACCACCAAGGGCCAGTTCGGCGGCGTCGGCATCGAAGTCACCCAGGAAGACGGACTGATCAAGGTGATCTCGCCGATCGACGGCACGCCCGCGTCGCGCGCCGGCATCAAGTCGGGCGACCGCATTGCCGGGATCGATGGCGGCTCCATCCAGGGCCTGCCGCTTACCGAAGCGATCGACAAGATGCGCGGGCCGGCGGGCAGCAAGATCACGCTGACCATCCTGCGCGAAGGCGAAAAGAAGCCGTTTGACGTGACTTTGGTGCGCGCCATCGTGCGGGTGGACGCTGCCGCCTCCCGCCGCGAAGGCGATATCGGCTATGTCCGCATGCCCGGTTTCAACGAGCAGACCGCCGATGGTCTGGAGCGCGCGGTGCGCGATCTCAAGAAGCAGATCGGCCCCGGCATCAAGGGCTATGTGCTGGACCTGCGCAACAATCCCGGCGGCTTGCTGGATCAGGCGATCCAGGTGTCGGACGATTTCCTCGGCACCGGCGAGATTGTCTCCACCCGCGGCCGCCGCAGTGAAGACACCCAGCGCTATGACGCCAAGAGCGGCGACATCACCGATGGCAAGCCGATCGTGATCCTGATCAATGCCGGCACCGCCAGTGCTTCGGAAATCGTTGCCGGCGCGCTGCAGGACCACAAGCGCGCCACCGTCATCGGCCTGACCAGCTTCGGCAAGGGCTCGGTTCAGACCATCATTCCCCTGGGCGAGGGCCGCGGCGCGCTGCGCCTGACCACGGCGCGCTATTTCACGCCGTCGGGTCATTCGATCCAGGCGCAGGGCATCATCCCCGACATCCAGGTGGCGCAGGGCGATGAAGCCAATGTGCCCAAGCTGGCGCGCGCCTCGGAAGCTGATCTGCGCGGCCATCTGTCGGGCGAGCCGGTGCCGACCAAGCGCACCAATGCGCCGGTGATCAAGCCGGCGGCGGGCGCCAAGTATGACGACTTCCAGCTCGCCTACGCCCTGGACCTGCTGCGCGGCAAGATGACGGTGGCCTCGGTCACCACGCCGCCGGCCAAGACCGCCACCGCCGCCACCCCGGTCCGTTAACCCCTTCACGAAAACACAGGCCCGCCTCCCCTTCGTGCGCGCAGCGCACAAGAGGGGGAGGTGGTTTCAGCGTGCGAAGCGAAGCTTCGCGCAAAGCTGAAACCGGAGGGGATCCTTAATAGAATTAACCTCCTCCTAACCATGGGCGTTCATAAATACGCGCATGGCAGCTGCCGCCGATTCCGCAGACGTGTTTGCCGTGTCCAAAGCCGGGCGCGCCCTGGCGTTTGCCAGCTCCTTCACCATTTGCCTGCTGGCCGCCGGCATCCTGGCCATCACCCTGTTCGGCCGGCCCGCAGCACCCGCCATCACCCTGGAACTGGGCGATATGCCCGCCAGCCAGGGCGCGGCCATGCCATCCGGCCCCACCCTTTCCGATAACATCACCGCGCCCGCGCCGGTGACCCAGCCCATCTATGCGGGCAAGGCCCTGCTGGCCGATCCCGCGCTGATCGAAAACAGCGCCAGTGGCCCCTTGCCACGGATCGCCGATGACGGGCGAAAGCCCATGACCGCCTATGCCGCGCCTGCTGGCGCGAACGCCAAGTTCAAGATCGCCGTGGTGGTCAGCGGGCTGGGGGTTTCGGCCAGCGCCACCAAGGCGGCGCTCGCCAATCTTCCGGCCGGTGTCACCCTGGGCTTTGCGCCTTATGCGGGCGATGTCGGGGAATGGGTTTCCCAGGCGCGCGGACGCGGGCACGAAGTGCTGCTGCAGATCCCGATGGAGCCGTTCGATTTTCCCGACAGCGATCCGGGGCCGCACACCCTGCGTGCCGGCCAGGACGAAGCCGCCAATATCCAGCGCCTGACCTGGGCCCTGTCGCGGTTCACCGGCTATGCCGGGGTGACCAACCTTCTGGGCCAGCGCTTCCTCTCCGACAGCTCGGCGCTGTCGCCGACTTTGACCTATCTCAACCGGCGCGGCCTGTACTTCTTTGACAATGGCGCTGCCGCGCAATCGGTGGCGCCCAATGTGGCGGCGCAGGTCGGCATCCCGGCGATCCAGAGCAACACCAGCGTGGACGGCATCCAGACCGCGCTGGAAATCGACCGCCGCCTATCGGAACTGGAGACTCAGGCCCGCGCCAGCGGCAGCGCCGTGGGCTCCGCATTCCTCTATCCGGTGTCCATCGCGCGCATCGCGGCCTGGGCCAAAGGCCTGCAGGCACGGGGCTTTGTTCTTGTGCCGGTCTCGGCCATAGTGACTCAGCCAAAACAATAAGGCGCTGGGCTTTTGGCCCCCAAGTGCGTCGCGCGTTCGCTCATGGGCCTTCTGGCCCACCTCGCTCCGCGCTCCTGCTTGGATGACCAAAATCCTGCGCGCCAGTAACTTTTAGGGGACTATGTCTTCCGATCTGCCCTACCGGCCGTGCGTCGGCATCATGCTGTTCAACAAGAGCGGCGAAGTGTTTGTCGGCAAGCGCATCGACCAGACCGTTGAAGGCTGGCAAATGCCGCAGGGCGGCATCGACGAGGGCGAGACGCCCCGGCAGGCGGCCTTGCGCGAGCTTCAGGAAGAAGTCGGCACCGACAAGGCCGAGATCATCGCCGAGATGGAAGACTGGGTCACCTATGACCTGCCGTCCCATCTGATCGGTGTCGCCTTTCACGGCAAGTACAAGGGACAACGCCAGAAATGGTTTGCCCTGCGCTTCATCGGCGAGAATGGCGACATCAATCTGACCGCGCATGAGCCGGAATTTTCGGCCTTTCAATGGGTCAGCCTGGAAAAGCTGCCGGGATTGATCGTGGCCTTCAAGCGCGACACCTATCGCGGCGTGATCGCCGCGCTGGGAAAATACGCATGAAGAAATCGCCGGTCCTGATGATCCATGGCGCCTTTTGCGGGCCCTGGTCTCTGGATGGACTGAAGGAAAAATTCGAAGCGGCGGGCTATGCCGTTACCGCGCCGCACTTGCGCTTCCATGACGTCAGCCCGGCGCCCAATGCCCTGGCCACCACGGGCCTGGCTGATTATGCCGCCGATCTGGAAGAGGATATCGCGGCCTTGCATGCGGCTCCCATCCTGGTGGGTCACTCCATGGGCGGATTGCTGGCCCAGATGCTGGCCGCGCGCACTAAGGTCAGCGCGCTGATTTTATTGGCGCCTTCGGCGCCATGGGGCGTGCCTCCCACCACCCTGTTCGAGATCGGCGCCGCCCAGTCCATGCATCTGCAGCCGGGTTACTGGAATCAAATCCTGGAACCACAACGCGATGTCGCACTGGCCCATTCGCTCGACAGGCTGCCCAAGGCCGCGCGCGACGGGGTTTATGACCGCTTCGTGCCGGAATCGGGACGTGCCACCTTCGAAGTGATGAACTGGGCGCTGGACATGAATCACGCCAGCGCGGTCAAGCCCGATGCGGTGACCGCGCCGCTGCTGTTCCTGACCGGGAGCGAGGACCGCATCAATCCTCCCAGCACGGTGGCCAAGATCGCCGCGCTCTATGGGGATCGCGCCACGGCGGAAGTGCTGCCGGGCATGGGCCACTGGCTGATCGGCGAACCGGGTTGGGAAAAACTGGTGGCCCGCGTGCTCGAATGGCTTGAGCAGATACTTCCCCAAAATCTCCATGGGCGGCCTTGAGCCGCCCATCCAGCGCCGCGCGCTAGCGCGGCCGTTAAACGAAGTTCTGGATGGCCGGGTCAAGCCCGGCCATGGTGAGGATTAGGATCGCGTATCCGCGTGACGCTTGCTGAAGTCCTTCATGAAGGCCTGCAGCGTGTCTATCGCGGCGATCTTGGCGGCGGCCTCGCGGAAGGCCAGGCCATGGGCGTCGATGCTGGCCGACAGGACCGCGAACAGGTTGGCGTCGGGCGTACCCTTCATCTTGGGCGAGAAATCGGCGCGGATGCGCTCCAGCCCCGCCTGGTCGCTGGCCAGCGAATAGGCGACGGCGGCGCGCAGCACATGGGCGCGATCGGCAATCGATAGCGGCGCGCTGTCAGCACGGCGCGGCGCCACCAGTTCCTCGGCCTTCTGGCCGGCGATCGCCCAGTTGCCGCTTTCCCAGTAGATATCGGTGCGCAGGCGGCGGGCGTCGTCGGATTCATCCACCGCGATCAGGTCCAGCGCATTGTCCCACTGCTTGAGGGCGGCGAAGGCGCGCGCTTCCAGCAACATGCGCTGATGCATTTCATCCTGCGGCAGGCCGGTGATCATCGAGCCGCGGATCACATTGACCGCCTGCTGCGGCTTGTGATCCATCAGATAGACGCCCGCCAGGCGTGTCGCCACCTGCGCCTTGGCGATGCCGTCGAGGCGCTTGTCCACCTGATAGGCGAGCAAGCTCGCGGCAGGACCGAGCAGGTCCACGGCCACCAGCCGGTCCGACATGCGGCGGATCATGTCATCGCCATCCGGCCCGATCGGGGTCAGATCGATATTGTCATAGAACAGCGCCAGCGAATCCACCGGCTTCAGCTTGTCGGCGCCGCCCTTGAGATAGAGTTTGACAAAGGCGGCGCGCATATCGTCCTGCGCCGTGCGCGCCGCATCCTGGCCGGTGAAATTCTGGGTTGCCACCCGCAGCGTCTTCAGGCCATCGCGGTGCTGGCCGCGTCCGAAATAAAGCGCGGCCAGCTTGCGCAGCGTCTTCATTTCCAGCTGGTCGCCGCGCCAGCGGAAGCGCAGCTTTTCCAGCTTCTCGATGGCCTGGGGCACGGTGATGGCGCCGGCATTCAGCGCGGCATTGGTGTGATGGAAGATGGCCTGCGCCGCCAGTTTTTCGTCGCCGCTTTTCTCGACATGGGCGAACTGGGCGGTGGCGGCACGATACTTGTTCTGCGCTGCCGCCAGGCGCGCCTGCGCCAGCCCGGCCATCAACGCCTGGCGCGGTTCCAGGTCCTTGGGCAACCGGCCCAGCGCCGCATCGGCAAGGTCGAGACGTCCCATGCCCAGCGCGGCCTCTGCGTCGGCCAGATGCGCCGCCGCCTGCCACATCCCGGAATAGCGGTGCAAAACCGGCCCGGCCCGTTGCAGATGGATATGGGCGTTCTTCCAGTTTTCCATGCCGGCATCGATCAGCCCGCGCCAGAAAGCAGCGTGGCGATCGGCATCGAAGGCGGCGCCGGAAAGTTCGTTATGGGCGTCGCGGTAGCGGCCCATCATATAGGCGGCTGCCGCGCGCATGGTGGTGAGCTGGGCGTCGCCGGCCAGGGCCGGATCATTGGCCTGCAGCAGCTGGATCACGCCCAGCGCCTCGGCGGCAAAGCCGTTGGCGAGATAAAAACGCGCCAGCTCCAGCCGCGCGGCGCCGGCCTTGGCGGATGTCTGCTTGGCCACCGCCTGGGTGAGACGGCGCTCGGTCGCCAGGAAGCTGCCGCCGACACTCCATTTGGCGAAGTTCAGGTAGGACGGCCCGTCACCCAAACGCGCCAGGGCGGACGGCGACTGGCCGATCGGCATCTGTGGCGGCGTCAGCGCCATGCCGGCGGGACGCGAAATGACGACACGCGCCTGGTCCACATCCACTTTCAGGTCGTCCACATAGGGCGTGATCACCAACCCGCTGGCGGTGGGCAGGGCGGCGAAATCGGCGAAGAAGCGCGGATTGAGCAAGCCGCGGCCGGGCGCTGCCGGAACGATGGTGAGCATGTCGCCGCTGCCCGGGTCCAGAAGCTGGAAGGCGCGGTCGGCGGCGGGCAGCAACGTTGAAAGCGAAGCACGCTTGGGATCGGCCTGATTGCGGGCGAAACCGATCACCACGGGCGCAGGCGCAACCTGGGGCGCGATTTCCACTTCCAGGTCCGGGCCTTTGCCACGCGCGCCGATTTGCGCTGGGGCTTTCAGGGTGACGCGCAGAATGCCAAGCCCATTGCTGGACACCGCGTCCAGACGTTCGGCGAAATCGCCCAGCGTGGTTTTCAGATTGCTGGAATCGAAGTTCGGCGCATTTTCCAGCACCACCCAGGCGGTGAGGCCGCGCACGAACACCGCGCTGGCCCGGCCGCCCGCGCCCTTGAAGGTGATCAGGGCGCCGTCGCGGGTGCGCTTGCCGTCGGCCACCGGAACTTCCGGCAGCGGCGGCGCGACCTCCGCGGGCTTGGCTTCAGCCACCTTGACCTCGGCGGGCTTGGTCTCGGCTTTGACCTCGGCGGGTTTGGGCTCCGGCTTCTTGGGCGCCAGCTGCGCGGCGGTCTGGGCGATGCTTTCGGCTTGCGCCTTGCTGACGGGCGCGGCTGCCATCTTGGTGGCAACAGGCTTGGCGGTGCCCGGCGGCGCATAGGCGGCGACGTCGGTCTTGGGCGCCAGGATATCCAGCACGATCTTGTTGCCGTCGCGGAAATGGTGATAGCCGGAATCGGAGTCGGTATCGAACTCGACCAGGGTACTCGGGCCGTCGAGGCGCCAGGATGCGTTTTTCACCCAGGGGGGCGAGAGGCGTGCGATCACCGAAACATCGGCGCGCGCCTGAGCCGCGAAGCGGATGCTCATTTTTCCGGCGCCGGGATAGACCTGATAGGACACGTTGCGCGGCCAGTCGAACACCAGCCGGGTGAATTTCTCATAGGACCCCGTGCGCAGCTTGATTTCAGGCAGGCTGGCCATGTCCAGCGGCTTGGGCACAGGCTTGGGCGGCGCCACCAGGTCCGGCATCACGCCTGTGAAGGTCGTGGGCGCGACATCCACCACGGCGCGCGCGCCGATCTGGCTGACATGCAGCTTGACCGGCTGGCTGAGGGTGAAGCGCAAGGTCTTGCCATCGGCATCGGCGCGGCCGCTGGAGATCACGCGCGGCAAAGCGGCGGTGATCGCAGCCGGATCGATATCGGTCTTGGCGCTGAAGGAAATGGCCAGCACGCCGCCCGTGGTGGTGGCGGTGATCTTGGTGGTGGCGGGAATGGAAAAGCTCAGACGGCCATAGCCATCCTGGGTCGTGCCGCTGACACTGTCGGCCCATGCCGGTGCGCTGACGCCAAGCGCCATCACCCATGCGATGCTGCGGACCATGCGGATCAACGGAAAAATTCCCCTTCTCACTCTATAATCGCGGGGCTGCGTTAACCTCTGGTTAAATATACTAAGTCTTTGGTTTTTCAGCAGTTTCCGGTTGTGCCGGGGTTGCCGGCCGGGGCGCGGCAGCGGCCTGGGCGGCGGGTGCCGGGGCGGGCGTGGCGGCAGCAGCCTCCTGCGGCACGGGCGCAGGCGCCGGGGCAGGCACATCGGTGGTCTGCGGCAGGGTCAGGCGATTGGCCAGTTTCACCGTCAGCTTCTGCGCGGCCTCCGGATTCATCGCGGCCATCACCGGGGCGAGCACGTCGGATTTCATGTCCTGCGCCACCGGCATCAGCACGTCATCGGGCAGGGTGTTGAAGATGCGCGCCGCATCCTTGGCCTTCATGGCGGCATAGGTCTTCACCAGCGCCGCAACCTGCGCCTTCTGGGCGTCGTCGCGCTGCTGCAACAGAGCGGTGATCTTGGACTGAAGCTGCTGCAGCTGGGCGATCTTGGCGTCCACGCGCTTTTCCGCCGCCTGGATCATGGCAGCCTGGGTGGTGAGCGCCGAACCGCGCGCGTCCAGCTCCTTGCGGCGTTTGCCCAGCGCGTTGACCACATTGACTTCGCTGGCCGAGGCCATCTCGTCGTCGGCACCACCGGCATAGTCGGGATTGGAAGGGACCGGATCCTGGGTCAGCGACGCGGTCGCCTGACCGGCTTGTGCATAAGCATCATGCACCAACCCGCTGGTCTTCAGCACCAGCAACATCGCGCCGACCACGACCACGGACGGCAGCAGGCGGACGTAACGGGGACCCTTCTTCAACAGGGAAGATGTCATTGCACGGCACTTTCAGAACGGTTCAGACGGCTGAGGATCGAGGTGGAGGGCAGCGGCATGTCGGGAATCTCGCGCGCCACGCGCGGCGCGGCGGCGGAGGCTTCCATGCGCTGGGCGATGCGTTCGCCCGAGGCGGTGAGCAGCGAAAGTTCGTCGATATGCAGGCGGGCGCGCTTCAGGCGCTCGTCCAGGGTCTGGGCCGCTTCGCCCGCCGCCGATTTCAGCGCGCGCAAGCTCGCGCCCGCGCCGGCAATCGCCATGTTGAGTTCGCCGATGGTGCGCGACAGGCCTTCCTGGCCCCTGCGCACGGCGGCCAGGCGGCGTTCCAGCACCACGCAATAGCAAAGCGTGAAGGCCAGCAGCACCTGCAGCACCAGTTCGAGATAGAAAGTCAGGTCCATGGGAATATTCACGGCGGTGTCTCTTTCAAATAGCGTTGAAACTAAAGGGCGCGCGAGGCGTCGGTGCGTTCGATGGCTTCGTCCACCCGCACCGCGACGGATGCGCCGACCCGGCCCATCCGGCCGGTGAGCAGCGGCACGCCGCGGCAGCGCAGCTGGATCTTGGAGTCGGGGTTGGCGCCCAGCATCATGGTCTGGCCGACTTCCAGGTTCATCACCTGGTTCAGCGGCATGGTCTGTTCGTCCAGGATGGCTTCGATATCGACCTTGGTCGACCACAGCTCGGTCGCCAGATGGCTTTCCCAGATCGAATCGCGGCCGAATTTTTCGCCCATGAACTGCTGCAGCAGAAGCTTGCGGATCGGCTCCAGCGTGGCATAGGGCAGCAGCAATTCGGTGCGGCCGCCGCGGTCTTCCATGTCGATGCGCAGCTTGACCAGGATGGCGGCATTGGCGGGCCGCGCGATGGCGGCAAAACGCGGATTGGTTTCCAGGCGGTCCAGGCTGAAATTGACCGGCGCCAGGGGTTCAAACGCGGCGCACATGTCCTGCATGATCACTTCGATCATGCGCTGGACCAGGGTGCGCTCGATGGTGGTGTAGGGACGGCCCTCGATGCGCATGGCGCTGGAGCCGCGGCGGCCGCCCAGCAGCACGTCGACGATCGAATAGATCAGGTTGGAATCGACGGTGAACAGGCCGTAATTGTCCAGTTCCTCGGCATGAAACACCGCCAGGATCGCGGGCAGGGGGATGGAGTTGAGATAGTCGCCGAAGCGGATGGAGGTGATGGAATCCAGGCTGACTTCGACATTGTCGGACGTGAAATTGCGCAAGCTGGTGGTCATCAGCCGCACCAGGCGGTCGAAGACGATTTCCAGCATCGGCAGGCGTTCGTAGGAGACCAGCGCCGAGTTGATGATGGCTCTGACGCCCGACTTGTCCTGGGCCTGGTCGGCACCGACGTCAAAACCCAGCAGCGAGTCGATTTCTTCCTGGTTCAGCACCCGTTCGGCGGCGGCGCCGCTGTCGGGGACGCCACCGGCTTCAAAGGTGGCCGCCGCGCCGGGAACGGCATCTTCGGCGGCGGGGGCAGGGGTTTCGTCAGCCATGGTACGTGACCTTCACTTCTATAAATTGACGCGCTTACTGGACGATCATTTCCTTGAGCAGCACATCGCGCACCTTGTAGGGCGCGGCGGCCACATTGACGCGGCGCAGCAGCTCTTCCTTCAGGCGCAGCACGCCGGCCGATCCCTTGAGGTCATCAAGGCGCAATTCGCGCAAATAGGCCTGGAACTGGTCGGTGATGCGCGGCATCAGCGGCTCCAGCGCGATTTTCTGTTCTTCATCGTCCAGCTCCAGCGAAACGCCGAGCTTGAGATAGGCGGGGGTGCCGTCGCTGCTCTGGATATTGACCAGGATGTCCTGCATGTCGCTGAAGGCGACCTTGGGCGGGGTCAGCGGTACTTCTTCCACATGCTCGGCGGCCGTCTCGTCACCGCCCGACATAAAGAAGTAGGCGCCCGCGCCGCCGCCGCCCAGCAGCACCACAAGCGCCGGGACGCCGAACATCAGCATCTTCTTGCTCTTGAGGAGCCCCAGAATCTTACCAAAACCTTTCTTCGGGGCAGCGTCGCCCACAGCTTCGGTATTCTCGCCCGCGCCTTCGGCATCGGCTTCTTTGTCTTTGCTCGCCATGGAATTCTTCCCAGCACTTTTCGTCTGCGGGCCAAGGTAAGCAAACGTGGTTAAGGAGTGGTTCAAATTGCCGAGTGGGGAGCCAAACGCCCGGCAAGATTTTCCGCCTTCCCCGCCCGGTGCTCAGGAAACCCAATAAAAACGGGCATTTCGCGCTGGCATGGCGGCTGCACTGTTGGTTGCGTCGGACCAGAAAGGATCCGAAGGCCATGGATAATTCACTTCTCGTTAGTCTTTCCCAGCAGCTCGCCGCCTACCGGGCGATGGACGTGATCGCGAACAATCTCGCCAACGCCTCGACGCCGGGATTCAAGCGCGAAGCCGCCAAATTCGAAGAATACATCACCAGCATGCGTCCGGCGGAAGACCAGACCGGCACCCAGACCGTCAGCTTTGTGAAAGATGCCGGTATCGTGCGCGACGTCAGCCAGGGCAATATCCAGCGCACCGGCGCCATGTATGACATAGCGATCTCCGGCAAGGGCTACTTCGCCGTGCAGACGCCCGCCGGTATCCGCTATACCCGCGACGGCCATTTCGGCCTGGACGCCAACGGCCAGATCGTCACCACCGACGGCCATGCCCTGCAGGGCGATGGCGGCGCCATCACCATCACCCCCGATGACGGCGACATCGTGATCGCCCCTGACGGCACCCTGAGCGGCAAGACCGGCCAGCTCGCCAAGATCCGCATCGTCGACTTCGCCGATGCCGCAACCGGGATGACGAAGGAAGGCGGCAATCTTTATTCCACCGACCAGGCCGCCATCGTGCCGACCGCCACCTCGCTGCGCCAGGGCATGCTGGAAAGCTCCAATGTCCAGCCGGTGATCGAGATCAGCCGCATGATCGAAGTTATGCGCTCCTATGAAGCGACCGCCACCCTTTCCAAGTCCCACGAAGATCTCAAACGCCAGGCTATCGAAAAGCTTGGCCGTATGCCCAGTTAAGGAGACCTAAGATATGCGCGCTCTTTCCATCGCCTCGACCGGCATGCTCGCCCAGCAGACCAATGTCGAAGTCATCGCCAACAATCTGGCGAACATGAACACCACCGGCTTCAAGCAGCAGCGGGCCGAGTTCCAGGACCTGCTCTATCAGAACATCCAGACGCCGGGCGCCCAGACCTCGGACACCGGCACCTATGCCCCGTCGGGCGTGCAGATCGGCGCCGGCGTGCGCATGAGCGCGATCTATCGCGTCACCACCCAGGGCGACCTGAAAAGCACCTCCAATCCCTATGACGTCGCCATCCAGGGCGCGGGCTATTTTCGCATCCAGCAGGCCGACGGCACCGACGCCTATACCCGCGCCGGCAACTTCGGACTTTCGCCCCAAGGCCAGCTGGTCACCCAGGACGGGTTGGTGGTGCAGCCGGGCATCGCCATTCCGCAGAATACGCTTTCGGTGCAGATCAATGCCCAGGGCCAGGTCAATGCCACCGTTGCCGGCCAGGCCGAAGCCACCACGGTCGGCCAGCTGGAACTGACCCGCTTCCCCAATGAAGCGGGCCTGAACGCGGTTGGCGGCAATCTCTATCTGGAAACGGCCGCATCGGGTTCGCCCCAGGCGGGCGTGCCGGGCTCCACCGGCTACGGCACCCTGCAGCAGGGCTTTCTGGAAACCTCGAACGTGAACTCGGTCGACGAGATCACCGCGCTGATCACCGCCCAGCGCGCCTATGAAATGAATTCCAAGGTTGTCTCTGCCGCCGATCAGATGCTGCAGAACACCGCTCGCTTGGGGTCTTAAGTCATGAAAACCGCAACTTATTTCTGGTCGTTCCGGCTTTCGCCGACGCTCCTCGCCGCTTTCCTGCTTCTGGTGCCGATGGCTGCTCAGGCCGCCACCGTGCGCGTTGTGGTTCCGGCCCGCGATATTCCCCGCGGCGAAGTGATCGGCGAAACCGATCTCACTTACGCAACCGTCGATGGCAACAGCCTGATGTCGGGCGTTCCCACCAAGATCGAAGAGGTTGCGGGCATGCAGGCGCGCCGCGTCCTGTCCGCCGGCCAGACCTTCCGGGGTGACGATGTTCGCCGCCCCATCGTCATCACCAAAGGCCAGACCGTGACCATGCAGTTCAGCGCGCCGGGCGTGGAACTGGTGGCGATGGGCCGGGCGATGAGCGAAGGCGGCATCGGCGACACCGTCACCATTCAGAATCCCGCTTCCTTCCGCATGATCGCCGCCACCGTCACCGCCCCCGGCGTGGTGCGCGCCAATGGTGGCCCGATCTCCGCCCCCGCCAAACTTGCCCGTCGATAGGACCAGAAAGCCATGCGCTCCATGTTTGTGAAAATCACCACTCTCCTCCTGGTCGCGCCGTTGGCGGCCTGTTCTGCCGCCAACCGGATCTCGGAAATCGGCCAGGCGCCCAAGCTCGCCGCGGTGGGCAATCCCGCCGGCAGCCAGATCGTGGCTGAGATTCCGCGCCCTGCTCCTATCCGCCATGTCAACAATTCGCTGTGGCAGACGGGCGCCAAGAGCTTCTTCAACGACCCGCGCGCGCGCAGCATCGGTGACGTGATCACGGTCAATGTCTCGACCGCCGATGCCGCGAAGCTGTCCAACACCACCTCACGCAGCCGTTCCAACAGCGACAATGCCAGCCTGGACAATCTGTTCGGCCTGGAAAGCGTGCTGCCCAGCTCGATGAATCCTTCCAGCCTGGTCAAGATGGGCTCGGACATGTCGAATTCCGGCACCGGCGCCGTGGCGCGTTCGGAGTCCATCAACCTGACCCTGGCGGCGCTGGTCGCCCAGGTGCTGCCCAATGGCAATCTGGTGATCGACGGTCACCAGCAGGTGCGCGTCAACAACGAGCTGCGCGACATGCGCGTCTCGGGCATCGTGCGCCGCGAAGACATTACCCAGGACAATACTGTCAACCTGACCCAGATCGCCGAAGCCCGCATCTCGTATGGCGGCCGCGGGCTGGTCAGCGATGTGCAGCAGCCGCGCTATGGCTCGCAGCTGTTCGACATCATCATGCCCTGGTAATCACCGGACAAACGGTGGGGAAAAGCAAAAGGCCCGGATCATTCGATCCGGGCCTTTTCATTTTCAAATGATTGCTTCGTCTAATCGTCGCGATAAACCTTCTCGCGCCTTTCATGACGTTCTTGGGCCTCAATCGACAAAGTTGCGATGGGGCGCGCGTCGAGACGCTTGAGCGAGATGGGTTCGCCGGTCTCTTCGCAAAATCCATAGGAGCCGTCTTCAATCCGGCGCAACGCTTCGTCGATCTTGGCGATCAGCTTGCGTTGGCGATCGCGGGTGCGCAGTTCCAGCTGGCGTTCCGCTTCGGTGGAGGCGCGGTCGGCGAGATCGGCGTGCGGCACGGTCTCGGCCTGCAGATTCTGGATGGTCTCGCGGCTTTCCTTGAGAATCTCGTCTTTCCAGAGATTGAGCTTGCGGCGGAAATATTCCCGCTGGCGCTCATTCATAAAGGGCTCGTTATCCGACGGCCGGTAGTCGGCGGGGACCTGGGTTCCCATGCACACTCCCTTCGACACACAGAGCGAAAAAGACTCAGCAAAACCCGCCCTGAGGGCCGGGGTTATAGCGGCGGCCCACCCCCCCGGCAATCAAGATCGGGTGGTCCGATTAACGCTGCACATAAAAGGGGCAGCGTGGCCGCAAATCGCGGTTTCGGCGGATTTGGTGCGGTGCAATGCGAGACGAGACGAGGTTTGTCCTCGGATCGCCTGCCGGCTGGGCATCAAAAAAGCCCGGTCCGACGATTTTGGGCCTCTATTCCAGGTTTCGCCCTACGCTGTCGCTAGGGCATTCGCGAAAAAGGCCCGGCTTTGGGCCGGGCCTTTTGCGAATGGTTGCGGGGACAGGATTTGAACCTGTGACCTTCAGGTTATGAGCCTGACGAGCTACCGGGCTGCTCCACCCCGCGTCACGGAAGGTGGGGGGATATAGGCCAAGCCCCACCCCCTGTCCACCCCTGCTTTTCCTGCCATTTTCACCGGGAACCAGGGTTTAAGCCGCTTTAACCCCAGCGGGGTTAGAGCAGGTCCGTGCTTCTTCGGGGACCTGTAATGCGTCTGGCCTTTTTTCGCTTTGCCCTTGCGGCAGGCCTTTGGGGCGCCGCTTCGGCCGCCCCTGCTTTCGCCGACCCCCTGGACTTGTTCGATGGCGGCAAGCTTCTGGCCACCGGTGGCGTCAGCCAAGTCGAAGGCGCAGGCGGCGGCGGTCTGGCCAACTGGGCGCTGATCACCGGCTATGGCACCCGCGACGGGGTAGGCGCCAATGTCCATTACACAACCGTCCTGCTTCCCGATTACCGGCTGCAAAGTGCCGGCATCGCGGTCGGCCTGTTCGACCGGCTGGAGCTTTCCTATGCCTGGCAGGAGTTTGATACCCAGGATGTCGGCGCGGCGCTGGGGCTTGGGCGCGGCTTCACGTTTCATCAGAATATCTTCGGCGCCAAGCTGAAGCTGATCGGCGATGCCGTCTATGAGCAGGACGGCTGGCTGCCACAGCTTTCGATCGGGTTGCAGCACAAGGAGAATGACCGCGGCACCGTGATCGGTGCGGTGGGCGGCAAGTCGGATCAGGGTACCGACTATTATCTTTCGGCCAGCAAGCTGTTCCTTGCGCAAAGCCTGCTGGTCAACGCCACCTGGCGCCACACCCGCGCCAACCATCTCGGCATCCTGGGCTTTGGCGGCGACAAGCATGATGGCTATAGCGCGCAGTTTGAAGGTTCGGCCGCCTATCTGTTCAGCCGCCGTTTTGCGGTGGGGGCGGAACTGCGCACCAAGCCGAGCAATCTTTCCATCGCCAGGGAACAGGCAGCCTGGGACATCTTCGCAGCCTATTTCTTCAACAAGAACCTTTCCGCGACCATCGCCTATGTTGATCTGGGCAATATCGTGATCCGCGACGATCAGCGCGGCGCTTATCTCTCGCTACAGGCAGGATTGTGATGAAAAAGATTCTCGCGCTTTCGCTCCTGATTCTCGCCGCCTCCCCGGCAGTTGCCCAGGACACACTGTTCGCAGACCTGGGCGGCCAGGCGGGCATCGACCGCATCGTGGAGGCCTCGGTGGACAACTATCTCGCCGATCCGCGCATCAGCAAGATTTTCGACGAATCGAACATGGATCGGGTGCGCGCCCAGTTCAAAGTCCAGTTTTGCCAGATCGCGGGCGGTCCTTGCGAATACAAGGGTCATGGCATGGCCGAAGCCCATAAGGGCCTGCGGCTGACAAACGCCGACTTCAATGCCGTGGTCGAGGACTTGCAGGCGGCCATGGACAAGGTCGGCGTTCCCTTCGCGGTTCAGAACCGTTTCCTGGCCCGCCTGGCCCCGATGCAGCGCCATGTGGTGACCCAGTGAAGAAGCTGACGCTTATCCTGCTGGTGGCGATCCCCGTGACGTCATTTGCGCAGAGCACGAACACGATCGTCCAGAAAGGCCGCCGCTTTCTTCCGGCCGAGATCACCATTCGTCAGGGTCAGTCCATTACGGTCACCAACGAAGACGAGTTCATCCATCAGATCTATTCCGAAGGGCTGTTCGATTCCGAGGGCCGGCGGCCGGGGCAGAATATCGTGGAAAGCTTCCCCCGGTCCGGCACCTTTGAAGTGCGCTGCCATATCCACCCGAAAATGAAACTGACGGTGCGGGTCAACTAGGAATCGGCAAACCTTAATCAAGTGTTGCGGGGCGCCCGCAGGCGATCCTTAAGCCGCCATAAACCCCGTTCAGGCCAGAATAATCCGGCGTTTCCCGTCCGGATAGCCCGCCTGTCATGAAGCTTGCCAGATACACGATTGGCGCCAGGATTTTCGGCGCCTTTGCCGTCATGAGCGCCATCATCGGTCTGATGGGGCTGGCAAGCTATGGCGTGTTGTCGGCCGCGGGCAATATCGCGATGACGACCTTCGACGGCCCGCTGATGGCGATCAATTATGCCCGCGCCGCCCAGAATGGCTTCACCGAGATGCAGCTGGCGGAACTGCGCTTTGAAGGCGCCGCGCCCTCCGAGCGCCCGGCCATCGCCGCCCAGATCGCCGAACTCCATGCGACCTTTGATGAGGACCTGGATGTCGCTGCCCAGCGCAGCCTGCATGCCGACGAGCAGCAGATGATTGCCGAGATTCGCCCTTTGATGAAACGCTGGGGCGAAGTGCGCATCCAGGGTGACATGGCGGAACTGGCAAAACTGGATCGCCAGATCGACGAGAAGTTCGATCTGCTGATCGAGTTCAATACCGGCAATAGCTTCATCGGTCGTCGCCAGACCGTGACCAATATTGAAAACTACAAATATGCCCTGATCGGCATGACGCTTCTGGCCCTGGCCCTGGCGGCGGGCATCACGGCGCTGCTGCGCAGTCGTATCGTGCGCCCGTTGCAGGCGGCCGCCAGTGTGGCCGACCGCATTGCCAGCGGCGAACTGCAAACGCCGATCCCGCAAGGCGGCCGTGACGAGACCGGCGCGTTACTGGGTTCGATGACGGTGATGCAGGACAATATCCGCGAGATGATGGGCCGCGAGACCGCGCTGCGGCGCTCGGCGGAGAACCGCCTGGCCGACGCGCTGGAAACCAGCCGCGAAGGCGTGATGCTGGTTGCGCCTGATGGCAACATCGCCATGTCGAACGGCACCATGCGCGAGTTCTTCCCCGCAATCGCCACGCAGCTGGTTGCGGGCACGACCTTCGACGCGGCGCTGGCACTGATCCAGCAGCAGCTGGTCTCTACCCAGGCACCCAGCGAAGATATCTCAACCTCCGGCCATGCCGAGCTGGAACTGGCTGACGGGCGCTGGCTGCGCATGACCGGCAGCGCCACCAGCGAAGGCGGCTCGATCATTTTTCTGTCCGACTTCACCGCCATCAAGGAACGCGAGGAATCCTTGCGCCGCGCCAAGCGCGAGGCGGAAGCGGCCAACGCCTCCAAGACCCGCTTCCTGGCCAATATGAGCCACGAACTGCGTACGCCGCTGAACGCCATTATCGGCTTTTCCGAAATCATATCCGGCCAGTTTTTCGGCAAGCTGGGGCATGAGCGCTACCTCGACTATTCCTACGACATACTGCGCAGCGGACGTCACCTTCTTTCGGTGATCAACGATGTGCTGGATCTTTCCAAGAGCCAATCCAACAGACTGTTCCTGGACAGCAAGCCGGTGGACATGCGCTATGTGCTGAAGGACTGCATCGCTATGGTGCGTGAACAGTGCACCGCCGCCGGCCATGCCTTCGTCGCCCCGGTTCCGGAACATGAAATCCCAATGGCCGGCGACGCCGCAAAGCTGCGCCAGATATTCCTCAACCTGCTGTCGAACGCCATAAAGTTCACGGAAAAGGGCGGCACCATTTCGCTCGGTATCGCCGAAGCGGCCAATGAAATCTCGGTGTCGGTCAGCGACACCGGCATCGGCATGAATCCCGAGGATGTGCAGATTGCCTTCGAGCCGTTCGCCCAGGTGGATAACCGGCTGGAGCGGCGCTATGAGGGCACTGGCCTGGGCCTGCCTTTGACCAAGGCGCTGGTGGACCTGCATAAGGGACGCATCCAAATCGACAGCGCGCGGGGTCAGGGCACCCGCATCACCGTCACCTTCCCGCGCGCCGCCGCTGAAATCCTACGGGATGTCCGCTAGCCGGTAGCGGCCCAACAGTAGAATCGGGAGGCTGCGCCCCCGGATTGATCGATATAAGATGACATTCCAATGTCAGGCGGCAGTACGCCATTTTTACGCCATATTTCGGCACGGTGATACCGGCCGATCAATTTTCCAGGGAGGGAATTACATGAAAAACAAGCTTTGGGGTTCGTTGCTGTTCGCGGGCGCGGCGGTCTGTCTGGCGGGCGCCGCCACCGTGAATGCGCAGGGCAATATGAGTTTCTTCATCACCAGCGTTGGCAAGGGCGATGGCGCCAATCTGGGTGGCCTGGCGGGCGCGGATGCGCATTGCGCGATGCTGGCCAAGGCGGCCGGCTCCACCAAGACCAACTGGCGCGCTTACCTGTCCGCCACCCAGGTGCCGAATGGCGCCGCGCCCGTGGATGCGCGCGACCGCATCGGCAAGGGTCCCTGGGTCAATGCCAAGGGCGTGACCATCGCCCGCAACGTGGACGACCTGCATAGCAGCGCCAATCCCAACCTGACCAAGGCCAACCTGCTTGACGAAAAAGGCATGACAGTGAACGGCCGCGGCGACACGCCCAATCGCCATGACATGCTGACCGGATCGGATTCGGCCGGCCGCTATATGCCCAACATGGGAACCACCGACACCACCTGCGGCAACTGGACCAAGAACGCTGACGGCTCGGCCGTCCTGGGCCATCACGACCGCAGCGGTCCCAACAACAACCGCAACTTCACCTCCTGGAACGCTGCCCATGGTTCGCAGGGCTGCAGCCAGGAAGCTTTGGTCAAGACCGGCGGTGCGGGTCAGTTCTACTGCTTCGCAGCTGACTAAGTCTTAGCCGTTATGAAAAAGAAAAAGCCCGGTGTCGCCACCGGGCTTTTTTGTTGCGCGAGGCGAAACCGCTTAACGGTCGTCGTGATCAGGCAGGAGAACTTCTCGCACGCCCCCGTGCGCGGATGCGCACAATCAAACAAAGAAAGGCGTGCGAATTACCGGTCGTCGTGATCGGGCAACAATACTTCCCGCACGCCTTTATGGTTGGGGCTTGAAACCACGCCGTCCTGCTCCATGCGTTCGATCAGGCTGGCGGCGCGGTTGTAGCCGATCTGCAAGCGTCGCTGGATGTAGGAGGTAGAAGCCTTCTTGTCCCGCGCCACCACGGCCAGCGCCTTGTCGTAGAGATCGTCACCCGAATTGCTGTTGCCACCGCCCATCAGCGCATAGGGATCGTCGCCCTCTTCATCGGGCTCCTCGGTAACGGCATCGAGATATTCCGGCGCGCCCTGCGCCTTGAGGAAGCGCACCACGTCTTCGACTTCATGGTCCGACACAAACGGACCGTGGATTCGCTTGATGCGCCCGCCGGCCGCCATGTAGAGCATGTCGCCCTGGCCCAGAAGCTGTTCGGCGCCTTGTTCGCCCAGGATGGTGCGGCTGTCGATCTTGCTCGTCACCTGGAAGGAAATGCGGGTGGGGAAGTTGGCCTTGATGGTGCCGGTGATCACGTCGACCGAGGGGCGCTGGGTCGCGGCGATCAGATGGATGCCGGCGGCGCGCGCCATCTGCGCCAGGCGCTGCACCGCGCCTTCGATCTCCTTGCCCGAGACCATCATCAGGTCGGCGACTTCGTCCACCACCACCACGATATAGGGCATGGCTTCAAATTCGAGATTTTCGTCCTCATAGATTGGCTTGCCGGTCTCGCGGTCGAACCCGGTCTGCACCGTGCGCTTGAGGACCTCGCCCTTGTCCTTGGCCTTCTTGACGCGTTCGTTGAAGGCTTCGACGCCGCGCACGCCCATCTTGGACATTTTGCGATAGCGGTCTTCCATTTCGCGCACCGCCCATTTCAGGGCGACGATGGCCTTGCGCGGATCGGTCACCACCGGCGACAGAAGATGCGGAATGCCGTCATAGACCGACAGTTCCAGCATCTTGGGATCGATCATGATCAGCCGGCACTGCTGCGGCGACATGCGGTACAGCAGCGACAGGATCATGGTGTTCAGGCCCACCGACTTTCCCGAACCGGTGGTGCCCGCCACCAGCAAATGTGGCATCTTGGCCAGATCGGCGATCACCGGCTCGCCGCCGATGGTCTTGCCCAGCGCCAGCGACAGCGGCGCGCGGGCCTTTTCATAGTCGGAAGACGCGAACATCTCGCGCAGGTAAACGGTTTCGCGGAACTGGTTGGGCAGCTCGATGCCGATCACGTTGCGGCCCGAGATGGTGGCGATACGGGCCGCCACCGCGCTCATCGAACGGGCGACGTCATCGGCCAGCGAGATCACGCGGCTCGACTTCACGCCGGCGGCGGGCTCGAATTCATACAGTGTGACCACCGGACCCGGACGCACGGCGGTGATGCGGCCCTTGACCCCGAAATCGGCCAGCACCGCTTCCAGCATGCGGGCATTTTCCTCCAGCGCCTCGTCGGACAGCGTGTGCGTGTCCTTGACCGTCACGGGTTCCGCCAGAAGTCCCAGCGCCGGAAGCTGGTAATCGCCCGAGGCCAGATTCAGCGCCGGTTGCTTGTCGCGCTTGGTGGCAGTCCCGGCGGGCGCGCGCATGTCGCGCTTGACGCGGGTCTTCTGGCGTTCGGCAAGGCGGGTGGCGGCGATGGGCTCGGGCCTTATCGAACCGGGACTGTCATCCGCATCCAGGTGATAGGCGCCTTCATCGTCATCATCATATTCGTGATCGGCATCCTCGTCATCGTCCTGATGATGCGAACCGAATTCCGGCCTCTTGATCAGGCCCCACAGCCAGAGCGCGCCGGCGGGAATGTTCTGCACCCCCTGCACGATGGGCTTCAGGCGCAGGCCGGTGGCCAGGAAGGCCAGCGGCAGGCCCACCAGCAGCAGCCCCAGCGGCAGCGCCCAGCTCAGCATCGGCAATTGCCAGACCTGCGCGGCGTGGCTGGAAAGACCGTCGGCGGCAATACCGATCATGCCGCCGGCGCCGGCGGGAAGGGTGGCAGGGCGTGCAAACAGGCCCAAGCCCGCCGCCACCGTCATGGTGCCCAGCGGCCAGGCGACCAGCCGCCACATCGCATATTTCAAGGACTTGCCGCGCAGGGCGCGCGCGCCCCAGACAAATAGCGGCGCCAGGAAGGCGACCGCCGCCAGCCCGAAAATCTGCAGCATCAGGTCCGCGGCCACCGCCCCCAGGGGCCCCAGCCAGTTGGAAACGTCGCGCACATTGGCGTTGTTGAGGCTTGCATCGCCGGAGGAATAGCTGGCCAGCGCCACCAGGGCCGCTGTCGCCGCCAGCACCAGCACCAGGCCCGCGCCGCGCATCGCCAGCATGCGGGTCAGCCGGTGCATGGCGCGCTTGGCGTCGGCCAGGGCGTCGCTCATGGCGCCACCCTTGGCGCGCGGGTGGTAGACGCCACCGATCATCTTGCTTTGTGCCATCCAACCCCCTCCGGCCTACGCATCGCAGGCGATGCTACGGCCACCTCCCCCTTGCCTTGCTTCGCAAGAAGGGGGAGGCCGGCCTGTAACTGGCATCGGCCTCGAACTAGAGAATTTCTCTCAGTCTTTCGAGTGCGGTCTTAATGGTTGATAAGTCATTAACAAGCGCCACCCGGACGTAGGAAAAGCCAGGGTTTGACTGGGTTTTTCCACTGGAAATTTCCCTTCCCATATAGGCGCCAGGCAGCAGCCGCACGCCCTGATCGCGCCAGGCCTGGAGGGCGAATTCCTCGCCATTGCCGACCTCCAGCCAGAGGAAGAAGCCACCCCCCGGACGGGTCATTCGGCTGCCCAGGATATTCTGGGCCGCCGCCATCTTGTCGGCATAGGTCAGCCGGTTGGCGGTGACATGGTCCTCGTCGCGCCAGGCGGCGGCCGAGGCCGCTTGCACCGGGCCCGGCACGGTGGGACCGGCGACATTGCGGAAGGCGCGGAATTTTTCGATCAGCCCAGGACAGCCCGCAACCATGCCGGAGCGCAGGCCCGGCAGGCCCGAACGCTTGGAGAGGGAGTGGAAGCTCAGCAGATTTTTAAAGCCGCCGCTTTGTGCGAGGCGCGCGGGCAGGGCGCAGGCAGGCGGCTGGTCAAACCAGATATCGGCATAGCACTCATCCGCCAGCACGAAGAAATCGTGGCGCTCGGCCAGCGTGAACAGTGCTTTCCAATAAGCCTCATCCGCCACCGCGCCCTCGGGATTGGACGGCGAGCAGATGTAAACCGCCACCAGCCGTTCCAGAGTTGCTTGGGGGAGCCCGGTGAAATCGGGCAGAAAGCCGTTTTCCTTGAGCGCTGGCACATACAGCGGCTCGGCGCCTGATGCGAGCACGCCGGCCGCATAGCATTGATAAAAGGGATTGGGCATTGCCACGATCGGGCGCCCGCCACCTTTGCTTTCCGGCATGAACGGAAACAGCACCGAGAACAGGCCCTCGCGGGTACCGTTCAGCGGCAGCACATGTTTTTCCGGATCGATCGCGCCGTTCAGGGCAAAGCGGCGGTTCAGCCACTCGCCCGCCGCATTGCGCCAGTCCGGCGCACCCTGGATGGCAGGATAATTTCCAAAGCTGGCGGCGCCGTCATTCAGCGCCGCGCGCACGAATTCGGGCACCGCGCCACTGGGATCGCCAATCGCCAGGGTGATTGGCTCTTTGCCCGGTTTGACATCACCCAACAGCGTCGCCAGCCGGGCGAAAGGCCCGGGCGGCAGGGCGGCAAGGCGGCCGTTGAAGGACAAAAGGAGAATCTCCGGAGAATGTGGCGGGGAGACTAAAGCTTCGTTCACCCGATCAAATCAACTCTCCATGGGCGGCCCCGAGCCGCCCATCCAGAGTCCGATCTGTGGAGAAAGCCTCTGGATGGCCGGGTCAAGCCCGGCCATGGAGAAGATGGAATACAAAAAGGGCGCCACCCTGGCGGATGGCGCCCAAGTTGGGGACAGAACACAGGTTCAGTGGTGGACCGTCTCACCATGCAGGTTGATGTCCAGGCCTTCGACCTCGACTTCGGGGGAGACGCGCAGGCCAATGATCATGTCCACCGCCTTGAGAATGATGAAGGTGACCACCGCGCAATAGACGAAGGTGATGCCGACGTCAGCGAGCTGGATCAGCATTTGCCCGAAATTGCCGTCATTGATCCAGCCCTTGCCCGCCGGATTGACGGCGCTGTTGGCGAAGGCGCCGGTCAGAAGCGCGCCCAGCGCACCGCCCACGCCATGCACGCCCCAGGCGTCCAGACTGTCGTCATAGCCCAGCGCCTTCTTCATCCAGACCGAAGCGACATAGCAGACCACGCCCGCGGTGACGCCGATGATCAGGGCGCCGACCGGATCGACAAAGCCGGACGCCGGGGTGATCGCCACCAGGCCGGACACCGCGCCCGAGATCATGCCCAGCACCGAAGGCTTTTTGGCGATGGCCCATTCGGCCAGCATCCAGGCCAGCGCCGCGGCGGCGGTGGCGATCTGGGTGGCGACAGCGGCCATGCCGGCATTGAAGCCGGACGACAGTGCCGAGCCGGCATTGAACCCGAACCAGCCCACCCACAAGAGCGAGGCGCCGATCACCGACAGAACCAGATTGTGCGGCGACATGTTCTCGCGGCCGTACCCGATGCGCTTGCCCAGCACCAGGCAGGTCACCAGGGCCGCGGTGCCGGCATTGAGATGCACCACCGAGCCGCCGGCATAGTCCAGCGCGCCCATGGTGAAAAGAATGCCGCCGCCCCACACCATATGGGCGATGGGGCAATAGACGAAGATCAGCCACAGGCCGGTGAACCACAGGAAGGCGGAAAATTTCATGCGATCGGCGAAGGCGCCTGCGATCAGGGCCGGGGTGATGATGGCGAAGGTCATCTGGAACAGCATGAAGACCGATTCGGGAATCGTGCCGGTCAGCGAATCCACCTTCATCGGCTGCAGGAAGAGATAGCTGAAATCCCCGATGAACTGGTTCAGCGCCGGATTGGAATTGGTCTTGAAGGCCAGGCTATAGCCCACAATCATCCACAGCACCGAGACCAGGGCGGCTGCGCCGAAACTTTGCGCCAGGGTCGCCAGCACATTCTTTTTGCGCACCATGCCGCCATAAAACAGGCCCAGGCCCGGAATGGTCATCAGCAGCACCAGGGCCGCCGAGGTGAGAAGCCAGGCGGTATCCCCGCTGTTGAGTGTGGGAGCTGTTTGCGCGAAGGCGGGCGTGGCGAGAAAAAGACCGCCAAAAGCCACAGCCAGACATTGAATCATTTTGAGCTTCGTCCGTTCCGGTTTTTGTTGTTCAAAAAACAAAAAGGGGGTGCGGCGTGAGCCGCACCCCCTGAGTGCTTCAGGC
>CAMCWK010000018.1 GCA_945882615.1 Rhizobium sp. Q54 | reverse complement strand
GCCGGCATCAATCCGCGCGGCGCGCGCCGCACCCAGCGCCAGGTCCGACGTCTTTTCGCCTTCCACGGCGATGTGACGCTGGGCGATGCCGGTGCGCTCGCGGATCCAGGCGTCGGACGTGTCCATGCGCTTGGCCAGATCGTCATTGGTGACGATATTGGCGGGAAGGCAGCTGCCAGAGCCGATGACGCGGGCGCGGATCATGCCTGCATCGCCTGACTGGCGCCGGCCCGCAAGGCGGCGCGATCGGCGGTGATACGAGCGTTGATGTTGGAATTCGCCATGTCGATGGCCATGTCCATGGCGCTGGCAAAACTGACGGCGTCGGCGCCGCCATGGCATTTCACCACGATGCCGTTCAGGCCCAGGAAAATACCGCCGGCATTGGCGCGCGGATCGAGCTTGCGGCGCAGCGTTCTGAGCGCGCCCGACGCCACCACCGCGCCGAGCCGGCTGAGCAGCGAACGCTTCAGCGACTGACGCAGATAAGCGCCGATCAAACGCGCGGTGCCTTCTGCGGTCTTGAGCGCGATGTTTCCGGTGAATCCGTCGGTGACCACCACATCCACTGTGCCCTTGGCGATGTCATCGCCTTCGACAAAACCGTGAAAGGCCATGGGCAGGCTGGAATTGCGCAGGATCTGGGCCGCGCCTTTCACGGCGTCATTGCCCTTCTGCTCTTCGGCGCCGACATTGAGGATGCCGACGGTGGGACGCTCCAGCCCGAAAATCACATGGGCGAAGGCTTCGCCCATCACCGCGAAATCCACCAGCTGCTCATCGCTGGCCATGACATTGGCGCCGACATCCAGCACCACGGTCTGCCCCTTGAGCGTCGGCCAGATGGTGGCGATGGCGGGGCGCGAGATACCATCGACGATGCCCAGGCCAAACATCGAAACCGCCATCAGCGCACCGGTATTGCCGGCGCTGATCGCGACATCGGCTTCGCCCTGTTTCACGCATTCAATGGCGTGCCACATGGACGTGTCGCGTCCCCGCCGCAGCACATGGCTGGGCTTGTCTTCCATGGCGACACGGCCCGATGCGTGCTTGATGCTGACCCGGCCCTTGAGCTTGGCATGTTTGGCAAGCAGCGGATTCAGCTGCGCCTCATCGCCATGCAGAAGGAACTGGACGTTGGTGTGACGCTGCAGGGCGCGCAACAAGGCGCTGACGACAATGCCAGGCCCAGCATCGCCGCCCATCGCATCGATCGAAACTGTCAGGGCGCGGATCACGGCCACCTTTCAGGTGAAAGGTCTTAGCTCTTGGCCTTCACGACTTCGCGGTCCGCATAGTGACCGCAGGATCCGCAGACATGATGGGGACGCTTGGGCTCGCCGCAATTGGAACAGTCACCATGGGTGACGGCCGTCAGGGCATGATGCGAGCGGCGCATGTTGCGACGCGACGGCGAGGTTTTTCGTTTCGGGACCGCCATGGCGGAAAACTCCTAAAGGCCACCCCGGTCGGGGTCGCAAACAGGCGGCGTGGGTAGCAGGAAAGCCATGGCCCTTTCAAGCCAAAAGCCGGGTCTGATAAGGGGTTAAAGCCCGGGTTTGAGGCCTTTCAGCACGGCAAAGGGGCTTTCGGGGGGCTCCAGGCCCTCCCCAGGCGGCTCAAAGGCCACCCCGGGGCACCGGGGGTAAGGCTCCAGGACCAGGACAAACTCCTCCAGCAGGGGGCCCGCCAGGTCGTAATGCAGGCTTTCGATCTGTTCCGGCCCCTCATCCTCCAGTGAATCCAGCACCACTTCGGGGACTGATTCGGGCTCGGAAGGTTTGCGCCGGGCGGTCTGACCGGTGAATTCCAGTTCGCGGCTGAAGCTGTGTTCCAGAAGGGCCGGCACCGGTTCCAGGGTCACCACACAGGCCTGCGTGACATCCGCCTTGAGCACAAAGTGCAATCCAAAACGGGTGGGCGCGATCTTGCGGATCTCGACCCGGGCCGCGAAATTCTCCAGCGACAGCACATCGGCCCAGCGGGCGATGGCGACGCGTTGCGCCGCATGGGCAACGATCTCCACCACATCGCCCGCATTGCCGAGGCGGGCGAGATTGTAAACCTGGCTGAGGGGCAGAGGATCGGTCTTGGCTGACATATAGTGGCTGTTCAGATTTTCGGAAGTGGTCCAAAATCCAGCGTATCGGGCAGGCTTTGCTTCAAGCTGCTCTTGGCGTCCCAGGCATAGCTCGCCAGTTTGCGGGCGCGCTCGTCCACCGCGGCGCCGCGCCACAGGTTGCGCCCCAGCGCCGCCGCCATCTCGTTTTCATCCTTCGCCTGTTCATAGGCGCTCACGCGGCCGTAAAAAGCATCGGCGAAGGCCTTCATCTTGCGCGAGAGGCCCATGTCGCCGGCCCCCTGCTCGCGCATCGCCTCATCGAAGCCGACGAAAATCGCGTCGGTCAGGCCCTGCGCCGTCTCCTGCAACCCGGCCGCCTTCAGGGCGCTGAGCGCCAGCCAGGCATGCAACACCACCATGTCGAACCGGCCGTCGATGCTGTCGGCCACCGCGAATTCCCGGAAAAAGACGGGTTGGCGCGCCCGGGTTACCAAGCCGTCATACAGAAGCTGGCCTTTCTGCTTGCGCACCCCGCTTTTCCTGAGCAAATTCAGCATGGAACTATCCCTATGAATGGTGGGGACTTGCACGGCCCCGCGCCTGACGCTAGCACATCGGCCCACTGTCCCATGCTTGAAGGCCCTAAAAAAGACAGATCCGCACGCCAAGGTTGAAGTCATGAAGCTCGCACTCGTACCCCTTTGCGCCCTTGCCCTGTTGATCGCCTGCGCCCCGGTGATCAGCCAGCGCGGCTACATGCCGGACAAGGAGGCCGAGGCGACCATCAAGCCCGGCACCGATACCAAAACCACCATCCAGTCGCGACTGGGCTATGCCTCCACCACCGCCACCTTCGGCAATGACAGCTGGTATTATATCTCCGCCACCGAAAAGCAGGTCGCCTTCTTCAGCCCCACGGTGCTGAAGCGCCAGATCCTGGCGGTCTATTTCGACAAGCAGAACACGGTCACCGGCGTTCGCCGCTTCGGCCTTGAGCATGGCAATGTGATCGCGTTCGAGACGCGTGAAACCCCGGCCCGCGGCCGCGAACTGACATTCCTTCAGCAATTGCTGAACGCGACCCCCGGTACGTCCGCCACCCAGATCCGCGAAACCAATCCGGGTAACGGCGGCGGACCTGTTCCGTAGTCGGGCCAAATAACGCTACAGTCATCGCCTTATAACGGGGCGGGACATGAGACTGGCGGCTTTTGGCTTTGCGCTTGGTTGGGCGCTTCTGGCGGCCTCGCCGGCTGCGGCTGCGCCGCTTCTGCATCCCATGTTCCAGGACCATGCGGTGCTGCAGCGCGGTCAACCCATCCGCATCTATGGCCAGGCGCCGCGCGGCGCCGAGATCAGCATAGGGCTGGGCGAGACCCGCGCCACGGCGCGCGCCGCGGATGACGGCCAATGGAGCACGGTGCTGCCGGCAATGGCGGCGGGCGGCCCCTATACGTTGCAAGTCAGCGGCGGCGGTGAAAGCCAGCAGGTCCATGACGTGCTGCTGGGTGATGTCTTCCTGTGCACCGGCCAGTCCAACATGGCGCTGGGCGTGCGCCGCGCCGCCAATGTCGATGCCGAGACCGCCGCCGCGACGGACAGCGCGATACGGCATATGTCGATTGACCGCATCGCCAGCCCCACGGTGCTGACCAGCTTCGCTACCCCCGTCAGCTGGAAGGCGGCCTCGCCGCAAACGGTGGGCGACTTCTCCGCCAGTTGTTTCTTTTTCGCCCGCGAATTGCGCAAGACAGTAAAAGTGCCAATCGGCCTGGTGACGGCCGCCTGGGGCGGCACGCGGGTGCGCGGCTGGGTGAGCGAGCCCAGCCTGCGACGCTTAAGCTTCTTCAACGACGATCTCGACATGCTGTCGCTGTATCGCCGCGATCCCACGGCCGCCTCAAAGCGCTGGGATAGTGCGTGGGAAAACTGGTGGCGGGCAAATGGCGCGGGCCAGCCGTGGAAGGAAGACACATCGTCATGGCCTGCGGCGCCAGAGCCTTTGAGTGCCTGGGGTGACTGGCCGGGGCTCACCTTGCCCGAAGGCAGCGCCGAGTCCGGCGTCGGCTTTGTCGGCCAGCTCTGGCTTGCCACCCATGTGACACTAACGGCGGCACAGGCTGCCCAGCCCGCGACGCTGGAATTCGGCCGCGCCAATGAAGAAGAGAAAAGCTGGGTCAATGGCGTGGGGATCGGTGGCACGTCACAGCAGGCCAATGCGATACATGTCCTGCCCAAAGGCCTGCTGAAAGCCGGCGACAATTCCATCACGCTGAACATCTTTTGCAGCTGGCGCAATTGCGGCCTGACCGGTCCGGCCTCCACGCGGCTGATCCGCTTCGCCGATGGCTCCAGCGTGCCGCTGGACAAGCCCTGGCGCTACAAGCCGGTGGAGACGCTGATCGCGCCGCAACTGCCCTGGGGTCCGATGCACGGGGTGGGCCTGCAGTATAACGGCATGATCTCCCCCATCGGCCCCTACGGCTTCAAGGCCGCGGTCTGGTACCAGGGGGAATCCAACCTCTATTTCGCCAAGACCTATCAGCCGGTGCTGGAAGCGATGATGCGCGACTGGCGCAAGCAGTTCGGCGCCGATCTTCCCTTCCTGATTGTGCAGATTCCCAATTACGGCCTCGCCCCCGTCAAACCGGGCGAGTCGCTATGGTCGGATGTGCGCGAAGCCCAGCGCAAGACCGCCGAGGCCGATGCGAAGGCCGCGCTGGTGGTCACATTTGACGTTGGCGATGCCAAGAACCTGCATCCGCCCAACAAGCAAGAGATCGGACGCCGGCTTTCGATCGCCGCCCGCAATCTGGTCTATGGCGAGAAGCTCGCACCATCGGGGGGGCGGGTGACCGCGGCGAAGCGCGCCGGCGACGACGTGACCGTGTCCTTCAAGGACGTAACCGGTGCCCTCACCGCCTATAATGGCCAGCCCAATGCCTTCGAACTGTGCGACGTCCGGTCGTGCCGCTGGGTGCGCGCCACCTTGGGGCGCGATTCCGTGAGCCTTGCCGGCGCGGGCGCGGCAACAAAAGTTCGCTATTGCTGGGGCGACAGCCCCATCTGCACCCTGTCGGACGCCAGCGGCCTTCCCGCCGGTCCTTTCGAAATCGGCATTGCGCCATAGCCAGTCAACATACGGAGTAAGACATGCGGTATTCCATTCTCGCCGGCCTTGGGACCCTGCTGCTGATGTCAGGCAGCAGCCATGCCCATTTTGAATTGCTGGAGCCCTCTGCCTCGCTGGTTCAGGACCGGCTCGACGATCCGCAAAAGCTTGCGCCCTGCGGCGGCACATCCGCCAACCCCGGCACGTCGACGAACATCGTGAACCAGGTTCGAGGCGGTGACATGCTCCACGTCAAATTGCGGGAAACGATTTTTCATCCAGGCCATTACCGCATTGCGCTGGCCAGGTCTGCGGCGGAACTGCCGCCCGATCCCGAAGTCACCACACGCGATACGCCAAAGGGGCCCTGGTCCGTGTCGGCGAAAATCGCCGACACAAAGCCGCCCATTCTCGCCGATGGCCTGTTCGCCCATACGCAAAAGGCGGCGGCGGACACGTTCTGGGAAACAGATGTCAGGGTGCCGAATATCAATTGCGACAACTGCATCCTCCAGCTTGTGCAATTCATGTCCGAACACGGGCACAACAAGGACGGGGATTATTCCTACCATCATTGCGCAGTCATGCGCATCACCGCGAACCCCGCCTTGCCCACGGACAAGGCCTGGCTGAAGCCCTAAAAGACTCGCGGCTATTCCGGGACCGGTTTCCAATAATCGGGCAAACCGGTCCTGGTCGCCGCGGCGATATTGATGGCAGCGGCGCCAGCCGGCCGGCCGCTGAGGCTGTCATAGAGGCGGCGCCAGACGCGGTCCCGGGCGGCGGGATTGAGAATGTCGAACGCCTGGCTATGGATCATGTAGCTCAAGGGATAGCGAAACAGGCGGGTCCTGAGATCGAACTGGCGCAGGCTGCGCCCTTTGGAGTCCTCTGCGCCCTGTTCGGCAAAGATTTTTGCAAAGCCGGTGGTGCCGACCACCGGAGATGGCAACGGCACTTCCTTCACAAACGTCATGTAAGAGACCAGTTCGTCGATCGACACGTCGATATCCGCGCCTGTGGCGCGGCGCGGCATCGCCACTTTGGGATCGAGGCTTCGATACTGCGCGTTGATGCGCGTCACCAGATTCACGAACCCCGCCTGATGTTCCAGCGTCAATAGCGAGACAATGTCGCTGCCCGGTTCCAGATAATCGCTTTTGGCGATGCGATCTCCCAGATCGGTAATATTGGTGCCGCCCGGTGGAATGGTCACCGGATCTTCCGGCGTGATCGTCACATTGCCGCGGTGACGCATCGATCCCGTCTGACCTGTGACATACCAGCCGCCATAACGATCCTCGAATGGCGTGCGATCATCGGTCAGGTGGAACAGGTTGTAGGGGTCAAGATTGAGGAGCTTGCCGCCCGGACCGGTGCTGTAGCTGGCCACCATCAAGCCGGGCGCCCAGCCGCTGGCGAAGCCATGACAGGTGACGCATTCGGTCGTGCGCCGTGCAAAGCGCGGCTTGTCGGATTTTGCCGCATCGAGGGTATAAAAGGCGACACCGCTATTCTTGTCGGTGACGACGATCTCGATCAGGTTGCCGCCCTGCACCGCGCCGATCGCAATGTCGTCCTGATAATAAAGCGCACGCGGGGTTCTCTGGTTGATCTTGTCGAACTGCAAACTGCTGGCGGAAAAAACCAGCAACTGCGATTCCCGCGGAATGCGGAAAGCCCTGAGGAGATCGGGCAGATAACCATGCTTTTCTTCGGCATAGCGCAGCTTTGCAGCACCCTGATCGAGCAGTTTCTGATAATGCTCGACGACATTGGAAGCCGTAACGTCATCCGCCCGGCTGGGAAGCGCGCTCACGGCCATAGCGATGGCGGCGGCCGCCAAGCCGCCCAGCGCCCAACGCATCATGATCATGCGCGCAATCCGCCCGGGCGATAGAACATTCCCATCTGAAGGCTGCGGGCGATGGTCTCGGCCCTGTCAATGAACAGGTCCGCGCTGTCAGCCGGACATACCTCTCGCGCGGTTTGGCGAAACAGCGTCAACCAGCGCTCAAAATGTTCCGGCAGAACCCCTTTGAGCCGCATATGGGTGGCCATCGGCCTTCCCTGGAACCGCCCGGTGTGAAGCATCACCGAAGACCAGAAATCACACAGCTTGGCGAGATGAGCATCCCACGCCTCGCCGATGGCGTCATTGAAGATCGGCCCGATCGCCGCGTCCTGCCGAACGCGCGCGTAAAAGCCATGCACCAAGGCATGGACCATCTCTTCGTCTATCGGACGCGGGGCTGGCATGGCGGCAGGTTAGCAATTTCACCCCTGATTGCGCCGGATAAAAGGACGCATCTTCAAAGTTCCCATCAGGCATGAAAAAGGCGCGAGGTTATCGCGCGCCTTTTCCCGCCTTATCGCAGAAGATCAAGCCGTCAGGTCGAAGCGGTCCAGATTCATCACCTTGGTCCAGGCGGCGGCAAAGTCCTTCACGAACTTTTCCCGCGCGTCACTGGCGGCATAAACTTCGGCCAGGGCGCGCAGCTGGGAATGCGAACCGAAGATCAAGTCAGCGCGCGTCGCGGTCCACTTCACCTGCCCGCTTCTGCGGTCAAGCCCTTCGAACACGCCTTCGCGGCCGTCGACGCCTTTCCACTTCGTACCCATGTCGAGCAGGTTGACGAAGAAGTCGTTGGTCAGCGTTTCGGGCTTTCGCGTCAACACGCCATGTTCCGGCTGCCCAACCTTCAGGACTCGCAAGCCCCCCACCAGCACCGTCATTTCCGGCGCGGTGAGGCTGAGTAGTTGAGCCCGGTCCACCAGATGCTCTTCCGGCGTCATGATGGGACTGCGCAGATAGTTGCGAAAGCCGTAGGCCTTGGGTTCGAGATAGGCGAAGGATTCCACTTCGGTTTCGTCCTGCGACGCATCCATGCGGCCTGGCGTGAACGGCACCGCGACCGCAACACCGCCAGCCCTGGCGGCGCTCTCCACGGCCGCCGATCCCGCCAACACGATCAGGTCGGCCAGCGAAATCTTCTTGCCGCCGGATGCCGCGCCGTTGAACTCGGACTGGATACCGTCCAGAATTTTCAACACCCTGGCCAGAACCGGCGGGTTGTTCACCGGCCAGTCCTTTTGCGGCGCCAAGCGGATGCGTGCGCCATTGGCGCCGCCGCGCCTGTCGGATTCCCGGAACGTCGAAGCCGAAGCCCAGGCCACCGAGGCCAGGTCCGATATCGAAATACCGGACGCCAGGATCTTCTCCTTCAACGCCGCGATATCCTTGTCGTCCACCAGCGGATGGTTCACCGCCGGAATCGGATCCTGCCAGATCAGCGACTCTTTGGGCACCAGCTTGCCGCGATACAGACCGATCGGCCCCATGTCGCGATGGGTCAGTTTGAACCAGGCCTTGGCGAAGACGGCGGCAAATTCCTGCGGGTTCTGGTGGAAACGCCGAGAAATCTTGTCATAGGCGGGGTCCACGCGCAGCGCCAGATCGGTGGTGAGCATCATGGGCGCATGGCGCTTCTTGCCGTCATGGGCGTCCGGCACCGTATCGGAACCAGCGCCGCCCTTGGGCTTCCATTGATGCGCGCCGGCGGGGCTCTTGGTCAGCTCCCATTCATGGCCATACAGCGTGTCGAAGAAGCTGTTGTCCCACTTGATCGGCGTGGGCGTCCAGGCGCCTTCCAGTCCGCTGGTGATGGTGTGCCCGGCCATGCCGCTTTCTAAGCTGCTGGCCCAACCCAGACCCTGACTTTCGATGTCGGCGCCCTCGGGCTCGCGGCCGACATGGTTGGCGGGGCCCGCGCCATGCGCCTTGCCGAAGGTATGGCCGCCGGCGATCAGCGCGACCGTTTCCTCATCGTCCATCGCCATGCGCGCGAAGGTGTCGCGAATGTCACGCGCGGCCGCCAGGGGATCGGGCTTGCCGTTGGGCCCTTCCGGATTGACATAGATCAGGCCCATCTGCACCGCGCCCAGATCGCCGACCAGATCGCGCTCGCCGCTGTAGCGGGTGTCGCCCAGCCATGCGTCCTCGGTGCCCCAGTTCACGTGCTCTTCGGGCTCCCACACATCGGCGCGGCCGCCGCCAAAGCCAAAGGTCTTGAAGCCCATGGATTCGAGCGCAACATTTCCAGTGAGGATCATCAGGTCGGCCCAGGAAATCTTGCGGCCATATTTCTGCTTGATCGGCCACAGCAAACGCCGCGCCTTGTCCAGATTGCCATTGTCCGGCCAGCTGTTGAGCGGCGCGAAGCGCTGTTGCCCGCGCCCGGCGCCGCCGCGGCCGTCGCCCACCCGATAGGTGCCGGCGCTGTGCCAGGCCATGCGGATGAAGAAGGGACCGTAATGGCCATAGTCGGCGGGCCACCATTCCTGCGAATCCGTCATCAAGGCATGAAGGTCCTTGATCACGGCATCCAGGTCGAGACTTTCAAATTCCTTCGCATAGTCGAAATCCGGCTCCATGGGATCGGATTTGGGCGAGTTCTGGTGCAGGCCGCCGAGATTGAGCTGGTTGGGCCACCAGTCGCGGTTCATGCGTCCGCGCGAATGGTTCACCGGGCATTTGCGTTCGCTTTCCATTCACGTCCCTCACCTGTTGTTCCAGGGATTAGGCTAGCCAGCTGCAACAGGCCCGTCAAGTAGTTTAGAATAATTCTAAATATCTGATGGGGCATGAAAAAGGCGCGGGATTTGCGCCCCGCGCCTTTTTGATCACTTTCCCGGATCACATATGGGCGAGGACTGCCAGCAGCAGCAGCGCCACGATATTGGTGATCTTGATCATCGGATTGACGGCCGGACCGGCAGTGTCCTTGTAGGGATCGCCGACCGTGTCGCCCGTCACCGCGGCCTTGTGGGCTTCCGAGCCCTTGCCGCCATGATGGCCGTCCTCGATATACTTCTTGGCATTGTCCCAGGCACCACCACCCGAGGTCATCGAGATGGCCACGAACAGGCCGGTGACGATCACGCCCATCAGCATGGCGCCCAACGCGTTGAAGGCCGCGGTGGGTCCGGCGATGAGATTGACCAGCACGAACAGCACGATCGGCGAGAAGACCGGCAGCATGCTGGGGATCACCATCTCCTTGATGGCGGCCTTGGTCAGCAGATCGACGGCGCGGGCATAGTTGGGCTTTTGCGTACCCTGCATGATGCCCGGCATTTCGCGGAACTGCTTGCGCACTTCCTCGACCACCGCGCCGGCCGCCCGGCCCACCGCCGTCATGGCCATGCCGCCGAACAGGTAGGGCAGCAACCCGCCGAAGAACAGGCCGACCACGACCCAGGGATCGGCAAGACTGAAGGTTGGCAGTTCAAGCCCGGCGAAGAAGCCGGTGCCCTGTGCCGTGAAGTGCTTCAGGTCCTCGGTATAAGCCGCGAACAGCACCAACGCGCCCAGACCGGCCGAACCGATGGCATAGCCCTTGGTCACCGCCTTGGTGGTGTTGCCGACCGCATCCAGCGCGTCGGTGGTCTTGCGGACATCGCCCTCAAGCCCGGACATTTCGGCGATGCCGCCCGCATTGTCGGTGACGGGACCGAAAGCGTCCAGCGCCACAACCATGCCCGCCAGCGACAGCATGGTCGACACCGCGATGGCGATTCCGAACAGGCCGGCCAGCATATAGGTCACGACGATGCCGACACAGATGACCAGCGCGGGAAGCGCCGTGGACTCCATGCTGACCGCCAGACCCTGGATCACATTGGTGCCGTGACCGGTAACCGACGACTTGGCGATGGACTGCACGGGCCGGAAGTTGGTGCCGGTATAATATTCCGTGATCCAGATCAGGGCGCCGGTGACGGCCAGGCCGACCACACCGCACCAGAACAGGGTGGCGCCGGTATAGGCGACGCCGCCGCTGACGATCTCGGTGTCCATGCCGCCCAGCATATAGCTGGTGAGCGGCCATAGGCCCATCAGCGACAGAACCACCGTGGCAATCACGCCCTTGTAAAGCGCCCCCATGATGTTGCCCGACTTGCCCAGCCGCACAAAGAAGGTGCCGATGATCGAGGTCACGATACTCATGGCGGCAATGGCCAGCGGATAGAGCATCAGCTGCGCCTTGATGTCGCCGGTGAAGTAGATCGAGGCCAGCACCATGGTGGCCACCGTGGTCACTGCAAAAGTCTCGAACAGGTCGGCCGCCATGCCGGCGCAGTCGCCGACATTGTCGCCGACATTGTCGGCGATGGTGGCGGGGTTGCGGGGATCATCTTCGGGAATGCCGGCCTCGACCTTGCCGACCATGTCGCCGCCGACGTCAGCGCCCTTGGTGAAGATGTCGCCGCCCAGACGCGCGAAGATGGAGATCAGCGAGGCGCCGAAGCCCAAGCCCACAAGGCTGTCCACGATGACGCGATTGTCGACCGGATTGTCCAGCGAAAGACCGAAGCCCCAGGTCAGCACCGCATAGTAACCGGCGACTGCCAACAGGCCGAGGCCCACCACCAACATGCCGGTGACGGCGCCGGCGCGGAACGCCACCGAAAGTCCGGCGGCCAGTCCGCTGCGCGCCGCTTCGGTGGTGCGCACATTGGCGCGAACCGAAACATACATGCCGATATAGCCGGTGGCGCCCGACAGGGCCGCACCGATGAAAAAGCCCAGCGCGACCTGCCAGCCCAGGAAGATCCAGGCCAGCGCGAAGATCACCGCGCCGACAATGGCGATGGTCGTGTACTGGCGGTTGAGATAGGCCGCGGCGCCTTCCTGGATGGCGGCGGCGATTTCCTGCATCCGCGCATTGCCGGCCGGAAGGCTCAGCACCGCGCGGATGGTCCATAGGCCATAGATCAGCGCCAGCACGCCGCTGGCCAATATCAGATTCAATTCCATGAGTGTCCCCTCAGAGATGTTCGTATGCGGGTCGGCTCAAGCCTTCCCCATCGAATGTGAGGATGGGCTGCGAGCCGATCCCCATGGCCGGTGTCCCATCGTGGAGGCTGATGGGACTCGCCGCTTCAAGGGCGGGCAAAGACTGCCAAAAGCGTCTTGGCTAGGCAACCCGCCGCATTACGAAGTTTTTGGGACAGGCCGACGAAAAGTCAGCTTTCGCAGCGGGATTTGACGGGATTCTTTGGAAGCGGCGCACCATGGGCAGGCGCTGCGTCCGCCGGTGTGTGCAGCGCGGGTGTCTGCTTGGGGCGCAGCTCGGCGATCTGCACGGTGCAGACGATGATCTGTTTCACCTTGCCCGCGCCCATCACCTTGCGGGCATCGGCCAGCAGGCGCGCTTCGACACCGGCAATGTCCACTTTTTCCGGATCATCCGGCGTGGAGACGGTAAGGTTGTTGACGTTGCGCACCAGCAGGTCCTGGATGAAAGGCAGCTTTTCGCGCACATCGGTGACGACGCCTTCGGAAGATGCGGTCAGGCGCGAGGTGATATAGGCGTAGCCGATCAGCTTGCCGTCGGCGTTGGTCAGGGGCGCCATCAGATACGGCATGTCGACATTGGTGCCGGGCCTGCCGCCCTTCTGGGGCGCGTGGCTGGGATCGCCTTTGGCAGCAGGGTCCGCCGCCATGGCAGGAGCTGCCATCGCCAGAAACGCCAAAAGAGCCATCTTGCGCATGGCGAGAGGCTCGCAAATCAGGGTTAGGGAATGGTTAAGACCGCCCTACTGCCGCTCCAGCGACAGAAAATCCATGGCGTCACCGATGGGAATGAACATGTTCAGCCCCACCGCCTGACCGTCTTTCTGATAGCCGGATACCACGATGCCGATCACCGATCCCGTTTCATCCAGCAGCGCGCCGCCGCTCGATCCCGGCAAGATGTTCGTGTCGCTTTGGATATAGCGCAACCCGTCGATGATGCGGTTGGCGGAGATGATGCCGCTGCTGACCGTGCCCTGGAAGGTCTTGTCCAGCGGCGTGCCGATGGCATAGACGCGCTGGCCCGGACTGACGGCGCCGCGCTTGAGAGCCAGCGGTATGCGGTCGCGCGCATTGGTCTTGACCAGTGCAATGTCGCGGTCCTTGGCCACCCGCGTAACCTGCCCGACCGTCTCGATGCCGTCGGGCCAGCGCACCCGCACATCCTTGGCGTCACTGACCACATGGGCGTTGGTCAGGAGATAGCCGTCATCCGAAACCAGCACGCCGGAGCCGCTGGCCGAACCGACAAACAGGGTCACGACGCTTCCCACCGCTTCAGCAATCGGGCGGGTTGGCGCTTTCAGATTTCCGATCAGATTGATCTTGCCCTGCTGGCCGGGAAGCAGGACGCCTTGGGCAGCAAGCGCAGCCTTGGGCGCGTTCACGGCGGTACGAAATTCGGCGTTGGCTGCCAGTTCCCGCGCGTTACTGGCGAAGGAGCCTGTAATCAATTGCGCCACGCCGCCAGCAATCGTATTTTCGAGCTCTATCGAACCATTGGTGCTGAGCCGCGCCACCACCTGTTTTCTCAACGGCGAATAGACCTGCCACTCTATCTTCATGGACCCGTCGCCCCTGGCATCGCCCAGATTTCCGGCTTCCAAGAGGGCGCCGCTGTTCAGACAGGCAACAACACGCGCATCGGTAATCACGGCGGCCACCTGATAGTCCGCCGAAACGGAGTCGCTGTCGAACAGTTTGTCGTCGGACATCACCTTGTATCCCACGCGCTCCAGTTCCGTTTTGAATGCCGCCACATAGGGCGGAAGATCCTGCGGCTCGCGCCCGCCTGTCGCGTTTCGGACAGCAACTGCATTATTGCAAAACAGGCCATTGCGCAGCGTCAGCCACGGCATCCCAGCCGGGATCGCCATCAGAACGGTCGTCAGCTTCACCGAGTTTTTCGCTGCGGAATCCGGGTCCGGAAACAAATCCGAAGTGCTTTGCGCCACGGCAACGCCGCCCAGCAGCAGCCAGGCTATAACGCTGCTCGCAACCGTCTTGATCATCGAAACGCCCCACAAAACCTGCCCCGATAGCAAAGGGATAGCGCGGAAGGCCATCCGGTTTCAACCGGAACGCCTCGCCTGATCCCTTATTGTTAAAAATGCCGGTAACCCCGGCTGGGAAGCGCAAGCTCCACCCCGTTTAGAGTGAGGCCGACGCCCTGCCCGGCTTCGACCCGGCCTATAGGAGTGAAGGGTCCAGTGAGACCGGGCGGCGCGGTGAAGGCGATCTGGTAATCGTCACCAGCCGTCACGGCGCGTTGCAGGGTGTTGTCACCCCACAGCGCCCTGAGCGGCGCGGACAGCGGCACGCGCTCACCCTCGACCACAATACGAACCCCAGAGGCGGATGCGACATGGCCCAGGTCCGCGATCAGGCCATCGGAGACGTCGATGCTGGCATGGGCGATATCGCGCAACATAGAGGCGAACGTCACTGGCGGCTCGGGCACGCGATACCGGGCGATCAGGCTGTCACGGTCGGCATCGGACAGACTGTGATTCTCCCGGCGGAAAATCGCCAGTCCGCCGCCGCTGTCACCGATGCTGCCGGTGACATAGACATGGTCGCCTGCCCGCGCGCCACTGCGCCGGACCATTTTTCCGCTGGGCACAAAGCCGAAAGCGGTGACCGCAATCGAAAGTGGCCCGTCGGTGGCGCCGGTATCGCCGCCCATCAGCGTCACGCCAAATTCCTTCTGGTCCTCGGCCAGCCCTTGCGCGAAACCCGCCAGCCAATCCGGCGTGACGGTGTGTGGCAAGGACAAGTTCAGAAGATAGTACGCCGGCACCGCACCCTTGGCGGCCAGGTCGGAGAAATTCACCCTGAGCGCCTTGCGCGCGATGCTGGGCGAAGGATCGAAGCCGAAGAAATCGACACCTTCGGTGATGCTGTCGGTGGTCACCACCAGGTCATGGCCGGGGCGGTGCGCCAAAAGCGCGGCATCGTCCTTGAGCCCGAAGGCCCCCTCGCCCGCCAAGGGCGCGAAGTATTTGGCGATGATGCCGAATTCATCCATCGCTGCAGCCTAATGCAAAGGGCGCGGCAGCCCAAGCCGCCGCGCCCTTCATACTTCGACAAGCTCAGCATGAGGAATTTTTCTGGCTCCTCACCCTGAGCCTGTCGAAGGGCGTGGAGCCAGAAAGGATAAAGCCTTAAACCGGCATTTTACGCTTGGTGTATTCGCGGCCCATGATGGCGACGGCTTCGCCACCGCCACCGGTCGCAACCAGCATCGTTCCGTCCTTGATCTGCTGCACCACATTGTTGTGACCCGGTTCGGTCTCGGCGGCATTGAGGAACTTGACGTTGTTCTTCTTGCAGTGGTCCAGCACCTGCTGGCGCACTGCAACCATGTTGGGCAGCGCGGAAACATCTTCTATCACCCGTCCCTGGGCGTCGCGCACCACCGGATGGCCGGACAGGCCGCCTTCGGCGACGCTGTTATAACCATTGAGCCACAGGTTGTTGTCGCCCGGCCCCCATTCGGCGAAGGCCATGCCCGGCAGCGCCAGCGTCTGGCCCATGGTCTTGTTGGCATAGGTGTCTTCGATCTTGACGCCGAAGATCAGCTCGCCGCGCGGATTGAGCGGCCACAGATCGGCGATGTGCTGGTAGGTGCCGCCGGAGACACCCCAGATATTGGCAGCATAGCTGGCGCTGTTGCCGCGCAGGCCCTGCATCCTGACCTTGGCGGTCAAGCCAGGCGTGTCCAGGAAGGGATAGCGACAGCCCATATGCATATAGGTCTCGATCGCGCGTGGATCACGCGCATGGCAGAGATTGAGTCCCATCACGCCGGTGCAGAGGATCTGCTCCAGCACCCAGGTGTTGGCGCGGGCATAGGCTTCGTCCAGGCCGATCACCGGCGGCGTGACGAAAACAGTCGGAATTCTGTGGCCCGAAGCCGTACCGCCGCCATCCTTGAGCCCGCGCATGAATTCGCGCAATTCCTTCAGGTCGAAGGTGCCATGCTCCATGTCATAGGCAATGACGTCCGCCCAGGTCTTGCACATGCGCTTGCCCTGTTCGTAGGGGTCCACGCCCGGGCCCATGCCGGCGCCGGTGTAATAGGCGGGCTGGCCGTCTTCCCACAGCTCGATGCACTTGTTCAGGCGGCGCGGCTTGTAGTTGCGGTCGACCGATGACGGCTGCTTGCCGGAATTGACCGGCTTGGCTGCCGGCTGCGCCATCGCGGCAGTTGCCGCCATGCCCGCGGTGATGGCGGCGCCCGCCAGCAGAAAATCGCGCTTCTTGATGTCCATGTGTTTCCCCTCAGCTTTTGTCGTTGAGGAATGCTCGCATGGCGGCAACAGCGCTCGCAAGCCGTTCGCAAATGCGAAAGCACTAGAAGTCGAGCTCGCCTTCCGGCACCGGCAGGCCGAATTCCGGGGCACGCTTGCGTTTCGCGATCGTGTCCAGCGCGGCATTGACGAAGCCCGGCTCATCGCCGCCGAAGAAGGCGCCCGACACGGCGACATATTCGTCGATCACCACCTTGGCCGGCACGTCGCGGCGGGCCACCAGTTCGAACACGCCGCAGCGCAGGATCGCGCGCAGGATGGAATCCACCCGCTCCAGCTTCCATTTCTCCGACAGGGCACCGGCAATGGCACGGTCGATCTCGACCTGGTGCTGCGGCACGCCGTTCACGACAGCATGAAAGAATTCGCCGTCAGGCGTTGCGGGCAACTCCGCGAAGCGGTGTTCGGCAAATTCGGCAGCCACTTCCTCGGCGCCGTCTCCCGACATTTCCATCTGGTACAGCGCCTGCACCGCGCCCAAACGGGCGGCGTGGCGGGCATCGGCCTGGCTGGTCATGTAAGCCCCACGCGCTGGGCAAACGTCACCAGCGACAGGCTGGCCCGCGCCGCATCGCCGCCGACATCCATGGTCTGGGCCTGATCCAGCGCCGCGCCTTCATCCGCCGCCAGAACGATGCCGTTGCCGATGGCCAAGCCAGTTGTTCCCAATTGCATCAAAGCGCGCACTGTCTCCTCATACAGTGTTCCGGCGACGCGGGTATCGGCCAGCACGCAGCCCAAGGCGACATAGCCATCGAACGGCTTGCCGGACTGGGCGGCGATGGCGATGGCGGCGGGAATCTCCAGCACGCCGGGCACCGAGACGCGGACAAAGCGCGCGCCGCCCTTTTCCAGCGCCGCGGTTGCGCCATCCACCAGCGCGTCGGCGACGGCGGTGTGGTAACGCGCGTCAATGACAAGAATATTCATGACAAACTCAGGCCCGCCTTCCCCTTCGTGCAAAGCACGGCAAGGGGAAGATGCCCGTAGCACCGACTAGGTGCGAAGGGCGGATGGGGTTCAATCATCAAACTTTGTCATCGCCTTCGAGCTCGCCGATCAGCGCCTCGAAGTCGCGCGTCTCACGGAAGTTGCGATAAACCGATGCAAAGCGGACATAGGCAACCTTGTCGAGGCTGGCCAGCGCCTGCATCACCAGTTCGCCGATCACATTGGCGGGAATCTCATTCTCGCCCATCGATTCCAGGCGGCGCACGATGCCGGTGATGGTGCGGTCGACCCGCTCACGCTCCACCGGACGCTTGCGCAGCGCATGGGTGATGGAGCGTTCCAGCTTGTCGCGGTCGAAAGCCTCGCGGCGGCCGTTCTTCTTGACCACAATCAGTTCGCGCAGCTGCACCCGCTCGAAGGTGGTGAAGCGCCCGCCGCATTCCGGGCAGTGGCGGCGGCGGCGAATGGCGGAATTGTCTTCGGAAGGACGCGAGTCCTTCACCTGGCTGTCATCATGTCCGCAGAAGGGGCAACGCATGGCGGGTCCTTATCGATAAATCGGAAAGCGGGCGCAGAGCTCACTGACGCGGCGGGCGACGCTCTGCTCGACCTGTGCGTCACCGTCTTCATTCTTGGCGACGGCGTCGACCACTTCCACGATCAGCTTGCCGATTTCGCGGAATTCAGCGACGCCAAAGCCGCGGGTGGTGCCGGCGGGGGTGCCCAACCGGATGCCGGAGGTCAGCACGGCTTTTTCGGTGTCGAACGGCACGGCATTCTTGTTGCAGGTAATGCCGGCGCGGTCGAGCGCGTGTTCGGTGGGGCGACCCTTGGCGCCCTTGGGGCGCAGGTCGACCAGCATCAGATGGGTGTCGGTGCCGCCGGTGACGATGTCCAGACCGCCGTCCTTCAGCACTTCGGCCAAGGCCTTGGCATTTTCCACCACATTCTTCGCATAGGTCTTGAACTCGGGCTTCAGCGCTTCGCCGAAGGCGACCGCCTTGGCGGCGATGACATGCATCAGGGGCCCGCCCTGCAGGCCCGGGAACACGGCCGAGTTGATCTTCTTTCCGATCGCTTCGTCGCACGACAGGATCATGCCGCCGCGCGGACCGCGCAGCGTCTTGTGTGTCGTCGTCGTGACCACATGTGCGTGCGGGATCGGGCTTGGATGGGCGCCGCCCGCCACCAGGCCGGCGAAATGGGCCATGTCGACCATGAAGATGGCGCCGACTTCGTCGGCGATCTTGCGGAAGGCCGCGAAATCAAACTGCCGGGCATAGGCACTGCCCCCGGCCAGGATCAGCTTGGGCTTGTGCTCGCGCGCCAGCGCCGCCACCTGATCCATGTCGACGCGCTGATCGTCCTTGCGCACCGTATAGGGCACCGGCTTGAACCACTTGCCCGAATAGTTGGCCGGATGGCCATGGGTGAGATGACCGCCCGCCGCCAGGTCGAGGCCCATGAACGTGTCCCCGGGCTGGAGAAGCGCATAGAACACCGCCTGGTTGGCATTGGCGCCGGAATGGGGCTGCACATTGGCGAAGCTGCAATCGAACAGCTTGCAGGCGCGCTCGATCGCCAATTGCTCGGTGACGTCGACATATTCGCAGCCGCCGTAATAGCGCTTGCCGGGATAGCCTTCGGCATACTTGTTGGTCAGCACCGAGCCCTGGGCTTCCAGAACCGCCTTGGAGACGATGTTCTCGCTGGCGATCAGCTCGATCTTGTCCCGCTGGCGGTTCAATTCGTCCTGGATGCTGGCGAATACGGCCGAATCGGCGGATCGCAAATCGCTGGTGAAAAAGCCGGGATTACGGTCCGGGGGATTGGCGGCAGCCGACATGCGAAAGGCCTCTTTGCAGTTTTGCGCTTGCAGGGGCCGCTTCTAGCGCCCCCGCGCAGGAATGGCGGAATTACCCCTTCCCCGGCACCAAATCTAGCGTTTCCGGCCCGAAATTAAGACCTTCCTGCAAGGTACCGTAAATCCTGAGCTTTCCGCTATTGCCGTCCTTCCCTTAAGGTGCGGGTGGGGAGGGCTGGTAGCCGCAATTGTGCCGCTATCCTTACCGACAACCGAACCGGGACAGGAAACAGCAGGATCATGGGCAAGGAAAGCGACGAGGACATCCTCAAGCTGGTGACAGAGATCGTCGCGGCCTATGTCGCCAAGAATCCGGTGGCGGCCAGCGAATTGCCGGCCATCATCAAGAATGTCCATGCCACTCTGGGCGGGCTCTCTGCCCGCGCGCCCGAAGGCGCCACTGCGCCCCGCCCTCCGGCCGTGCCAGTGAAGAAATCAGTCACGCCCGACCACATTGTTTGCCTGGAAGACGGCAAGAAGCTGAAGATGCTCAAGCGTTATCTGCGCTCGCGCTACAAGATGTCGCCCGACGACTATCGCGCCCGCTGGAACTTAGCCCCAGACTATCCGATGGTGGCGCCCAATTACGCCGCACGGCGCAGCGAGTTCGCCAAGAAGATCGGATTGGGCAAGGGCGGCACGGCCAAGGGCAAGCGCCGCAAAACTTAAGCGCGCAGCAGCGGCGGCAACACATCCGCCGCCCAGTTTTTCGCGCCCTCATAGGCATGGGCCAGTTTCAGGCAGTCCATCTCGTGGTGAATGGGCGCGATGATCTGCAAGCCCATCGCCAGCCCGCGGCCATCAAAGCCCGCCGGCACCGCCAGCGACGGACAGCCCGTCAGGCTGATCAGGCAGACCGCCTTCATCCATTCGTGATAGGTCTGCATCGCCTGCCCGGCGATCTCGTGCGGCCAGTCTTCGGCGATGTCGAAAGCAAAGATCTGGGCGGTCGGCATCACCAGGAAATCATGGTCGTGGAACAGATGCTGGACGGCGTTCGACCAGCGGGTGCGCGCCGCCGACGCATTGGCGACCTCGAAGGCCGACAGCTTCATGCTCTCTTCCACCTCCCAGATCGCTTCGGGCTTGAGCAAGGCGCGGCGGGCCGGGTTGTTGTAGTGGATCTGGAAATTCGGGCCCTGCTGCCATTGGCGTATCTTGATGAAGGCCTTCCAGGCCTGTTCCGGGGATGCCTCGGGCATGACGGCTTCGACGCGCGCGCCCAGACTTTCAAACGTCGTAAGGGCGCTCTGGCAAACCTCCAGCACGCCGGGCTCATACGGCGCCCAGCCGTTCAGATTGCCAAGCCAGCCGATCCGCGCGCCCTTGAAATCGCGGTCCAGACTTTCGAGGAACCGCTCCCCCGAACCCGGCAAGGATTGGGGACTGCGCAGGTCATGCCCGGCCATCACTGACAGCAGCAAGGCTAGGTCTGCGGCGCTGCGCGCCATCGGACCTGTGACGCTGATGCTGGGCGACCAGACATCCTCGCCCGCCATCGGCACCAGGCCGGCGCTGGTGCGAAAGCCCAGCACATTGTTCCAGCCCGCCGGATTGCGCAGGCTGCCGCCATAGTCGGTGCCGTCGGCCAGCGGCAACATCCGCAGCGCCAGCGCCACCGCCGCGCCGCCGCTGCTGCCACCGGCCGACCTGTTCAGGTCATAGGCATTGCGGGTGGCGCCATAGACCGGATTGACAGTGTGCGAACCCAGGGCGAATTCCGGGGTGTTGGTCTTGCCGACAAAGATCGCGCCCGCAGCGCGCATGCGCTCCACCGGAAGCGAATCCGCTGCCGGCACGAAATCCTTGAAGATCGGCGAGCCATAGGTCATGGGCATGCCCTTAACCGCCAGAATATCCTTCACCGCATGCGGCAGGCCGTGCAGCGGGCCCATGCTTTCGCCGCGCGCCAATTGCGCATCGCGCTCCTGCGCCTGTGCCATCAGATCGCCACGCTCCTGCAAGGCAACGATGGCATTCACCTGCGGATTGAAGCGGTCGATGTGATCCAGATACGCCGTCATGACGTCGGCGCAGGACAGTTTACGCGCCGCAATCGCCGCGGCCAGTGCGCGCGCCCCCATCATCACGATGTCGGAGATCGGGCTCACGTCTTCTTTCTGAGAACATATTCGAGCTTGCGGCGCGCCGCTTGCGCCATCGCGTGCTGCGAGGCGCTGGCGGGACACACCACGCTGGCTTCGACGCCGCTGGCCGGATCGATGGCGGTTACCTTGACGGAATTTCCGAGCGCTACGAATTCCACGTAGATCTCTTGGCCTGGCACTTAAGCGGCGCGGACGATCTTGTGCGCGTCCCACACCAGCACCAGCGCCTCGACCAGCGCATCCATCATGGCGTCGGTATGGGCGGGCGACGGGGTGAAGCGCAGCCGTTCAGTGCCGCGCGGCACGGTGGGATAATTGATCGGCTGGACATAGACGCCGTGGTCTTTCAGCAGCGAATCCGACACCGCCTTGCACAACGCGGCGTCGCCGATCATCAGCGGCACGATATGGCTGGGGCTTTCCATCAGCGGCAGGCGGGCAGCGGTGAACTTCTTCTTCAAAGTCGCGGCGCGTTCGGCCAGCGCCTGGCGCTCCACATCGCTGGATTTCAGGTGCCGGATCGAGGCCAGCGTGCCGGCCGCGATGGCCGGGGCCAGCGAGGTGGTGAAGATGAAGCCGGGCGCGAAGCTGCGGATGCAATCCACCAGTTCGGCGCTGGCGGCGATATAGCCGCCCATCACGCCAAAGGCCTTGGCCAGGGTGCCTTCGATGATGTCGATGCGGTGCATGGTGCCATCGCGCGCCGCAATGCCGGCGCCGCGCGGACCATACATGCCCACGCTGTGAACTTCGTCGATATAGGTCAGGGCGCGATATTTCTCGGCCAGGTCGCAGATCGCGGCGGTGGGCGAGAACTCGCCCTCCATGGAATAGACGCTTTCAAAGGCGATCAGCTTGGGCGCGGCGGGATTGGCCGCCTGCAGCAGTTCTTCCAGATGCGCCATGTCATTGTGGCGGAAAACATATTTGGCGGTGCCGCCATGGCGGATGCCTTCAATCATCGAGGCGTGGTTGAGCTCGTCAGAGAAGATGATCAGCCCCGGCAGGACCTTGGACAGGGTCGATAGCGTGGCGTCGTTGGAGACGAATCCGCTGGTGAACAGCAGCGCCGCGTCCTTGCCATGCAGGTCGGCCAGTTCGCGCTCCAGCTCGACATGATAGTGGGTGGTGCCGGAGATGTTGCGCGTGCCGCCGCTGCCGGCGCCCACCGCATCCACCGCCTCATGCATCGCCGCCAGCACTTTGGGATGCTGGCCCATGTTCAGATAGTCGTTGGAACACCAGACGGTGATCGGCTTGCCGCCCGTATCCGTATGACCGGTATAAGAGGCTTGGGGAAAAGCACCACGTTGGCGCAAGATGTCGGCGAAGACGCGGTAGCGGCCTTCGCGCTTGAGGGCCGTCAGGGCATCCTGAAAACTGGTTTTGTAGGAAAACGCCATGACTATCTTCTCAGGGGTGTTCTCGAAGGACCCTCGTTTCCACCACCATACCCCAGAACAAGCCCCTGATTCCATGCAATTTGTCACATGACAGCACCGCTTTGGGGCCTCGCATTCGTGGTCGGTTCCGCCGCGATCCTGTGGCTGATTTCGCTGCGCATCCGCGATGTCAGCATCATCGATATCTTCTGGGGCCCCGGGGTCGCCGGGGTGGTGGATATTGCCGCCTTGCTGGGTCCGTCCAGCGGTCCACGGACCTCCGCCGCGCTTTTTCTGGTGAATCTATGGGCCGTCAGGCTAGCTGCTCACATCTTTGCCCGCCGCTCCTTGCCGGCAGGCGGGGGCGAGGACCATCGCTATGCCGCCATGCGCCGCCAGTTCGGCCCACGTTGGTGGTGGTGGAGCCTGGTGCAGGTGTTTTTGTTGCAAGCCATTCTCATGTGGTTCATCGCCGCGCCGCTGGTGGCGGTGATGCTGTCCGGCCGTGCGCCCATGGGGGTGCTGGATTATCTGGGCGTGGCAATCGCCGCGACGGGGCTTCTGTTTGAGGCGCTGGCCGACGTGCAGCTGGCGCGGTTCCGCCTGAATCCGCACAACAAGGACAAGGTGATGGACCGGGGATTATGGCGCTGGTCGCGCCATCCCAACTACTTCGGTGAAGCCGTGCTGTGGTGGGGTTTTTTCCTGATCGGCTTTTCGGCCAGCGGCGCCTGGTGGCTGATCCTCAGTCCGCTGGTGGTGACGCTGCTGCTGTTGCAGGTCTCCGGCGTGACGCTGATGGAAGACAAGATCGAAGATCGCCGCCCCGCCTACGCGGACTATAAGCGCCGGGTCAGCGCCTTCCTGCCCTGGCCACCAAAGCTTTAGCCGGCCAGTGACACGGCGATGGCTGTCATGAGGCCAAGCTGACCGCTGCGTTGACGGCCATCGCGATGAACACCGTGTTGAAAAAGAACGAGACGATGCTGTGCAGCAGAACCGTGCGGCGCATGCCGCATTGCTTGATCTGCACATCGGATGTCTGCGCGGTCATGCCGATCACAAACGAGAAATAGAGAAAGTCCCAGGGTCCCGGATCGCCGCGCCCGGGGAACTGCAGGTCCGGTCCTTCATGGCCGTCAGGGTCCTCGAAATAATGCAGGTCGGCATAGTGGAAAGCCATCACCGTATGGAGCACCAGCCAGCCCAGCGGCGCACCCACCATCGCCAAGGTCAGCGGCAGCACCTCATGGCTACCGCTCAGCGCCATGAACACGGTGGCACAGAAGAAGGCCATGGTGGCGATAATGAGCAGGACGACGACGGCGATGCCCTCGTCCTCGCTTTTGGCGCGCTTTTTCAGATCGGAGGATTTCTGGCGCAACAGCGGAACGCAGAGCGCCAGGAACACCAGATAGAAAACGTCGCCGCCGGCCAGAAGCGCGGCTTCGATGTCCAGGACATAGCAAATGGCCCAGACGGCCAGCCCGCAAGCCAGCGCCGTGTAAAAGCGAAAATGGCGCGAGAGCACGACCGGCAGACCCTTCATCGGGTCAGACTAGCCGAGTCGATCAGAGCCGGAAACGGACCTGGTCGATCCAGAAGCGTTCGAGGCGCTTGAGGGTGACGTTCAGGCTGTCGAGATTGTCGGCGCCGACATTGCCCACCGCCTCCAGCGAACCCAGATGGCGGTCGAACAGCTCACGCAGCATGTCGCGGACCGCCTCGCCCTTGCGGGTCAAGCGCACCAGCACCGAGCGGCGATCAGCTTCCGAACGCTCATGATGGATGTAGCCACCCTCGACCAGCTTCTTGAGATTGTAGGAAACGTTCGAGCCCAGATAGTGGCCACGGGTGCGAAGTTCGCCGGCCGTCAGTTCCTGATCGCCGACATTGAACAGCAGCAACGCCTGGACCGAGTTGATCTCGCGTTCGTCGCGGCGATCCAGTTCGTCCTTGATCACATCAAGAAGCTGGCGATGCAGCCTCTCAACGAGATTGAGAGTCTCAAGATAATACTTGCGTACCGAAGAAGCGCTACCCAGCGCCGCCGCGGCTTGCGGTTTGGCCATCGCCGTCATTTGCTTTCCCCGCTTTTTGCGGGGCCCACCTATTGTTAGGGCCAGACTAGGGGGGATGTCTTAAGGACGCGTAAAATGCGCGGCATGTCGCGCAACACTTTCCCGGACGGTGTGATTGTGTCGAGCTATGGCAAAGAAAGCGTAAACAGTTTTACGAAAATCAGAACAGCTCTTGATCGCCCAGCGATGCGAAAAACCCGTCCAGATCAGCAACGCCGGCCAGCGCGGATGGCTGCCATTTCGGATCGCGATCCTTGTCGATCAGCGCCGCGCGCACGCCTTCGCGAAAATCATGGCCGGGCAATATCCGCAGCGCCAGGCGATATTCCATCGCCAGGCACTGTTTCAAATCGAGATGCGCGGCGGCCCGGATCTGGCGATAGACGAGCTTCAGGGATGTCGGCGAGCGGGCGCGAATGGCCTGGGATGTCAGCTTCGCGAAGTCGCTGCCGTCGCGGTCCAGCCGTTCCAATATCGCTTCCACCGACGAAGCCGAGAAAATGGTTTCGATATGGCGGCGCTGTGCGGCAAGTGCGCCATCGGGAGCCCTGCGTGCAAACCTGCGTACCGCCTCCTCGACCGCCCTGCCCTCGGCAAGCGCATCCAGCAGCGCATCAAAGTCAGCGCGGCCGACGGCATGGGTGACAAGTCCGGCGGCCTGAGCGTCACCCAACCCGATACGCGCGCCGGTCAGCGCCAGATACAGTCCGAACGCGCCGGGACAACGGGCGAGGAAATAGCTGCTGCCGACATCGGGAATAAATCCGATCACGGTTTCGGGCATGGCGAAATCCAGCGACGCATCCGCCAGCCGGTAGCGTCCATGCACCGAAACGCCTGCCCCGCCCCCCATGGTGATGCCGTGCAGCAGCGCGACATAGGGTTTGGGATAGGCGCCGATCAGGGCGTTGAGATGATACTCGTCACGCAGAAGCGCCGCGCCTTCGTCCGTGCCCGCCACCACCGACTGCTGCACGGCACGGATATCGCCGCCAGCGCAGAAGGCGCGATCCCCGGCGCCCCGGATGGCCACGCACCCGACCGTGTCATCCGCCGCCCAGGCCGAAAGCTGCGCCGCCAGCGCGTTAATCATTCCATGGGTCAGCGCGTTCAGCGCGGCGGGCCGGTCCAGGGTAAGAAGCCCCAGACTGCCCCGTTTTTCGCTCTTTATATGCGGGTCGCTGGCATCCATCTGGGCCCAACCCTTGCGCGGCAGGGTGCGAATTGGCAAGAGACGGACACGATGAGCACTTATCCTGTTACCCGCATGCGGCGCCTGCGCCGCCACGACTGGACACGCCGCCTGGTGGCGGAAACCAGCCTGTCACCGGCCGACTTCATCTGGCCGATGTTTGTGATCGAGGGCGAGAACAAGCGCGAGCCCATCGCCTCCATGCCGGGGGTTGATCGCCTGTCGGTGGACCTGGCTGTGGCCGCCGCCAAGGAAGCGTCCGCGCTGGGCATTCCGGTTATCGCGCTGTTCCCGTTGACGCCGGCCGCGCTGAAGACCGAAGACGGACGCGAAGCCGTCAACCCGGACAATCTGGTGTGCCGCACCGTCAAGGCGATCAAGTCGGCGGTGCCCGAGATCGGCATACTGTGCGATGTCGCGCTGGACCCCTATACCAGCCATGGCCATGATGGGGTGCTGCACGACGGCGATGTGCTCAACGACGCCACCGTGGACATTCTGGTGCGCCAAACGCTGGTGCAGGTGGAAGCGGGCTGCGATATCATCGCCCCGTCCGACATGATGGATGGCCGCATCGGCGCCATTCGCGCGGCGCTGGAAAAGGCCGGACATCACAACATCCTGCTGATGGCCTATGCTGCCAAATACGCGTCCGCCTTTTACGGCCCGTTCCGCGACGCGGTGGGATCGGACAAGGCCCTGCCTTGCCAAGGACTAGCGGTCGGCGACAAGCGCACCTATCAGATGGACCCGGCCAATGGCGACGAAGCCATGCGCGAAGTGGCGCTCGACCTGGCCGAAGGCGCCGACATGGTGATGGTCAAGCCGGGTATGCCGTATCTCGACCTGGTGCGCCGGGTGAAGGAACGTTTCGGCGTGCCGACCTTCGCCTATCAGGTGTCGGGCGAATATGCGATGCTGTCGGCGGCATTCGAAAAAGGCTGGCTGGACCGCGAGCGCGCCATGCTGGAGTCGCTGACCTGCTTCAAGCGCGCGGGCGCCAGCGGCATCCTGACCTACTTCGCCGTCGAAGCCGCGAAGCTTTTGAAGAAATAACTAGTCGCGATTGGTGGCGAACAGGCTGCGCAGGATGATTTCCGCGCGCGCCGGCAGCACATGCAGACCCGAGCGGCGCTGGCCCAGATCGATCACATTCTCCAGCACCAGCATGGCCAGGCCATGGACGCTGGCCCACACCGCCAGCCCCAAGGCGCTGTCATGCAGAGCATTGCCGATTTCCTCACCGATGGAATCGGCCTTCAGCCCCAGCGCGGGAAACTGGTCGCGGTTGGGAAGCTGGCCGCCGAACATCAGCCGCGCCAGCGCCGGACGCTGGGCGACGAAGCGCATATAGGCCGCGCCGATATTGGCGATCTTTTCCGATTCCACGCCTTGCGCCTTGGCCGCCTCGGCGATTGCCCTGCGCAATTCGTCAAAACCTTCGACCGAAAGCTCGACCAGCAGCGCCTCGTGATTGGGAAAATGCCGGTAGGGCGCGGCATGGCTGACGCCTGCCTTGCGGGCCACGGCGCGCAGGGTCAGCGCCGCCAGCGACTCTTCTTCGAGTATGGTGCGCGCCGCTTCCAGCAGACCGTTGCGCAAATCACCGTGATGATAGCCACGTCCACTCTTGCCGGACGGCGGGGGCGCCGTGCCGGAGAGGGTATCCTGCTCACTCATGTCATGCCTCGTGCTTAACCCTTATTGCCTTTGCGCGCGGTCTCCTGGCGCACGAAAAGGCTGGACGTGTCCCAGCGCTTGCCCCCCAAATTCTCGACTTCGGCGTAAAACTGATCGACCACGGCGGTGACCGGCAGGCTGACACCCTGCTTGCGCGCCTCGTCCAGCGCGATGGCCAGGTCCTTGCGCATCCACTCCACCGCAAAGCCGTGATTGTATTCGCCCGCAGCCATGGTCTTGATGCGGTTTTCCATCTGCCAGCTCTGGGCCGCGCCCTTGGAAATCACTTCGGTCACCGCCTCGATGTCCAGGCCCGCGGCGCGCATCAAACTGTAGGCTTCGGCCATGCCCTGCACGATACCGGCGATGCAGATCTGGTTGGCCATCTTGGTGAGCTGGCCCGAACCGGCCGGACCCAGCCGCTTGGCCAGCTTGGTATAGACGGCCATCACCGGTTCGCACCTGGCGTAAGCCGCCTCGTCGCCGCCGCACATGATGCCCAGCTTGCCGTTGACGGCGCCCGCCTGGCCGCCGGAGACCGGCGCGTCCACGAAATCAAAACCGCGCTTCTTGGCTTCCGCCGCCAGTTCGCGCGCGATATCGGCGCTGGCCGTGGTGTGATCGACGAACAGCCCGCCTTTCTTGATGGCGCCGAACGCGCCATTTTCGCCCAGCGTCACCTGGCGCAGATCGGAATCGCGGCCCACGCAGCAAAAAACGATGTCCTGGTCCTTGGCGGCCTCGGCCGGCGTGGGCGCGGACTTGCCGCCATATTCGGCGACCCACTGCTTGGCCTTTTCCGGGTTGCGGTTATAGACCGTGACTTCGTGACCGCCCTTTTGCAGGTGGCCCGCCATCGGATAACCCATCACGCCCAGGCCAATGAATGCAGTTTTCATTTTCTAGTCCACCATCTTAGGAGTTGCGCCGGCGGCGAAAGGCAGCGGCGTCCGATACAGGCGAAAAATTGCCTGCGCGCGCGGCATCTTAAGAAAGAATCCGGCTTTGCCAACCCAGGGGAAATAAAAGCGTTCTGGTGCATCTATTCGCCCGCCGCCGCGATTCGGACCACGGGCTCGCTGGTCATGCGCACTTTCATGTGGAGCAGCGCTTCGATCACCCTGTCGACGGTCGCTTCATCCAGCCCGTCAGTCAGCTCGGCATGCAGATCGTTCTTGTAGCGCTGAATCTCCGCCAGGATCGGCTGAGCCGCCGGCAGCAGGTGCAAACGGCGGATACGGCGATCGGCCGGATCGTGACGGCGTTCCAGCAGGCCGCGGGCTTCCAGCCGGTCCACCAACCGGCCCACCGTGATGGGCTCGACTTCGCAAATCGACGCCATTTCGTTCTGGGTCATGCCGGGCTGGCGCGACAGCCGCGCCAGAATCACCCCTTGAGCGCGGGTCATGCCATAGGTGCGCGCCCAGCGGTCGAACCGGGTGCGCATCAGCCGGGCGACATCGTACAGCTCAACCAGAAGCTCGGGTTTCATGGCCGGAAACCTAAGCCGCGTTATAATAACGTGCAAGACAATAAGCCGGGTTGGCACGGAGCAGAACGTGTATCGCCCTTCCAAGAAAAGGCCGGCCCGGGGTTGCCCGGGCCGGCCTTCCGTTGGGGAAATCTGTCCTGGATTTTAGAAGCCCGAGCCCTGGATATTCTTCCAGTGTGTCTGTACCGCCTTCACGGCGTTTTCCGGCAGCGGCGCATAGTCCAGGCCCAAGGCAAGCTTGTCGCCCTTCTCCAGGCCCCACTGAAAGAACTTCAGCGCGGCGGTGGTGGCCTGCGGGTCGGGCGGATTCTTGTACATCAGGATGAACACGGTGGCGGTGATCGGCCAGGTCTCGGCGCCCGGCTGATCGATGAAGAGGACATAGAAGTCGTTCTTCGCCGCGGCGGCCCAATCGGCATTCTGCGAGGCCATGCGCATGCCCGCCACGGTCGGCTGCACGGCCTGACCGGCGCGGTTGATCAGCTTCACATGCGCCAGGCGGTTCTGCTTGGCATAGGCATATTCGACATAGCCGATCGAACCGCCGATCTGCGCCACATTGCCGGCCACGCCTTCATTGCCCTTGGCGCCGATGCCGGTCGGCCAGTCGATCGCGGTATCCGCGCCGATATCCGCGCGCCATTCCGGGTTCATGCGGCTAAGATAGGTGGCGAACTGGAAGGTGGTGCCCGAGCCGTCCGAACGATGCACCACGGTGATGGCGCGATTGGGAAGATTGACGCCCGGATTCAGCTTGGCGATGGCCGGATCGTTCCAGCGCGCGACCTTGCCCATGAAGATGTTGGCGAGCGTCGCGCCGTCCAGCGTGAGCTGGCCCGGGGCGATGCCCGGCACATTGATGACCGGCACGACCGCGCCGATCACCAGCGGAAACTGGACCAGGCCGAACTGATTGAGTTCCTTGGAGGTCAGGGGCTTGTCGGTGGCACCGAAGGTCACGGTCTTGGCCTTGATCTGGGCGATGCCACCGCCCGAGCCGATCGAGGCGTAGTTCACCTGATCGCCCGCGATGCCCCTGTAGGCCGCGGCCCATTTGGAGGCGATCGGGAACACGAAGCTTGAACCGGCGCCGGTGATGTTCACCGCGCTGGCCGCGGTGGCCAGCATGGTGAGACTGAGGACTGCGCCCATCAGGGCCTTGTAGGTTTTTCTCATTGCTTGTTCTCCATGTGGGAGCAGCGCCCCCGTTTCAATTAGTTCGAGAATTGCAGGCGGACGCCAACGATGTTGAGGTCCTGGCTGTCACGGTTGGGGATCGCGGCGGTGCCCTTGTCGACATTCACGAAACTGTTGTGGACCTGCAGCTTCACGTTGCGGTTCATGTACCAGTTGACGCCGATGTCCATGATCCGCTGACGCCCGCCCACAATGCCGGCCAGTTGGGTCGCGCTGGCGGTCCTGCGGGGGTTCCAGTCCAGGTCGATGTCGCTATAGCGCGCCGCCAGCTCCCAGGCGCCCCAGCTCTCGCCGTTGAGCGAGAAGGGACGCGACGGCACCGGCTGCTGGAAGCCGCCGATCTCGTTGTTGAGCGCGGCGACAGTGTAGGGCTTGCTTTCGCCGGTCAGGATCCAGGAGCCTTCGACATACCAGCCCTGGAAGGTCGGATTGTCGGCGATGGCGCGGAATGGCTGGCCGGCGCAGACGCCGCCATTGAAGGTCGTGGCGGCGTTGCCGCAGCGGCGGTCCAGGGTGAACTGGGCCCACTCGCCGCCCAGGAAGAAGTTCTCGTAATTGCCGGCCAGATCAAAGGCGATCATGTCGGCGGTCTGGGCATCGATGGCGCCGGTCGAAATCAGGCGGGTGCCGTCGACGCGGATCTGCGGGCGATCCTGCAGGTTGATGGTCGGCGAGCCGCCGCCGGCATTGGTGCCGCTGTTGAAGACATGGGCGATGCTCATGCCCCAGGCCAGGTTGGACGGACCGTCGGACCAGACGCGGTTGCCCAGGCGGAACAGCATCTGCGCCTGCTCGTCGCCGCCATTGCCGTGACCGAATTGCGAGTGGGATTTGCCGCCGGTAAAATAGAGCGTGGCGTTGACCGCGTCGCCGGCCCAGAACACGTCGGGCTTGGCCCAGCCGATTTCGGCGCCGCGGCGCGCATCATTGCCGCCGAAAATGTCGGCGCCGATATTCACGATCTCCGGGCGCTCCAGGAACATCAGGTTGCCCGACGAGGTCGTGCCTTCAAGCTGGAAGGCGGGCTCGATGATGCCCAGGCTGAAATGCCAGTTGGGAATGCCGATGTAATGGACGACGGCCTTGGAAAGTTCGAGGCCTTCGACACCGCTGCCACCGACATTGATGCGGAACTCATAGGCGAAGTCGCTATAGGCCTTGCCTTCGACGCCCAGATAGGCGCGGCGCATGCCCATGCCGGTCGCCAGGTCGCGCGGCCCCCCAAAAGAGGCGGGCTGCCGGTCCTGGGAAAAACCGGCAAAGTCGGTCTGGAAGCGGGTGCGCAGCGACATGGTGAAACGGCCATCGCCCGTCTGGAAGGTCGGACGGCCATTGTCGTAGGTCAGGTTGGCGTACTGATATTGCTGTTCCAGGGTGGATAGGCGGGTGCGGTCGGCACGGCCGCGCTCGTCGCGGGCGGCCAGCGCGTCTTCCAGCGCCTGCACGCGCATCGCCAGGTCGCTGGTCGAAGACGCGTTTGAAGGCGGCTGCGTCACATTCTGCGCCAGCACCAGATTCGGCCGCACCGGCGCTCGCGGCTTTTTCTTGGTTTCAGCGGCGAAGGCCCCCGAGGCTGCCAATGCGACGGCCGCAACGCCTGCCATCAGAACTCGTGTCCCTGTTTTCATACCCCAGTCCCTTTGTAATCCGCGCCGTTCGCGCGGGAGTGGGATCGCAGGGGATCACTACAGTGTTGTGATTTTTCCGTGACGTTTGCGTGACAGCTTCACGGTTGCGGCCGAACCCGCACTCGGGCTGTGGACATTCCGGTGGGTCCGGCGCGGCGCTTGACCCTGCATTATTTCCATAATACATGCAATATAGAATACTTAATCCGCACCCCGCCGAATCATCACAAAGAGCCCGAGGTTGATGCCATGGTAACGATGAGAACCGCCACCGCCGTGGAGGCCCTCTCCGCCCTGGCGCATGACGGCCGCCTGTCGATTTTCAAGCTGCTGGTTCGTGCGGGCACCGATGGTGTGGCGGCCGGGGCGATCGCGCGCAAGCTCGACATGCTGCCCAATACCCTGTCGGCAAGCCTGACCATCCTCAGCAATGCGGGGCTGGTGGTTTCGCGCCGCGAAGGCCGCTCCATCATCTATTCGGCGGACTTCGCCCAGATGAGCAAACTGCTGGGCTTTCTGATGGAAGATTGCTGCAGCGGCAACGCCGCCATCTGCGCGCCGCTGGCCGGGATCGCAAACCGCGCAGCCTGCTGCCCCTAGGAGAGAACATGCCTGACGACCATTTCAATATCCTGTTCCTCTGTACCGGAAATTCGGCGCGTTCCATTCTGGCGGAGGCGATCATGAACAAGGTGGGTGAAGACCGCTTCCGGGCCTATTCCGCCGGTTCGCAGCCCAACGGCACGGTGAATCCGCACGCCATCAGGCTGCTGGACAAATTGGGCCATGACACCAGCGCATTTCGTTCCAAGTCCTGGGACGAGTTTGCCAAGCCCGGTGCGCCGAAACTCGATTTCGTCGTCACTGTTTGCGACAATGCGGCGGGCGAGGTCTGCCCCGCCTGGCCGGGCCAGCCCATGACGGCGCATTGGGGACTGCCCGACCCGGCCGCTGTGAAAGGAACCGAGGTCGAAATCGCCCTCGCCTTTGCCGACACCTACCGGATGCTCAGCAACCGGATCGGCGCTTTCGCCAACCTGAAACATTCCGCGCTGGATCGGATGTCGCTGCAGAATCGCATGAACGAAATCGGAAAGTCGGGCGCATGATCACCATCTATCACAATCCGGGTTGCGGCACGTCGCGCAACACGCTGGCCATGATCCGCAATTCGGGTGCCGAACCGCGCGTCATCGAATATCTCAAGACGCCGCCCAGCCGGACCGAACTGGCCGATCTGATCGCGCGCATGGGAATCACGCCGCGCCAGTTGCTGCGCGAAAAGGGCACGCCCTATCACGAACTCGGGCTGGCCGATCCCAAATGGACCGACGCGCAGTTGATCGATTTCATGATGGCCCATCCCATCCTGATCAACCGTCCCATCGTGGTCACGCCGCTGGGCGTTCGGCTGTGCCGCCCTTCGGAAGTGGTGCTCGACATTCTTGCCGACCGGCAGCAATCCGCCTTCACCAAGGAAGACGGCGAGCAGGTGATCGACGCCGCGGGCAATCGGGCCAAGGCATGAGCGACGGCATCGCCTTTGTCCCGCCGTCCGAGGCGCAGGCCCGTCCCGGCATCAGCTTCTTCGAGCGCTGGCTGACGCTGTGGGTGGCGCTGTGCATCGTCGCCGGCATCACGCTGGGCGCGTGGCTGCCGGGCGTGTTTGAGATGATTGCGGCGGCGGAGGTCGCGCGAGTCAACCTGGTCGTGGCGGTGCTGATCTGGCTGATGATCGTGCCGATGCTCCTGAAGATCGACTTCGCTTCACTGGGCTCGGTCCGCGAGCATTGGAAGGGCGTCGGCGTCACGCTGTTCATCAACTGGGCGGTCAAGCCCTTTTCGATGGCGCTGCTTGGCGCCGTGTTCATCGGCTGGCTGTTCGCGCCGCTGCTGCCTGCCGACCAGATATCCTCTTATATCGCCGGGCTGATCCTGCTCGCGGCGGCGCCGTGCACCGCGATGGTGTTTGTCTGGTCGAACCTGTGCGATGGCGATCCGAACTACACCTTGTCGCAGGTCGCGCTCAATGACGTGATCATGGTGTTCGCCTTCGCGCCGCTCGTCGGCCTGCTGCTCGGTGTCGCCTCGATCACCGTGCCTTGGGACACGCTGCTGCTCTCGGTCGTGCTCTACATCGTGCTGCCGGTGGTCGCCGCGCAGATCCTGCGGCGCGAGGTCCTGGCCGGGGGTGGGCAGGACACGCTCGACCGGCTGCTCAAGGCGCTCGGGCCAGTGTCGTTGTCGGCGCTGCTTGCGACGCTCGTGCTGCTGTTCGGCTTCCAGGGCGAGCAGATTCTTGCCCAACCGCTGGTGATCGCGCTGCTGGCGGTGCCGATCCTCATCCAGGTCTATTTCAATGCCGGGCTCGCCTATTGGCTGTCGAAGCGTCTGGGAGTCGCCTGGTGCGTCGCCGCGCCCGCCGCGCTAATCGGCGCGTCCAACTTCTTCGAGCTCGCAGTGGCGGCGGCCATCTCGCTGTTCGGATTGAACTCAGGGGCAGCGTTGGCGACCGTGGTCGGTGTGCTGGTCGAGGTGCCGGTTATGCTCTCGGTCGTCGCCCTCGTGAAGCGAACCCGCGGTTGGTACGAGCGCGCGCCCGCCTGAGTTGGACGCCGCGCTCAAACAGGACAGTTAGCGCTCAGCTCTGCGCCAGTGCGCCATACTTGCCCTGGAAATAGACCAGCGGCGCGCCCGCGCCGTCATGCTGGGCAAAGCGCTGCACCCGCCCCAGCAGAATGGCGTGATCGCCGGCGTCCTGCACGCTTTCGCGGGTGCATTCGAAGATCGCCAGCGCATCGGCCAATGCCGGCGGGCCCAGCTCGGTGGCCATCAGCGCGATGCCGTCCAGACTGTGTTCGCCGGGACCGGCCAGCCGCGCCGACACCGCCCGGTGCCCCGCCGCCAATATGGAGATGGTGAAACCCGGCGCATTGGCGAAAAAGGGATAGCGCCGCGAACGCCGGTCGATGCACCACAGCACCAGCGGCGGGTCGAGCGACACCGAGGTAAAGGAGTTGACGGTAATCCCGATATGGGACGCTTCGCCCAACCCTGCCGATGAACCGGGGGCGGCGTCCGCCGCCGGCGAAGCCGCCGTCATCACGGCAATCCCGGTGGGAAAACAGCCCAGCGCGCTGCGAAAGCCGCGAATATCGAAGGTCATAACCGTCCTAACCAGCCCCGCTTCACACTCGGTTAAGCGGGGTTATGCATGATCGGCAAAGGTTAGGCGACCCGGCGAAAAGACCGCAAGCCAAAACCAGGGTGTTTTCACAGGTGGGCATAATATGGCCGGCAATAACGCGGTCGTTATCAAGCGCATAAAAAAGGGCGGACATGGCGGCCATCACGGCGGCGCCTGGAAAGTCGCCTATGCCGACTTCGTCACCGCGATGATGGCCTTCTTCCTGCTGATGTGGCTGATCAACACCACCACCCCCGAACAGAAACGCGGCATCGCCGACTATTTCGCGCCCCAGTCCATCGCCCAGACCGTATCGGGCAGCGGTGGTGTTCTGGGCGGCAAAGTGATGGGCGAAGACGAGGCCCATGCCGGCGGCGCCCAGTCGGTGATGCAGAAGCAGTCGCCCCCCTCGCCTTCCGACGCCAAGAAGGCGCTGGCCGACGGCGCCACCGAAGGCGGCGCCAATGGCGAAGCCATCGACAATGCCAATGCGCGTTCCAAGCAGGATGGCGATTTTGCCAATGCCGCCGAAGCCATCCGCCAGTCGATGCAGGACAATCCCGACCTCGCCAATCTCTCCCATCAGGTCATTCTGGAAAACACGCCGCAGGGCCTGCGCATCCAGCTGGTGGACCAGGATGGCCGCCCCATGTTCCAGCAGGGCTCGACCCAGCCCATGCCGTACACCAGGAAACTGCTGACGGCGGTGGGCGGCATCGTCTCGCAGCTTCCCAACCGGGTTTCGATCAGCGGCCATACCGGCGGCAATGACGTGAATGCCACCGGCAGCGCCTGGGAGCTGTCAGCCTCCCGCGCCAACCAGGCGCGCGCCTTGCTGCAGACCGGCGGGCTGGGTTCGGATCGAATCTATGAAGTGGCGGGCAAGGCCGGCTCGGAGCCCTTGCTGCCGGAAGATCCCAATGCCAGCGCCAACCGCCGGCTTTCGATCCTGCTGCTGCGCGAATCTCCGCCGGTCCCGGCCAATACCGGGCTGAATTAACGTCTTTGCGTCAAAAACCTGCTGCTGACGCGCATATTAAAGCTGCGTTCGGCCGCGTCGCTTGTCATACTTGGTCCAGGAGCGGGCAGGTTTTCCAGACGTGACGGACCAGCGCAACACACGCATACCCCAGTTCTTCCTGACGCCGGGCGGGCCCTGCCCCTATTTGCCTGGCCGCACCGAGCGCAAGGTTTTTGCCCGGCTGGGCGGCAATCTGGCCCAACCTCTGTCAGAGGCCCTCACCCATTCCGGTTTTCGCCGCAGCCAGTCCATTGCCTATCGTCCGGCCTGTGAAGGCTGCAGCGCCTGTGTTTCGGTGCGCATCAAGGCGGACCTGTTCGAGGCCAGCCGCAATCAGAAGCGCATCACGCGGCGCAGCGACGATCTGGTGCGCGCCGAAGTGACGGCGGAAGCCACCCGTGAACAGTTCGCCCTGCTGCGCACCTATCTGGATTCGCGCCATCCCGGCGGCGGCATGAGCGACATGGGCCTGTTTGACTATGTCGCCATGGTCGAGGAAACCCCGGTGGACACCCGCATCGTGGAATATCGCGGGCCAGGCGGAACGCTTTTGGCCTGCGCCCTCACCGACAAGCTGAAGGACGGCCTGTCGATGGTCTACAGCTTCTTTCATCCCGGCGAGGAAGCGCGCAGCCTTGGCACCTACATGATCCTGGATCATGTGCGCGCCGCGCGCGAGGCGGGACTGCCATACGTCTATCTGGGCTATTGGGTGCGCGGCAGCGAGAAGATGGACTACAAGGTGCGATTCTCGCCCCTGGAAGCGCTGGGCCAGAATGGCTGGCAGCCGCTGGTTCCTGCCGAGGAATGATCGGGATTGAATACGGCGCAACAATCCTCATATACATAGCATGATGATCACAGCACGTTCCAGAGAAGCGCTTCGCGCGAGCCGCATCCACGCAGGCTCCTGACCGGACGTCGTATCTCGGCGTCCGGCACTGGCCGACGTCATCATCACGTCCCACCACATTTCAGCATCCAGACGAACAATCAGGCCGGTCCGGTGCAGCGCGTCGTGCTGCACCCTTGCCGGCATTCGGAGATCATCATGACGACAGCACAACCCGCGCTTTTCATCCCCGCCCCTGATTACGACCGGCTGATGGCCATGGCGGAGGGCGCAACCCGGTCGGAGCCGGATGTGGCCGACTTTCTGTTGCAGGAACTCAGCCGCGCATCGCTCACGCCACCGGCGCGGGACGCCCGTATCGTGACGATGGGCTCGCATGTTCGTTTCCGCGACGAAACCACCGGCTGCGACCGTGAAGCCCAGCTTGTCTACCCCGAGCAGGCCAACGCCGCCGCCCAGCGCATTTCCATACTGACGCCGGTGGGTGCGGCGTTGATTGGCCTGTCAGAGGGTCAGACCATGCAGTGGCGCACGCGCGACGGCAAGGTGAAGTCCTTGACGGTGCTGAAGGTACGGCACGAGACCGAAAAGGACGCTTAGATCGCGGCAAGGACACCTGACGCCCGGCGATCAACCCTATAGGCTCTCCTGCGATGTCGCTGACCCAACTTCTCACTTTGGCCGGTGTCGCCGTGTTCGCGGCCAGCGGCGCGCTGGCCGCCGGACGCCGGTCGCTCGACCCGATCGGCGTCATGGTGCTGGCCATCGTCACCGCCACCGGCGGCGGGACATTGCGCGACGTGCTGATGGACCGTCCGGTGTTCTGGATATCCAATCCGTCCATCATCGGCGTGTCCATCGCGGCGGCGGCGGTGACATGGCTCTGGGTGCACCGCTTCCCCCCGCCGGACAAAGCCCTGCAATATGCCGACGCGTTGGGCCTCGCCTTCTTCAGCATCGTGGGCACACGCATCGCGCAAAGCGCGGGCCTTTCGCCGTTCATCTGCATCATCATGGGGGCGCTGACGGGCTGTGCCGGCGGTCTGATCCGCGATGTTCTGGTGGCGGAGGTGCCATTGATCTTCCGCCAGTCGGAATTGTATGTGACGGCCTGCCTTGCGGGGATTGGCGCCTATCTCGCCCTTGCCGCGCTGGGAATGCCGCCGGAGTTCGCCAGCATGACCGGAATCGCGGCAATCGCGCTGATCCGCATCGCCTCCATTCGCCACAGGATCACGCTGCCGGTGCTGCAGATTCCGCCCCGGCCAGATCACTAGGACAGGCCTTTCATGATTCCCTGGGTTCATCTGGATACGGCAACAGTGCCCGGCGGTGTCGGCGAGCTCAGGCTCATGCAGCGCGGCAGCGAGTTCGCGATCATGGCAGGCGCCACCCCGCTGATGAACAGCCGGATGAGCAGCTCCGAAATCGTGCTGGCCGAAGTGGCGTGCGAGCGGCTTCGTGGCCGCCGCAACGCCCGCATGCTGATCGGCGGTTATGGCATGGGCTTCACCTTACGCGCTGCCCTGGCAGGGCTGGGCGCGGATGCGCAGGTGGTTGTGGCGGAACTGGTGCCCGAGGTTTTGAAATGGGCGCGCGGCCCCATGGCCGAGTTGACCGCAGGCGGCCTCAGCGATCCCCGGGTCACGGTTTACGAAGTCGATGTCGGCAGCCTGATTGTATCGGGGCGCGGCGGCTTCGATGCCATCCTGCTCGACGTCGACAACGGCCCGGACGGGTTGAGCCGGGCCGAAAATGACAAGCTTTATGATTTCCGCGGTCTCCAGGACGCGCGCAAAGCCCTGCGGCCCCAAGGCCTGCTGGCGATCTGGTCGGCGGCGCCCGACAAGGAATTCGTGAGCCGCCTGGAACAGGCCGGCTTCAATGTGGAAGAGATTACCGCGCGCGCCAACAAGGGCCGCGGCGTGCGGCATACCATCTGGGTCGCGACCAGGCCCGCCGATACCAAAAAACCCAAGCCCGCATGGGGCCCGAAGCGATCAGGCCTTGCTCCATAGACCGGTCTTGATATCGAACTTCACCTTGCCGGCCGCGCGCATGCGCATCAGCTGGTCCTGCAAGGGATCGGTGCTCTTGCTGCTGGGTTCCAGCAGTTTCAGCAAGGAATAAACCGCGCGCGGCTTGTCCAGCGCCGCCAGGATATCGTCTTCGGTTGTCATGACTGCTGGTCTTTCATTTGCTGGGCGCCGCCCCCGAACCGTAACTTCCATTCCTCGATCTGTTCGGCGCTGATCTTGGCGATCAGGGATTCCGGGGCCTTGATCGGCTGGCCGGGTGTCAGATCGTCCAGTTCCGTCGCCATGGCGCCGGGGAACGGGATCACGCCGCCGCGATAGCCGACCGGCTGGATGCATTCATGGATGGTCTTGGCGAAGTCCGGCATCACCGGCCATAGCAGATGGGCGAACTGGTGGATCAGGTTCAGGCCCATGCGCACGCCCACCGCCGCCTTGGCGCGGTCGGTCTTGATGTGCGTCCAGGGCGCGGCGCGGGTCATATATTCGTTGCCCGCGACCCAGATGGCGCGCATCTCGCCCATCGCCTTGCGGAATTCCGCATTCTCCATGTATTCGGCATACTGCGCGACACGGCGATCCAGGTCGGCGATCAGAGCCTTTTCGTCTTCGCCATATTCGCCCTCGCCCGGCATCTGGCCATCGAAGCGCGCGACGCAGAATTTTGTCACCCGGTTGACGAAGTTGCCCAGCACGTCGGCCAGGTCCTTGTTGATAATGCCGGCGAACTGTTCCCAGGTGAAATTGCTGTCGCTGCCTTCTGGCGCGTTGGCGATCAGGTAATAGCGCCAATAGTCAGCCGGCGCGACCTCCAGCGCCGCATCCATGAAGATGCCGCGCTTGCCGGAGGTGGAGAACTTGCCGCCGTCATAGTTGAGCCAGTTGAAGCCCTTCAGCCGGTCGACCAGTTTCCACGGTTCGCCGGACGCCATGATGGTGACGGGAAAGCCCACGGTGTGGAAAGGCACATTGTCCTTGCCCATGAACTGCCAATAGGTGACGTTCTTGGCCGCCTCGCCGTACCACCAGTCCTTCCAGGCATCGCCCTTGCCCGTCTTGTCGGCCCATTCCTTGGTGGCGGCGATATATTCGATGGGCGCATCGAACCAGACGTAGAAGACCTTGCCCTTCAGCTGGCCGTCGGCGATGTCGTCGGGCACCGGGATACCCCATTCCAGATCGCGGGTGATGCCGCGATCCTGCAAGCCCTCGTCCAGCCATTTGTAGGCAATCGACGTCACCAGCGACGGCCAGTCATTCTTGTGGCTGTCGATCCAGGCGCGCAATTGATCGGAGAATTGCGACTGCTTGAGGAACAGATGGGTGGAATCGCGGATTTCGATATCGGCGACGCCCGACACCGCCGAGCGCGGATTGATCAGGTCGATGGGGTCCAGCACGCGGGTGCAATTCTCGCACTGGTCGCCGCGCGCCCGGTCATAGCCGCAATGCGGACAGGTGCCGATGACGTAGCGGTCGGGCAGGAAGCGCTTGTCGGTGGGCGAATAGGCCTGCTTGGTGACGCGGATTTCGAGAAAGCCGTTCTTCCAGAGCTGGCGGGCAAAATGCAGGGTCAGTTCGTGGTTCTGGGCTGAAGAAGAACGCCCGAAATTGTCCCAGTCCAACCCGAAGCGGTCGCCCAGTTCCTTCTGCACCGCATGCCACTTGGCGGCATATTCGGCCACCGGCGTACCCTCTTCCAGCGCCGCCAGTTCCACCGGCGCGCCATGTTCGTCGGTGGCGCAGATGGCCAGCGTGTCATAGCCGCGGCTGCGGCAATAGCGGGCGAAAATATCCGCCGGCAGCATCGAGCCGACCAGGTTGCCCAGATGCTTGACGCCGGCGACGTAGGGGATGGCCGAGGTGATGAGGATGCGTTTCATATCTGCTATATAAGTGCCAAAATCGGAGAATAGGACCAGTCCTCATACAAGGGGACGGGCGGGGAAGCGAGGGGCCAGAATGACAACAAAAACACGCCGCAAAATCCGGAATTTCACCATGGCGGCAATGGGATCGGCGGCGATTCTCACCGGGGTTGCCGGGGCCCAGAATCGTCCTGCCCCGCCCGCCGCCAGCGTCATTCCGGCCAGCGTGCTGGACAATCTGCCCCACCGGGAGCTTTCCAACGGCATCATCACCGCCAAGGCCTATATCCCCGGCCCCGGCGCCCTTTATCGCGGCACCCGCTTCGACCGCGCCGGGGTGATCGCCCAGACCACCTACAAGGGCCACAACTTCGGCCAGTACTGGTTCTCCAGCTACTCGCCGCATGTGCGCGACTTCATCTGGCAAGACGGCCAGGTCACGGTGCATCCCGCCAGCGGCGCGCCGGGTCCGGTGGAGGAATTCACCGCCGTCGGATTCGAGGAAGCCGGCATGGATGGCAACTTCCTGAAAATCGGCACCGGCATCCTGAAGCGCGATACCTCTGCCTATGACTATGTCCACAACTATCCGGTGGTGAATGAAGGCAAGCGTGGCTTCAGTTCGACCAAAACGAGTGCCCGCTACACCCAGAACATCAGCGGCGATCCTTCGGGCTACGGTTATTCCTATGTGAAGACGGTGCGGCTGGTGCCGGGCAAGCCGCAGATGCTGATTGAACACGTGCTGACCAATACCGGCAAGAAAGCCATCGACACCAAGGTCTATTGCCACAACTTCCTGACGCTGGGCACCGGCAATGAGAATGTCGCCATCACCGCGCCGTTCGACATCAAGGCGGAGAAGCCCTTCGCGGCTGACGCGGCGGTGGTGGACGGCAAGACCTTCCGCTACCTGCGCGCCGTGAAGGAAGGCGAAAGCGTCACTTCGCCCATCACCGGGTTCGGCGATGCCGTCAGCGATTACGATTTCAGGATCGTCAACACCCAGACCGGTTTCGGCCAGCGCATCCGCGCCGACCAACCGCTGGCCCAGATCAACTTCTGGTCGATCCGCACCAATGTGAGCTGGGAACCCTATATCGCCATCGCGCTCAAGCCGGGTGAGACCAAGCGCTGGACTTACACCTACGACTTCTTCGGCCCGGGTGAGAACTGACATGCGTCCGGCGCTTGCAGCTTTGCTGTTGGCGCTAAGCACGCCCGCCGCAGCCCAGCCGGGCACCCTGCCCGCCCGCGCGCTGGACGATGCCCCGCATGTGGTGATTTCCAACGGCCTGATTTCGGCGCGGGTTTATCCGCCGGGTGAAAAGTCGCTCTACAAGGGCACGCGCTTCGACCATGCCGGCGTGGTGATGCATGTCACCTATAAGGGCCAGAACTACACCGACTATTGGTTCGACCGTTATGTGGTGGACCCGCGTGATACCTCGCGCCAGCCCGCCGGTACCGTCACCGCCTGCTGCGCCGTCAGCGGCCCGGTGGAGGAATTCGCCGTGGTCGGATTTGAAGAGGCCGGCATGGGTGGGCGCTTCCTCAAGCCCGGCATCGGCATTTTCAAGCGCGACAGCGACAACCCGCTGCAATTTCCCACCCTGCCCGCGCTGAACCAGGGCACACGCAGCTTCAAATCGACCAAGACCGGCGCGCATTTCGTCCATGACCTGAACGATGCGGCCAGCGGCTATGGCTATCATTATGTGAAGGCGATCGAACTGATCGCGGGCCAGCCGCAAATGACCATGTCCCATGAGATGAAGAATACGGGCACCAAGCCCATCATCACCACCGTCTACAACCACAACTTCCTGACGCTCAGCCCCGGCAGCGAGCATATGGTGATCACCGCACCCTTCAACTGGTCAGCGGAAAAGCCGCTGCAGCCGGAGCTGGTGAAGCTGGAGGGTAAAACCATCCGCTACATCGCGCCCATCCCTCCGGGCGTGACCACGATGAGCCTGATGAACGGCTTCGGCCCAACCGCCAGCGATTACGATTTCACCGTCACCAACAGCAAGACCGGCTTCGGCCAGCGCATCCGCGGCGATCAACCGATCGCCAAGATCAACATGTGGTCGATCCACACCAATTATAGCCTTGAACCCTATATCGCCATTTCGCTGCAACCCGGCGAGACCAAGCGCTGGACCTACACCTATGACTTCTACGGACCGGGAGACAAATGATGCGCAAGAAAATCATCACGGCTGGTTTTGTCCTGGCGGCGACGGGCGCGGCCATCGCGCAGGGCAATGCTCCCTTCGATCCGCCGCCGGCCAACAGCACCAGCCCGGCCAGCGCTCTGGATGACATGCCGTCCCGCACCATCTCCAACGGCATCATCAGCGCCAAGGTCTATGTGCCCGGGAAGTTCGGCTTCTACCGCGCCACCCGCTTCGACCATGCCGGCATGATCACCCACCTGACCTATAAGGGGCATGATTACGGCCGCTACTGGTTCGCCAAGACCTCGCCCAATGTGCGCAACTTCACCTATGACAGCGACGGCGTTGTCGCCCACAACAACAATGTCGCCGCCGGGCCGGTGGAGGAGTTCGGCGAGAACGGCTTTGAAGCGGCGGGGCGTGGTGGACGGTTCCTGAAAATCGGCGTCGGCATCCTTCAGCGCGACAACGACACCTATAACCGCTTCCACACCTATCCCATCCTGAATGAAGGGCGGCGCACCACCCGCGCCACCCAAAACAGCATCCGCTTCACCCAGGATGTGTCCGGCGATCCCTCCGGCTACGGCTACAGCCACAGCAAGACCGTCACCATGGTGCCGGGCAAGCCGCAGATGACGATCGAGGTCCGGCTGAAGAACACCGGCAGCAAGCCGATCGACACCACGGTCTACAACCATCATTTCACCACGCTCAGCCCCGGCAACGAAGCCATCGAGCTGGTGGCGCCGTTCAACCTGGTAAATGCCCGGCCCATGCCGGCGGATGCGATTCGGATCGAGGGGCCGCGCATGACCTATCTGCGCGCCATGACCGGACAGGAACAGATCGCCAGCGACCTGACCGGCTGGGGCGGCAGCGCCAGCGACAATGACTTCCGCATCACCAACACCAAGACCGGCTTTGGCGTCAGGCTGCGCGCCGACCTGCCGATTGCGCGACTCCTCTGGTGGTCGATCCCCAGCACCCTGAGCTTGGAACCCTATATGGCGATCAAGCTGGCGCCCGGTGAAGAAAAGCGCTGGACCCACACGCTGGATTATTACGGCCCGGGAGATAATTGATGAAACGCACGCTCATCGCCTGCGCCACGCTGATCAGTGGCGCGGCGGTGGCCCAGCCGGTCCAGCCGCCGCCGCCACGCAGCTATCCGGTGGAGCGCGCGCTGGCCGCCGCGCCGTCCATCACCCTGCGCAACGAGCGCATCACCATGACGGTGACGCCGCCAGACCTGAAGCGTGGCTTCTTCCGCGGCACACGCTTCGACCAAGCGGGCGTGGTCACCAGCCTGAAGCTGGGGGCCAAGGAGTTCTACGGCCCCTGGTTCAGCCGCACCGCGCCGGAAGTGCTGGATTACACCTATACCGAAGACGGGCTGGTCGCCGGCCCCGACAGCGCCGCCACCGGCCCGGTGGAGGAGTTCGCCGTTGTCGGCTTTGACGATGCCAAGCCGGGCGGGCGCTTCATCAAGATCGGCGTGGGCGTGCTGGAGCGTCCCGACGACAAGCCGTATGAAAAATACTGGCACTACAAGATTGCGGACTGGGGCAAGCGCGCCATGCGCCGCACCCGCAATAGTGTCACCTTCACCCAGAGCGTGGCCGATGGTCCTTCCGGTTACGCCTATGACTATGAGAAGACGCTGCGGCTGGTACCCGGCACCACCCAACTGGTGATCGAGCATGTGCTGAAGAATACCGGCACCAACCCAATCAGCTCGAATGTCTATGACCACAATTTCCTGCGGCTGACGCCGGGCAATGACGGCATCAAGGTGACGTTTCCCTTCAAAATCGCCGCCGCCAACCCGCCGCCCGCCGACCTGATCCGCATCGAAGGCAACGCAATGACCTATCTCAGGCCCATGGCCTACAAGGAACGGCTTTCCTTCCCGGTTACCGGCTTTGGCGGGGCGGCCAGCGATTACGACATCGACATTGTGGACATGAAGACCAGGGCCGGGGTGCGGATGGTGGGCGATGCGCCCATGACCCGGATCAACATTTTCTCCATCGACACGACCCAGTCGGTCGAACCCTTCATCGCCATAGACCTGGCGCCGGGGGCGGAAAAGCGCTGGTCCTACACCTACACTTTCACTGCGCCGCTATAGGAACTTGCCATTAACGGGCCTGTTGGATAATCCCTTTGCGCAAGCGCCGGCTTAGCTCAGTTGGTAGAGCACCTGATTTGTAATCAGGGGGTCACAGGTTCGAGTCCTGTAGCCGGCACCATCTCCGGGTGACATGAGCCGCAATGGCTGATGGATGCCTGTCGCATTAGTCCCACCAATGTAATTCCTGCGCTAAGGCTCGACAAGCCGCTCATCCCCACTACCGACCAATGAAGCTCGTTGACACTGCAGTTCAATCGCGAACAGACTGCTTCCGTTCTGTCAGCGATTATCAGACATGACCCGCGGGCTCACCTTGTAGCCACGAACACTACGGCGGACGAACTGCCATCTTGGAATTTGCACTGGCCGATATTTTGAAATTGTCAAAAATTATCCCTGGGGTCTTCGTGATGAAACGGAATTTGGCGCCGCTTGCGGCGCTCATACTCATGGGCTGCGGAACTACTTATAGCGATCACGAGTCACTTTTCGACGATACTCCGATCGAGAAAACTTATGACGACAACAAAATCCTCGGTGCCCTTGATGAGGCGCGCCTCGACATCAAAAAGGGCATTGCCGCCTCTTTGCAGGACATGAAGAAGTACCGCCGCTATCAAACGGCGTTCGACTCCTCGACGATAATGCTGGCAACCGGTACTGTGGCCGCCGCGGTTTTTGGTGGCCCTGTCGGTCTCATCGGTGGGTTCGGCCTTTCGGGGAGCACCCTTGGAACCTATCGGGACTACTACAATCCAGAAGGTATTGGCGCGTCCCACATCAAGGCGAGGGTCGCGCTGGAATGTGTCTACAACGAGAGTGAAATTCTGACTCGTGCGAAACCCGAAGGGCTGGTTGATCAGATTTCCCAGCTGGATCAGGCATTGTCTTCAACGCAGGTTGCAGCAAGTGCACTTAAACCTAACACCCCGGCTGGTGCGATTGATGCAAGCCAGAAAGCCATCGACGCAGGCACTGCCGCAAAGGAAGCCGTGCTGACCGAAATCGAGGCAATCAGGCGTTCACCGGGAGTAATTTGGACCGCCCTTACGGTTGCGATGCAGTACGTCGATACCAAGGAACATCGAAAGTCTGTGAATATCGGTGACGCCGGAAAGTCGATCTCAACCGGCATTGACTTTGCGACTACTTCTGCAAGCAGCATGGCGGAAGCACGCACCAAATTGGATGCGGCGAAGACATCAACGGCACAGGAACAGGGACGCACGAGTGACAAGAAAGTTGCCCCCGATCCTGCTCCCATCCCACCAGGAGGAACACCTCCCGCAATCATTCAAAATGCCCCTCCACCGGTCGCTAGAACGCCTAAGGAAGCCGCGGCAATTGCCGAAGCCGCAGTTTACCAAAACGTGGAAACTGCTGCGGGCCTTGTTTCGTTGACCCAGCGCATACTCAGTGCAATTCCCCGACCAGCCTATTCGGGTGTCAATGCAAAGATCTCCGGTTGTGTGGCGGGACTTCAGAGCTAAGCCGCCGCGCACAGCCAATCCGAGGTCTGTCCGCGATCTGAATCAATTCAAATGCGCCGCCAGCAGGCTGGCGACATGCACGGACTTGCGGCAGGCGCCGTCTTCGATCTGGTGGCGGCAGGAGGTGCCGTCGGCCACCAGCACGGTGTCGGCATCGGCCGCGCGCGCGGCAGGCAGCAGCGACAGTTCGCCCATCGCCAGGGACATGTCGGCGGTTTCGGCCTGATAGCCGAAGGCGCCCGCCATGCCGCAACAACTGGATTCGATCTTTTCCAGTTTCAGGTCCGGGATCAGTCGCAGGGTTTCCTCCACCGCTCCCATCGCCCCGAAAGCCTTCTGGTGGCAATGGCCGTGCAGCATGGCCTTGTGCGATGCCGGCTTGAGGTTGGGCTTAAAGCGCCCGGCCCTGGCTTCCCGTGCGATGAATTCCTCGAACAGCAGGGCATGGGCGGCGGCGCGCTTGCTGGCGGCGCCCGGCAGCATTGCCAACGCCTCGTCACGGAAGGAGAACAAGCAGCTCGGCTCCAGTCCCACCAGCGGTACGCCGCGGACGAAGAACGGTTCGAGCGCTTGCAAAGTGCGGATCATTTCCGCCTTCGCCGCCTCGGCATTGCCCACCGCCAGATAGGTGCGGCCGCAACACAGCGGGCGCGAAGAACCATCAGCGGGCGCGGCGAGATGCACGCGATAACCGGCCCCGGTCAGGACCTTCAGCGCATCGCGCAGGATTTCCGGCTCGAAGGCGGCGTTGAAACTGTCCGCCCACAGCACGACTTCGTGACCGCCCTCAGGCCCGAAACTGACGCCGCGCTCGTCAAAACGGTCGCTCCGCCACACCGGCAGATCGCGTTTGGCGCTGAAGCCGCCAAGCTTCTCCGACAACCAGCGCAACACCCCGCTGCGGTTGCGCAGGTTCAGCAGCGGCGCGACCCGGGCCGCCAGCGGCGCATAGCGCGGCAGGCCCGACACCAGCCGGTCGCGCAAGCTATAGCCGCGCTCCTTGGCCCGCGCCGCCAGCACCTCGATCTTCATCCGCGCCATGTCCACGCCGGTGGGGCATTCGCGCTTGCACGCCTTGCAGGAGACGCAGAGCTGCATCGTCTCCATCATCTCGTCGCTGGTGAACGCCCCTGCCCCGAGCTGGCCAGACACCGCCAGCCGCAGCGTGTTGGCGCGGCCGCGCGTGACATGTTGCTCGTCGCGGGTGACGCGGTAGGAAGGGCACATCGCCCCGCCTTCGGATTTGCGGCAGGCGCCATTGTTGTTGCACTGTTCGGCCGCGCCCTGGAAGCCGCCGATGGCGCCGGGATATTCCGACCAGTCCAGCGCCGGGGTGAAATCGCGCACCTGGTAATCTGGCGCGTAGCGGAACAGATCGCGGGTATCGAATTTGGGGCTGCGCACGATCTTGCCGGGATTCATCACGCCAGCGGGATCGAAGGTGTCCTTGACCTCTTCAAATGCCTTGACCAGCCGCGTTCCGAACATCTCGTCATGGAATTCGCTGCGCACCAGTCCGTCACCATGCTCGCCGGAATGCGAGCCTTTATACTGGCGCACCAGTTCGAAAGCTTCTTCGGCGATGGCACGCATCGCCTTGACGTCTTTTTCCAGCCGCAGGTTCAAAACGGGCCGCACATGCAGGCAGCCTTCGCTGGCATGGGCATACCAGGTGCCGCGGGTGCCGTTGCGCTCGAAACACTCGGTGAGCTTGGCGGTGTATTCCGCCAGATACGGCAGCGGCACGGCGCAGTCCTCGACGAAGGAGATCGGCTTGGCCTGTTCCTTCATCGACATCATGATGTTGAGGCCCGACTTGCGCAGCTCAGTGATGGCGTTCTGCAGCGCCGGTTCATAGACCTCAACCACCCCGCCCCATTTGGCGCCGCTGTGGGAAAAATCCAGTCCCAGATCACCCATCATCTGGGAGAGCTGCACCATGCGGCGGCGGTTTTCCTCCTCGCCGGAATCGAATTCGACCAGCAGGATGGCCCGGGGCTTGCCTTTCAGCATCGCGTCCAGGGTGGAATGAAACATGGGGATTTCCGCCGCCAGCCCCAGCATGGTGTCGTCCACGAGTTCGACCGCGATGGGCTTCAAGGTCACCAGATGCTGGGCGGCATCCATCGCGGCATGGAACGAGCCGAAATGGCAGACGCCTAATGCTCGTTTGCCCAGCACCGGCGACAGTTGCAGCGTGATGGCGGTGGAATAGGCCAGCGTGCCTTCCGATCCCACCAGCAGATGGGCCAGGTTGATGCGGTTGTTGCGGGGGTTCAGGGCATCGATGTTGTAGCCGCCCACCCGGCGATGCACCTTGGGGAAACGCAGCTCCACCTCGCCGGCTTCGCGCGCCCCGATGGCGATCAGCTTTTGCGCCAGGGGGCGCAGTTTGGGATCCACGTCCGACAGGTCCGGCGCGACCTCGCCGAAATGATGGGTGCTGCCATCGGCCAGCACGGCATCGATTGCCAATACGTTGGCGCGCATGGTGCCGTAGCGGATGGAACGGCCGCCGCAACTGTTATTGGCGGTCATGCCGCCGATGGTGGCGCGCGAGGCGGTGGAAACGTCCACCGGAAACCACAAGCCATGCGGCTTCAGTTGGCGGTTGAGATCGTCCAGCACGATGCCGGGCTCCACGGTCACGGTGCGGCCCTCCACGTCCAGCGACAGAATTCGATTGAGAAATTTGGACCCGTCGATGATCAGGCCCGAATTGACAGTTTGTCCGCACTGGCTGGTGCCGCCGCCGCGCGCCGTAACGGCCAGGCCCTCTTCACGCGCCAGCGACAATGCCGTCACGGCGCCGTCCATGCTGCGGGGCACAACCACGCCGGCCGGCATCATCTGGTAATGCGAGGCGTCGGTGGCGTAACGGCCGCGCGAAAAACTGTCGAACAGCACGTCGCCGGGGACATGGGCTTTCAGCCGCCTTTCAAGGCCCGGATGCGCGGCAAATGCCATGATTAAGGAGCGTCCCTGGTTCGATTTTGTTCGGACTTTTTGCCGGTTCCGGGCTAAAAGCAATGCAAATATAATGGCCTGCCGCAAGGAACGACATGACCCACGGAACGCATTTTCTGCAAATCCCCGGCCCCAGCCCGGTGCCGGAACGCATTCAGCGCGCCATCGACCGCCAGGTGATCGACCATCGCGGTCCGGCATTCCAGGCGCTGGGCCATGAAGTGCTGGAAAACATCAAGCCGCTGTTCGGCACAACCGGCCCGGTGATCATCTATCCCGCCTCGGGCACCGGCGCCTGGGAAGCCGCCATCGTCAACACGCTGTCGCCCGGCGATCGTGTGCTGATGGCCGAGACCGGCCAGTTCGCCACCCTGTGGCAGAAGCTTGCGGCACGCTGGGGCATCGAAGTCGATTTTCTCCCCGGCGACTGGCGCCATGGCGTGGACGCCGCCGCCATCGAATCCAGGCTGGCCGAAGACAAGGCGCACACCATCGCCGCCGTGATGGTGGTGCATAACGAGACCTCCACCGGCTGCCTTTCCGATATCGCCGCCGTGCGCAAGGCGATGGACGGCGCCAAGCATCCCGCCATGCTGATGGTGGACACGATTTCCTCGCTGGGCTCGACGCCGGTGACGCGCGAGGCCTGGAATGCCGACGTGATCGTGTCCGGTTCGCAAAAGGGGCTGATGCTGCCGCCGGGGCTTTCTTTCACCGCCGTGTCCGACCGCGCCATTGCCGCGTCCAAGACCAACACGCTGCCACGTTCCTATTGGGACTGGCAGGAGATGATCGCCTTCAACGCCAAGGGCTTCTTTCCCTACACGCCCGCCAGCACCCTTCTTTATGGCCTGCGCGAAGCCATTGCGATGCTGAACGAGGAAGGCCTGGACAATGTCTTCGCTCGCCACCAGCGCCTGGCGGCGGCCTGCCGCGCGGCGGTGAAGGGCTGGGGCCTGGAAGTGCTGTGCGTCGATCCCAAACTCTATTCGCCCATCCTGACCGGCATCCTGATGCCCGCGGGCCACGACGCCGACAATTTCCGGAAAGTGGCGCTGGAGAATTTCAATATCTCCTATGGCGCGGGCCTGGGCAAAGTGGCGGGCAAGGTGTTCCGCATCGGTCACCTGGGCGACTGCAACGAACTGACGCTTATGGCGGCGCTGTGCGCCACCGAAATGTCGTTCAAGCTGGCGGGCGTGCCGCACAAGGCGGGCGGCGTCGCTGCCGCCATGGCGAGCTTCACGGACGGAAACGAAAAACTGCGCCTGTCGGCCTAGACGCATAACGCGCGGGCCGGCGCGGATAATAGGGGTTGGGATGAAGCGCCTGTTCTGCGTGCCGAACATCGTGCTTGGGCTGTTGTGCCTGATGTACTTCATCACCTATGTCGACCGGGTCAACATCTCCACCGCCGCCAGCGAGATCCAGAGCGAGTTCGGCTTCAGCAATACCCAGCTGGGCCTGATCTTCTCGGCCTTCGCCTATCCCTATCTGATCTTTCAGGTGTTCGGCGGCTGGGTGGGCGATCGCTTCGGCGCCCGCAAGACGCTGTTCTGGTGCGGCATGGTCTGGGCCCTGGCCACCATGCTGACCGGCTTTGTCAACGGACTGGTGACGCTGTTCCTGGTGCGCGTGCTGGTGGGCATCGGCGAAGGCGCCACCTTCCCCACCGCCACTCGCGCCATGCAGAACTGGACGTCCTCGGCCAGACGCGGCTTTGCGCAGGGCATCACCCATGCCTTCGCAAGGCTGGGCAATGCCATCACCCCGCCGCTGATCGCGCTGCTGATGGCGGCCTTCACCTGGCGCGGCGCGTTCGTGGTGCTGGGCGCGGTGAGCCTGGTCTGGGTGCTGGTCTGGGTCCTGTATTTCCGCAACCATCCGAGCGAGCATCCGCATATTACCCAAGCCGACCTGGACGAGATCAAGCCCAAGGCGATTTCCGCCGAGCGTCCCAAAGTGCCATGGGGACCGCTGGTCAAACGGATGTGGCCGGTCACCCTGACTTATTTCTGTTACGGCTGGACGCTGTGGCTCTATCTCAACTGGCTGCCGCTGTTCTTCAAAACCAATTATGACATGGACATCCGCAAGTCGGCGATCTTTGCCTCCGGCGTCTTCTTCGCCGGCGTGGTGGGCGACACGCTGGGCGGCGTCATGTCGGACTATGTCCTGAAGCGCACCGGCAATCGCCGCACCGCGCGCATCGGGGTAACCGTATTCGGCTTTTGCGGTGCCTTCCTGTCGTTGCTGCCGATCCTGTATGTCCGCGATCCCGTCATCGTGGCGCTGTGCCTGTCGGGCGGCTTCTTCTTTGCCGAACTGGTGATCGGGCCGATGTGGGCCGTGCCGATGGATATCGCGCCGCGCTATGCCGGCACCGCCGCCGGGCTGATGAACAGCGGATCGGCCTTGGCCGCCATCGTCTCGCCGCTGGTGGCCGGTTATGTGATCGACGTCACCGGCAACTGGTACCTGCCCTTCCTGATGTCCATGGCCCTGCTCGCGCTGGGCGCCATGACAGCATTTCTGATGCATCCTGAAAAACCCTTCGAGGAGGAACCTGCCCGATGAAACGCCTTGCAATCCTGACCGCCCTGCTTCTGGCCAGCACCGCCGCCCAGGCCCAGCTGGCCTCCCGGATCACCCATCACGATCCCGACAAGACCCGCCTCCTCACCTCGGTACACAAGGGCGCTGGCTCCATGCGTTATGCCGGATTGATGGATGCCAAGACGCTCTCGACCAATTTCATCTTCCTGCACCGCGGCGTACTTCTGCCGGGCGGCGGCATCGGCCAGCATTTCCACAATCACTGCGAGGAGATGTTCGTCATCCTGGACGGCGAAGCCGAGTTCACGATGAACGGTCGCACCTCGACCCTGAAGGGCCCGGCCGGCGCGCCCAACCGGATGGGCGCCTCACACGGCATCTATAACGCCACCGACAAGCCGGTGGAGTGGATGAACATCAATGTGGGCACTTCAAAGGTCTATGACGCCTTCGACCTGGGCGATGACCGGGTGGGCGCGCCCAAGGATGCCATTCCGCAATTCGTCACCATGAAGCTGGACAAGGCGCTGCTGAAGCCGGCCGCCACCGGCACCGGCGTCACCCGCCGCCGGGTGCTGGGCCCCAGCATCTTCTTCTCGCCCTGGGCCTATTACGACCATGTGATGATCGCGCCGGGGGGTAGCACCGTCTCCACCACGTCTTCCGACATGAGCGAATCCTATTACGTCATTTCCGGCGACGGCAGCGTGACGGTGAACGGCGAAACCGTGGCCATCAAGAAAGGCGACGCCATTCCGGTGGATATCGGCCAGAGCAAAAGCTTCAAGGGCGGCACCGCGCCGCTGGAGCTGATGATCATCGGCGTCGCCAAGGACATGGAGACCAAAAAGGCCTTCATGGCTGTCGCGGCCAACGCGCAGTAACAGCCGTCCTTATCGGCGATGGTATAGTGGCAGTTGTCCCGGCACCTTGGTGCCGAGCTGATAGACGCTGCTCGTGGCGGTGAGATAGACTGTCTTGCCGTCATCGGCGAAGGCCAAGTTAGCGACCACCTCGGGCACCACGATCTTGCCGATCAGCTTGCCTTTGGGCGACAGGATGGAAACCCCGCCCGCGCCGGTCGCCCAGATGTTGCCGAGGCTGTCCACTTTCAGCCCGTCCGGCACACCGGCGCCGCTATTCTTCGGCCAGCGATAGAAGACCCGCATGTTGGACAGCTTGCCGTCCGCGCCCACATCATAGGCGCGCAGATAGGCGTCCGGCATCGAGTTGGCGACATAGAAGGTCTTGCCATCGGGCGAGAAGCCCAAGCCGTTGGGCTGGGTCATATCGGTGATCATCGCCGTCAGCTTGCCGCCGACATAGCGATAGACGCCGTTGAACTTGATTTCCTTCTTGGGGTCGGCGTCCATCTTGGGCAGGCCAAAGGACGGATCGGTGAACCACAGCGCACCGTCGCGCGCGAACACCAGGTCATTGGGGCTGTTGAGCCGCTTGCCGTCATATTTCGACAGGAACGGCTTGATGTTGCCCCTCTCGTCCAACCGCTCGATGGTGCCGATGCCCATGCGGGTGACCAGGATGGTGCCATCCTTGTCGGTGACCAGGCCGTTGGAGCCGGAATTGGAGCCCTTGGGCGGGTTGGTCAGGCCGCCGGAGGCCTTCAGCACCACCACCACATTGCCCATGCGGTCCAGGGCGCGAATAACATTGTCGGTCACATCCGAGAAATAAAGCCGGCCGCTCTTCCACACCGGACCTTCGACAAAGCCAAAGCCCCCCGCCACGCGTCCCACCCGGGTGCCGGGCGTGATTACCGCATCCAGCGCCGGATCGAGGCGCTCGACCCGCATCGTGTCCACCTTTTTGGGGTCTTGTGCAAAGGCAGGCGCCGCCAACAAACAAAGCGCCGGGATGGCATATTTCAGCATGGTCATGAGCGTTCCCCGTGATTTGCGCGGGAGCTTAGGTCTCAAGAATGGTGTTGGGCAACCGGTTCTTTGGTGCGCCCGTTGGCGGGAAATGCTGCGCCAGCGCCGCACCGCAGATCGCGATGGCCTTGATGAAGCCGTCGGCGGGCTTGCCCGCTGACATGGCGTCAGTCACCGCTTCGATCGCCTGGTTCCAGGGGCCCTCGCCCACGATCTGGTGAATATTGGCATGGGCCACCAGCTCCACCTTGCGGTCATCGAACGAAGCAAAGATCAGGACATGCGGCTCGTCCTTGGACAGCCGCGCGCCCGCCGAGGCGAAATGGCGCCGCGCCGCCTCGCGCACCCGGTAGCGCTTGAGCGCGGGCGGCGTCATGGCACGGCGCACGCCCGGCAACGCCACGATAATGGCGACACAAAGAAACACGCCCAGCTGCACGATGGCGTAGGTGGTCGTGCCGCGCAAAATCAACCCTTCCATGGCGCGGGCCGATTCCTCCGTCCAGCTCGAAAAAATGCTGGCCAGCGCCAGCCGCTGCAGGAAGGCCAGCACCAGGATCGGAGGGGCGATAAACGCCGCCAGCGCCGCCCAGAGCAGCGGCACTTCCCGGTAACGCGAAACCTGCCGCGCGAGCACACAGAATATCTCGCCCGAGGTTTTGCTCTCGGCTTCCGCGATGGCTGCCGCGATACGGGCCTGATCGGATGTTGTCAGCATTACTCCCTCACCACCGTCCCGATGCGCCGCCGCCGCCAAAGCCGCCGCCGCCACCGCTGAATCCGCCGCCACCGGATCGTCCACCACCAGACCAGCCGCCGCCGCCATAATAGGGACCGCCGCCGCCACCGCGCCGTCCGGGATGCGCCCAGGAGTGGTAGAACATGTAGGCGAAGATGCCCAGCATCAACACCATCGGCAGCCAGTCCGGCATTCCGTCCCCGCTGCCATCCTGCTGCGCGGCCGCCGCGGCGCGCGCCTCGGCTTCCGAACGCTCCAGCGACAATTGCTCAATCAGCGCATCGGCGCCGGCGCTTATGCCGCCATCGAAATCATTCTTGCGGAAGTGCGGCAGCACCTGACCCTGGATGATCACCGAGGACAGTGCGTCGGTCAGGATAGGCTCCAGCCCATAACCGACTTCGATGCGGGTGGCGCGTTCGTTGGGCGCGATGATGAACAGCACGCCGTTGTTCAGCTTCTTCTGGCCGATGCCCCAGTGACGGCCCAGCTGATAGCCATAGTCGGAAATCTCATAACCCTGCAGCGACGGCAACGTCACCACCACCAGCTGGCGCGAGGTCTTGGCTTCCAGCGCCGCCAGCTTCTGGGTGAGCTGACCCTCCGTGGCAGGCGACAGGATGTCCGCTCCGTCCACCACCCGCCCGGTCAGCGCCGGAAATGCCGGCGCCGCCGCGGCGGGAGCGATCAGGCAAAAAAGCGCAAGAAGAGCGGCGAGAACCCGCATCGGTCGTTACGGCGTGCCGGGCTGGGCCGCTTCGGGCGCAGGCGCCGGCGCGGTGCTGGTCGTGCCGGGGAAGCTGACCACCGGCGCAGTCTGTGCCGCGGCCGAAGCGGCAAATGGCGTCGCCTGTTTGTAGGTGCGATAGAAGGTCGCCGCCCAGAGCGAGCCGGGAATGGTCACCAGCTCGGTGTTATAATCCTGCACCGCCGCATTGTAATCGCGGCGCGCGATCTCGATGCGGTTTTCGGTGCCCTCCAGCTGCGACTGCAGCGCCAGGAAGTTCTGGTTGGATTTCAGGTCGGGGTACTTTTCGGTGATCATCATCAACCGGCCCAGCACGCCCGACAGCTGGTCCTGCGCCTGCCGGAAGCGTTCAAAGGCGGCCGGGTCGGTAATCGAGGAAGCATCGATGTTGACCCGCGTCGCATTGGCGCGCGCCTCAGTCACCGCGATCAGCACGGATTTTTCCTGCGCGGCAAAGCCCTGGACGGTGGCGACCAGGTTGGGGATGAGGTCGCTCCGGCGCTGATAGGTGCCCTGCACGTTGGCCCAGGCGGCTTTCACGGCCTGATCCTTGGTGGGAATATTGTTGACGCCGCAGCCCGCCAGCGCAAAAGCCACACCGATGGCAGCCAGAAGCTTCGGCACGTGTCTGAAAATCGTCATAAGCGCTCCTTAAGGGCGAATACCCGCGCCGAAAGATGGGCCAAGCCCGCCGAACCGCAAGGGTTAAATTGGACGGCTGGGCACTTGATTTCGGCCGGCGGCTAATTACGGGGAGTCGCGGCGTTGCGCACCGCCGATGACTTCACCGGATTGCCCTTGGCCTTGGCATCGGCGAGCAGCGGGCCGCAATTGGCATCCTTGGCCAGGCCCGGATCGATGAAGGCGAATATCGAGGCCAGGGGCGACAGGAAGCTCAGCGCCGCGGCCAGGCCGCCCTGCGTCATCGCCTTGCCGGCGTCCACCCCCAACACCGGGTTGCCCAACGAACCCGTCACGGTGATGGGCGCGCGCAGCCGCACCAGCTGGAAATTCTTGGGTTGGCCCTGCAGCCGCAAATCCATCGTCTCGTCTCGCAGGTTGATGGTCCCGCCGCCTTCGATCCGCACCGGATCTGTGTCGATGATGAATCGCTGTGAGGTCAGCACCCCGTTCTTCGCGCCGAATGAGGCCACCGCGCAGCGCAACCGGGTATTGGAAGTGTCGCCGCTGAGATTAAGGCTCAGGGCGGTCAGCACATCGATCCCCGTCCATTCCGCCAGGCTGTGACGCATGCCGCCCGAAGGCACCACGGCGGTAAGCGTGCCATCGGCAGTGGAAGCGGCGGCATGGACCGAATTTCCGGTGCCGGTCAGCATCATGCGAGCCTCCAGCAGGCCCTGGATCGGCTTGTCGGTCCCTTTGATGAAATTCTCGGCCCGCACATCTGTGATGCGGGCATCCACCGAGGTCACAGGCACGGCTTTACGGGCATCAATCTTGAGCGAACCAGACAACTTGCCCTGATTGAAGCCGAAAGCCAGCGGGTTGAGGTTCAGCACACCACCCTGCAGGCTGATATGGGTGTTGAGGCTGGTAAGCGGAAAGTCCCGCGACCGGATGGCGCTGGCGCTGTAGTCCACTTCGGCATTGGTCTGACGAAGCCGCTCGGTGTGCAACACGGTTTCGGGCAGCAGATATTTGGTCTGGACGGGCGCGCTCTTGCCGGCGCCGATCACCGCGCCCAGATCCTCGAAGTGCAGCAGCCGCGAGGCGACCTTGCCGCCCAGGGCCGGAATCTCGCCCGTGGCGTCCACCGTCAGATTGCCGGCAATGTCGGTCGAGCCCAGCACCCCTTTTATCTCATCGAGGCGGTAGAACTCGCCTTCGCGCACCACCGCCAGGTTCAGGCGATAGGTCGGCGTGCGAGGCAGCACCAGCCCGGTCAGGAAATAAAGTTCGGAGAGGTTGGGCCCGCTGACAGTGATGTTGGCGTTGAAACGGTCGAGGTGAAAAGGCCGGGTGATGGAGCCACTGACGACAGCATGGGTTTCCCCCGCCCGGACATCGGCGGTGAAGGGATAGGGTTTGCTGGCATCCACATTGATCAGAGGCCCGCCCTTCACATCGGCCAGGAATTTGCTTTTGTTCAAGGTGCCGCTGCCGGTCAGGCTGAAGGCATCGCGGCCGCCATCGCGGGTCTCTTCCGAGGCGACGGTGCCGGTGAAGCGCACATGTCGCACCGCATCCTCGATCACCACCTGGCCGTTGCTCACCAAGAAACGCCTGATGGGTGGCAGATGCCAGGAGCTGTTGGGATTAACGCCGCCGCTATCCCAGTTGGTGCGGCCCGAAGCATCACGCACCACCAGCAGCTCCGGCTGGTCGAATTGTACCAGCGGCAAAATCAGGTTGCCGAACAGCAGCGGCAGCAGGCGCAGTTCGACCCGCGCATGGGTTACCTTCGCGGCCTGCTTCTGGCGGACCCAGGACGGGTTGCCGACATAGAGACCGCCCACCTCAATGACGGGCTGAAACGTAAACAGCTTGACCCCTAAATTGCCGTCAATCCGCACCTCCCGTCCGCTGCGCTCCGAGAGGTATCGGCTGATCGGCCCCCGCATCTGATTCCAGTCCAGGAAATAGAGCGTGACGATCACCGCGACCAGGAAGGCCAGCAGGGTGATTCCGCCCCATTTGAAGAATCCGTTCCAGGTGAAGCGGAAATCGCGGAAATCTGACATAGCCCGGTGACGTGCCCCCTCCAGGGCGGATTTGAGCCTGACTTTGCGCGACGGCGTGCTAACGGACATGGCAAATCAATCGCTTAGGTTGCGGCTTGCCTGTTGCCTAACGCCTGAGGCGCGATAAGGGGTTCCCTACGAAATGAAACTTTCCGACAATCTGCTACGTTGGGAACCATAGGAACCAGTCGGGGATATCGAGTCGTGAGCGGGCCGCGCATCAGTCCCTGGGTCTTGTTAAAGGAAGGGCTGCAAGCCTTTGTCGACGATCATGCGCTGACGCGTGGGGCCGCGATCGCCTTTTACGCCGTTACCGCCATCGCGCCGGTGCTGTTCATAGCCACGGCCATCGCCGCCCTGGGGCTGGGCCAGGACGCCGCCAGCGGTGCTGTACACTATCAGTTGCGCCGAATCATGAGTCCGGAAAGCGCGGACATCGTGCAGTTGGCCATCCTGCATGTGCGCGGCAGCGAACACACGCTCGCCGCCAGCCTGATCGGCATCACCACATTGGTGGTGATGGCTTCCGGATTTTTCACCGAGATCGAGGACGCGCTGAATGTGATCTGGAAGGCGCCGCGCAAGGAGTCCTATCTCTACCAGATCCTACGCGGGCAGGTCATGAGTCTGGCGCTGGTGATCGGGC
>CAMCWK010000017.1 GCA_945882615.1 Rhizobium sp. Q54 | reverse complement strand
GATCTTCCGCAAGCTTCCAGGTGGCCGCCTTGTCCAACGCCATTAGCGGGGTATGCACCCGCACATCCCGCGCCAGGCCCAGCGAAAGCGCCCGGGCCGTCGCCTCGATGGTTTCGGCACGGCAATCGGGATAGCCGGAATAATCGGTTTCGCACATGCCGCCCACCAGATCGGCGATGCCGCGGCGATACCCCAGAGCGGCCGCGGCGGTGAGGAACATCACATTGCGCCCGGGCACGAAGCTGGTGGGAAGGCCGCCCGCGCCCATCTCGATCTTCAAATCATCGGTCAACGCGCTGCCGCCGATCACTTTGAGCACATCCAGCGGCAGCAGATGATCTTCGCCCAGGCGCGGCGCCAGCGCGGGAAAGGAGTCCCGGATTTTCGAAAGGATTCGGGGCCGCGCCGCCAACTCGCTGGCATGACGCTGGCCATAGTCAAATCCAACCGTCTCCACCCGGTCAAAGCGCGACAGCGCCCAGGCCAGGCAGACGGTGGAATCCTGGCCACCCGAAAACAGCACCAATGCGGAAGGATGCGCTGACATGGCGGGGATGTACCCCTTGGCCCGCATCCGGCACAAACAAAAAAGCCAAAGGGCCGATCAGGCGACCTTGGCGGCGCCGGTCTGGGCGCAGACCCGCGTCGGCGGCAGGACCATGGTCACTGTGGTGCCCTCGCCCACCGCGCTCTGGACCGACAAGGAGCCGCCATGTAGTTCCGCCAGCGCCTTGGCGATCGACAGGCCCAGGCCAGTGCCTTCAAAACGGCGCGCCAGGCTGTTGTCGACCTGACGGAACGGCTCCAGCGCCGCGGCAATGGTTTCCTCCGCCATGCCGATGCCGCTGTCCGCCACCGTCAGCAGCGCGCCGCCATCCGCGGACCGGGAAGCGGCGAAGCGCACCTGCCCGGTCTCGGGCGTGAACTTGAGCGCATTGGCCAGCAGATTGCCCAGCGCCTGCGCCAGACGGCGCGGATCCACCAGCAGCGACGGCATGTCAGCCGGCACATCGATCTCAATCTTGCGCTGGTCCTGGGTAACGCCCTGCGCCAGCTTGACCGCCTGTTCGGCCACATCCATCACATTCTCGGACCGCGCATCGATGGTCAGCAGACCGCCTTCCAGCCGCGAAACATCGAGCACGTCGTTGATAACGGCCAGCAGCCGCGCGCCGCTCTTGTGAATATCGCCGGCATAGTCGCGATAGGCATCATGTCCCACCGGACCCAGCACCTCGTCGCGGATGATTTCGGAAAATCCCAGCACCGCGTTCAACGGGGTTTTCAGTTCGTGGCTCATGGCTGCCAGGAAGGCCGCCTTCATTTTGTTGGCGATTTCCGCCTGACGCAGCGCGGCACGCAATGCCCGATCCTGCTCGAACTTTTCGGTGACGTCCTCGACGGTACCTTCATAGCAAAGCAATTGACCGGACCAGTCGCGCACGGCGCGGGCATTTTCCGAAATCCAGATGCGGCTGCCCGAGCGGTGATGAATTTCCGAAACAAAATCCGTCACCATGTCATTGGCCTGCATCAGGGCGCGGAATTCCTCGCGGCGGCCGGGTTGGACATAGAGCTGGGCGCTGATGTCGGTCAGGCCGGCGATCAAGCCTTCCGGAGTGGGATAGCCATAGATGTCGGCCAGCGCCTGGTTGACCGCCAGATAATGACCATTAGGCGTGGTGCGGAAGATGCCATCCACCGCGTGATCGAAAAAGGCGCGGTAGCTGGCTTCACCAGCGGTGACGCGCAGGCGCGTATTTTGCGCCACCCGCGCCAGCAGCAACAGTCCGAAGGACAGCACTGCCAGAATGATCAGTCCGGCGACGAACTGGCCGCCCAGATTGGATACCAGCCCCAGACCGATCACCAGGCCGGCGACAAAAAACGCCAGCGCGACCGCAAGGCCGGATCGGCTGCGGCCGTGTTTCTGCAGGGGATCGATCAGAGGCGGCATGTCGCGAAATACCAAAATATGCTTTGTCTTAGCGACAATTCCTAAATGTCCAGTTGCGTTTAGACCCATCTCAGCCACATCTCGCCACGGGGTTATTAGGGCTTTTTCAATCTTGATGAGAGGAGCGTTAAATTCCGCGCGCTTTAGCCGCGCATAAGCGCCGTGATGCGTCTGGCAGTTGCCGAAAGTGCCTATTTGTCACGCAAACGGCGGCCAAAGGTGGCAATTGTGGGAAGCGGAACTTTGTGTGAAATTGCGCGCCCTTTCTCAAAAAGCCAGAAGACAAAAAATCCGCATGGACCTGCTTGCCAGTATCTCTCCTCTCTTTGTCCTGTCCGGATTTGCCGTCGGCTTCCTGGTCGGGATGACCGGCGTGGGCGGCGGCTCGCTGATGACGCCGCTGCTGATCCTGCTGTTCAACGTAAATCCGGTGACCGCGGTGGGCACCGACCTGATCTATGCCAGCGTCACCAAGACCGGCGGCAGCCTGGTGCACGGATTCAACAAGACTATCGACTGGCGGGTGGTACGGCGGCTGTCCCTGGGCAGCCTGCCGGCATCGGTGGCCACACTGGGCGCGTTATGGCTGCTGGAGGTGGACCGCGCCGCCTATAGCGATATCGTCACCAAGGTGCTGGGTGTGGCATTGCTGCTGACCGCCGCCGCCTTGCTGATGCGCAAGCGTCTGCTGGCCACCTATTCGCGGCGCATGGGCGTGATGAGCGATGGCCAGACCTTGGTCTATACCGTCGCCACCGGCGTCGTGCTTGGCATGATGGTGACGATCTCCTCGGTGGGCGCCGGGGCGCTGGGGGTTACCGCCCTGCTGCTGCTCTATCCCGAATTGCCGGTGGTGAAGATCGCCGGCTCCGATATCGCCCATGCCGTGCCGCTGACGCTGGTGGCAGGCATGGGGCATATGGTGGGCGGCGGCGTGGATTTCGGCGTGCTGGTGGCACTGCTATGCGGCTCGCTTCCGGGCGTCATGCTGGCCAGCCAGTTCGCGCCGCGCATGCCCGACAAGGCGCTGCGCATTATCCTGTCCGTGACGCTCACCCTGGTCGCCATCCGGTTGCTTTATGCCTGATCTGATCAAGAAAGACCGGCCACGGCGCGCCTGGCAGCGGATGCTGAGCGGGCGGCGGCTGGACCTGCTGGAGCCCAGCCCCCTGGACATCGAGATCGAGGACATCGCCCATGGCCTGGCCCGGGTAGCGCGCTGGAACGGCCAGACCAGGGGCCCCCACGCCTTTTCGGTGGCCCAGCACAGCGTGCTGGTGGAGCGGCTGGTATCCGACCTGTCGCCGCGCCTGACCCGGGAGGTGAGGCTGATGGCCTTGTTGCATGACGCCCCCGAATATGTTGTCGGCGACCTCATAAGCCCCTTCAAGGCGGTAATCGGAATTGATTACAAGGCCTTGGAAGAAAGACTTCAGGCGGCAATTCATCAGCGGTTCGGCCTCAGCGCCCATGTTCCGGCAACCCTCAAGACCCTGTTCAAGCGGGCAGACCATCTGTCGGCCTATTACGAGGCCACCCAGCTTGCCGGCTTCGAGGAGGCAGAGGCAGGCCGCCTGTTTGGAACGCCTCCCAAGGCCCTCAAAACGCCCCGGCTGGCCCCCCTCAGCACGGCCGAGGCCCAGGCCCAGTTCCTGGCAAGGTTTCACCGCCTTTATGCTCAATAGCTGCTAAAAGGGAGCCATGCCCCGCCTGCTGGTCACCCCCCTGTCGAGCCTTGCCGAAACCCTCAAGACCCATGCCCCGTCGCATCTGGTCAGCCTGCTGTCGCCCGAGCACATGATCCAGACCCCGGTCGGGTTTTCCGCCAGCGGGCATCTTCGGCTGGGGGGCAATGACATTGTCGATCCGGCCGCAGGCACCGCCCCGCCCGCGCGCCAGCATATCGACGAGCTGCTGGCCTTTTCGCGCGGCTGGGACACCCGTTCGCCCATGGTGATTCATTGCTGGGCCGGGATCTCGCGCTCGATGGCGTCGGCCTTCACCGTCCTGTGCGACCGGCTGGGCCCGGACCGCGAAATCGAAATCGCCCGCGCCATCCGCCAGCGCGCGCCGCACGCCCAGCCCAACCGGCTTCTGGTGCAGCACGCGGATGACGCATTGCGGCGCGGCGGGCGGATGATCGCCGCGCTGAATGCCATGGGCCCTCCCATCGTGGTGGAGGAAGGCGTCACCACCGTCTTTCCGCTGGTGGGCCTGTGAGCAAGGAAACCGTGGTCAGCATCGGCCTGTCCGCCGCCATTGTGGCGGTGGAAAGCGAACAGCCCGTTGTGCTGGTCGTCGCCCATGATGACAGCGACGATGCGCTGCCGTTCGGGCCTTTCGATCCCGCGCATCATCGCACGCTGGAGTCGGGCCTGCGCAAATGGGTGGGCGAACAGACCCGTTTCGACCTAGGTTACACCGAGCAACTCTACACTTTTGGTGACAAGGGCCGGCATACGCCGGCGGGTGGCGACAAGGGCCGGCATACGCCAGCGGGTGGCGACAAGAGCCGGCATACGCCGGCGGCCGGCGAAAAGGACCGGCAATCGGGCGGCGCGCGCGTGGTGTCGGTGGGTTATCTGGCGTTGACGCGGCGGGTGAAAGAGGCGCCGGAGACCCAGTGGCGCGGCTGGTACAATTACTTTCCCTGGGAAGACTGGCGCGATGCCAGGCCCGCCATGATCGACAGCGTCATTCTGCCCGCGCTGAAGAAATTCGTGAAGGATGCGCCCAACGCGGAAAGCGCGGAATTGCGGCGCGAACGGCTGAATGTCTGTTTCGGCGAAGGCTGGGATGAAGAGCGTGTGCTGGAGCGTTACGAGCTTCTCTATGAAGCCGGGCTGGTGGAGGAATTCCATCGCGATGCCGGACAGGTATCCAGGGGCCCTGCCCTGGGCACGCCCATGCTGTTCGATCACCGGCGCATTCTCGCCACCGCCATTGCGCGGCTGCGCGGCAAGCTGAAATACCGTCCGGTGGTGTTTGAACTGATGTCACCTACCTTCACCCTGCTGGAGCTGCAGCGGGCGGTGGAAGCGCTGGCGGGACTGCGCCTGCACAAGCAGAATTTCCGCCGCCTGGTGGCCGAACAGGGGCTGGTGGAGGGCACCGGCAAGTTCTCCGCACCTGCCCGCGGCCGCCCGGCCGAACTGTTCCGTTTCCGCCGCGAGGTGCTGCGCGAGCGCCCGGCGCCCGGGTTGCGGCTCGGCTCCCGGCGGACCAGGGCCAGTTGACGTGTGTCAGGCCGTGATGAAATCGTCATAGGCGTGTCGCAAAAGCCTGAATTCGGCGTTGCCGACTCTTGACCTCAATATGCTCGCGTGTAGCATAAAGCGCGAACCGGCTCCTTGAAGGCCGGGTTTTTTGCCCCATATATATACTCGAAATGAGTATTAATTGGCGGCAGGAGGACGAAATGGGAGTTGAGCTGGCCTATACCGACGCCGTCGCCCGCGCGACCCGCGATCTGTACGCCAAGGTTTCCAGTGTCATTCCGGAAGTGGAGTGGCCCGTCCATGCGCCCTTGATCGCCGAGATCAACCGGCTGAAGCGCCAGAAGAACGCCGTCATCCTGGCGCACAATTACATGACGCCGGAAATCTTCCATTGCGTGGGCGATTTCGTGGGCGACTCCCTGGCCCTCGCCCGCGAGGCGGCCCGCACCGACGCGCAAATCATTGTCCAGGCCGGCGTGCACTTCATGGCCGAGACCTCGAAAATCCTGTCGCCGCAAAAGACCGTGCTGATTCCCAGCTTGGAGGCGGGCTGCAGCCTCGCCGCGTCCATCACCGGCGCGGACGTCCGGCTGCTGAAACAGAAGTATCCCGGCTTGCCGGTGGTGACCTATGTCAACACCTCCGCCAAGGTGAAAGCGGAAAGCGACATCTGCTGCACCAGCGGCAATGCCGTCGCGGTGGTCGAGACAATCGCCAGGGACTTCGGCGTGGATACCGTGATCATGATCCCGGACAAGTATCTGGCGCGCAACGTCGCCGCCAAAACCGGCGTCAAGGTCATCACCTGGGAAGGCGCCTGCGAGGTGCATGAGCGTTTCACGGCGCAGGAAATCCGCGACTATCGCGCCGCCCATCCCGGCATCGTCGTGCTGGCCCATCCCGAATGCCCGCCCGAAGTGGTGGCGGAAGCCGATTTCGCCGGCTCGACCGCGGCGATGATCAACTATGTCGGCAGCCACAAGCCGCAGCGGGTGGTGATGATCACCGAATGCTCGATGAGCGACAATGTCGCGGTCGAAAATCCCCAGACCGATTTCATTCGGCCCTGCAATCTGTGCCCCCACATGAAGCGCATCACCCTGAACGGCATCCTGCACAGCCTGCAGACCATGACCCATGAAGTGATTGTGGATCCCGTGATTGCCGCGCGGGCCAAAGCCCCGATCGACCGCATGTTGGCGGTCAAGGTCTGACATGACCCACATCGACAGCATCGTCGAAACCGATGGCGCACTCATATTGGGCGCGGGCATCGCGGGCCTGTTCACGGCGCTGAAACTCAGCCCCATGCCGTCCATCGTGCTGGCGGGCACGCGGCCCGGCCTGTCGGGCTCCAGCGCCTGGGCGCAGGGCGGCATCGCCGCCGCGGTTGGCGAAGACGATAGCTGGCAGAGCCACGCCCATGACACGATGCTGGCCGGCGCGGGCCTGTGCGATCCGGCCATCGTCGATCTGGTGGCGCGCGAGGCCCCGGCCCGCATCGAAGACCTGATCGCGCTGGGCACACCCTTCGACCGCAAACCCGATGGCAGCCTGGCGCTGGGCCGCGAGGCGGCGCATTCCCTGCCCCGCATCGTGCATGTCAAAGGCGACGGCGCCGGCGCGGCAATTTCCGCCACCCTGGCGCAGCGTGCCAATGCGTCCGACGGCATTACCTTGCTGGAAGGCTTTCACGCCGTCGAACTGGCGATGGAGAGCGGCCGCGTCACCGGCATCTTCGCGCGCTCGGGGATTGGCGCAGGCGCGCGGCTGATCCTGTTCCGCGCCCGCGCCGTGGTGCTGGCCACCGGCGGGCTGGGGGCGCTCTATGCCGTCACCACCAATCCTCTGGAATCGCGCGGCGAAGGCTTGGGGATGGCGGCGCGCGCCGGGGCGCTGATTTCCGATCCGGAATTCGTGCAGTTTCATCCCACCGCCATCGCGGCGGGCCGCGATCCCGCGCCGCTGGCCACCGAGGCGTTGCGCGGCGAAGGAGCGGTGCTGGTGAACGGACGCGGCGAGCGCTTCATGACCGCCATCCATAGCGACGCCGAACTGGCGCCGCGCGACATCGTCGCCCGCGCCATTCATCGCCAGATCGCCGCCGGTGAGAAAATCTATCTGGATTGCCGCACCGCCATTGGGGCGGATTTTCCGCATCACTTCCCGACCGTCTACGCCGCCTGCATGTCGGCCGGCGTCGATCCGGTACGCCAGATGATCCCGGTTGCGCCGGCTGCGCATTATCACATGGGCGGCATCGCCTCCGATGCGCAGGGGCGCTCGTCCCTGCCCGGCCTGTGGGTGGTGGGCGAATGCGCCGCCACCGGCCTGCATGGCGCCAACCGGCTGGCTTCCAATTCGCTGCTGGAGGGCCTGGTGTTCGGGGCCCGCGTCGCCGACGATGTGCGGGGGCACTTGCAAGCAGGCGCGATGCGCGGCACGCCGCCGGCGCCGCGGCGCTTTGCTTCGCCAGCGCCGCCGATGGTACTCCGCCAGGCGATGACCCGCTGGGTGGGACTGGAACGCGATGAGGCGGGCCTGCGCCAGGCCCTTGAGGTGATTGCGCGGGTGGAAATGACCAGCAGCGAACCGGCCTTGCAGAACATGATCGCCGCCGCCCGGCTGGTCACTGCCGCCGCCCTGGCGCGGCAGGAATCGCGCGGCGGCCATTGGCGCAGCGATTATCCGCTGAGCGCGCCCATCGGCACGCGCACGTTCCTGACACTTGCCGACGCGCAAGTCATCACTGCGGGCGCCACCACCCTCCCCCACCGCGCAAGTCAATAAGGGCTTGGCAATGATCGCGCTGGAATTCACCCGCCCGCCGCCCGCGTTGTTGTTCGAGGCGCAAGTCCGCACGGCGCTGCAAGAAGATCTGGGCCGCGCCGGCGACATCACCAGCCAGCTCACAATTCCCGCTGATACGACAGCGACCGCGAAACTTGTCGCGCGCAAGCCCGGCCGCCTTGCCGGCCTGATCTGCGCCGAGGCCGCGTTTCGCCTTGTGGACCCGGCGCTGACATTCGGCGCGAGCACCCCCGATGGGGGCGACATTGTCGCGGGCACGGTGCTGGCAACGGTCAGCGGCAGCGCACGCGCTATCCTGACGGCCGAGCGCGTGGCTTTGAATTTCCTGGGGCCGCTGTCGGGCACCGCCACCGCCACCGCCGCCCTGGTCAAGGCGGTGGAGGGCACAAACGCGCGCATCGTCTGCACCCGCAAGACCCTGCCCGGCCTGCGCGCCTTGCAGAAATATGCCGTGCGCTGCGGCGGCGGTTTCAATCACCGCTTCGGTCTGGATGACGCCGCCATGATCAAGGACAATCACATCCAGGCGGCCGGCGGCATTCGGCCCGCTGTGGAACGGCTGCGCGCCGGGCTGGGCCATATGGTCCGGATCGAACTGGAAGTGGACAGCCTGGTCCAGCTGGAAGAAGCGCTGGGGCTTGGGGTGGAGACCATCCTGCTCGACAATATGAGCCTGGAGGATATGCGCCGCGCGGTCGTCATGGCAAAAGGCAGGTGCGTGCTGGAAGCATCCGGCAACGTGACGCTGGCCAGCGTGCGCGCCATCGCCGAGACGGGCGTCGACTATATCAGCTCAGGCGCGATCACGCACTCGGCGCCAAACCTGGATATCGGACTAGATTTCTAAACTACGTCCGGGCAGAGCGCACCCGCGGCGCAACACGATAGAAGACGTGGTTGCCGATCTGGGTGGTCTTTTCCAGCGTATAGGACCAGTCCGGCGCAACCGAAATCGCGTGGAAGTTGGTGGCGCCGCCGGTGGCGTTGCGCAGCCGGATTTCGCCGGTGAGGATTCGGGCCGCCAGCTCTTCGGCATCGCGCCAGGCGCGGACGTGCTTGGGACGCTTCATGTCGCCATTGCAGGTGAAGGAAAACTGGCAGCCGGGGCCCTTGGAGCCCTCATAGACCACGGCGCAGATCGAGGGACCGAAATTGCCGCGATTGAGGCGGTGGAATACCACTTCGGCGATGGCCTTCTGGCCGCCGGCACCCTCGCCGCGCGCCTCGTAATACAGCACTTCCGCCAGGCATTTGTGCTCAGCCAGAAGTCGGCTGCTGATGGGATCGACCATCGGCTTGGGGGCGGCTTCGACCAGTTGGACCGCCGGGGCGACCGGTTGGTCCGTGGACGGACGATGCGTCATGGAGGCGCCGATGGCAGCGCTGGCGGTGGCGAGAATAATCGCCAGCGCCGCGACAAGCACGCGGTCGGAACGCGAAATCGCGTCATGGGTTTTCTTGGGCATGGAGGAATGAACTCGTTTCGGCTTTAGGTTTCGCTTGGTCTATCTGGCTTGCTCAAATTGGCGTGTGCGTATCGTTTGCCCCTTCGTGGCATTCAAACTCGCATTTGCTATTTCGATTCAGGCTGTTTCGATTTTGCGTCGTCCTTCGAAAGTTCCGAATGGTTCCCAGCACCCTCTTGTGAGCGGGCTTGTGCATGGCAAAAAACGAATCGTCAAATAAATTTTTTCATTAACGTGACAGAGCGTCATTTGACGCCGGAAAATCCAGCGTTTTCCTGCTTCGTCTGTACACGGATTATACGTCCGATTGCACTTTTGTAAGGGCGGCCTGCGCTGCCGCAAGACGCGCAATCGGCACGCGGAAGGGCGAACAGGAGACATAGTCGAGTCCTGAGTCGTGACAGAATCGGATGGTGTCGGGGTCGCCGCCATGCTCTCCGCAAATGCCAAGCTTGAGTTTTTCGCGAGTCTTGCGCCCTCTTTCCGCCGCAATCTGGATAAGCTCGCCCACGCCCTCAATATCGAGCGTGACGAAGGGATCGCGCGCGATCACGCCCTTGCCCAGATAGTCATTGATGAACATCCCGGCATCATCGCGGCTGATGCCGATGGTGGTCTGGGTGAGATCGTTGGTGCCGAAGGAAAAGAATTGCGCCGTCTGGGCGATATCTCCGGCCCTTAAAGCGGCGCGCGGCAATTCGATCATGGTGCCGATCAGATAGGCGGGGACTTTTCCGCGTTCTTTCTTGATGGCATCAGCCACGGCGGCAATCTTCCCCGCCAGAATATCCAGTTCGGCCTTGAATCCCACCAGCGGGATCATGATTTCCAGCTGGACCGGCGCGCCGCCGCCCTCTTCCACTTCCAGCGCGGCTTCCAGGATGGCGCGGGCCTGCATTTCATAGATTTCGGGATAGGTGATGCCCAGCCGGCAGCCGCGATGGCCCAGCATGGGATTGGATTCATGCAGAGCAATAGCCCGGGCCCGCAGCTTACGAGCATTGGTGCCGGCGGCGGCGGCCACTTCCTCGAACTCTTCTTCCTTGTGCGGCAGGAATTCGTGCAGCGGCGGATCGAGCAAGCGGATGGTGACCGGCAGCCCCGCCATTTCCCGGAAGATGGCGGCAAAGTCGCTGCGTTGCATCGGCAGCAGCTTGGCCAGGGCGGCTTTGCGCTCATTTTCCGCATCAGCCAAGATCATCTGGCGCACCGCGATGATACGCTCGGCGTCAAAGAACATATGCTCGGTGCGGCACAGGCCGATGCCCTCGGCGCCGAACTTGCGCGCCGTGGCGGCGTCGGCGGGGGTATCGGCATTGGTGCGCACCCGCAGGCGGCGCACTTCATCGGCCCAGCCCATCAGCGTGCCGAAATCGCCAGTCATTTCCGGCTGCCGCAGGCCGACCTTGCCCTTGAACACCTGTCCGGTGGCGCCGTCGATGGTGATGACGTCGCCGCGCGCGATGGTGACATTGCCCGCCACCATCTCGCCGCGCACCGCGTCGATCTTGAGCATGCCCGCGCCCGAAACGCAGGGCCGCCCCATGCCGCGCGCCACTACCGCCGCATGACTGGTCATGCCGCCGCGCGCCGTCAGGATGCCGCGCGCCGCATGCATGCCGTGAATGTCTTCCGGGCTGGTTTCGGTGCGCACCAGGATCACGTCGCGGTGATCGGCGGCCAGCTTCTCGGCCTCTTCCGCGGTGAAGGCGACTTCGCCGGTGGCGGCGCCCGGCGAGGCGCCCAGGCCGATGGCGATCTGCTCGCGCGGCGCGTCGGGATCCAGCGTGGGATGCAGCAACTGGTTCAGCGCTTCCGGCTCGACCCGGGTGATGGCGACCTTTTTGTCGATCAGCCCTTCGTGCTCCATGTCCACGGCGGCCTTCAGCGCGGCTTCCGCCGTGCGCTTGCCGCTGCGGGTCTGCAGCATGAAGAGCTTGCCTTCCTGGATGGTGAACTCGACGTCCTGCATGTCGCGGTAATGCTGTTCCAGCCGCTCGCCGATCGCTTTCAGTTCTTCGTATGCCTTGGGCATGGCTTCTTCCATGCTGGCCTTCTTGCCGCCCTGGCGCTCGCGCACCATTTTCGAGATCGGCTGCGGCGTGCGGATGCCCGCCACCACGTCCTCGCCCTGGGCGTTGATCAGGAATTCGCCGTAGAGCAGCTTTTCGCCGGTGGCCGGATCGCGGGTGAAGGCAACGCCGGTGGCGCTGCTCTCGCCGCGATTGCCGAACACCATGGCCTGCACCGTCACCGCCGTGCCCCAGTCTTCGGGAATGTTGTTCAGCTTGCGGTAGGTGTTGGCGCGCGGCGAGCGCCAGGAGCCGAACACCGCGCCGATGGCGCCCCAAAGCTGTTCCTGAACATCTTCCGGGAAGGGTTTGCCCAGTTCCTTTTCCACCCGCGCCTTATAAAGGCCGGCGATGCGCTTGAGGTCGGCGGCGTCCAGATCGGTGTCGAGCTCGACGCCCTTGCTGTCTTTTTCCTCGTCCAGGATTTCCTCGAAGGCGGCGTGATCCACGCCCAGCACCACGTCGGAATACATCTGGATGAAGCGACGATAGCTGTCATAAGCGAAGCGCTCGTCGCCGGTCAGCCGAGCCAGCCCTTCGGCGGTGGCCGCATTCAGGCCCAGGTTGAGCACTGTGTCCATCATGCCCGGCATGGAGACCCGCGCACCCGAGCGCACGCTGAGCAGCAGTGGCTTGTCGGTATCGCCGAAATTGCCCTTGGCGGAATAGCCGATCTCGCGCAGGGCGGTGGCGACCTGCTCTTTCAGCTCTGCCGGATAGGCTTCGCCATTGGCATAGTAATAAGTGCAGACCTCGGTGGTGATGGTCAGGCCGGGCGGCACCGGCAGGCCCAGATTGCTCATCTCCGCCAGGTTGGCGCCTTTGCCACCCAGCAGATTGCGCATCTCGGCTTTGCCCTCGGCCTTGCCGTCACCGAATGCATAAACCCATTTTGTCATAACCAAATCCTACCCATTGTCATGGCCCGCAAATGCGGGCCACCCAGGTGATCAAAAGACACAGAATTTAACGAGAGAGCGATATCCATACTTTTCGTCCAGCGCATGTCCCAACTGGGTGGCCCGCTCGGAGTTTACACTCCGACCGCGCTTTGCGCGGATCGGGGTGGCGGGCCATGACACTGAGGGCTATCCTTCTATTCTTGAAAAATCGGCCACCTGATGCAGCGTGGCCCGAAGGCTCGCCAGCAGGTTCAGCCGGTTCTCGCGCACCTGCTTTTCGTCTGCATTCACCTTGACGCCATCAAAGAACGCATCCACCGGGGTGCGCAACGCGGCCATCTGCTGCATGGCCGCGGCAAAGTCTTCCTTTTCCAGCGCGGGCTTGATCGCGCCCTTAGCCTTGCCCAGCGCAGCGAACAACGCCTTTTCAGAACTTTCCGACAGATGGCCTTCCAGCACTTCGCTGGTGAAGGTCTTGTTGTCCTTCTTTTCCTCGGCCTTGAGAATATTGGCGGCGCGCTTGTAGCCCGCCAGCAGGTTGGCGCCGTCGTCGCTTTTCAGGAAGGCCTGCAGCGCCTCGACGCGGGCCACCAGCCGCACCAGATCGTCTTCATGGCCCAGACTGAACACCGCATCGATCAGGTCATGGCGGACCCCTTTTTCTTTCAGCGCCACCTTCAGGCGGTCGGCGAAGAAAGTCAGCAGATCGCCGGAAACAGCCAGCGGGAAACGAAGCTTGTTTTCCAGCAGGATGCGGATGATGCCCAGCGCGGCGCGGCGTAGCGCGAACGGATCGCCCGAGCCCGTGGGCTTCTCACCCGCCGCGAAGAATCCGGTCAGCGCGTCCAGCTTGTCGGCCAGCGCCACGGCGATGGAGACCTTTTCGGTGGGCACGGCATCGGAAGGACCGACGGGCTTGTAATGATCGCGGACGGCATCGGCGACGGCCGCATCCTCCTTGTCGTGCTGGGCGTAATAGCGGCCCATCACGCCCTGAAGCTCGGGGAATTCGCCCACCACGCCGGTGGTCAGGTCGGCCTTGGCCAGATGCGCAGCGCGCTTCGCCTTGGTAACGTCCGCGCCGATCTTGGCGGCGATGTCACCCGCCAGCTTTTCGATCCGTTCGACGCGCTCAAATTGCGTGCCCAGCTTGGCGTGGAAGACAATGCCCCTCAGCTTTTCGACCCGGCTGTCGAGCGAATGCTTGCGGTCTTCGTCCCAGAAGAACTTGGCGTCCGACAGGCGGGCGCGCAGGACGCGTTCGTTGCCCGCGACGATTTCCTTGCCGCCGTCCTTGGTCAGCATGTTGGCGACCAGCGCAAAGCGGTTGGCCATCTTGCCGGTCTTGGGATCGCGCAGGCTGAAATATTTCTGGTGCGTGCGCATCGAGGTCTGGAGTATCTCGGCCGGGACGTCCATGAACTCGTCCTGGATGGTGCCGATCAGAACCACCGGCCATTCCGCCAGGCCCGACACTTCCGCCAGCAACCCAACGTCATCAATCGGCTCCAGCCCCAGCGCGAAGGCCTTCTGCTTGATATCGTTGCTGATGATTTCGGCCCGCTCGGCTGCGTCCAGCACCACATGCGCCTTCTTCAGCGCCGCTTCGTAATCCTCGAACCGGCGCACCACGATCTCGCCGCTGGACAGGAAACGATGACCGCGCGTGGTGTTGCCGCTTTTGATGCCGGCAAAGGCGCAAGGCACCACTTCGCCGTCGAAAGTGGCAAGAATGGAATGCAACGGCCGCACCCAGCGCACCGGGTCGCCCGCCTTCCAGCGCATGGATTTTGGCCAGGGCAGCTTACCCATCACCTCGGGAATGATCTCGCCCAGCACCAGCGGCGCCGCCCTGCCCTTGCGCTCGATCACGGCCATATAGACGTCGCCCTTGGGCGTGGTCTCGACCTTGAGCTGGTCCTTGGTCAGCCCGGTCTTTTTCAGAAAGCCGTCCAGCGCAGCCTGCGGCGCGTCAACCCTCGGGCCCTTCAGTTCTTCGCGGACATCCTTCTGCTCCGCCGGAAGTCCCATGATCGCCAGGGTCAGGCGGCGCGGCCCGGAAAAGGCCTTGATGCCTTCAAACAGGAAGCCGCGATCGGTCAGCATGCCGACCATCAGGCGCTCAAGGTCCTTGGCGGCTCCCACCTGCATGCGGGCGGGAATTTCTTCCGAGAACAGTTCCAGCAGGAAATCGGGCATATCAGCCGACCTCTTTGCTGGGATAGCGGGGCGTATAGGCGCCCATCGGCGTTTCCAGCCAGGCTTCGCAGCAGGCCTGGGCCAGCGCGCGCACCCGCCCGATATAGGCGGCGCGTTCGGTGACGGAGATCACGCCGCGTGCGTCCAGCAGGTTGAAGGCATGGCTGGCCTTGATGCACTGGTCATAGGCGGGCAGCGCCAGCTTCTTGCCGGTCAGCAATTCGCGGCACTGTTTCTCGGCATCCTTGAAATGCTGGAACAGGATTTCCGTGTCGGCGCGCTCGAAATTGTAGGCGCTGAATTCCTGCTCGTTCTGGTGAAACACTTCGCCGTAGCGAAACTGCTCGTTGAACGCCAGGTCGTAGACGAACTCGACATTCTGGACATACATGGCGAGACGCTCGAGGCCATAGGTGATCTCGGCGCAGACCGGATCGCATTCGATGCCGCCCACCTGCTGGAAATAGGTGAACTGGGTGATCTCCATCCCGTCGCACCACACTTCCCAGCCGAGGCCCGCGGCGCCCAGCGTCGGGCTTTCCCAGTCGTCCTCGACAAAGCGGATGTCATGCAGGTCGGGATCGAGCCCGATGGCGCGGATCGAGCCCAAATACAGTTCCTGCACATTGGCGGGCGCCGGCTTCAGGATCACCTGATACTGATAATAGTGCTGCAGCCGGTTGGGGTTCTCGCCATAGCGGCCGTCCGACGGGCGGCGCGACGGCTGCACAAAGGCGGCGTTCCAGGGACGCGGCCCCAGGGCGCGCAAGGTGGTGGCGGGGTGGAAAGTCCCTGCCCCCATCTGGTCGTCATAGGGCTGCAGGATCAGGCAGCCATGCTGCGCCCAATAGCTCTGCAGGGTGAGGATAAGGTCCTGAAAAGTACGAGCTTTGGCCACCGATTCTGCCTGTCTGGGAATGGCCGGAACCTATAGGCGGGCCCCGGACAGGGCAAGCGCTTCGCCGCGCCGCAAAATGGCATCACTTTCGGGAGTCCAGCCGCCATCGGCGCTGTGCAAAACCAGCCCTGGCAGCAGGGCGAAGGGCGCGGACGAACCCTTGCGGGCCTGCACGATCACCCGCTTGGGCGCCTCCCCCGCATGGGGCCAGAGCGGAAAGGCGCAAACGCCCTTTTCCGGCAGCGCGGCCAGCGCCTCGTTCAACCGGTCGGCGCGCAGGATGGCGGTGAAATATCCGCCGGAAACGGTGCGTTGCAGCCCCACCTTCAGCCAGTCACGCAAGCTTCCGCCATCCATCAAGGCGCGCGCGCGCGCCGCATCAGGGGAAGCCTGCCCTTCACCATGGAACGGCGGATTGCAAAAGACCTGGTCGAAATCGCGCTTCAGCTCGGTCGGCAGGGCGAAGACGTCGGCCGCTATGAACCGGGCATCAACGCCGTTGGCCGCCGCGTTCTCGCCCGCCAGCCTGACCAGCCCGGCATCCTGTTCCACGCCGGTCACAACGATACCGGGAACCCGGGCGGCCAGACACAGGCTGACCGTGCCCACGCCGCTACCAAGTTCCAACGCTGTTTGCCCGCTTCTGGCCAGCACGCTGGCGGCCAGCATCACCGCGTCCAGCCCGGCACGAAAGCCGGTGTCCGGCTGTGCCACCCGGACCCGGCCATCCAAGAATGTGTCCGTCACGGCATCGCGTCCGGAACCGCTTCGCGCAACAGCGTTTCGGCGCGGGCAAAGTCCTCATCCAGCACCATCAGCCGGCGCGGCAGGAAGCCCATGCTGCCATCCATCACACTGGCATGGGTGTCAAATATCACCGCCTCAATGCCCTCCTGTGACAGGACATTGGCGGCATAATTGAGAACCACCGGATCGATCGTGACGAGAACGGGACGCATCCCGCGATTTATAATGAAAATAGGCGCATTTGTCGCCCTTGCCGCGCCCCGAACCGGTCCGGTATTCTGCCTCCCATGGGTGGGCAGGATACCTTGAAGGCTGCCAGGTCCGGCGACATCTCGCCGGTGGAGCGGTTGCACGCGCTGGTCGTCACCGACATGGCGGCGACCGACAGGCTGATCCATGCCCGCATGACATCCGGCGTGGCGCTGATCCCCGACCTTGCCAAGCATCTGATTGACTCCGGCGGCAAGCGGCTGCGCCCGATGCTGACCTTGGCGGCGGCCCAGGCCGGTGGCTACACCGGCGACCATCATGTGAAGCTGGCCGCGGCGGTCGAGTTCATTCACACCGCCACGCTGCTGCATGACGATGTGGTGGACGAAAGCGCCCTGCGGCGCGGCAAGGTCTCGGCCAATCTGATGTGGGGCAACAAGCCGTCGGTGCTGGTGGGCGACTTCCTTTTTTCGCGCGCCTTTCAGCTGATGGTGGAGACCGACAATATGGCGGTGCTCGACATTCTGGCCGGCGCCTCGGCGGTCATCGCCGAAGGCGAAGTGATGCAGCTCAAATCCTCCAACAATCTGGCAGTGAGCGAAGACCATTATCTCAGCGTGGTGTCGGCCAAGACCGCCGCTTTGTTCGCCGCCGCCGCCCATTCTGGTGCCTTGCTTACCGGCCAGGGCGATGAATTCGTCGCCGGCATGCGCGACTATGGCGAGAATCTGGGTATCGCATTCCAGCTTGTCGACGATGCGCTGGATTACTCGGGGCGCCAGGCGCTGATGGGCAAGACGGTGGGCGATGATTTCCGCGAAGCCAAGATGACCTTGCCGATCATTCTGGCCTATGCCCGCTCAAAGGAGGCGGACCAGCCTTTCTGGAAGCGGGTGATCGAGACCGGCAACCAGACCGAAAGTGATCTGGACCGCGCCATCACGCTGATCGAGCAGACCGGATCAATTCAGGAAACCATGCGGCGGGCGCGCAGCTATGCCGACGCCGCGAAGACCGCGCTGGGCGTGCTGCCTGCCAGCGACATCAAGCGCGCGCTGGCCGATATCGCGGATTTCTGCGTGGAACGCGCCTATTAGCCTGCCCTTCGCTTGCGCTTCGGGCGTTCGTCGCTCGAAATGATCGTCGCACTACGCTGGCGCTAACGACGGATCATTTCGTTCGCCTACGGCGAACCGCTTCTCACCGGTCGTACTTGAAGCCCTGCTTCTCCAGGAAATCGAACAGGCCGATGGCCAGGCCCTGCGCGCCGGAAATCGGCATCACCAGGCGGCCCACCACCACGCGCGACAACGGACCCGGCGGTTCGGAATGGCTGGCGCGGATGGATTCCAGCGTGATGGAAATCGCGCCATTGGAGACAAAGAATCCTGTCGCGCCGGTGGCATAGATGTCGGGCGCCGTTACGTTATCGACAAAAAGGATCTCGGGGGCTTTGGGCTCTTTGGCCATGGGCGGCGTTCCTTAGCGGTTCGCGGCGCAGGATTGGCCCTCAAGGTTAAATTCGTCTTAAAGCTCGTTTCGCACGCAGGTTGGTGAGATCCACCAGCCCGGCGAGGTGTCCTGCAAAATTTCAGCAGCGCGCTGGCAGCAGCCGTCATCAGCGAAAATGCCAAAACAGGTGGCGCCGCTGCCCGACATGCGGGTGAACAGCGCTCCGGGCAAGGCTGCAATTGCACCCAGAACCTCCCCGATCACCGGCTGGAGCTTGCGCGCCGGTGCTTCCAGGTCGTTGCGGGTGGTTTCCAGGAACCGCAGCAGGTCGGCGGTATCGCGGAATCCTTCCAGCGGCAGTTCCAGTTCGGTGCCGCTGCGGCCCTCAAGCGCGGCGAAAACATCCTTTGTGGGGACCACGACTTTCGGATTGACCAGCAGCATGGCGATACGCGGCATGGCGCCCACGGCGCGCAGGATTTCGCCCCGCCCTTCCATGAAGGCGCCGCCAGCATCGAGGCAAACCGGAATGTCGGAACCCAGCGTCGCGGCGATCTCGCGCAGCGCCACGTCAGGGACGTCGGCGTTCCACAATCGCCGCAAGCCCCTGAGCGCCGCCGCCGCATCCGATGAGCCGCCGCCGATACCCGATGCCACCGGCAGGTTCTTGGTCAGGCTCAGCGCCGCGCCCTTGGAGCCCGAAGCGCGGGACCCGAGCGCGCGCGCTGCGCGCAGCACGAGATTGTCGCCCTCACCGTCCAACCCCTGGGCGAAGGACCCATTGATCGTCAAAGAGAGTTCGCCTGCCGGCGCCAGCGCCAGTTCGTCGCCCATCTCGGTAAACACGGCCAGGCTTTGCAGCGGATGAAAGCCGTCCGCACGCCTGGCGCCGACATGCAGGAACAGGTTTATCTTGGCAGGCGCGCGTTCAACAATCACGTCAGGCGGGCTTTTCGCTCAGACCGGTCTTCAGCTTGCGCTCAATCGCCGCCTTTTCTTCCGGATCGGTGCTGAAGGTGATGGCATGGTTCCATTGGAAGCGCGCCGCGATCTTCTTGCCCGCGCGCCACATCGCATCGCCCAGATGATCGTTGATGGTGGGATCGCCCGGCACCAGCAGTACCGCCGCCGTCAGCGTCTTGACGGCATCCTCATAGCGGCCCAGCCGGTAATAGGCCCAGCCCACGCTGTCGACGATATAGCCGTCATAGGGGCGCAGCTTGCGCGCCTTTTCCAGCATCGTCAGGGCCTCGGGAATCCGGCGACCGCGGTCCACCCAACTATAGCCGAGATAATTCAGCAGTTCCGGCTGGTCCGGCGATAGCTTCAAGGCAGCCTCGATATCGGTCTCGGAATCGTCCAGCCGCTTCATGCGCTCCTTGGCCATGGCGCGGGCGTATAACATCGGCCAATCGCGCCGGGCGGGTGTGCCGATGGCCTTTTCCGCCGAGTCATAAGCGCTGATCGCTTCGGCATATTTCTCGCCAGCACGGTAGGTATCGCCCAGCGCCACCCAGCTTTCGCTGTCCGCCGGATCCGTCGCCACCAGTTTCTTCAGCTCGGCGATGGCATCGTCACCTTTGCCAAGCCGCTGCTGGTTCAACGCCGCCTGGATCTGCGCCATGCGGTAATAGGGCGAGTCCTGCGGAATGGACTTGTAGATGGCGATTGCCGCTTCGTGCTTGCGCAGGGTTTCAAACCGATCGGCCAACAGAAGATTGGCCAGCCCCAGATCAGGCCGCAGATACAGCGCCATGCGCAGATAGAGGATGGAAACATCGGCACTCTGCCCGTCGGTGAGCGAGGCGGCGATTCCGAACAATGCTTCCGCGGCACCGTCGGCAGGGGTGCGGACCAGGCTTTCGGGTTTCTGGTTTGCGGCGATGCGCGCCAGGCCGGGCCTGACTACCGTCGCCAGGCCACCATTCCTCTGGTGCGAACGATACAGGGTCAGCGCGTCGGCCCCCCGGCCATTGCGTTCCAGGAAACGGCCATAGGCTTCCAGAACGCGCGGCGGCGGCGTGGTGGAACTCATCGCCTTTTTGTAAGCCGCGTCGGCGGCCTGGGTCTTGCCCAGATAATCCTGCAGCAACGCGGTATGGAAAGCCGCCATATTCTCGGCGCCCTTCTGCTCGGTCATGGCCTGCAGATTTTTCTTCATGCCGGCAGTATCGCGCATGGCCGCCGCCGCGCAGGCGTCGAACAGCGACAGGGTCAGGACCGTGAAGGGCCCCTTGGCAGACAAGGACAGATGCTGGCGGACATCGGCATAGTCCTTGCGCTTGAAGGCGAGCACCGCCAGCGCCAGGCGGGCGGCGCGATCATCCGGCGTGGCGGCCACGACAGCTTGCGCATATTTGGCGGCGCCCTCGAAATCGCCCGACGTGGTGGAATAGAAAAAGGTCAGAGCCAGCAGCGACGAATTGGCGGGATCATTCTCCAGCGCCTTGCTGTAATAACGCGCCGCTTCCGGCAAATCATGTTCGGACGCCGCAAAGCGCGCCGACAGATAGGTGGAGAAGGCTTCGGCATCGCGCGCGCTCTCCGGTGACAGCTCCATTTCAACCGGCGCTGTGGCGCAGCCCGCGAGCAGCACGACAATGGCAGACATGGAAACCAAGCGGCGCAAAATTGAACTCCTACATATTCGTGTAATTGGGTCCGCCGCCGCCTTCGGGCGTGACCCAGGTGATGTTCTGTGACGGATCCTTGATGTCACAGGTTTTGCAATGCACGCAATTCTGGGCGTTGATCTGGAACCGGGGGCCGGCGGCCTCCGGGATCACTTCATATACGCCCGCCGGACAGTAACGCTGCGCCGGCTCGCCATATTCGGGCAAATTGACCGAAATGGGAATGGCCGGGTCTTTCAGCACCAGATGCACGGGCTGGTCTTCCTCGTGATTGGTATTGGAGACGAAAACGCTCGAAAGCCGGTCGAAGGTCAGCGTTCCGTCAGGCTTGGGATAGGCAATTTTATTGGATTCGGCCGCCTTGCGCAGGCTGGCATGGTCGGGTTTGCCGTGGCCCAGGGTTCCGAGCAGGGAAAAGCCGAACAGCTGGTTGGTCCAGAGGTCCATGCCGATCAGGGGCAAGGCCAGCAGGGTGCCCAGCCGGGACCAGAGCGGCTTGGCATTGCGCACCCGGTACAGATCCTGGGCGACCCAGCTTTTGGCATAGGCAGCGTCATAGTCCGAAAGCCGGTCACCTGCCCTGCCAGCCTTGAGCGCATCGGCCGCGGCCTCCGCCGCCAGCATGCCGGTCTTCATCGCATTGTGGCTGCCCTTGATGCGCGGCAGGTTGACGAAGCCGGCGCTGCAGCCGATCAACGCCCCGCCCGCAAAGGACAGTTGCGGCACCGACTGGGTGCCGCCTTCGGTGATGGCGCGCGCGCCATAGCCGATGCGCTTGCCACCCTTGAGCACCCGTGCGATCGCCGGATGGGTCTTGGCGCGCTGGAATTCGCCGAACGGGTCCAGCCAGGGATTCTTGTAGTTGAGATGCACCACCAGCCCGATGGAGCAGAGATTGTCGCCCCAGTGATACATGAAGAGGCCGCCGCCGGTTTCGGAGTCCAGCGGCCAGCCCATGCCATGCAGCACCAGACCCTTTTTATGCTGGTCCGCCGGCAGCTCCCACAATTCCTTCAGGCCGATGCCGAACTTTTGCGGCTCGCGCCCGTCATGCAACCCAAAGCGCGCGCAGAGCTGCTTGGACAGCGAACCGCGAGCCCCTTCGGCGAAGAAAGTATACTTGCCGCGCAGTTCCATCCCGGGCGTGTAACCGTCCTTGTGATGGCCATCCTTCGCCACACCCAGATCGCCGGTGATGACGCCTTTGACGACATCGCCTTCCACGATCAGTTCGTGGGCGGGAAAGCCGGGATAGATTTCCACGCCCAGGCTTTCCGCCTGGGCCGCCAGCCATTTGCACAAGTTCGCGAGGCTGACGATGTAGTTGCCACGGTTGCTCATCAGCGGCGGGAAGAGGAAATGCGGGATGGTCAGCGCCCCGCCTTTGGTGAAGAAACAAAAGCGGTCGTCGGTGACTGGGGTTTCAACCGGCGCGCCCTTGCTCTTCCAGTCCGGAATCAGCTCGGTCAGGGCCTTGGGATCGATCACCGCCCCCGACAGGATATGGGCCCCGATCTCGGAGCCTTTTTCCAGCACGCAGACAGTGATGTCGGCGGAGAGTTGCTTCAGCCGGATCGCCGCCGCCAGTCCCGCCGGACCGCCGCCGACGATGACCATGTCATACTCCATGCTTTCGCGGGTCTCGGCCATGAATCGCCTTGTTCTTTGTCTCTTTTCTAACTGGCCTTGCCGTGTCCCGGAAGCCTAGGATGCCGGTGATGAACGACACCTTATCCACCCTGAACTGGCTGGTCGAAGCCGGTGCGGATGAAGCGGTGGCGGAACAGCCGGTCAACCGGCTGACCGCCAGGGCCACGGTGGCGCCATTGCAGGCTCCAACAGCCCCGCGCCCCGCTCCTGCCCGCCCGCCAGCGCCCCGGGTACAAGACGGTGATGCCATTGCCACTGCGCAGGCCGCAGCGGCCACCGCCCAGTCCCTGCCCGAACTCAAGGCCGCGCTGGAAGCCTTTGAAGGCTGCGCTCTCAAGCGCACCGCAACCAACACCGTGTTCGCCGACGGCATCGCGCAGGGGCGCATCATGCTGATCGGTGAAGCGCCGGGGCGCGACGAAGACCGCGTCGGCAGGCCCTTTGTCGGCCGCGCCGGGCAGTTGCTGGACAAGATGCTGGCCAGCATCGCGCTGGATCGCAAGACCAACGCCTATATCACCAATGTCATCAACTGGCGGCCGCCGGACAATCGCGATCCCACGCCGGAGGAAGCCGCTGCCTGCCTGCCCTTCCTGCGCCGCCATATCGAACTGGCCCAGCCGGGGCTCATCATCCTTCTGGGCGCGGTGGCGGCGCGGCATGTGGTGGGCGTCACCGATGGCATCATGAAACTGCGCGGGCGCTGGCTGGAATATCGCGTGGGCGATGTGATGGTGCCGCTGATGCCGACCCTGCATCCCGCTTACCTGCTGCGCCAGCCAGCGCACAAGAAGCTAGCCTGGCGCGACCTACAGGCGGTGCGGGACAAAATGAAGATCTTGAACCTGCCGGTCCAGGTTGCCGGAACCGGCGACGCGGGCTAAGCAGGATTTGCTTCGAAAGGCTGTCACTTCCGCATGCGGGCTGCTGTTGCATTGCTGTTCTGTGCCGCGCTGAGTGCGGGTGCCGCTGCGCAGCCCGCCGTGCCAACCTCGCCTGCGCGCGCCAATCCGCCCGCCACCGCGCCCTTGCCGGTATCGCCGCAAATCCTGTCGGCAGCCGATGTGGCGCTGTACCGCCAGATCATGGCCGCCGCGCGCGCCGGTGAGCTGACCAAGGCTAGGGGCCTGCAGACCCAGGTGAGCGATCCGGTATTGCAGGGCTATGGCGAGGCCATTGCCTATCTCGCGCTTCCCCAGACCAATGTGAAGGTCACGACGGCAGTGACGTGGCTGGAACAGTATCGCGACACCGCGATCGCCGATCGGATATATCGCCTGGCGGTGGCCAATTCCGCCCGCACCGTCCGGCGGGGCAAGAAGCGCATTCGGGTTGCAGTGGTGACCAATATTCCCGCGCCGCGCGGCGTCGGAAGCCGCACCGGTGGTTATGAAGACATCGAAGTATCAGAGCCGACACCTTCCTCGGAAGTCGGCCAGGGCATAATGCCGGCGGTTTTCACCGCCATCCGCGCCGGCAAGCCCGAGGAAGCCGAAGCGCTGCTGGAAAGCGTGCGCGCCACCGCCACGCCCGTCGATATCGCCATCCTGTCCCACCGCGTTGCCGCCTCCTATCGCGCCGAGGGGCGCGATGCCGATGCCTGGCGTATCGCCACCTCCGTATCCGATCCGGGCGTACCGCAACTGATGTGGGATGCGGGTTTCGCTGCCTATCGCATGGGCCGCTGGGCCGATGCCGTGGCCGTGCTGGAAAAGCTGGCGGAGACACCGGCGGCGCGAAACAGCCTCAGGGCCCAGGCGGCCTTCTGGGCGGCGCGCGCCCATATGCAGTCCGGCGATGCGCTGAAGGTCGTCACGTTGCTGAATTTCGCCGCCGGCAAACAGCCCAGCTTCTACGGCCTGATCGCCGAACGCACTTTGGGCATCGACACCCATACCGGATTTGCCGATGCGATCCTGAATGAAGGCGATTTTCGCGACCTGATGGCGGTGCCCGCCGCGCGCCGCGCCGTGGCGCTGTGGCAGATCGGGGAAAGCGAATTTGTCGGGCCTGAGCTCAACCGTGCCTTTGTTGACAATAACGAACGACTGGATCCGGCCATGGCGGCGCTGGCGCGCGGTATAGGCGTGCCCAATGTCGAACTGCGCGCCAGCGAGAAAAGCGCCGCGCGGGGTTTGCTGCTGACCGGGTTGTTTCCGGTGCCGCCTTACAGTCCCGATGGCGGCTACCGCATCGACTCCTCGCTGGTGCTGGCCTTTGCCCGCATCGAAAGCCGCTTTCAGGTCTCGGCCACCTCGCCGGTTGGTGCACGCGGCTTGATGCAGATCATGCCGGCCACGGCCAAACGGCTGGGGGTAACCAATCCTGAGACCCTCAACAATCCCAGCACCGCGCTGGCGGCGGGGCAGAAATATATCGAGATCCTTCTGGATCAGCTGGATGGCAGCCTGTTGGAGCTGGGCGGCGCGTACAATGCCGGACCAGGCTCGGTGAGCCGCTGGCGCACCACCAAACCCGGCGGCAACGATCCGCTGCTGTTCGTGGAAAGCATTCCGGTGGCCGAAACACGGTCCTATGTGCGGCGGTTGATGGCCTATCACTAGCTCTATCGGCGCCGGTTCGGCCAGGACGCCAAGAGCCTGGACGAGACCGCGCGCGGTCAGTGGCCCACTTATCATCCGGCGCAGGCAGCCGCGGCGGCGCCCTCGGCCAATGCCCATGGCCTCAGGCTCAGTTCGGAAAAATAGCTAAAGCTTGGCGACAACGCGGCTGGGCACGCGCGCGGAGCGACCGGCAAGCTGAACGAGTTCCTAGCGACAGCGTAGGAACGGGCTTGTCCGGCGCGACCCTCAAATTAAAGCTTTGCGAGTACCCTGCAGGGTACTCGCAAAGCGTGCAGCAGCGTCAGGGTGAAACCCCGCAGCCTGTTTTTCGGCGCGCGCGACACATTGACGGCACGGGACCGCAAGGACACCAGCCGGCTGCGCCCGATGCGGCGGACGATGTCGGCATCCTCCATCTGGGCCAGCGCGCGATAGCCTCCGATTTTCTGGTACAGCCGCTTTGGGATCAGCAGTCCCTGATCGCCGAACGGCAAGGCAAACAGCGCGGTGCGCAGCGCCGCCTTGGCTTCGGCGCGGCGGGCTTCGCCGCCGAAATCCTCCAGCGCAAAGCGGAACACGGCGGCACGCGGCCGTTCCATCACCGCCTGATCGATGAAAGACTCCGCCTCAACCTCCCAGCCTGGCTCCAGCGCGGTTTCCGGATGCAGGAACAGCAGCCAGTCGCATTTCGCAGCCGCCGCGCCGTCCGCCAGCTGGAGGCTGCGCCCCTTGCCGGACTGCACCAGATGGGCGCCTGCGGCATCCACAATCGTCAGGGTGCCATCGGTGGAACCGGCATCACAGACGATGACCTCGCGCACCACGCCGCGCACCGCCGCTGCGATCAGGCTGTCGAAACAGCGCGGCAGCAGGCGTTCGGAATTGACGGTGGGAATGACGACGGAAATCATGCCGCCATCATGACGCATACGGAGTTCCGCGCCAAAGAAATTCCCACCCCAGGGTGAATGCAAGGGGAAACGCGCGACTGAAAACCCAATTGTTTCCGCCCTCTATCTGGGCGGCCATTTTTTTATGCAAAAATCTTCTTAGGATTGGCGCGCGCCCAGGCCTTGGGATTCCGGCCAGGCCGCGCAAAAAGAAAAGGCCCCGGATCGCTCCGGGGCCTTTTGATGGATTGGCGTATCTTCAGACGAAAATGCGCTTGGAATTGGCCTTGGCCCAGGTCTTGGATTCCGGCGAGGCCGCCCACTTGATGCTGTTGAGCATCAGCTTCTGCCAATAGGGGTTGGACCAGGCATTGTTGTCATGGCCGTGCTGGATATAGACGATGGGCGAATTCTCCGCCGTCTTGACCCAGCTCGTCATGGTGCTGCCCGGCTCGTGACCGGCGCCGACATTGGCGCTGTTGGGCGCAATCAGGAACTTGTCGGCGGTGGGCACGAAGTCGGTGCGCGTCAGGCAATGCACCGAATCTTCGAACATCGGGCACAGATAGGTCTCATCGATCATGTCCCACTGCGCCGGCAGGCCCTGGGTGATGGGATGGGCCTTGTCCACCACGCTGATGCGCTGCTCGGTGCCCTGGCGATAGCCGGAGTTGGGATAGGTCTTGCCACGCAGGTTCTTCAGCGGCGTACCCCAGTCGGCGGCGCCGCCCATCATCTCGACATAGGCGTTCGATCCGTTGACGCCAGCAGGCCAGGTGTGAACCCAGGAGGCGAGCGCGTGATGGAAGAAGACGAAGCCCTTGTCGCCGTTGGTCATCAATTTCTTCATGTTGGCCTGCAGCTTGGCGGACGGCGGCTGCGGAACGCGCGCGCGGCGGCCATTGGCATCCGGCGCGCCGAACTTGCTGCCCGCAAACGCGTCGTACAGCAGGAAGACGTCATAGTCGGCGGCCAGCGCCGGATCGAAGAAGTGCTCGGCGGCCGGATGCTCGACATGGGTCCAGGAGATATCGCTGCCCATGCGGTCCCAGCAGCGGAACAGGTTTTCGCGGTCGAAGGCGTGATAGCTGGAGATGAACAGCACGCGGATCTTGCCCGAGCCGCCCTGCATCGGCAGGCCACCCAGGCTGGTGGAGTTGATGGGCGCGCCCTCGCCGCGCCCCGCAGGCTGGGCCCGGGCGGCGCTGAAGGCCGGAATGGCGGCGGCGGCAACCGCCGCGGCGCCGAACATGGTGCGGCGTGAAAGGCCTTTCTTCTTGTCGTCGTCAGATGTCGTCATGGTCGTTCCTCCGTGGTGATTTTTTTTGATCTAGAAAATCTTCTTGGGGTTGGCGCGGGCCCAGGCCTTGGCTTCGGGCGACGCCGCCCAGTTGATGGCATTGGACATCAGCTTGCGGAAGGCCGGGTTAGCCCAGGCCTTGTTGTCATGGCCATGCTGGATATAGGCGACCGGCGAACGCTCCGCCGTCTTGACCCAGCCCGTCAGGTTGCTGCCGGGCGGATGGCCCTTGGTCAGCGGACGCAGCGGGAAGGCGCTGTCCACCGGTTTGAAGTCGGTGCGCAGCAGGGGAATGACGCTGTCCTCGAACACCGGGAACAGATAGGCCTCGTCCACGATGTCGAAATCCTCGACGCCAGCGGTGATGGGATGGCTCTTGTTCACCACCGTCACGTGCTGCTGGACATTGGGCAGCGCGCCCGAAGCGGCATAGTCCACACCGCGCACATTCTTGATGGGCTTGCCCCAGTCGGCGGTGGCGCCGATCACTTCGCGATATTCCGGCCAGGTATGGGCCCAGGAGGCCACCGCATGGTGGAAGAAGACAAAGCCCTTGTCGCCGCTTTTCAGCAGCCGCTCGAAATCGCGCTTCTGCTTGGGCGTGGGCATATTTTCCTGGTTGGCGATCACGCCGTCGGACTGGCGCTCGAAGGTGCGGCCCGCGAACGCGTCATAGAACAGCAGCACATCATAGGGCGCCGCCAGTTCGGGATCGTAGAAATTGGCTGCCGCCGGATGCTCGACATGGGTCCAGGTGATGTCGTCGAATCCGTCGAGGGTGGCGAAGAGATTTTCGCGGTCGAAATTATGGTATTTGGTGATGAACAGGACCTTGGTCTTGCCCACCCCGCCCTGCATGGCGCGCGGCGGCTGGGGATTCATCCCCTGCGGCAATGCCGGCGGGCGCACCATCTGCGCATGGGCCAGCAGCGGCGTGCCAGCGGCGGCGGCGGCAATGCCGCCCATCAATGCGCGGCGCGACAGGCCGCTCTTGTTGTCGGATTTGCTCATATTCGCCCCCACGCGATTGTTCCTAGAAAAAAGGCCCCGGGGTGAGCCGGGGCCTTTTGATACTGCGATACCTTATTCCGCCGCTTCGTAGCCGCGGGTCTTGTCGCTGGCCTTCTGCGAACCGGTCAGTTCGCCCAGCCATTCGGTGTGGGTCAGCGGGCGCGAGAACATGGGGAAGTTCTTGGCGCAGGCATGATCCTGCTCTTCCTGGCTGAGGGCCGCGGTGCAGTCGGTCAGGGTCACGACATTGTAGCCCTTCTCATAGGCGGCGCGCATGCTGGACTCGACGCAGCAGTTGGTCAGGAAGCCGCCCAGCGCGATATCGGTGATGCCGCGCGAACGCAGCACCCAGTCCAGGTTGGTGCTTTCGAAGCCGCACAAGCCGCGCTTGCCTTCGATCACGATGTCGCCAGCCTGGGGCTTGAGCGCGTCAACGATCTCGGCGCCCCAGCCGCCCTTCACAAAGGACTTGGAATCCTTGACGCCCTTGAGGATGCCATAGGGCTCGTCGCGCATTTCGCCATAGCCGTCGGCGAAGGTGATCGGCACCAGCACGATGGTGGCGCCGGCGGCGCGGGCCTTTTTCACCGTCTCGATGGTGTTGGCCAGCATGTTGGTCTTTTCCATCACGCCCTTGACGGCGTCATGCAGGGTGCCGCCGGGGGTGACGAAGTCGTTCTGATACTCAATCAGAACCAGGGCAGTTTTCTTGGGATCCATTGTTAGCCTCCAGATGATTTTCGCGGTCGGCCGCCGGACATTTTGTCAGGCACCGTTTTTCCGGCCCGCATAGCGCCAGATATCGGCGGCTCATGCAATTGGGCGCTGCACCATCGTATTTTCACTTTTGTACTTGTTTTGTTCTCATTTGGTTGTACTGTCAGAACCATGACTGTCGTCCTCAACACCACCATCCGGCCCCAAATCCTGCATGGCCGGGGCGCTGTTTCCAATGCGGTGGGCCGCTATGAGCGCCAGAGCCGGGTGCTGCTGGATGACGGCTGGGACGATGGCTGGCGCGGGGACGATGACGCCCCTCCCCCCATCCGCACCGAAGTCATCCATGACGCGACCCGCACCATCATCGCCCACAACCAGTCGCCGGACATTTCCTTCGACCAGTCGATCAATCCCTATCGGGGCTGCGAGCATGGCTGCATCTATTGCTTCGCCCGTCCCAGCCACGCCTTTCTCGGCATGTCACCGGGGGTGGATTTCGAATCCCGTCTTTTTGCCAAACCGAACGCGGCAGCCTTGCTGGCCAAGGAACTGAGCGCGCCCGGTTACGTGCCAAAAGTGATCGCCATGGGCACCAATACCGATCCCTACCAGCCGCTGGAAAAGAAGATGCGGATCACGCGCCAGATCCTCGAGGTGCTGCGCGATTTCCGCCACCCCGTCGCCATCGTCACCAAAAGCCCGCTGATTCTGCGCGATATCGACATCCTGTCGGAGATGGCGAGCATGGGCCTGGCCAAGGCGGCGCTGTCCATCACCACGCTCGACCGCAAACTGGCCCGCGCCATGGAGCCGCGCGCCGGCACCCCGATGCGCCGGCTTCAGGCGATCCAGGGGCTCAGCGATGCGGGTGTGCCCGCAGGCGTGATGTTCGCCCCCGCCATTCCGGCGCTCAACGACCACGAAATGGAAGCGGTGCTGTCGGCAGCGGCGGGGCATGGCGCGCGCAGCGCCGGCTATGTGCTTTTGCGCCTGCCGCTCGAGATCAAGGACCTGTTCCGCGAGTGGCTGGATGTGAATGTCCCCGACCGGGCGAAGCATGTGATGGCGCTGGTGCGCCAGATGCGCGGCGGCAAGGACTATGACGCCAACTGGAACACCCGCATGAAGGGCACCGGGCCCTATGCGCAAATGATGGCGCGGCGCTTCCATATGGCGGTCAAGCGGCTGGAATTGAACCGCCCTTCCGCCCCCCTGGCGGTCCACAAATTCCGCCGCCCCGCCCGGACCGGGGACCAGCTGGCTTTATTTTAGGCTCTTGCATCCGAACCGCCCCCTGCCAGCATCCTGTAGGGGAATTTACGCAGGAGTCGCCTGATGGAAGTGGGAGGCATTTTCTGGCTGGTGATCGGCGCGATCGCCATCGCCGGCATACTTGGCAGCAATTACGCCCAGTCCAAAAAAATTGCCCTGATCGAAAGCTTTATCGAAAAGGGCCAGCCGATCCCGCCGGGCCTGCTGGAAGGGCGCAAGCTTTACGACTGGCGCGGCTTCATGGTGGCGGGCGTGATTTGCGTCGCGGCCGGCATCGCGCTGCTGATTTTCTTCTGCGCCCTGATCACCTGGCAGCTTTCCGATGATCTAGAAACGCGCTTCCTGCCCTTCATCAGCGCCTTCCCGATTTCTGTCGGCATCGCCTGCCTGTTGATCGCCAAATATCTCAAAACAAATGACTGAAACCGCTTCGGCGGAACGCCGCGCCGCGGCGGGTGACGTCGCGGCGTTTGGCTTTCTGGTGCGCCAGCATCAATCCCCATTGCGCGGTTACCTGCGGCGGCTGACGCGAGGCAATCACGCCTTAGCGGACGACCTGGCGCAGGAGACTTTCCTGGAAGCGCATCGCAAGATCGCGCAGTTCCAGGGCCACGGGTCTTTCTCCGGCTGGCTCTATGCCATCGCCTGGTCGCGCTTCCTGATGGAAACCCGCAAGCGCAAGCTGGAGCCGCTGGATGAGATGGATGAGCGGACCGCGCCGGAATGTGATCCGGGGCTTAAGCTCGACCTGGAAAAGGCGCTGGCCCTGCTGCGCCCGCCCGAACGCTCCGCCCTCACTTTGTGTTTCGCGCTGGGCATGCCCCATGAGGAAGCCGCCGAGGTCATGCAAGTGCCGCTGGGAACCCTGAAATCCCATGTTGCGCGGGGCCGGGAAAAACTCAAAACTTTGCTCAAGGATCACGCCCCATGAGTATCGACGATCTTCTGAACCAGCCGCTGGCCCCCGTCCGCGATGACGGCTTTGCCGTCGGAGTGGTGCGCCGTCTTTATGCAGCCCAGCGCCGCATGCGCTTCGTTATGTGGGGCCTGCTGTCCGCGGCTTTCCTGCCGGTGCTGGCGGTCCTGCCCTTCGTGGATACCGGCCTGCGATTGCCGCCGGACGCCGTGCAGTTCCTCAATTCCCAGGTCGCGCCGCCGGTGGCCATTCTCTTCATGCTCTTTGTGTGGAAAGGGCGTTTTTCCCGTCTGTGACCGGACCCCAGCCGCGCTATAAAGCGCCATGCCGCACTACATCTATGAGTCCCGCCTGCTGAAGACCATGACCGGTCCGATCTGCGGCGTGGACGAAGTGGGGCGCGGTCCGCTGGCCGGTCCGGTGGTGGCGGCGGCGGTGATCCTGGACCGGGCGCGCATTCCCAAGGGCCTGAACGACTCCAAACTGCTCAGCGAAGAAGACCGCGAAGATCTCTTCCCGCGCATCATGGAGATGGCGGTGGCGGTCGGGGTGGGCGAAGCCAGTGTCGAGGAAATCGACCTGGTGAATATACGCCAGGCCACGCATCTGGCCATGGCGCGTGCGGTGCGCGCCTTGCCGGTGGCCGCTCAGTTCGCGCTGGTGGATGGCAATGACGCGCCCGCCCTGCCCTGCAAATGCGACACGCTGATCAAGGGCGACAGCCGCAGCCTTTCGATCGCCGCTGCCTCGATCATCGCCAAGGTGACGCGCGACCGGCTGATGGCGTTGCTGCATGACAATCATCCGGTTTATGGCTGGCGCCAGAACAAGGGTTACGGCACGCCCGAACACCTGACCGGCCTTCGGGCCCATGGCATTACGGTCCATCACCGCAGATCTTTTTCCCCGGTACACCACATCTTGTATGGGGATGAATCCGGGGACTCAATTCATAACGCTTTGATTCCTCAAGACTCTTGACCCGGGACTCCCGGCGAATCACTGTGAATCCTGCTGTTGATAACTGGGGCGGGATTTATGGGCGCGTTGAAACTGGATCAGATCATCGAAGGCGATTGCGTGGAGCGCATGAAGGCGCTGCCCGCCGGCTGCGCCGACCTGGTGTTCGCCGATCCGCCCTACAACATGCAATTGCGCGGCGAACTGCATCGTCCCGACCAGTCCAAGGTCGACGCGGTGGACGACCATTGGGACCAGTTCGGCAGCTTCGCGGCCTATGACAAGTTCACCCGCGACTGGCTGACCGCCGCCCGCCAGGTGCTGAGCGACAATGGCGCGATCTGGGTGATCGGCTCCTATCACAACATCTTCCGCGTCGGCGCCATCCTGCAGGATCTGGGTTTCTGGATTTTGAATGATGTGGTGTGGCGCAAGTCCAACCCTATGCCCAACTTCAAGGGCCGCCGCTTCACCAACGCCCATGAGACGCTGATCTGGGCCAGCAAGAATCCCAAACAGCAATACACCTTCAACTATGAAGCGATGAAGGCGCTGAATGACGAATTGCAGATGCGCTCGGACTGGACCCTGCCGATCTGCACCGGCCATGAGCGCATCAAGGGCGCCGACGGCCAGAAGGCCCATTCGACCCAGAAGCCGGAATCGCTGCTGCACCGCGTGATCGTTTCCAGCACCAAGCCGGGCGATGTGATCCTCGACCCCTTTTTCGGCTCCGGCACGACGGGTGCGGTGGCCAAGCGGCTGGGCCGTCATTTCATCGGCATCGAGCGCGAGAAGGCCTATGCCGATGTGGCGCGGGCGCGGATCGCCGAAGTCGTCAAGGCCGACAGCGACGCGATTGAAATTACCAAGTCCAAGCGTTCCGAGCCGCGCATTCCGTTTGGCTGGGTGGTCGAGCGCGGCTTGCTGCCGGTGGGCACGGTGCTGCAGGGCACCCGCAAGCATCAGACCGCCAAGGTCCGCGCCGACGGCACGCTGGTCACCGCCACGGCCTCGGGCTCCATCCATCAGATGGGCGCGCATGTGCAGGGGCTGGAAGCCTGCAATGGCTGGACCTTCTGGCAGTTTCAATTGCCGGGCGGCGGTCTGGCGCCAATCGACATGCTGCGCCAGCAGCTGCGCTCAGGGCTTTCGTGACCTGAAGGCTTTCAACGGAGGAGCTCATGCCCTCAATTTCTGATTTTCTTATCGATGCTGTTTTTGGAAAGCAAGTAAGCGACAACGCAGAGCAACGTAAGAATCCGACGTTTAATTACAGACGACGAATGAACAAATTCGTCGCGTTGGGGGGCGCATTTTGGTGGGGCGCCGGGTTGACTACTATTTGGTTCTCTTTGCAGCACGATCTGAAGATCGGAATAGTTGTTGCTATAGGCTATTTGTCTTTGACTCTTCTCGTGGCGATAGGTGCCGCTTCTGATGCGATATTTGACTCGCTACACGAGCGCATAAATCTGCAAAGCCAGTGGTTAAACGTGCGCCTCTCTGCGATTGAAGACCACCTTGCAATTTCCACAGATTTGCGAGGTGAAACACTTTGGCAGGCACACAGCGAAAACCGCGACACGCTAGATGAGGCTTATCATCGGTGGCCGGAACGGTGCCTCTGAGTAGAAAATAGCGGTCCGCCGTCATCGAGACCATGCTCGACAATCTTGCGCATCACCGTGGGCAGTTCGACTTTGTGCAGATCGTCCGTATCGACCCATCTTGTCATTCCCGGCGAGGCGCGCGTTTCGCGCGCCGAGGGAAGGGAATCCACGCTTTTTGGTCCGCGCTTCAGTCCAGATGGATTCCCTTCCCCTCGCGCTGCTTTCGCAGCGCTCGGCCGGGAATGACATATGAGTTTTGGGCGCTTAACGACCTCCGCCGCATAAACCTCGATCTCCAACTCAAAGTGCGTGAAGCCATGGCGCACGATGCCTGGGCGCTTTCTCCACGCCGCTTCGAAGGGGGCCTGTTTCAGCGCCTTGGCGCTTGGGGGGAAGTTTTCTTCCCATGGCCCCAGTGGCGGCTCCAGCATTGACGCCAGCAGGCCTTTGTCCGGCCGCTTGACCAGCAGCACCGCGCCGCTTTTGTCGCGCGCCACGAAGGCCGCGCCGCGCTTCAGCGGCCGCACCATCTTGGGCGCCTTGACCGGCAGCTGTTCCTGGATGCCACGCATGCGCGCCCTGCAATCGGGCGACCATGGGCAGTTCGGACAGGCGGGGCGCTTGGGCGTGCAGATGGCGCTGCCCAGGTCCATCAGGGCTTGCGCGAAATCCCCTGCCCGGTCCGGCACCAGCGCCGAACACAGCGCATGAAGTTCGATCTTGGCCTTGGGCATCGGCGTGTCCACGGCATAGAGCCGCGCGATCACCCGTTCGGCATTGGCATCCATCGCCGCCTGTTTCTCGTCATAGGCGATGGCCGATATCGCGCCCGCGGTATAGCCGCCCACACCCGGCAATGCCCGCAGGCTTTGCGCGGTGAGCGGGAAGCTGCCGCCCATTTCATGGGCCACGACTTTGGCGGCGGCATGCAGGTTGCGGGCGCGGGCGTAATAGCCAAGCCCCGCCCAGGCGGCCAGAACATCATCCTGTTTGGCGGCCGCCAGCGCCTTCACATCCGGCCATAGCTGAAGGAACTTGCGGTAATAGGCGCCAACCGCCTGCACCGTGGTCTGCTGCAGCATGATTTCCGACAGCCAGATGCGATAGGGATCGCCGCGCTTTCCGGCCGGGGCGCGCCATGGCAGCACCCGGCGGTGAACGTCATACCAGGCCAACAGGCGGGTGCTCAGATCAGGCTGTTTTGTTCTGGAAGACTTTTTTGTTTGAGACGTCGGGGGCATACTGCCGACCATGGCCCGAACGCCGCAAGACGCACAAGAACCACCGCCGCAGCGTCATGGCCGCACCATTCCGGTGGGCGCCGATGCGGGCATGGCGGGCGCGGCGGCTTTCGCACGCGCTGGCTTTCGCGATCCGTCACTGGTGCTGCGCTGGAACGAGATCGCCGGGGCGGAAGTGGCGCGCATCGCCCAGCCGCTGAAATATTCGGAAAATCCCGGCGGCGGCATCCTCACCCTGCGCGCCGCTCCGGGCGCGGCCCTGTTCCTGGGCCATGAAAAGCGCGCGCTGTGCGAGCGCATCAACACCTATCTGGGCCGTCCTGCGGTCAACCAGATCAAATTCTCGCAAGGCGCGCTGCTGCCCAAGCCGCCCAGACCCAAGCCCAACAAGCCTGCCGGGCCGCTGCCGCCTTCCGACCCCAGCCGGCGCTATGAGGGTCCGGAAGGCCTGGCCCGGGCACTTCAGGCGCTGGCCAGGCGGCGTTCGTAAGTAGACCGCGCCGCAATTCTCTGCGAAAACGTCAAAAAACACCGGAGGCCGCCGTGTCGCGTAACACCATCATCGCCACTGTCGTGATCGCATTGGTCGCCGTTGGCGGTCTCGCCTGGCACTTGACGAGCAAGGATGGCGCGACGCCCGCCCTGGCGGCCGACGTCAAGGGCGCCAACTTCGTCGTCACGCCCGACGACATGACCATGGGCAATCCCAAGGCCAAGGTGGTGCTGATCGAGTATGCCGCGCCGCGCTGCCCGCACTGCGCCCATTTCGCCGAAGAGACATTTCCGCCGCTGAAGAAGAATTATATCGACACCGGCAAGGTGTTTTACGTGTTCCGCGTCCTGCCGCTGGCGGCGGCCGATGGCGTGGCCGAGAAGCTCGCCCGCTGCCAGCCGCGCGACAAGTATTTCCCCTTCATGGACAATCTGTTCCGCACCCAGCGCGAATGGGACGACATGTATGGCGTCACCGATGTGCGCGGCGGCTTGCTGAAACAGGCCAAGGCCTTCGGCATGACCGAGGCCCAGTTCGAGGCCTGCATCGCCGACACCAAGCGCGACGCGATTATCAACAAGGTCGCCCAGGACGGGGTGGAGCGCTATGGAATCAGCTCGACGCCCTCCTTGGTGATCAACGGCAAGCTGGCCCCTGATACCGCCGAATATGGCCCCCTGAGCGCGGCCCTGGACGCCGAGCTGGCCAAAAAATAAAAGCCTGTTGAAGGCTTTAGCCAAGGCTGCGGGTTTGTGGACCCGGGCTGCGATCTCTGCCAAAAACAGCGGGCAATCCCGGTCGGAGAGTCGCCGTGTCGCGTACGAACCTGTTTATCGTTCTGGGCCTGGTGGCGCTGATCGCCGTGGGCGGTATCGCCTACTTCATGATGGACAGCGGTCCGAGCGAAATCGCGACCCGGTCCGAGGAAGGCTACGAAATCCTGCCCAGCGACCGCACCCTGGGCAATCCCAAGGCCAAAGTGGTGCTGATCGAATATGCCGCACACAGCTGCCCGGCCTGCGCGTCCTTCAATGAGCGGACTTTTCCCCAGCTGAAGGCCAATTACATCGATACCGGCAAGATTTTCTATGTCTTCCGGCTGTTCCCGCTCAGGGCCGATGATGGCGCGGCCGAGAAAATCGCCCGCTGCCTGCCTGAGGATAAGTACTTCACCTTCGTTGACCTGCTGTTCCGGAATCACCCCAAATGGAACGTAGAATATGGAGTGCAGTCGCCTGAGGGGGTTCGTGCCGGTCTGGTCCAGTTGGGCCGTATCGCAGGCATGAGCGAAGCCCAGGTGGAACAGTGCATGGTGAACACGGCCGAGGACGACCGCATCAACAAGGTCGCCACGGACGCTGCCCGCTACAATGTGACGGGCACACCGACCTTCATATTGAACGGCGTTTCGTTGGGCTCAGGAGCCATGGCCTACGACACGATGGCAAAACGTTTGGATGAAGAACTCGCCAAGAAGTAAGGCGAGCAATTTCGCGCAAGGACATACAAGTTGAAGTTCACACGCCTCAGGCTTTCCGGTTTCAAGTCCTTCGTCGAACCGACGGAGCTTTTCGTCGAGCCCGGCCTGACCGCCGTGATCGGCCCGAACGGCTGCGGCAAATCCAATCTGTTCGATGCCATGCGCTGGGTGATGGGCGAAACCCGTCCCTCGTCGGTGCGCGGCAGCGAAATGGACGATGTGATCTTCGCCGGCAGCGCCGGGCGTCCGGCGCGCAATGTCGCCGAAGTGACGATCTTCATCGACAATACCGACCGCACGGCGGGATCGCCCTACAACGAATGCGACACGATCGAGGTCTCGCGCCGCATCGAGCGTGAAGCCGGCAGCGTCTATCGCATCAATGGCCGCGACGTGCGCCAGCGCGACGTTCAGATTTTCTTCGCCGACGCCTCGTCCGGCGCCGGCTCGACCGCCTTTGTGCGCCAGGGCCAGATCGGCCTGCTGATTTCCCAGAAGCCGCTGGCCCGCCGCGCCATCCTGGAAGAAGCCGCCGGCATCGGCGGGCTGCACCAGCGCCGCCACGAAGCCGAACTGCGCCTGCGCGCCGCCGAAACCAACCTGTCGCGCCTCGAAGACGTGATCCGGGAAGTCGAAGGCCAGGTCGCCAGCCTGAAGCGCCAGGCGCGCCAGGCCTCGCGTTACCGCAACCTGTCGGGCCATATCCGCAAGGCCGAAGCCCTCGCCCATTACCTGCGCTGGACCGCCGCCGAAGCCAAGGCTGCCGTGTCCGCCGAAGAACTGACCGCCGCTGCCGCCGCCGTCGCCGCCGCCACCGATGTCGCCGCCAAGGCGTCGACCGTACAGAGCGATGCGGCCACTATCCTGCCGCCACTGCGCCAGACGGAAGCGGAACGCGCCGCCGCCCATCACCGGCTGATCGCGCAGCGCGAACAGCTTGATGCCGAGGAACAGCGCGCCCGCGAAGCGACGCAGCGCATCCGCCAGCTGATCGCGCAAGGCGCCGCCGACACCGAACGCGAACAGGAACTGGAACGCGACGCCGACAGCGCGCTGGCGACGCTGGGCGAAGAGGAACGCACCCTCAACACCGCCAATGAAAATGCAGGCGAAGATCTGATTGCTGCCGAAACGCTGGCGGCCGAAATGGCCGAAAGCCTGGCCGAAGCGGAAAAACTGCTGGAACGGCTGACCGCCGAACTGGCGGACTGGAACGCCCGGAAGTCCAGCCTCGAGCGTGGCCGCGATCTGGCCAGCGCCTTGCTGGACTCCAGCACCAGTCAGCTGTCGGACGCCCAATTGCGCCTCGACGCGGCGCTGGAACGCGCCAAGGATGCGCCGGACGTTCATGCCGCCGAGGCGGAGACCGAACGCGCCCGCGGCACATCGGAAAGCGCCCGCGGCGCCGCCACCGAGGCCCGCGCGAAATTCCAGGACGCGGAAAGCGCCGAAGCCACGGCGCGCCTTCCGCTGGAAGCCGCCGAGCACGAAGTGCAGCGTCTGTCCGCCGAAGTGAAGGCGCTGGGCGATTTGCTCCATCCCGAAGGCGAAGGCCTGTTCCCGCCGCTGGTCGATGCGGTGACGGTGCAATCCGGCTACGAAGCGGCACTGGCCGCAGCGTTGGGCGACGATCTTCAAGCGCCGCTGGACAATTCCTCGCCCCATCACTGGCGCGACCTGGGCAGGTTCGATCACAACCTGCCGCTGCCCTCCGGCGCCAAGCCGCTCAGCGACTTCGTCAAGGCGCCGGCCGCGCTCGACCGCCGCCTGGCCATGACCGGCCTGGTGTTTCCCGATCAGGGCGCGGAGTTGCAGAATCTCCTTCAGCCCGGCCAGCGGCTGGTTTCGGCGCGCGGCGATTTGTGGCGCTGGGATGGGTTCATCGCCAGCGCCGACGCGCCGTCCGTGGCCGCGCAGCGCCTGGCGCAGCGCAATCGCCTCACCGCCTTGCAAACCGAAACCGATGCCGCGCGCGAAGTTCGTGCCGCGCGCTTTGCCGAATATTCCACCGCCAAGGAAGCCGCCCAGAAGGCGCGTGATGACCTGCGCACAGCCGAAGCGCAGGAGCGGGCCGCCGAACAGGCGCTGATCGGCGCCCAGGATCAGGCCACCCGCGCCGCCCGCGCCGCCGCCGAGCGCGCCTCGCAGCTTGCGTCACTGGAATCGGAAATCCGCCGCCTCACCCAGTCGGTGGAAGCGGCCCAGGAATCACGTCAGCAGGCCCTGACGGGTCTGGAAGAACTCGGGGATGGCGTAGCCCTGAACGCCAGCGTCGCTGAAGCGCGCGGCGGCACCGCCGATGCCCGCACCAAGGCTGGCGAAACCCGCGGCGCGCTGGAAAGCCTGCGCCGTGAAGGCGAAGCCCGTGCCCGCCGTCTGGCGGCGATCAGCGAAGAACAGGCCCGCTGGAATGCGCGCAAGGCAGACGCCAATAGCCATGTCGTCGAACTGACCCGGCGCCAGGAAGAACTCGGCGTCGAACTCAGCGCCGCCGAAGAGCTGCCGCAGCAGATCGCCGAGAAGCGCACCGCCCTGATGGATGCCATTGCCACGGCCGAAACCGCGCGCAACCAGGCTTCGGACGCCCGCCAGCAGGCAGAAACCGTGCTGACCGAAGCCGACAAGCACGCCAAGGCCGCCGATGCGGCGCTGTCCAGCGCCCGCGAAGAACGCGCCCGCGCCCAAGCCCTGTCGGAAAGCGCGGCGCAGCGGATCGAGGAACTCAAGACCCGCATCCATGACGAGCTGGAATGCGCCCCGTCCGAACTGGCCGAACGCGCCGAGATCAAGGATGGCGAGGAGCTGCCGCCGCTGGAGCAGGCCGAAAAGCGTGTCGAGCGTCTCAAGCAGGAGCGCGAGCAGCTGGGCGGCGTCAATCTGCGCGCCGAGGAAGAAGCGGTCGAGCAGGAAACCCGCATGAACACGCTGATTGCGGATCGCGACGACCTGACGGGCGCGATTGACCGGCTGCGCCGCGGCATTCAGAGCCTGAACAAGGAAGGCCGCGAACGGCTGCTGGCCTCCTTCGAAAAGGTCAACGCCAACTTCAAGGAGCTTTTCACCAAGCTGTTCGAAGGCGGCGAAGCCAAGCTGACCTTCACCGAATCCGAAGACCCGCTGGAAGCCGGCCTGGAAATCTTCGCCCGCCCGCCGGGCAAGCGTCTTCAGAGCCTCGCTTTGCTGTCGGGCGGCGAACAGGCGCTGACCGCCATGGCGCTGATCTTCGCGGTGTTCCTGGTGAACCCGGCCCCGGTCTGCGTGCTGGACGAAGTGGATGCGCCGCTGGATGACGCCAATGTCGAGCGTTTCTGCAAGATGCTGACCCAGATGACCGAGATGTCGGGCACCCGCTTCCTGGTCATCACCCACCATGCTTTGACCATGAGCCGCATGGACCGCCTGTTCGGCGTCACCATGGCCGAGCGCGGCGTCAGCCAGCTGGTGTCGGTGTCGCTGGCGGAAGCCGAAAAGATCGCGGCGGAGTGATGCGCCGAGTGATTCTGGCCCAACAACGGTAAAACCGTCTGGCGTTTTGCCGCGCCTGCGATTTTCCCTTTAGCGTCAGGGGTTTGAAGGCATCTGTCTTTCTTGACACAAAAAAAGGCCAACCCTATGGTCCGCCCGCCTTTGACGCACTGCGAAGGCCTTTTTTGAGCGGTTTTTCGGCACCTAGGAGACGGTTTTGACGGCTCCCGACCCCGACAGGCTGAACGATCTGGGCAAGCGGGTGGACGAGGCCCAGGCGCGGCAAGCGGCACGGGCGAAGCGCCCTCCGCCGTCGCAGGCGGGCATCGCAGGCCGTTTCGCAACCGAGCTGGTTGCGTCGCTGGTCGTCGGAGGCGGACTGGGTTGGGGTGTCGACTGGCTGCTCGCGCAGTTCGGTTACCAGACCAAACCAGTTTTTCTGATTGTGTTTTTTGTGCTGGGCGCAGCCGCGGGGATCCGCAACGTGATGCGCGCGGCAACCGAGATCAACGCCGAGATCGCTGCGAAAAACGCCGCGTCGAAGCCCGAGGAGAAATAGTCCGTGGCCCTCAATCCGATGGAGCAGTTCGCCATCAAGCCGCTGGTCGAGGCCCCCCTCTTCCAGATCGCGGGGCAGCCCATCTATTTCACCAATCAGGCGGTGCTGATGGTGCTGGTGGCGGTGGTGTCCGCTTTGTTCCTCACCTTCGCCGTCAAGCCGGGTCGTCTGGTCCCCACGCGCGGCCAGTCCATGGCCGAGATGTCCTACGAATTCGTCGCCAACATGATCCATTCGGCGACCGGCGATGCCGGGCTGAAATATTTTCCCTTCGTCTTCACGCTGTTCATTTTCGTCTTGTGCAGCAACTTCTTCGGCATGGTGCCGGGCAGCTTCACCGTCACCAGCCAGATTGCCGTGACCTTTGCGCTGGCCGCGCTGGTGGTGGGCCTGGTGGTGGTGGTCGGCTTCATGAAGCACGGCATCGGCTTTTTGAAGCTGTTCGTGCCGCACGCCCCCTGGTACCTGCTGATCCTGCTGGTGCCGATCGAAGTGATCTCCTTCCTCACCCGCCCCATCAGCCTTTCGGTGCGTCTGTTCGCCAACATGCTGGCGGGCCACACCATGCTGGCGGTGTTCGCCGGCTTCGTCGTGTCGCTGGGCGCGGCCGGCGGCGTTCTTTCGGTCCTGTCCATCGCGCCGATGCTGCTGATCGTCGCCATCATGCTGCTCGAGCTGCTGGTCGCCTTCCTGCAGGCCTATGTGTTCGCGATCCTCACCTGCATCTATCTGAACGAAGCACTTCACCTCCACGATCATCCCTAAACCGAAAAAGGAATCTCACATGGAACTTGCAGCTGCAAAGATGATTGGCGCGGGCATTGCCTGTATCGCTCTGGTCGGCGCCGGTATCGGCATCGGCAACGTGTTCGGCAGCTATCTGTCGGGCGCGCTGCGCAATCCGGGCGCTGCCGCCAGCCAGACCACCAACCTGCTGCTCGGCTTCGCCCTGTGCGAAGCGACCGGCCTGTTCGGCCTGGTCATCGCGCTGATCATCCTGTTCACGTAAGCGAGACCTGACGCCTCCAATGCTGGCTGAAGAACCCGCCCACACCGCGACGTCGACAGAACATCCGCAAGAAGGCGGCTTCCCTCCGTTCGACACAACGACGTTCCCCAGCCAGCTGTTCTGGCTGGTTGTGACGTTCGCGTTCCTGTTCACGGTGGTGTGGCGGGTGGCCGGACCGCGCATTAATGGCGCGATCACCAGCCGCAGAGGCGCCATCAACGGCGCCATTGCCGAAGCCAGCAAGGCCCGCGAGCAGGCCGAAGCCGCACAGGCGGGTTACGAAAGCGCGCTGGGCGCGGCCCGCAGCCGCGCCAACGCGCTGGCCGAGGAAACCCGCCAGTCGCTGAACGCCGAGATCGCCAAGGCCAAGGCGGACGCCGATGCCGAAGCCGCCAAGGCGATGGCGGCGGCCGATGCCCGCATCAACGCCACCCGCGACACCGCCAAGGCGGTGGTGGGCGCGGCGGCCCGCGACGCAGCCATCGCCATTGTCGAGCGGCTGACCGGCGACAAGGTTTCGGCCGACGAGGCCGCCAAGGCGGTGGGGACATGACCGAGTTTCTTTCCGATCATCACACCTGGGAATATGTCGGCTTCCTGCTGGTCGTCGGCCTGCTCGTCTGGAAAGGCGTGCCGGGCATGGTCGGCAAGATGCTGGACGAGCGCGCCGCCGTGATTTCCGCCGAACTGGACGAAGCCAAGCGCCTGCGCGTCGAAGCCGCCGCCCTGCTCGCCGATTACCAGAAGCGCGCCGCCGGCGCCGAAAGCGAAGCCCAGAGCATCGTGGCCGACGCCAGGGCTGAAGCCGCCCGCTTCGCCGAAGAATCCCGCGCCGCCCTCAAGACCCAGATCGCCCGCCGCGAAGCCGCCGCCAAGGACAAGATCGCCCAGGCCGAAGCCGCCGCGCTGAACGAAATCCGCGGCCTTGCCGCCGATGCCGCCGTCTCGGGCGCGCAGAAGCTGATCCTGGCCAAGCTGGACGAAAAGCGCGCCAGCGGCCTGATCTCCGACAGCATCAAGAGCCTCGGCGAAAAGCTGAACTAAACTCATCTCCATCACCGGCCTTAAGCCGGTGATCCATGGATGGCCGGGTCAAGCCCGGCCATGGAGAGGTAGTTTACTTCTCCGGATAGACCACCCGCAGATGCAACTCCTTGAGCTGCTTGGGGTTCGCCGGGCTGGGAGCGTTCATCAAGAGGTCCTGCGCCGACTGGGTCATGGGGAACATGGTGACCTCGCGCAGGTTTTCCTCGCCCGCCAGCAGCATCACGATGCGGTCGATGCCCGGCGCGGTGCCGCCATGCGGCGGGGCGCCGTGGCGGAAGGCGTTGATCATGCCCTTGAATTTTTCCTCGGTCTCCTCGCGGGCATAGCCGGCGATCTCGAAGGCCTTCAGCATCACATCCGGATCGTGATTTCGGATGGCGCCTGATGAGAGCTCATAGCCGTTGCAGACGATGTCATACTGATAGGCCTTGAGCCCCAGAATGGTGTCCTTGTCGTCATTGCCCAGCGCGAGGAACTCGTCGCGACCATATTGCGGCATCGAAAAGGGATTGTGCGAAAAGTCGATCTTCTTGTCGTCCTCGTTCCACTCATACATGGGAAAGTCGACGATCCAGCAGAATTTGTATTCGCCGTCCGGGATCAGGTTCAGTTCGCGCCCGATGCGGGTGCGCGCCTGGCCCGCCAGGTTGGCTGCGCGGTCGAGTTTGGCATCGGCCGAGAAGAACAGCGCGTCGCCGGCATTTACCTTGGCGGTCTTGGCCATGTCGGCCAGCGCTGCGCCGGTGATGAACTTGGCGATGGGGCCCTTGCCCACCAACGTGCCGCCCTCGTCTTCGAACTGGATATAGCCCAGGCCCGCCGCGCCTTCGCCGCGCGCCCATTCGTTGAGCTTGTCGAAGAAGCTGCGCGGCTGCGGCCCGGCGCCCGGCGCGGGGATGGCGCGCACCGTCTTGTTCTTGAAGGCCTTGAACTCGACATCGGCGCGGCCGAAAATCTCGCTGACATCCACGATCTCGATGGGATTTCTAAGGTCCGGCTTGTCGGTGCCGTATTTCAGCATCGCCTCGGCATAGGGAATGCGCGGGAACTGGTCGTGCGGGGTAACTTTCTTGCCCTGACCGAATTCCTCGAACACGCCCGCCAGCACCGGCGCAACGGCGGCGAAGACGTCGTCCTGGGTGACGAAGCTCATTTCCAGATCGAGCTGGTAAAACTCGCCCGGCGAGCGGTCGGCGCGGCCATCTTCATCCCGGAAACAGGGCGCGATCTGGAAGTAGCGGTCGAAGCCCGCCACCATGATCAACTGCTTGAACTGCTGCGGCGCCTGGGGAAGCGCATAGAACTGGCCCGGATAGCGGCGCGACGGCACCAGGAAGTCACGCGCGCCTTCCGGCGAGGACGCCGTCAGGATCGGGGTCTGGAATTCGGTGAAGCCCTGATCGACCATCCGCTTGCGCAAGCTGGTCACGATATTGGCCCGCAGCATGATGTTCTTGTGCAGCCGCTCGCGGCGCAGGTCGAGGAAGCGGTAGGTCAGCCGGGTTTCTTCCGGATAGGTATGATCGCCGAACACCGGCAGCGGCAATTCCTGCGCCTGGCTCTGCACGCTTGCCGCTTCGATACGCAGTTCGACTTCGCCGGTGGAAAGCTCCTTGTTCACGGTCTCGTCGCTGCGGGCCACCACCTTTCCGGTCAGGGTCAGCACCCATTCCGAGCGCGCCGTGTCCACGATGGCAAAAGCGGCCGCATCGGGCTCGATCACGCACTGGGTGACGCCGTAATGGTCCCGCAGGTCCAGGAAGATCAACCCGCCATGATCGCGCCGCCGGTTGACCCAGCCCGAAAGGCGGACGGTGGCGCCCACATCGGTCTTGCGAAGCTGGCCGCAGGTATGGGTGCGATAGGCGTGCATGGCGGTTTTTCCAAGGAAACGCAGGGTTTTTGGCGGTTTATGGGGGACCGGTCAAGGGCGCGCCAGCAAGCCGGAAATGGCCCGGTTTTGCGTCAGAAGGACGCTGCACCGTCCGGCATTAAACAACCAAAGGGCGGCGAATCCCGCTATCACACTCAGCATGCGGATTGTCGAAACCAACGAGGCACTGGCGGCCTTTCTCACCGAACTGGCCCATGCCCCCTACCTGGCGCTGGACACCGAATTCCTGCGCGACCAGACCTATTATCCCAAGCTTTGCCTGATTCAGGTGGCGGCGCCGGGCATCGAGGGCATCATCGACCCCCTCGCCCCGGAAATGGACCTCAAGCCCTTTTACGAACTGATCGCCCGACCCGACATCGTCAAGGTGATGCATGCGGCGCGGCAGGATATCGAAATCTTCTTCCTGCAGGGCGGCGTGCTGCCCAATCCTCTGTTCGACAGCCAGATCGCCGCCATGGTGTGCGGTTTTGGCGATGCGGCCTCTTACGAAACGCTGGCGCGCAAGATCGCCCATGTCGAGATCGACAAGTCGGCGCGCTTCACCGACTGGAGCCATCGCCCACTGTCCAAACGCCAGCTCGAATATGCCCTGGCCGATGTCACCCATCTGTGCGTGATCTATGAATGGATGAAGGCCAGGCTGGAAAAGACCGGCCGCTTCGCCTGGGTGGCCGAGGAAGTCGCGGCGCTGCAGGATCCCAGCCTCTATAAGCTCGATCCCGACATGGCCTGGAAGCGGCTGAAACCGCGCACCAGCAACAAGCGCTTTTTGGGGGGGCTGGCGGCGCTGGCCGCCTGGCGCGAGCGCGAGGCACAGGCCCGCGACATCCCGCGCGGCCGGGTTCTGAAGGACGAAGCCCTGACCGAGATTGCCGCCCACCCCCCGGAGACACCGGACGCGTTGGAACGCATCCGCGCCGTGCCCAAGGGCTTTGCCAACTCCAAGCTGGGCAAGGGGCTGATGGATGCCATTGCCGCCGGCATGACCGCCGCCCCGCCCGAAGGCGCGATGTCGGAGCACAAGCAGCGCCGCCGCCGCGAGCCATCGCCCGCCGTGGTGGATCTGCTCAAGACCCTGCTGAGATTGCGGGCGGAAGCGGCGGGCGTGGCCCCCCGCCTGATCGCCAATGCCGAGGATATCGAGAAGCTGGCGGCCGGCGAGGATGACGAGGTCGGCGCCCTGCATGGCTGGCGGGGCGAAGTTTTCGGCCGGGACGCCATCGCCATGCGCCGGGGCGATCTGGCAATCGCCCTGGAAAACGGCGAGGCTGTGGTGGTTGAATTGGAGGGTGACGAATGAAAAAGATCATGATCGCGTCGGCCATGCTGGCGCTGAGCAGTGTCGCCGCGCAGGCGCAGACCCCGCAGCCGGCGGACTGGGTCACGCTGAACTTCAGCATCGATATCGCCCGTCCCGCCGATATGGCCTGGGAAAAGGCCGGCGGCAATGACTGGTGCGCCATCGGCAAGTATATCGACCTGCCCTGCACCGTGGACAGCGGCAAGGGCGAGCTGGGCTCGTTTCGCACCATCGTCACGCCCGCCGGTCCGGTGGTGGAAAATGTCGTGGCGCGGACCAAATATTCCTACACCTATGCCCAGCCTTTCACGCCCGTTTTCTATCACGGCACCATGGCGATCGAGCCGCTGACCGCCACCACTTCGCGGCTGACCTATGCCCTGATCTGGAACCAGAACGGCTTGCCGGACCAGAAGGCCCGCACCGCCGCCGTGGAAGGCCGCAAGGTCCGCTTCCAGGCCGCGATGGAACGCATGAAGGCGGACGCCGAAAAGCCGTAAAGCATTCTTGTCATTCCCGGCCGAGCGCAGCATCGCTGCGCGAGGGGAAGGGAATCCATGGGAAGAATGGATATGATCCAGCCATGGATCCCCTTCCCTCGCGCTCACTTGCGTTCGCGCTCGCCGGGGATGACAGGCGGAGTTTTATGCTTCGTCCAAATTGGCCGATCCCGTCGCCATTTCCGGCTCGTTGGGATCGTAGGGGTCTTCGTCAGCGCCCAGCTCGTCGGACGGATTGGGGACGTCGAAACCGGAGGGCGGGATGGCTTCCAGGAAGCCCGCCGCCTTGAGCTCGTCCAGGCCCGGCAGGTGGCCGATGCTTTCCAGCCCGAACTGGACCAGGAAGGCCTCGGTCGTGCCGTAGGTGACGGGGCGGCCCGGGGTGCGCTTCCTGCCGCTGATCTTGATCCAGCCGATCTCCATCAGGATGTCGATGGTGCCCTTGGACATGGCGACGCCGCGAATGTCCTCGATTTCGGCCCGGGTTACGGGCTGGTGATAGGAGATAATGGCCAGGGTTTCGATGGCGGCCTTGGACAGGCGCTTCTGTTCCGGCTGCTCCTTGCGCAGCAGGAAGGCCAAGTCGCTGGCGGTGCGGAACTGGTATTTTCCCGCGACACAGCAAAGGTTTACACCGCGCTTCTCATAGACTTCTTCAAGCGTGTTGAGCAGCCCCGCCACATCAGCGCCTTCCGGCAACGATGTTGACAGTGCCTTTATGTCCAGCGGTTCGCTGGCGGCGAACAGCAGCGCCTCGACCATCCGCAGATGTTCGGGGTTCTCGGCCTGCTTGTCGTCACTCTCGGCGTCCATCTGGTCTTCGATCTTGGCTATCATTTTGGCTACGCTGCTCATCTCATGCTCCCGGCGCGGACGCCTCACTGGGAAGATCCGGGCCTCTTTGGCCGTCCCGGACATAAATCTCGGCAAAAGGGGATGCCTGCTGCAGCTCGACCTTGCCGTCGCGGGCCATCTCCAGGGCGGCCAGAAGGGTGGAAGCCACCGCCGAGCGCCGCCGCGCCCCGCCCGACCATTCAAACGGCAAGAGCGTGGTCAGCGCGCTCCAGTCGGAGATCCGGCCCAGCATCCGCTCCAGCCGCTCACGCGCCTCTTCGATCGCCAGCACCGGCGCCATCTGGGGCCGATAGCTCTTGCCGCCCAGCTTGCGCACCCGATCGGTGGCATAGGCCGTCAGCAGGTCGTACATCGTATCTTTGTAGGTCCGGAGCTTGACGATATTAATCGGCTCCGGGTCGCCCCGGCCGAACACGTCGCGGTCAAGGCGCTCGCGGCCCATCAGCCGGGTCGAGGCGGCGCGCATGGCATCGAGCCGCTGCAGGCGCCAGCGCAGGCGGGTGGCCATCTCATCGGCGGTTGGTTCACCGTCCGGGCCTTTTTCCTGCGGCAGGATCAGGCGGGATTTGAGATAGGCCAGCCAGGCGGCCATCACCAGATAGTCGGCCGCCAGTTCGAGATTCAGCTTTTTGGCGCTCTCGACAAATTCCAGATACTGCTCGGCCAGCTTGAGGATCGAAATCTTGGCGATATCGACCTTCTGGTTGCGGGCCAAAGTCAGCAGCAGGTCCAGCGGACCTTCAAAGCCGTCCACCGTGATCAGCAACGCCTCGTCATCCGCCACCAAAGCGGTGGACTGGAATTCGTCGAAAGTCTCGGCCTGTTCGGCGGTCATGCGCCCAGCTCCGCCGAAGAGGGGCCCAACAAGTCCGCCAGATGCACCTCGGCGGCCACCGGATCGAAAGGCGACGGGATGCGCAGCTGCGACAGCGCCGCCTCGCTGCGCTTGAGCGACATGCCTTCCAGGTCTTTCACTTCCGATGCCACGTCGCGCATTTCGTCCATATCGCCATTGCAGTGGAGCACCAGGTCGCAGCCCGCAAACAGGGCCGCCTTGGCGCGCACCGACAGGGGCCCGTCGAGCGCCTTCATGGAAAGGTCGTCCGACATCAAAAGCCCACCAAATCCTAGCTCACCGCGTATCACATCCCGAATGACTTTGGGGCTGGTGGTCGCAGGACGCTGTGGATCAATCGACTCATAAACCACATGGGCTGTCATCGCGATCGGGCACTGGTCAAGGCTGCGAAAGGTCACAAAATCGCTGGCCGAAAGCTCCTCGGGCGTGGCTCCCACCCGGGGCAGCGCCAGATGGCTGTCGGCCCCTGCCCGGCCATGGCCTGGGATATGTTTCATCACCGGCAAGACCCCCCCATCCATCAGACCTTCGATCTGGGCCTTGGCCAGGGCGATGATGGTGGACGGATCGGCCGCGAAGGCCCGGTCGCCGATAATGTCATGGGCGCCTGGGACCGGCACGTCCAGCACCGGCAGGCAATCCACATTGATTCCCAGCTCGGACAGGTCATGGGCGATCAGCCGGGCATTGAGGTAGGTGGCCTCGCGGGCGCCTTCCGGATTGGTCCGGTGCAGGGCCCCGAACACCGCCGCCGCCGGCCGCGCCCGCCAGTGGGGCGGCTTCAGCCGGGCAACCCGCCCGCCTTCCTGGTCGATCAGGACCGGGGCCTGGGCGTCACTGACGCTGTCGCGCAATTGTGCAATCAAAGCTTTGACTTGCGTGGGATCGCTAATGTTCCGTGCAAAGAGGATAAAGCCCCACGGTTTCACATCGCGGAAGAAATCGCGCTCCGTCGCCGACAGCGCTGTGCCGGCACATCCATAAATTGCACGAGACCGCATATGCCTATCTGCCGAGGAAACAGCCGCCGCCGTCCGCTTTCAGCCGGTCGCAAAGGGCCGACGCCACTTCGCGGTCGTTAAAGCCCGCGATGCGCAGCCGGTACCAGGTACCCTTCTCGCCCAGATCGACTTGCCGGACATCCGGCGAATAGCCGGTGAGCAGCGCCGCATGTTTGCCCCGATAGGCGCGCCAGGCAGCGTCCGCTTCGGCCTGCGATTTGAAAGCGCCGATCTGCAGCACATAAGAGCCGGCAGCGGCCGGCGTCGCGGCCACAGGCACCGGAGCGGCCGGCGTGAGGGCGCGCGGCGCGCTCGTCGCCGAGGGCGCTCCGGTGGTCACGGCCGGCTTCATGGCGGGCGGCGGCACGGTCTGGCTTTGCTGGATCAGCGACGCCACCGTCTTGGGCGGCGCGGCGGCAGGCTTGGGAGCTGGCGCACTGGCGGCGGCGGGTTTGGGCGCAGGCGGCGGTGTTGCAGCCGCGGGCTTGGGCGCGGCGGCAACCGGAGCCGGCGTGGCCGGTGCCGGCTGGGCGGCATCCACAGGCGGGGCATCGGAGGCGTCGTCGGCCGGTGCGGGCTGCTCGTAAATCTTGAAGCCCTGATAGGGCACATTGGTGCCGCCCGCTTGCGGCGGCGCGACTTTCTCCGGACCGTTGGCGGCGGTGAGGATCGGGGTTTCGCCCCGGCCCCGCGCCACGCCCTGGGTATAGGCCAGCCACACCACGCCCGCGAACATCGCCAGCACCAGCAGCGCCAGCACGATCAGAAGCGGCAGGCGCGAGCCTTCGACATCGTCATCTTCTTCCGAGCCGTCGAACAACCGCACTTCATCGCTGGGCTCGTAAACGCGGCGCTCGTAATTGGCCATGAAAGTTCCCGAATCTGCTGGCGGCGATCTTAGCACCGCCGGGCTCGCGAATCATGGACTTCTAGAGCTGGATCTCGGTGGCAAAGACCCGCTGATATTCGGCCAGGGCGAAGCGGTCGGTCATGCCGGCAATATAGTCCCGCGCCACGGTTCCGGGCACGGCCTGGCGCGCCCCTTGGGCCCAGTCCGGGGGCAACAGGTCAGGATCTGCCACAAAGGCCTGGAACAGGTCGGTGACCACCGCCTGGGCACGCGCCATGGAACCGGCCACACGCGGATGGCGGTACATGTTGCGCATCTGGAAAGCCTTGAGCGCCTTAACCCGCTCCAGCAGTCCGGGTGAAAAGGCGGCGGTCGCCCTGCCCGCCGCGCGCAGCGCCGCCGGGCTGGCGAACCCGCCCGCCGCGAGATTGGCGCGGGTCTGGGCCAGCACATCCTCCATCAACTCGCTGATCAGCGTACGGATCAATTCGCCGATGAAGCGCGACAGTTCCAGTTCGCCGTTGCGGTCCAGTACGCCCTTCACATGCGCATCCACCAGCGGCCATTCCAGCAGATCGTGAACACTGAACAATCCGGCGCGCAAACCGTCATCAATATCGTGGCTGACATAGGCGATGTCATCGGCCAGCGCCGCCAGTTGCGCTTCCAGGCTTGGCCAGCTTGTCAGTTCCAGCGACCAACGTTGATCGAAGCTGGCGATGGGGCCGGGAAGCGAGTTCAGGCCAGCCTCCCCCGCGTGCGAAGCACTGGCGGGGGAGGTGCCCGTAGCGACGCTTGCGGAGCGAAGGGCGGAGGGGGCCAACAAAGGCCCGTTGTGTTTCACCAACCCTTCCAGCGTTTCCCAGGTGAGGTTGAGCCCGTCGAAATCGGCATAGCGATGCTCCAGCTTGGTCACCAGCCTTAGGGCATGGGCATTGTGATCGAAGCCGCCGATATCGCGGGTGACGGCATCCAGCGCTTCCTCGCCGGCATGACCGAAGGGCGTGTGACCCAGGTCATGGGCCAGCGCCACCGTCTCGGCCAGATCTTCATCGGCCTGCAGCGTGCGCGCCAGGCTGCGCGCCAGTTGCGCCACTTCCAGCGAATGTGTGAGCCGGGTTCGGTAGTAATCGCCTTCGTGCTGCACAAAGACCTGGGTCTTGTGCTTAAGACGACGGAAGGCGGTGGAATGGATGATGCGGTCGCGGTCGCGGCTGTAGCAGCTGCGGGTGGCACTTTCGGCTTCCGGATAAAGGCGCCCCCGGCTGGTCGCCGGGCTGGCGGCATAGGCGGCATGCGCCCCGGGCGGGCTGACCACGGTTCCCAATAACCGCCCTACCGGTGCGGGTTTGGGCAAGTCCCGGGTGTTGGTTTCGGCCATGGTGAGGACTACATAGAGAGTACGCTCCAGACTGCAAGAGAACGCCCATGACCGCCATGCCCGTCACCCTTTCCGACCGCGCCGCCAGGCGGATCGCGGCCATCCTTGCGGCGGAAGGTCGCCCTGCCGCCTTGCGGGTGGCGGTCACCGGCGGCGGCTGTTCAGGCTTTCAGTATAATTTCGCATTGGACGAAGCCCAGCTGGACGAGGATCTGGTGGTGGAAAAAGGCGGCGCCAAGGTGCTGATCGATCCGGTGTCGCTGGATTTCCTGGCGGGCGCGGAAATCGATTTCACCGACGATCTGATCGGCCAGGCCTTCAAGGTCAACAATCCCAATGCGACCGCTTCGTGCGGCTGCGGCACAAGTTTCACCGTCTAGCGCATTCGGGGCGCTTCATGTTCGGCAGACTGCTGCTTCTCCTGAGCCTGCTGGGCCCCCTGCCCGCCATGGCCCAGACGCTTGATGGCGACTGGAATGGAACGCTGAACACACCTGCGGGCGGACAGCTGCGCATCTTGTTCCAGTTCCGCAACACACCTGCCGGACTTGCGGTCACGCCTGTGAATGTGGATTTGCGAAGCGCAACATTTCCGCCCAGCATCGCAACGCTGAGCGGAAAAAATCTCGCAATGGTGTTTCCGGCATTGAACGGCACCTACAACGGCACCCTGTCGGACGACGGCAAGATCATCAACGGCAGCTGGACACAGCGGGGCCAGAGCCTGCCGCTCAATCTGATGCCGGGCACGATCACAGCCGCGGTTCTCCACCAGCCCGAACCCGGCGACCTCACCGTCCCGACGCCGACCGGAATGCTGGCCGGCACAATCCTGACCGCGGGAAACGGCAAGCTGGCCGCGGTCATCATCTCCGGCGCGGGGCCGGCCAATCGCGATGGCAATTCGCCCATCAATGGCGGACGCGGAACCTATCGCGACGTCGCCGAAGGCCTGGCGGCGCAAGGCGTCACCACCCTTCGCTTCGACAAGCGCGGCATCGGCCAAAGCGCGGCGGCGATGCGGCATGAAAGCGAACTCCGCATCCAGACCTCTGGCGATGATGTCCGGGCCCTGGCCGCCGAACTGAAACGGCGCACCGGCGCACCCTGCGTCTGGCTGGTCGGACATAGCGAAGGCGCGCTAATCGCCAAACTGGCGGCGGACGGCAACAAGGATGTCTGCGGACTTGTCAGCCTGGCGGGGGTGGGACACAGCATGGACATCGGCTGGCGCGAAGCGATGGCACGCGCCATGCCGCCGGATCAGAAGCAGCGCGCCAATGAGGTGCTGGATTCGCTGGTAGCGGGGCGGACTGTGCCGGAAGTGCCGCCCATGATGATGGGCGCTTTCCGCCCCAACATTCAGCCCTACATGATTTCGGTGCTCGCGCAGGATCCGGCAGCGCTGCTGCGCAGGCTGAAAGTGCCGGTGCTTATCCTGCAAGGAGAGGCCGATACCAATGTCCCTGTGGAGAATGCCAAAGCCCTGGCGGCGGCGCGGCCCGATGCGACGTTGAAAATCTTGCCAGGCGTCAATCACAGCCTGCGCCTCGCCAAGGAGGATCGTGGCACCGGCCCCGGCCCATTGGCACCGGGCGTCACCGAAGCTATCGCCGACTTCATGAAAGTACAGAGATGAAAATCGCCACCTGGAACGTCAATTCCATCAAGGCGCGGCTGGAGCCTGCCTTGGCCTGGCTGAAGGACGCCCAGCCCGATGTCGTCTGCCTGCAGGAAATCAAAACCGTCGACGAGAATTTCCCGCGCGAACCGTTCGAGGCGCTGGGCTATAATTGCGCCGTACACGGACAGAAAAGCTATAACGGCGTCGCCATCCTGTCCAAGCGGCCGATGGAAGACGTCACCCCGCGCCTGCCCGCCCCCGATGGTGTGCTGGACGAGCATTCGCGCTATCTCGAAGCGCTTGTGAAAGGCGACAAGGGCATGGTGCGGATTGCCTCCATCTATGCCCCCAACGGCAATCCCTTCCCCGGGCCCAAGTTCGACTTCAAGCTGGCCTGGCTGGAGCGGTTGCGCCTGCACGCCAAAAAGCTTTTGAAGAGCGAGGAGCCCGTCGTGCTGATGGGCGATTACAATATCATCCCCCAGGACAAGGACGCCGCCAAACCAAAAGCATGGGTGAAGGACGCCCTCTTCCAGCCCGAATCCAAGGCGGCGCTGCGGCGGATCGAGAATCTGGGATACACGGACGCCTTCCGCGCCCTGCATCCGGAAGCTGGCCATTACACCTTCTGGGACTATTTCGGTTCCTGGGAGCGCAACAACGGTATCCGCATCGATCACATCCTGCTGTCGCCCCAAGCCACCGACCGGCTGAGGAAATGCGGCATCGACCGCGAGGTGCGCGGGGCTGCGGAAAAGCCTTCTGATCACGTGCCAATCTGGGTTGAACTCAGCATCTGACCTGTCTTTTTGCCGCCCCAATCTGCGCTATAGTCGCGCTTTCATGCGCGCAAAAATCACCATTGCCATCCTTCTTGTTATTTCCATCGCCCAGCCCGCGCTGGCGGCGGACAAGCGCATCTACAAGATCGACAGTGTGGTGGCGACCCAGAAGCATGGCAAGGTCTTGGTTCAAGTCCATGGCGCGGTGCAGACCGGGGGATGGAAAGGTGGGCGCCTGCACATGATCCCGGGAGACAACAACCGCATTCTCACCATCGAATTTCTGGCGACGCCGCCGCCGCCCAACATGGTGGTGATCGACGCTTTGTTGCCGGTCAGCGCCAGTGCCGAGTTCAAGTCGCAGGGAAAAGGCGCGGTGAAAGTCATTGCATCTGCCAACGAGATGACCGCCCAGATATTGAAATGACCCATGCAGATTGACGTAATCTCGGACACGGTCTGCCCTTGGTGCTTCATCGGCAAGCGCCGGCTGCAACGGGCCATGGAAATGCGCCCCGGCATTCCGTTCGACGTGAAATGGCGCCCCTACCAGCTGGATACCACCGTGCCGCGCGGCGGCATGGATCGCCAGGCCTATATGCGGGCCAAATTCGGCGACGATCCGCAGAAGATTGTCGAAATGTACAAGCTGATTGCCGCCGAAGGCGAGAAGGAAGGCATCGCCTTCGACTTCGCCGCCATCCAGCGCCGTCCCAACACCCTGGATTCCCATCGCCTGATCCGCTGGGCGGAAGGCCATGGCGTGCAGGACGAAGTGGTCGAGCGGTTGTTCATCGCCTATTTCGAGAATGGCGAGGATATCGGCGACATAAGGGTGCTGGCCGACATCGCCGACATTTGCGGCATGGACGGCGTCGAGACGGCGCAAATGCTGGAAGACGGCACCGACCTGGAGCTGGTGGCGCGTGAGGATCAGATCGCCCGTGAGATGGGCGTGACCGGGGTGCCCGCCATGATCTTCGGCGGCAAGCTGGCAGTATCGGGCGCGCGCGAACCGCAGGTCCTGGCCTCGGTCATCGACCGGGTGACGGAAATGAACGGCGGTCAAAGCGAATCCGCATTGGACGACGAGTCTGAAGATTAAATAGCATCACCATGGGCGGCCCTGAGCCGCCCATCCAACTTCGTACCGTGTCTTGGAGAGATGGATGGCCTGGGGTCGCTAGCGACAGCGTAGCGACGCCCCGCCATGGTGAGCTTTGTTATGCGGCGTCAGCCACAACCTTATTTCGGCCCGAACGCTTCGCCCGGTACAGCGCCCCGCGCGCGAAGCGCGCCAAAAATGAATCCAGGCCCAGACTAGGCTGCGTCGGCGACCACTTTATTGCGGCCCGAACGCTTCGCCCGATAGAGCGCCTGGTCGGCGCGGTGCAGCAGCTGCTCGGCGTTGTCGCCCTCGCCCTCGGCCTTGGCGATACCGATCGAGATGGTGATGTTGAGCTGGCCCGGGGCGCGGCTGATCCTGACCGGGGTGGTCTCGATCGACTGGCGCAGGCGTTCGGCGATGTTGAAGGCGAAAGCCATGTCGGTATCGGGCATGGCGACAACGAATTCCTCGCCGCCGTAACGGCAGGCCAGATCGATGCCGCGCGTGTTGGCGGCGATGCGGGCGGCGAATTCCTTCAGCACCTCATCGCCAATGTCGTGACCATAGGTATCATTGACCTGCTTGAAGAAGTCGATGTCCATGATCACGAAGGCCAGCGGACGGCCATTCTTCTTGGCATTGTCCAGCAGCGTATCGAGGTGGCGGCTCATATAGCGGCGATTGTGCAGGCCGGTGAGCTGGTCGGTGATGGCCATTTCCAGACTGAGCTGGACATTGTGGCGCAACCGGTCGGCATAGTTCTTCTTGCGCAGCTGGGTGCGCACGCGGGCCACCAGTTCGTTCTTGTCGACGGGGCGCGTCAGATAGTCATTGACGCCCATCTCGAGCGCCTGGGTCAGCTTGCGGCGGTCGCCGTCCGACACCACCACCAGGATCGGCACATGGCGGCCTTCGGGCAGCGAGCGCAGCTGCGAGCACAACCGCAACCCGTCAAAGCTGCGCATGCCCAGCGACACCACGATCAGGTCGTAGTCGCCGCCTTTCACCCGCACCAGTGCTTCCTCAAAAGTGTCGGCGGAGGACACTTCATGGGTCGGCGTCAGCGCGCTGGCGAACCAGGCGACGGATTCGACTCGGTCCTCGATCACCAGGATGCGGCCCGACAGATTGTTGTCGATCAGCGTCTCGGCGGGATCGATCAGGCCCATGCCCTGGCCGGTCGACTCGCGCATGCGCAGTTCGTCGGTCATCATCTTCAGGCGCACCAAGGAGCGCACGCGGGCGAACAGCGCGGCATCGTCCACCGGCTTGGTGAGAAAATCGTCGGCGCCCGCATCCAGGCCGGCGACGCGGTCGGACGGCTGGTCCAGCGCGGTCACCATCACTACGGGGACATGGGCGGTCTTGGGATTGGACTTGATGCGGCGGCAGACTTCGAAACCGTCCATACCGGGCATCATCACGTCCAGCAGCACGATGTCGGGGGCGCCCTCGTCCATCTTGGCCAGGCACTCCAGGCCGTTGAAGGCGGTGATGACCTCGAAATATTCCGCCGTCAGCTTCGCTTCCAGAAGCTTGACGTTGGAAAGTATGTCATCAACAACGAGAACCCGGGCTGTCATGGCTCAGCCGATGAACCGGCGCACGGTTTCCAGAAAGCTGGTGACCGAAATGGGCTTGGAGATATAGGCCTCGCAGCCGCCCTGGCGGATGACTTCCTCGTCGCCCTTCATGGCGAAGGCTGTCACGGCGACGACGGGGATGCTCTTGAGCGCATCGTCTTCCTTGAGCCATTTGGTGACTTCCAGGCCGGAGACTTCCGGCAGCTGGATGTCCATCAGGATCAGGTCGGGATGGTGTTCGCGGGCGATGTCCAGCGCTTCCATGCCGTCCTTGGTTTGCAGGATATTGTAGCCATGGGCGTCCAGCAGGTCGTGGAAGAGCTTCATGTTGAGCTCATTGTCCTCCACGATCAGGACTGTCTTGGTTTTCACGTCCATGGCTGCTCTCCGGCGGCATACCGCCCCTCCCAGCGCCCAAAACGGGCTCTGGCTGTTTTGAGCAGTATTAGGGATTATCTCTTAACGCTCCCTTGACGATCCCGGTCCCCATGCCCTCTAAAAACGCGGAAATCCTGGCTTTGGAAGCCCTTGGCTGGCTGGCCGGGGAGGAAGACGGCATTCAGCGGTTCCTCAGCCAGTCCGGGATCGAGGCTGGCGACCTGCGGGACGGCGCCGGCAGTCCGGATATGAATGCGGCCGTTTTGGACTTTCTGCTGGCACATGAAGACCTTCTGCTGCGTTTTTGCGCGGCCGCGTCGGTGGAACCCAAGGATGTCCACGTGGCACGCCGGGCGTTCGGCGCCGAAGAGCTGCGGGAAATCTGATGTGCCCTTCTTCCTTGCGTCTGGGTATCGATCTGGGCGGCACCAAGACCGAGATTCTGGCGCTCGCCCCCGGCGGGGAGGAACGCTGGCGCAAGCGTGTGGCGACGGCGCGCGACTATGACGGCACCATCCGCACCCTGACCGAACTGGTGCGCGAAGCCGAGGCGCAATGTGGCGGCACGGGCAATCTGGGTATTGCCATCCCCGGCTGCGAAACGCCGCAGGGTGTGATCAAGAATGCCAACTCGACCTGGCTCAACGGAAAGCCGTTCCACCACGACCTTGAAACGTCGCTGGGCCGCGCCGTGCGCCTGGCCAATGACGCCAACTGCTTTGCGCTGTCGGAAAGCCGTGACGGCGCGGCGGCGGGCGCGAGCGTGGTGTTCGGCGTCATCGCCGGCACCGGAGTCGGCGGCGGAGTGGTGGTGAACGGCAAAGTGCTGGAAGGCGCCCATGGCGTGGGCGGTGAGTGGGGGCATATTCCCCTCCCCAGCCCGTCGGCGGAAGAAGTCAGCCATGCGCCCGACTGCTATTGCGGCAAACGCGGCTGCATGGAGAGCTGGTGCAGCGGTCCGGCCCTCGTGGCCGAGTTCAAGCGCGCCACGGGACGCAGCATTACGGCGCAAGACATCGCGGCAGCGAATGGCGCTGAGGAACGTGCGGCGATGGACCGGTTGGTGGATCGGCTGGCGCGCGGGCTGGCCACGGTGGTCAACATCCTCGATCCCGAGGTGATCGTGCTGGGGGGCGGGCTGTCGAATGTCGCGCGGCTTTACGACGACTTGCCGCCGCGGGTGGAGAAGTATGCCTTCACCCTGGGAGCGCCGCCCAACATCGTCAAAAACATGCACGGGGATTCCAGCGGGATACGCGGCGCGGCCTGGCTATGGCCGGAATAGAAACCTGGCCGGCCTTCTGCCGCGATTGCCTGAGTGACGTCTCTTTATGGGTCGCTCCGGCTTACGCCGACGCTCCTGCCGACGCGCCCTGCCCCAACTGTGGTTCGACCCGCGTGCTGGCGCATCCTGAACTGGACACGCTGGCCATCGCGCACATGGACTGCGACGCCTTTTATGCCGCCATCGAGAAGCGCGACGATCCCTCGCTGAAAGACAGGCCGCTGATCGTGGGCGGGGAGACGCGCGGCGTAGTTTCAACTTGCTGCTATATCGCCCGCACCTATGGCGTGCGTTCGGCCATGCCGATGTTCCAGGCCAAGCGGCTGTGCCCGCAAGCCGTGATCCTGAAGCCGCGTCATTCCCATTACGCGCAGGTGGCGCGGCAAATCCGGCAGATGATGGAGGAACTGACGCCGCTGGTGGAGCCGCTGTCGCTGGACGAAGCCTATCTCGACCTGTCGGGTACCCAGCGCATCCATCACCGCACCCCGGCCCAGACCATGGCGGCGCTGGCGCTGCGGATCGAGCGCGAAATCGCCATCACCGTCTCGGTCGGCCTGTCGGGCAACAAGTTCCTCGCCAAGCTGGCATCTGAACTGGACAAGCCGCGCGGTTTCGCCGTGATCGGCATGGCGGAGGCCAGAAGCTTCCTGCGCGACAAGAAGATCGGCATCATGCGCGGGGCAGGAAAAGTCATGCAGGCCCAGCTGGAACGCGACGGCCTCACTCTGGTCGGCCAGTTGCAGGATGCCGATCCGCGCGAACTGGCGCGCCGCTACGGCGCCACCGGCCTGTGGCTGCACCGGATGGCCAATGCGCAAGACTCCCGCCCCGTCGATCCGGGCGGCGAGATGAAGACCATTTCGTCGGAAACCACCTTCAACACCGATCTGTCGCGCCTGGCCGATCTGGAGAGCGTGTTGTGGCGGCAGGCCGAAAGGGTCAGCGCCCGCGCCAAATCCCATGGCCTGGCGGGCAAGACCATTGTGCTGAAACTGAAAACCTCCGACTTCCGCCTCAGAACCCGCAGCAACTCGCTGGACGCACCCACCCAGCTGGCCGACCGCATCTTTCGCACCGCCCTTGCCGCCCTGAAACGCGAAGCCGACGGCACCCGTTTCCGGCTGCTGGGTGTCGGGCTATCGAACCTGGCGCCGGCTGAAGGCGCCGATCCCGCAAGCCTGATCGATACCGAAGGCGAAAAGCGCGCGGCGGCAGAACGGGCCATGGACAGGATACGGGCAAAGTTCGGCGGCGAGGCCGTCGGAAAGGGGCGCGCTTTCAAAAAGCCGCGCCCCTGAGTAGGCTTTGCGCCTTCCAACCGCGTTATTCCCCAGGATCAAAAGTCATGTCCGTCATCGAAGCCCGCCTGAAAGAGCTTGGCGTCACCCTGCCCACCCGGCCGGTACCCGTCGCGTCCTATGTTCCCTGCACCATCACCGGCAATCTGGTGTTCGTGTCGGGACAGATTCCCATCGCCGACGGCGCGATCAAGTATGTCGGCAAGCTGGGCGTGGATGTGCCGATGGAAGCCGGTCAGGCGGCGGCGCAGCTTTGCGCCATCAACGTGCTGGCGCAGCTGAAAGCCGCGATCGGCGACCTGGACCGGGTGACGAAAGTCGTGCGGGTCGGCGTCTTCGTCAATGCCACGCCGGATTATACCCAGCACCCGGAAGTGGGTAACGGCGCCTCCGACCTGTTCGCCGCGGTGTTCGGTGATGCCGGCAAGCATGCACGCGCCGCCATTGGCGTCGGCTCGCTGCCGCGGGGCGTGGCGGTGGAAGTGGACGCCATCTTCGAGATCAAGTGACGGGCGCAAAGCTGATCACCAGTGCGGCGGAGATCGGCGCGGCGCGCTGGAACGCGCTCGCCAATCCGGAGGGTCTGGCCGATCCGCACCCGTTCACGACCTATGAATTCTTCGCGGCACTGGAGCAATCGGGCTCCGCGTCCCGCCAAGCCGGCTGGCAGCCCGCGCACCTCCTGTTGGAAGACGGCTTGATGCCGCTCTATCTGAAAAGTCATTCCTATGGCGAGTATGTTTTCGATCATGCCTGGGCCGAGGCGTTGGAGCGCACCGGCGGCGATTATTATCCCAAGCTGCAATGCGCCGTACCCTTCACCCCGGTTACCGGAAAGCGCTTGCTGGGAAATGCCCAGGCGCTGCTGAAGACGGCGGCGAGCGCTACCCAGCAGCTTGGCGCTTCCTCGCTGCACATTACATTTTTGACGCACGCGGAATGGCAGGCGGCGGGCGAAGCGGGCTACCTTTTGCGCACCGGCCAGCAGTTTCACTGGGAAAATCCCGGCTACACCTCCTTCGACCAGTTCCTGAGCGAACTGTCCTCGGCCAAGCGCAAGAATTTGCGGAAAGAACGTGCCGCCGTGCGCGATGCCGGCGTCAGTTTCGACTGGTTGACGGGCGCGGATATCACCGAAGCGCATTGGGACCAGTTCTTCGATTTTTATACGGACACCGGCAGCCGCAAATGGGGAACGCCCTATCTCACTCGCGAATTCTTCTCCCTGCTCGGCCAGGGGCTGGCGCGCCAGACCCTGCTGGTGATGGCCAAGCGGAATGGCCGGTACATCGCCGGCGCGCTCAACCTGTTTGGCGAAGGTGTGCTTTTCGGGCGCAACTGGGGGGCGGCGGACTATGTGCCCTTCCTGCATTTCGAGACCTGCTATTACCAGGCGATCGATTTCGCCATTGCGCGGGGTCTGAAACGGGTTGAGGCCGGGGCCCAGGGCGAGCACAAATTGCTGCGCGGCTATCTGCCGGTGGAAACCTACAGTGCCCATCTCATCCTGCACAAAGGACTGGCGCGGGCGGTGGACAATTTCCTCGGCGCCGAGCGCGCGGCGGTGACAGAACATATCGCGGAACTGGCGGCGCACGCGCCGTTTAAAAAGAATTCCTAATGTCATTCCAGGCCGAGCGCCGCGTTGCGGCGCGAGGGGAAGGGAATCCAGGTTGAAAATCGGGCATGACCTATCGCCATGGATCCCCTTCCCTCGCACTCACTGGCGTTCGCGCTCGCCGGGGATGACAGCGGAGGAGAATTTCGAAAGAATGGCCCACCAACACGGGACAACATGATGGCCTACGACAACAGCAATATCTTCGCGAAAATCCTGCGCGGAGAGATTCCTTGCGTCAAAATTTATGAGGACGCCCAGACCCTGGCCTTCATGGATGTGATGCCCGAGGCCGATGGCCATGTGCTGGTGGTGCCCAAGGAAGCGGCGGAAGACATTCTAAGCCTTTCACCCGAAGGTCTGACGGCAATGATGGCGACGGTGCAGAAAGTCGCCAAAGCGGTGGACAAGGCGTTGATGCCCGGCGGCATTCTGATCAAGCAGTACAACCGCCCTGCCGCCGGACAGAGCGTACCGCATATCCATTTCCATATTGTGCCGCGCTGGGAGGGAATCCCGCTCGCGCCGCACGGCAAAGTCATGGTAGAGGCGGCCCGGCTTGAACCCGTCGCCGCAAAAATCAGGAGTGCCTTGTGATCCTTGAACGCGCCCTTATCACCGTAAAGCCCGGCCAGGCCGAAGCCTTCAAGGCTGCCTTCGTGAAGGCGCGGCCGCATATCGAAGGCTCCAAGGGCTGCCGCAAGGTGGAAATGCGCCCGGGCATCGAGAATCCGGACGACTTCCTGCTGCTGGTGTGGTGGGACACCCTGGAGGATCACACGGTGGGTTTTCGCGAATCGGCCGCCTTTGCCGAATGGCGCGCTATCCTGGGCCCGCTGTTCGCCGCCCCGCCGGCCGTGGTGCATCACGAAGAACCGCTTTAGATAGAACCGGTTTGTTCGAAGGCCCCTCCCCGAAAAATCCTTGCGGATTTTTCGACCCTCCCTCAAGGGGAGGGTTGTTCAAAGCTTTCACCAGTATCCCAGCATCCGCCCGCCGGTGATGGCGGTGAGCCAGAAGGCCAGTGACAGCGCTGCGCCAATTGCCAATCTGCGCCGTTCGCGCGGCATCAGTTCGCGCAAGCGATGGGCGCGCCAGGCTTGCGAACGATGCACCAGCCAGACATTGAGCAGCGCCAGCCCAATGGCGGGGAATTTCACCAGCAGGAACGGGTTGCCGATATACTCGGATGCATTGACCGACAGCATGGGAAGGCCGCTGCACACCGCCAGCGCAAAGCCGATGCGGGCCATGAAGGTGGTAGGCCCCGACAGCGCCGCCAGTGGCACCCGGCGCCATGCGCCCAGCAGCCTGAGGTCCAAGAGCAGGATCGAGCCGAACAGCAGCGCGATGCCGAGGATATGGACCAGATTGATGGTGGCGTAGCTCCACACGCCCAGGGAGCGCGTGAACTGGCCGAGGCCGGAGCCTTCCAGCCAGATCAGGAACCGGGGCAGACTCACCTATCGCGTTCGGGATAGACGCGATACTCGTCCTTGCCGTGCTTCACATAGATGGTCTTCATCTCGTAATGGCCCGGCTCGGTCGTGCGGTTGCCACGCACCGTCACGGTGGCGCCAACCGGAATCTTGGCTTCGGTCAGACCGGCGTTGCTGGTGCGGAACGGCGGCGCCAGGGTGATGTCCCACACCTGGTTGCCCACCTTGATCTTCATGCCGCCATGCGGCCCGGCCAGGTTGACGCTTTGCACCACCGTGCCGGTCAGGCTGGTGATCTTGTCCTCCTGCCCGCTCCAGCCGTGATGGGCGAAGGCCGGCGACGCGGCCAGAACCGCCATCGCGGCAAAACCTGCAATCCGTTTCATGTGCATCTCCCTATTCCTCGACGTCAGCGGATTTCTTCTTGCCCGTGCGCGGCGCGCGCGGCTTGGCGTCCGCCGCCGGGATAAACTCGAACGCCAGCTTGTCCTTCTCCCGGTCCAGCAGCACCCGCACGGTGCCACCACCCTTGAGCTTGCCGAACAATATCTCATCGGCCAGCGGCTTCTTGATATTGTCCTGGATCACGCGGGCTAGGGGACGGGCGCCAAAGGCGTCGTCATAGCCCTTCTCGCCCAGCCAGCGGGTGGCTTCCGGCGTCAGGTCGAAGGTGACATCGCGGTCGGCCAGTTGTGCTTCCAGTTCCAGCACGAACTTCTCCACCACCTTGTCGATCGTATTACGCGTGAGCGGCGCAAAGGTGATGATGGAATCCAGCCGGTTGCGGAACTCGGGCGTGAACAGCTTCTTGATGGCTTCCTCGTCCTCGCCTTCGCGCTTGCCGCGGCC
>CAMCWK010000016.1 GCA_945882615.1 Rhizobium sp. Q54 | reverse complement strand
GGCGGCTGTATTCCAAGGGTTACGGCCTGCGCGAATAGCCTCGGGAACATTGCGCCGGCGGAAAACTTGCAGGGGCAGGGCGGCTGCCGGTATGGTGCCCCCAATCACACAAACGCCCGATTCCAATGCAAATTTTCGCGCCGGAATGGGCAGAAAAGCCGGAGTTTTCATGAACAAGGTCCTGGGACTTCTCGCGGGCGTAGCTCTGGGTGCGTTTGCAGCCTTGCCCGCTTCGGCGCAGCCGGCCGTCGGCACGGTCCCCGCCACGCTGCTGGGGTCGTACAGCAACTGGACCGCCTTCCAGACGGGTTCGGGCGCCAGCCTCACCTGCTATGCGCTGTCCAAGCCGCGCGCCACACGTCCGCGCGGCGCCAAGCGCGGACCCATTTATCTGATGGTCAGCACATGGCCTTCGCGCAAGGTTCGCGCCGAGCCGCAGGTTGTCCTTGGCTATCCGGGTAATGAAAAGGGCGCTGCATCGCTGGGCATCGGCGCCAGCAAGTTCGCTTTCTTTATCAAGAACACCAATGCCGAAGGCAGTGCCTGGCTGCAGTCGCTGAATGAGAATGCCCGCCTGATTGATGCCATGCGGGGCGGTGTCTCGGCGGTGGCGACAGCCGTCTCCCAGCGCGGTACGCGCACGGTGGATACCTACAGCCTGGCGGGCTTCAGCGACGCGCTGGCGAAGATTCATTCTTCCTGCCCGATGTAATGGAACAGCGCATCTCTCTTATCGGTCTTGACCGGGGTGCGCTGAAGGCCGCATTGCTGAATGCGGGCGTGCCGGACAAATCCGCCGCCATGCGGGTGAGCCAGTTATGGAACTGGATCTATGTCCATGGCGCGCGCGATTTCGCGAGCATGACCAATCTGGCGCGCGATTTTCGCGAGCTGCTGGAACAGTCCTTTACCCTGGCGCGGCCTGAGATCATTACCGCGCAGGTTTCCGAAGACGGCACCCGCAAATGGCTGCTGCGCACCGGCCCGGGGATCGAGTTCGAGACTGTCTATATCCCGGAAAGCGATCGCGGCACCCTGTGCGTTTCCAGCCAGGTCGGCTGCACGCTCACCTGCCGCTTCTGCCACACGGGCACGCAAAAGCTGGTGCGCAACCTGAACCCCGATGAAATTTTGGGCCAGTTATTGATCGCCAAGGATGCGCTGGAGGACTGGCCGTCCACCGCGCCGGGCCGCAAGGTCACCAACATCGTGATGATGGGGATGGGCGAGCCGCTCTACAATTTCGACAATGTGAAGGCGGCGCTAGGCACGGTGATGGACGGCGATGCGCTGGCGCTCAGCAAGCGCCGCGTCACGCTGTCGACTGCCGGCGTGGTGCCGATGATCCCGCGCGCCGGTGGCGAAATCGGCTCCAGCCTGGCGATTTCGCTGCATGCGGTGCGTGACGATATCCGCGATGTGATCGTGCCGATCAACAAGAAGTATCCGATCGCCGAATTGATGGAAGCCTGCCGCACCTATCCCGGGGCTTCCAATGCGCGGCGCATCACCTTCGAATATGTGATGCTGAAAGGCGTCAACGACTCGCTGGCTGACGCGCGGGCGCTGGTAAAGCTGGTGGCGGGCATTCCCGCCAAGATCAACCTGATCCCCTTCAATGCCTGGCCCGGCGCGCCGTACGAATGTTCCGACTGGAGCCAGATCGAGAAATTCGCCGAAATCGTCAACCGCGCGGGTTACGCCTCGCCGGTGCGCACGCCGCGCGGCCGCGACATCATGGCGGCCTGCGGCCAGCTCAAGAGCGAAAGCGTCAAGGAACGGGCATCGGCCCGCATGGCGGCGGCCCAGTCCGGCCAGCTCGCCCGCATGCCGCACTGATGGGCCGCGTCCTCGTCATCAGCGGAATTGTGCTGGTGGCGGTGGGCCTGGCTTGGCCGCTTCTTGCCCGGCTGGGTTTGGGACGGCTGCCGGGCGATATCGTCATCCAGGGCGAGCAGGGCGGCTTCTATTTCCCCATTGTCACCTGCATTGTGATCAGCGCGGTGCTGTCCCTGATTTTCTGGCTGACCGGCAAGCTTTAGGCGGGCTGGATTTTGGGGCCTAAATCCCTATAGTCCGCGCGATTTTTGAAGGATCGCGCCGTGTCCAGGAAAGACATCAAGAAGGTCGTTCTCGCCTATTCGGGCGGGCTGGACACGTCGGTCATTCTCAAATGGCTGCAGACCGAATATGGCGCCGAAGTCGTCACCTTCACCGCCGATCTGGGGCAGGGCGAAGAGATCGAACCGGCGCGCAAGAAGGCCGAGACGCTGGGCATCAAGCCCTCCAACATCTTCATTGAAGACCTGCGCGAGGAATTCGTGCGGGATTTCGTGTTTCCCATGTTCCGCGCCAACGCGGTCTATGAAGGCGTCTATCTGCTGGGCACCTCCATCGCCCGCCCGCTGATCGCCAAGAAGCAGATTGAGATCGCCGAAAAGGTCGGGGCGGACGCGGTGTGTCATGGCGCCACCGGCAAGGGCAATGACCAGGTGCGCTTCGAGCTGGGCTATTATGCCCTCAAACCCGACATCAAGGTAATTGCGCCCTGGCGGGAATGGAACCTGACCAGCCGCACTAAGCTGCTGGAATTCGCCGAGGCAAACCAGATCCCGATCGCCAAGGACAAGCGCGGCGACGCGCCCTTCTCAGTGGACGCCAACCTGCTGCACTCGTCATCCGAGGGCAAAGTGCTGGAAGACCCGGCGAAAGAAGCCGACAGCATTGTCTATCAGCGCACCATTTCGCCGGAAGACGCGCCCGACAAGCCGACCTATATCGAGGTCGGCTTCGAGAGGGGAGATGCCGTCAGCATCGACGGCGAAAATCTGTCCCCCGCCAGCCTGCTGGCCAGGCTGAACGCCCTGGGCAAGGCCAATGGCATCGGCCGCCTGGACCTGGTGGAAAACCGCTTCGTCGGCATGAAGTCGCGCGGCGTCTATGAGACCCCCGGCGGCACCATCCTTCTGGTCGCCCATCGCGGCATCGAGAGCATCACGCTGGACCGGGGCGCCGCCCATCTGAAGGACGACATCATGCCCCGCTATGCGGCGCTGATTTACAACGGCTTCTGGTTCAGCCCCGAACGCGAGATGCTGCAGGCCCTGATCGACCGCAGCCAGGAATATGTCACCGGCACGGTCCGGCTGAAGCTCTACAAGGGCAATACCGAGGTGGTGGGCCGTTCCTCGCCCCTGTCGCTCTACAGCGAAAGCCTGGTGACCTTCGAGGACGACCAGGGCGCCTATGACCAGAAGGACGCGGCGGGCTTCATCAAGCTCAACGCCCTGCGCCTGCGGACCCTGGCCATGCGCAAGCGCAAAGTTGGGAAATAGCGCTTGAGCGGCTTCGCTGTCTGGCCGCCGTCTCACGCCAGCGTCTCGCCGGCCACCCTGGCGCGCGAAATGATGGCCCTGACCCAGGCCACGCTGTCGCCGCCCCCTTTTCCGGACGATGCGGCGCGCGGCGCCGGCCAGCCCGTGATCGTCGTACCCGGCTTCCTCGCCCCCGACATGTCCACCGGGCGGCTGCGCGATTTTCTCTCCGGGCAGAATTTCCGTCCCGTATCCTGGACCAGCGGGGTCAATCTGGGTCCGGTGCGCCATGTCATGGCCGGGCTTCAGAAGCAGATCTGCGATCTGGCGGAACGCGAAGGCCGGCCCGTGTCGCTGGTGGGCGTCAGTCTGGGCGGTACCGTCGCCCGGCAGGTGGCCAAGGCCTGCCCGGACCGGATCGCGCGGGTGATCACGGTGGTCAGCCCCATCCACCTGCCGGTGGTGACGCCGCTGGCGCCGCTGGCCCAGGCCGCTGCTTTGCTGTGGGATGCGCAGGAGATCAGGGACCTGGCGGCCATCGCCGAGCCGCCGCCGGTGCCGTTGACCGCCATCATCAGCCGCGACGACGGCATCATCGAATGGGAAGCCGCACGCCCGCAGGCCGGACCTCAAGTGGAGGTTGTGGAGGTGAGCGGGGCGCACATGTCGATCTGCTCCAACCCGCAGGTTCAGCGCATCATCGCCGACCGGCTGGCCCGGTCTTAGGGCCTTGTGGAGTCCAGCGTGCTGGCGCGCATGAAGCCGGTGATGTTGCCGTCCGTCACCTTGGCCCAGCCGCCGTTTTCCTGGATCAACCTGACCTGCGCACCCTTCGACTCTGGCGTTTATATATCACTGTGACCCTTGTCGCATTTGCAAAACGGGCATAGGTTTCCGGTACTGACCCAGATTCGGACTCCTCGAAAGAGGCCCTTATCAGGGCAGGCGGAACACCCGGCGTCGCCATAAGAAGAAGAAAGACTCCGGCAAAGACCGCATCGTACTGGATCGGGAGGCGACTCCCGTCTGGTGCGGGAGCCTAGGTTCCTGAAGGTGGCGGGGTGTTTCACCCTCCACTGGCGGAGCCATACCCCACAGTCCTGAGAGGAATGTCAGATTCCTTAGCGCGGACAGTCGCTTAACGCCGTTCCCCTTTAGTTAATAGCGACGCGTTTTCGCTGGTCTAAAAACCTAACCGCCACCGGGACGCTTCCCGGGCTGCGCTGCCGCCGGGCGTAATCGGGCGCCCGCTCTCCCTGAGCGCATCAGGGCTTTCACCATCGTCAACACGTAACCAAACCGCTTAGCGCGGTCGCACACGCTTGTCTCAAGCAAGCGTGTGCCGACTCACGTTCCGGCGGTCGATCCCCTATGGCCTAAGGAGGGCCAACGTCATGCTTTGGATTGAACCGTACTACCGCATCCGCTTCTGCCGTCTCGAACTTGTCGTTGGGCATTGGCGGAATCTTCCGTCACGCGCGCCCACGACGGCGAAGCGCCGTCTTTCGCTCCTTCAGTGAAATCACGTTCTTAGCCTTTGCGCCGGGTGCCTTCTTTTTCTTGGCACCCGGCGGCTTTTTCGATTTGTCCTTGGCGATATTGGCTTCCAACTCTTTCGGGTTGACGCCGATATAGCGTTCCAGGGCCTCACCGAAGGGCATATCCAAGCCTAGAAAAACTTCCTTTGGAGGTCTGGCGGTCATGCGATCAACTCCGGGTACGTCAGGCGGCTTCCGCAAGTGACCGCGAGTATTTCATTGAACCGGAACTGCTCGGTCACATCCCGGCGATTATACCGCCAGACGCTTTCACCAACATAGCGGTTAAGGTGTTTGCGGCTAACCCAGTGATGGATACCGAAAATCTGGCGCTTCAACTGCGACCAGTAACCCTCAATCGAATTGCAGTGGACATCGCCACGGACATACTCGCCGCCGCTGTGCTTAACCGCGCCATGGTCTAAGCCGGTCTGACGGGCGGCCTTACGGTAGGGCTGATATTCGTCCGTCAGGAGGCGCGAACCCGGTTCAATATGCTTGTCCACTTCCTTGATAACGTCCCAAGCCTTTTCGATCTGGAAGGCGCGGAGTTCGCCGTTACGCTCCAGCATCCCCATGACCACAGCCTTGGCCTTGTCGCCACGCTTGCGGGTAACCCGGTTCTTGTCCTTGCCGCCCACGAACGTCTCATCGGCCTCTACGTCGCCCTTGAGGCGGCGATTGAAGGACCGGGTACGGGCGGCATGGCGGAGGCGGTGCATCATGAACCAAGCCGTCTTCTGGGTGACGTTCAAGTCCTTAGCCAACTGGGTGCTGGCGATGCCCTTCTTGTGGGAGGAGATGAACCAGACCGCCAGCATCCAAGTGCGGAGGGGCAGTTTGGAGTCCTCGAAAATGGTCCCAACTTTGATCGAAAAACGGGCCTTGCACTGGGCGCACTTATGCGACCGCAGGTTGCTGAAGTGGTAAATCTTGTCATGGCCGCAGTAGGGGCAGTACTCGCCGTTCTTCCAGCGGATCGCCGTGAAATGGGCGATGGCGGCGGCCTCGTCCGGGATGGCCGTGGTCAGTTCGAGGAGGCTGGCAAATTCCTTAGGCGCGGTAGGCATTTAGGGTGACCCGTCTGATTTCTTAGGTCACTATACTATATAAACCCCTCGACTCTTTCTTGAGAGTTGCCGCCGAAGTGCTTGGTTCTTCACGAATAACCGATCCATCGCGCCGGACATAGCGCAGCCCGGGCGCCCCCGTGTTTACAGGCGCATGGATGCCCATCTGGGCGCCGGTCTGAACGCCTGGGGGGGCGAGATACGAGGCGATCACATCCTTGTTCTGGAAAGCCCACCAGCCCAGCGCAGCGACCAGCAGCACCACGCCGAGCCAGCCCCGGCCACCGCCAAGCTTCTGGCGGTAGGACAGGCCAGTGCCGGGAATGCCCGCATTGGTGGTGATGCCGTCCTTGCCGATATTCACGCCGGCGCCGCGCGGCCCCAGGGTGGTCGAAGCCCCGCTCTTGGACAGGTTGATCCTGAGGCCGGGAAAGATGCGCAGCCGCTTCTGGAAGCGCAGGCCCTTCAGCATCAGATATCGACCGAGGCGTAGAGGGCGTTGTCCTGGATGAACTCCCGGCGCGGCTCGACCTCATCACCCATCAGCTTGGTGAAGAGCTGCCCGGCCTCATCGGCATGGTGAACCTTCACCACCAGCAGCGAGCGGGCATTCTCGTCCAGGGTGGTTTCCCACAACTGGTCGGGGTTCATCTCGCCCAACCCCTTGTAACGCTGCAGGGTGAGACCCTTGCGGCCCCAGGCGAAGATGGCGTCCAGCAGCTCGGACGGCGAGCGGATTTCGCGGGTCTCGTCCTTGCGCTTCAGGATGCCGGCCTTGAGGTAGGTGGCCTGCAGCTCAGTGGCCATCTTGTCCAGCCGGCGAGCGTCGGCGCTAGCGATCAGCGCGCCATCGATGGCCACGGCCTCGCGCACCCCGCGCACCTCGCGCCAGAAGTAGAGCCCGCCATCGCTGGTGGGTTCGCCGTGCCAGCCGCGCTCGAATTCGTCCGACAGGGTGTCCAGCCGGGCGGCGATATATTTGGCCGCGTCCGCCGCCTTGGCGGTGTCGGACAGGATTTCCGGGTTCAGGGCGCCGGAGATGGCGGCCTGCTCCAGCACAAAGCGGGGATAGTGACGCGGGAAGCCGTTGAGGGCGGCCACCGCCTGGCGGGCATGGACGATCAGCTCCTCCAGATGGGCGCCGCTGATGGTGGCGCCGGTGTGCAGTTCCAGCACCGCGCCGGTGGCGCCTTCGGCGACCAGATGATCCTGAAGCTCCGGTTCGTCCTTGAGGTAGAGCTCGGACTTGCCGCGCGCCGCTTTGTAAAGCGGGGGCTGGGCGATGAAGATATGGCCGCGTTCGATCAGCTCCGGCATCTGGCGGTAGAAGAAGGTCAGCAGCAGGGTGCGGATATGGGCGCCGTCCACGTCGGCATCGGTCATGATGATGATCTTGTGATAGCGCAGCTTGTCGGCGTTGAATTCCTCGCGGCCGATACCGGTGCCCAGCGCCGTGATCAGGTTCACAATGGCTTCGCTGGACAGCATCTTGTCGAAACGGGCGCGCTCGATGTTCAGGATCTTGCCGCGCAGGGGCAGCACCGCCTGGTTGGCACGGTTGCGGCCCTGTTTGGCGCTGCCACCCGCCGAGTCACCCTCGACGATGAAGATTTCGCACTTGGAGGGATCGCGTTCCTGGCAGTCGGCCAGCTTGCCGGGCAGGGAGGCGCCGTCCAGCACCCCCTTGCGGCGGGTCAGTTCACGCGCTTTGCGGGCGGCCTCGCGGGCGGCAGCGGCTTCCACCACCTTGCCGACAATGGACTTGGCCTCGGCGGGATGTTGCTCGAACCAGGCACCCAGCTGGTCGATGATGGCGCCTTCCACGATGGGGCGCACTTCGGATGAGACCAGCTTGTCCTTGGTCTGGGACGAGAATTTTGGATCGGGCACCTTGACCGACAAGACGCAGGTCAGGCCTTCGCGGCAATCGTCGCCGGTCAGCGCCGTCTTGTCCTTTTTGGACTGCGGCATGTCCTCGGCATATTTGGTCACCACCCGGGTCAGGCCGGCGCGGAAGCCCGCGACATGGGTACCGCCGTCGCGCTGGGGGATGTTGTTGGTGAAGGCCAGCGTGCTCTCGTGATAGCTGTCGTTCCAGGTCATCGCGATTTCGACCGTGATGCCGTCCTTTTCCGCGGTGATCATCACCGGCGCGGGGATCAGTTGCTGCTTGGCGCGGTCGAGATATTCGACGAAAGCCTTCAACCCGCCTTCATAATGCAGTGAGACTTCCTTGGCTTCGACGCCGCGGCGGTCGGCCAGGATGATGACGACGCCGGAATTGAGGAAGGCGAGTTCGCGCAGCCGGTGTTCCAGCGTGCCGAAATCGAACTCGGTCTTGGTGAAGGTGCCGGTGGAGGGCAGGAAGGTGACTTCGGTGCCTTTCTTGCCATTGGCCTCGCCCACCAGCTTCAGCGGCGCCACCGGGTCGCCGTGGCGGAATTGCATGTAATGCTCCTTGCCGTCGCGCCAGATGCGCAGGTCAAGGAATTCGGACAGCGCGTTGACCACCGACACACCGACGCCGTGAAGGCCGCCCGAGACCTTGTAGGCATTCTCGTCGAACTTACCGCCCGCATGCAGCTGGGTCATGATGACTTCGGCGGCACTGACGCCTTCTTCGCTATGAATGCCGGTGGGAATGCCGCGGCCATTGTCGCGCACGGTGCAGGAACCGTCGGGATTGAGCACCACGTCAATGCGGTTGGCATGGCCGGCCAGCGCTTCATCGACCGCATTGTCCACCACTTCATAGACCATGTGATGCAGGCCCGAGCCGTCATCGGTGTCGCCGATATACATGCCGGGGCGCTTGCGCACGGCATCCAGGCCCTTGAGCACCTTGATGCTGTCGGCGTCATACGCATTCATGTTGGGTTCGGACATGTCAGTTCACCATTTCACTTTGACGCGCGAAAACGCCGTCACGTACTTCAAAGATCTCCGCCTGTGCGCCATCGAACAGCGACAGGTCGGTGCCGGTCATCCAGGCCTGGGCGGCCAGGTCGTGCACTTCCTCGAACAGGGCGGCGCGGCGCGTCACATCCAGATGGGCGGCGATCTCGTCCAGCAGCAGGATGGGGGCCAGCCCCTCGCGGGCGCGGGCCAGTTCGCGGGCGTCGGCCAGCATGATGGAGATCAGCAGCGCCTTTTGCTCGCCGGTGGAACAGTCGCGCGCTTCGGCGCGCTTGGCCGTATGGCGCACCTGCAAATCGGTGGTGTGCGGGCCCGCCAATGTACGTCCAGCTTCGGCATCGCGGATGCGCGAGGCGGCCAGCATGTCGCGCAGGGCTTGCGCCGATAACAGGTGCAGTTCGTCGGTCAGGGACAGAGACGCGGCAGGAAAGGCGCCGGCTTCGCCGCGCTCGGCCAGGGCGCGTGAAAGATTTTCCACGGTGAGGCTCCGCGCCTGCGCGATGACAATCCCGGCTTCGGCCATTTCATTCTCGAGCCCGTCCAGCCAGGCCGGATCGCGTGGGCCGTATTTGAGCAGCCGCGCCCGCTCGCGCATCGCGGTCTCGTAGCGGGTGGCGGCGCGGGCATGGCCGGCGTCAAAACCCAGCACAAGACGGTCGAGGAAACGCCGCCGCCCGCCCGCGCTTTCGATGAAGAGACGATCCATCGCCGGCGTCAGCCAGATCAGCTGCACGATGTCGCCAAGATCAGCGGAGCTTTGCGCCGCAGCGCCGTTCAATCGCACCTGGCGTGAGGCCGAGCCGCCCACCATGCCGGTGCCGATCTCATGCTCGGTCCCGCCGCGCGTCACGGTGGCGGCCACGGCCCAGAGCGTGTCGTCGCCACTTCCAATCGAAGAAGGGCCTTTACGCGTGTGTTCCGCCAGCTTGGAGCCGCGCAGGCCACGTCCCGGCGACAGAAGGGAAATGGCGTCCAGCACATTGGTCTTGCCGGCACCGTTGGGGCCCGCCAGCACCACGGGCGCGCCGCTGACGCTGAGTTCTCCAGTCGTATAAGAACGGAAATTGGTCAGACGCAGGCGCGTCACCGCCAGGCGGGAAACCGCCGCCTGGGCAACGCGCATGTTGGCGGCAAGCGTCAAATCAAACCCTGAGAGGCATGAGGACGTAGAGCGTGCGCGCGTCCTCCGCATCTTCGATAATGGCGGGGGAGCCCGCATCCGACAGCAGGAAGCGCACTTCCTTGCCCTCGATCTGGCTGGTGATGTCCAACAGGTAGCGCGCATTGAAGCCGATCTCCAGCGCGCCCGCGCTGTAGGTGGCGCCGACATCTTCGGTGGCGGTGCCGCTTTCCGGATTGACCACCGACAGCGTCACCTTGTCCTTGGACAGGTTCAGCTTCACGGCGCGGGTCTTGTCGGCGCTGATGGTGGAAACGCGGTCGACCGACTGGGCGAACTCGCGGGCTTCCAGCGCCAGGGACTTGTCGTTGCCGGACGGGATCACGCGTTCATAGGGCGGGAAATTGCCGTCGATCAGCTTGGAGGTCAGCTCGACGCCGTTGAAGCCGAACTGGATCTTGGTGTCGGACAGCGAGATGTCGATGGCGCCATCGGCATCGTCCAGAAGCTTGACCAGTTCGCCCACCGTCTTGCGCGGCACGATCACGCCCGGCATGTCGGCGGCGCCGTCCGGCAGTTCCAGCTCATAGCGGGCCAGGCGATGGCCATCGGTCGCCACCGCGCGCATCACCGGCGGCTTGGAGTCCTTGGCGGCATGCAAATAGATGCCGTTGAGGTAATAGCGGGTCTCCTCGGTGGAGATGGCAAAGCGCGTCTTGCCGATGATGCGCTTGAGATCGTCCGCCGCCAGGCGGAACTTGTGGGGCAGGGCGCCCGCCGCCATCTGGGGGAAGTCTTCGCGCGGCAAGCAGGACAGTTCAAAGCGCGAGGTGCCCGCCGACACGGCCAGGCGGCCGCCTTCGCTGGAGAGCAGTTCGACCTGCACCTGGGCGCCATCGGGCAATTTGCGCACGATGTCGTAGAGCATGTGGGCGGGCGCGGTGGCCGAGCCGTTGCGCAGCACATCGGCGGGCAGGGCCTCCACGATCTCGATATCGAGATCGGTGGCGGTGAGCTTGAGCTGGCCCTTGGCCGCCTCGATCAGGACGTTGGACAGGATCGGAATGGTGTTGCGGCGTTCGACGACGCTCTGCACATGGTTCAGCGCCTTGAGGAATGCGCCGCGTTCGACGTTGATCTTCATGGTTCGACAGCCACCTGTTAGATCCGCACCGGTGCGCGAAAATCGCGCCCGAAAATCCGTGTTTTCTTGTGTTTGGGAGGACCGAAAACGGGCCCAAGACTCAAGGCTCGGACCATAGCAGAAAAGGGACTTGGAACCTAAAAAAAACACGCGGAAAATAGGGTTTTCCGCGTGCTTTCAGAGGGTCAAAAAGGCCGATTTTTCCGCCCTAGATTTCAGGCCGCCGCTGCAGCATCTGGGAGAGAAAATCCACCTCCTGGCGGAACAGGGCGTCCTCCACGATCAAGGCCTCGATGCGGCGGCAGGCATGCAGCACCGTGGTGTGGTCGCGGCCCCCGAAACGCCGCCCGATTTCGGGCAGGGAACGGCTGGTCAGCTTGCGGGACAGGTACATGGCGACCTGGCGGGGACGGGCCACACGGCGGGCGCGCTGGGGGGAATGGAAGTCCTTGACGTGCAGTTTGTAGAATTCCGCCGTCTTGCGCTGGATGTCCTCGATGGAGGTTTTCGCCCCCGGCCCGGCGCGCAGGCCAACCGCTTCCTCGGCCACTTCCAGCGTCACCGGCTTCTTGGTCAGGTCGGCATAGGTCGCCAGCTTGGTGAAGACGCCGATCAGCTCGCGCGGGGAGGCATCTTCCAGGTCGGCGATGCGCTCCAGCACGTTTTCCGGCAGCACCACATCGGGCTTGTGGCGGGTGAACTCCGTGGCGCGGGATTTGAGGATGGCGAGGCGCGTGTCGCGGTCCGGCTTGTCCAGTCCGACGCACAGCCCGCCGCCCAGGCGGGATTTGACGTCGGCGCCCAGGCCTTCCAGCGCCTGGGGCGGCCGGTCGGCGGCGATCACCACCCGGCGGCGTAGGTCGGCAAAGGCGTTGACGGTGTAGAGGAATTCCGACGCCGTGGCGGTCGAACGGCAGATATGCTGCAGATCGTCGATGATCAGCACTTCGGCGGTGCGCAGCTCTTCCTTGAAGGCCAGCGTGTCCTTGCGATAGAGCGCGCCCAGGAAATGGCGCATGAAGTCTTCGGCGCGCAGGAACAAGGTGCGCTTGCCGCGCTTGCGGAACTCCAGCGCTGCGGCATTCAGCAGATGGGTTTTGCCGAAGCCGAAGCCGCCATGAATGTAGAGCAGCGGAATGTCGGACTGCTGGCCGTCGGCGAAGCTCTTCGCCGCGCCATGGCCAAACTGGTTGGCGGCGCCCGGTATGAAGCTTTCGAAGGTCTGCTGCGGATGCAGCATCCGGTTCCAAAGGCCGCGGTCATCCTCATTGGCGCGGCTTTCGCTGCGCGGCGGCAGGTAGGAAACGCTGGCGGATGCGTCGGAAAGGCCCTGATGCTGGGCCTCGCGCGGAATGGCGCCGCCGATCATGGGCCCAATATTTGTAGGGGGCAGGGCGGAAATCACAATCGCCAGCGAGGCGGGCGTGAAGCCTTCGGCCATGAAGGCTTTCTCGATGCGGCCGACATAATGGTTGGCCACCCAGTTGCGTACAAAGGGTTTCGTCGCGCCGATCTTGAGCTCATCGGAGTCAAAGGACTCCAGGTTCAGTGGTCCGATCCAGGCGTCGAACACCGGATCGCCCAGCTCGCGCCGCATCCGCTCGCGTACCGCCGCCCAGGCCGCCTGCCAGTCGGGCATCGATTTTCCTGCTTGCACCATGTCATTACCCACTTTGTTCTGGCCCTTTGGGGACCGTTTTGTTGCTGCGGCACGTATTCGTGTCCGCTCGTCCGTCAGCCCTGTCGCCAGGGCAGTCCGGACGCCTTCCAACCATTCAGATTTCCGCGATGGCCTTCGCCATCAACATCGCCTTCAAAGCCGCCCGCGATATTGAGGGCCTTTTCGTAACCGGCCGCGGTCAGCGCGATGGCCGCGGCGCGGCTGCGCGCGCCCGAACGGCACAGCAGCAGCACCGGATCGGACTTGCCGGCGCCTGCGGCGGCCAGGGCCTGCGTCGCTTCAGCGGTAAAGCCGGGATTTTGCCCGCCGCCTGGAAAGCTCTGCCATTCGACGCAGTGAACCCGGCGGGCCAGGTCTGCGAGGTCGGGCAGGCCGACAAAATTCCATTCCGCCACGGTGCGCACGTCGATCAACTGGGCCTGGGGATCGCCTCGCAGCCGGTCCCAGGCCGTAGCGGCGTCGATATCGCCGGCATAGTTGAGAGAAGAGGGGGGGACCATGATGCGCTCTTGAGACGATTCGAGGACTGCCGGGGTCTTCGCCCAGCACTAAAAGGCTATATTTTGCGGAATTCAGGGTTGGCTATATTTGGTGGGACGCTTAAATGACCCAAGATCACTGATCAATACTTCAGTTTTACTTGGTTTTATCTTCGGCATTTTCGGCGCTCACCCCAACTGTTGGTTAAGATACGCCCAGCTTCAGGGCGCAAACAAGGGGACAAACTGCGAACAAGGGCCTGATTCGAAAATTTTTTCGCTTTTGTGACGTATGCTAAATTGTTGTGACGTATACGGAAAATACCATTTATCGGCCAAGCTTTATTGAATCAGTCACTTAGGGGATCAATCGTCCGTGTTGCGACGCCGAAATGTGTCTTTTCGGTGAATGTCAGCACACGGACCAATAAAAAAGGCCCGGATATTGCTCCGGGCCTGTTCCATTTCTGTAATCCTCAAGGATTACAGCAGCTTCTTATTTGGCCAGCTTGCCGACCCGCTTGCTGAGGCGCGAAACCTTACGCGAGCCGGTGTTCTTGTGCAGGATTCCCTTGGACACGCCGCGCATGATTTCGGGCTCCGCGGCCTTCAGGGCGGCCAGGGCGGCCTTCTGGTCGCCGGAGGCAATGGCTTCCTCAACCTTGCGGATGAAGCCGCGCACCCGGGTCTTGCGCGCCGTATTGATGGCAGTGCGCTTGGCGGTGGTGCGGACGCGCTTCTTGGAGGAGGCGATATTCGGCATGGGCAGTCCTGCTTTTTCGTAAAAGAGGCGGGCATATAACCCCGGACGGCGCGGGGGTCAATGACTAGCCGCCCGGCCCCCTCGCCCAAGCTCGGGAACGTTCGCCGGGCAATCGCCGGCCGGCGATTGCCATTTCCGGCTCACTCACCCTTGAAGGCCGGTTTGCGCTTCTCGGCGAAGGCCGCCATGCCTTCCTTCTGGTCCGCGGTGGCGAACATGGCGTGGAACAGACGGCGCTCGAAATGCAGCCCCTCGGCCAGGCTGGTCTCCAGGGCGCGGTTGACCGCCTCCTTCACCATCTGGGCGGCGGGGGAGGACTGGGCCGCGATCTTGCCGGCGGCCTTCAGTGCTTCATCCATCAGCAGTTCCGCCGGCACCACCCGGGCCGCCAGGCCGCAGCTTTCGGCTTCCGCCGCATCCATCATCCGCCCGGTGAGGCACATATCCATCGCCTTGGACTTGCCGATAATGCGGGTGAGGCGCTGGCTGCCGCCCAGTCCTGGCATGATGCCCAGTGTGATTTCCGGCTGGCCGAATTTGGCGGTTTCAGCAGCGATGATGAAATCGCACACCAGCGCCAGCTCACAGCCCCCGCCCAGCGCGTGTCCCGCCACCGCAGCGATGATGGGCTTTTTCACCCGCGCAATGCGGTCGAACTGATCGCCGTACAGGTTTTCGCGGTACATCTGGGAATAGGTCTTGGGCTGCATTTCCTTGATGTCGGCGCCGGCCGCGAAGGCCCGGTCGGAGCCGGTGACGATCATGCAGCGCACTTTGTCATCGCGATCCCAAGCTTCCAGCGCATCCGCCAGTTCGTTCAGCAGGGGGGTGTTGAGCGCATTCAGCGCCTCGGGCCGGTTGAGGGTGGCGATGCCCACGGCGCCGGTCACCTCTGTCTTGATATTTTGATAGCTCATACCCGGCGCCTCTTTATTTGTGCCCCCATCTGTCGGCCACGCGGGCAAGCCCGCTAGCCGACATCTTCCCCCGCCAATGGCTTCGCCATGCGGGGGAAGAAAGCCAGTGTATGCGTCATGTCTGGCATTTGGGACAATAGAAGGTGGAACGGCCGGCCTGCACAATGCGCTTTACTGTCCCCTTGCAGCCCAGTTTGCAGGGCAGGCCTTCGCGACCATAGACCAGGAAATAGTGCTGGAAATTGCCGGGATCGCCGGTGGCCTGGGCATGATCGCGCAAGGTGGAGCCGCCGGCCGCAATCGCGTCCTTCAGCACTTTCTTGATCGCGGCCACCAGGGGGGCGAGCTTTTCGCGCGCAATCGCGCCCGCCAGCTTCTTGGGCGAGATATGGCTGCGAAACAGAGCCTCGCAGACATAGATATTGCCCAGGCCCGCCACCAGCCGCTGGTCCAGCAGGGCCGACTTGATCGGTGTCTTCTTGCCCGACAGGACTTTCGCCAGATAGGCGGCGTTGAAATCCTCCGACAGCGGTTCGACCCCGATACCCTTGAACAGCTTGTCCTGTTCGAGGGTTTTTGTGTCCACCAGCGCCATCAGGCCGAAGCGACGATGATCGTTGAAGACGATGCGCGCCGGCGCATCGGTCTCGAACACCACATGGTCATGCTTGCCGGTTCCCGCGCCATCGGGCGGCGCGTCATAGACATAGTCGCCCAGCCGGCGCTTTTTTCCATGGGCATAGACGCTCATGCGCCCACTCATGCCCAGATGGATCACCAGCGTCTCACCGCTGTCGAGATCGGCCAGCAGATATTTGGCGCGCCGCCGCAGCGTCTTGATTTTTCGGCCCTGGGTGCGGGCGACGAAGTCGTGCGGAAAGGCCGTGCGCAAATTGCCGCGCCGCATCTCGACATGGGTCAGGCGGTAACCTTCCATGGCGGGGGCCAGGCCGGTGCGCACGGTCTCGACTTCGGGCAGTTCTGGCATGGCAGTACCCTATAAATAGTCGCGGGCCGGGGCGGTAGCCTATGGCCCCCGCTGCGGGCTATGTTCGGGCATGGTTGAAAAGACCGCCAGTTTTGGTTTTCGCGACGTGCCCGAGGGGGAAAAAGAAGCCCTGGTGCGCGAGGTCTTTTCGTCGGTGGCGGCGCGCTACGACCTGATGAACGACCTGATGAGCGTTGGCGTCCACCGCATCTGGAAGGATGCCATGGTGGAATGGCTGAACCCGCAGCCAGGCTGGAAAAGCCTCGACGTGGCGGGCGGCACCGGCGACATCGCCTTCCGCATTGCGGATTTGGTGCGTGCGCGCGGTGGCGCGGCGGCGGTGACGGTCTGCGACATCAATGCCGACATGCTGGGCGAGGGTGTGCGCCGGGCGAAGGAAAAAGGCGAAACCGCCATCGAATGGGTGTGCGGCAATGCCGAGAGCCTGCCGTTCCCTGATGCTTCGTTTGATTCCTACACCATCGCTTTTGGCATCCGGAACGTCACCCATATCGAGAATGCGCTGACCGAGGCACGCCGCGTGTTGAAACCGGGCGGGCGTTTCCTGTGCCTGGAATTTTCCAAGGTGGAAGTGCCCGGGCTGGACACGCTGTATGACGCCTATTCCTTCAAGCTGATGCCCAAGATCGGCGGGCTGGTGGCCCAGGATGAGGAATCTTATCGCTATCTGGCCGAAAGCATCCGTCGCTTCCCCACCCAGGCGAAGTTTGCCTCCATGATTTCCGATGCCGGCCTGAGCCAGGTGAAGGTGCGAAACCTGTCGGGCGGCATTGCCGCCATGCATTCCGCCTGGCGGCTCTAATGGGCGCGATTTCGAGCTTTCTGCGTCTTGTCCATGCCGCGCGCGTGCTGGCCGGGCCGGCACTGGCGTTCCGCGCCGGAAAGCCTGATGCCGGTACGCGGCTTTCGTCCGCGCTTGAACGGTTGGGACCTCCTTATGTGAAGCTTGGCCAGATGCTGGCGACGCGGCCAGACATTGTCGGCGCCCCGGTCGCGACCGCGCTGGAGAATCTGCAGGACCGCCTGCCGCCGTTTGCGGAAGCCACCGCCCGCGCCGAAATCGTCCGTGCCTTCAACAGGCCGGTGGAAGCACTATTTGCCAGTTTCGGCGCGGCGCTGGCGGCGGCCTCCATCGCCCAGGTCCACCGCGCCCAGACCAGCGATACCCCGCCGGTACGCGTGGCGGTGAAAATCCTGCGTCCAGGCGTGCGCGACGCCTTCGCGCGCGATCTCAGGTCTTTTGCACTGTTCGCCCATTGGGCCGAAAAATATTCCGCCGAGGCACGCCGGATGCGGTTCATGGCGCTGGTGGAAACCCTGGCGCAGAGCGTGGCGCTGGAACTGGATCTGCGCATGGAAGCGGCGGCGGCTTCCGAGCTTTATGAACGCACGCGGGGCGAGGCGGAATTTCGGGTGCCGCATATCGACTGGTCGCGCACGTCGGAATCGGTGTTGACCAGCGAATGGATTGACGGGGTTTCGGTGCGCGACGTGGCGGCGCTGGCCGCGGCTGGGCGCGACCCCAAGCAGGTGGCAGTGCTGGTGATGCGCAGCTTCCTGACCCAGGCGCTGCGCGATGGTTTTTTCCATGCGGACATGCATCCCGGAAACCTGTTCATCGACGCTGAAGGACGGCTGGCGGCGGTGGATTTCGGCATCATGGGGCGGCTGGACGCCGACATGCGGCGTTTCATGGCGGGTACCCTGGCAGGGTTCCTGCAGCGCGATTACCGCCGGGTGGCGGAACTGCATTACGAAGTGGGCTTCGTCCCCACCAGCCATGCCATTGAAACCTTCGCCCAGGCATTGCGGGCGATCGGCGAGCCGATATTCGGCCGTAGCGCACGCGAGGTCTCCATTGCCCGCCTCTTGGGACAACTGTTCGAAACCACTCGCCGCTTCGACATGCAGGCGCAGCCGCAGCTGATGCTGCTGCAAAAAACCATGGTGGTGGTGGAAGGCGTCTGCCGCGGCCTCGATCCGGACTTCGACATCTGGGAAGCCGCCCGCCCGGTGGCGGAGAAATGGGTGACGGTGAACATGGGGCCGGAAGCGGCCTTGAACCGCGCCGGCGAAACCTTCGGCGCCCTGGGCAAGCTGGCGCAGGATCTGCCGCAACTGGTGCGCAATGCCGAAGAATTGTCGCAGATGGTGGCCGAAGGCGGGGTACGGCTGCACCCCGACACCGCCATCCAGATCGCGGCCGAACAGGAACGGCGCAGCCGCCCGACGCGCATGGCGCTGATTGCGGTGCTGGCGGTGATCGCGCTGGCGCTATTGTTCGCGCTGCAGCGGCTTTTTTGACGGGAGCGTGAAGCGGGCGACCAAAAATCAACGGCGCGAAAGCAACGCGAATCGCGCCGTGAGGGTTATCGCCGCCACCAGCAAGCCCAGCGCCAGTCCCAGCCAGATACCAATGCCCTGCATGCCGAAGGTAAAGGCGAGCAGCAGTCCGGCCGGCGCGCCCACCAGCCAATAGGATCCTCCTGCCAGCCACATCGGGCCTGCGGTATCTTTCAGGCCGCGCAGACTCATGTTGGCGGCAACCTGGATGCCGTCCATCAACTGGAACGCCGCCGCAACGGCGAGAAAGCTCACCGCCAGCGCCAGCACATCGGCATTGGCCGGAATGTCGGGCAGCCACAAGACGGCGATCTGGCGCGGCCAGAGCAGCAGCACCACCGCCATGGCGCACATGAATAGGCCGGACATGGCGATGGCGACGAAGCCCGCGCGGCGCGCCCCGGCAGGATCGCCGGCGCCCGCCGCCAGTCCGACACGCACTGTGGCCGCCAGCCCTATGCCCAACGGCACCATGAAGGTGATGGAGGGAATGGTGATGGCGATCTGGTGCGCCGCCAGCGACGCCAGGCCGAAGATGCCCATCGCCAGGGCCGCGCCGTTGAACAGCGCCACTTCAAAAACCATGGTGATGCCGATGGGCAGGCCCAGCCGGAACAGTTCGCGGAAGGTTTTCCAGTCTGCCTGGGTCAGCCGGTGCAGGATGCGGTAACGCTTCAGGGCCGGAAAGCCCAAAACAATCACCAGCATCATCATAAAGGAAAAAATGTTGGAGCTGGCGCTGGCAATGCCTGCGCCCATGATGCCCAGACGCGGGAAACCGAAATGACCGAAGATCAGGGCATAATCTGCCAGGGCATTGAAGAGGATGGCCAGGAGCAGCACCACCATCGGCGGCACGGCGTGCGACAAAGCAGTCGCAAAGCTGCGCAGCACCTGAAAGCCCAAGGCAAAGGGCAGACCGATGGCAATCGCCGATGTGAAGACAGCGGCGTCCGCCGCCAATGCCGGCTGCTGGCGGAAGAAAAGCAGGATGGGCTGGGTGAAGAACAACATACCCATCAGCGGCAAGGAAACGATGGCGACCGACCACAGACCCATGCGCACGGCAGTACGCACGCCGCGGCGGTCGCGGCCTTCCTTGCTGGTGCTGTGCTGGCCCTGGATATGGGCGATCACCGGCGACACCGCCCAGGGAATGCCGCAGCCCAGCAGCCAGAGCAGGAAATAGACGGTGTTGCCCAGCGCGCTGGCGGCCAGCGCTTCCTTGCTGAAATGGCCCAGCATGATGGTGTCGGTGGCCAGGATCGCCATTTGCGCCAACTGGGTGGCGGCCAGGGGCACCGCCAGACGCAGCAGCTCGCGGCTTTCCAGCAGCCAGGCGTGATGGCGGTGGACCGGGATCAGTGGTCCGGGCGAGGTCAAATCGGGCAGGGGCATGTCAAACTGCGGTGTTTTCTGGCGAAAGATGCGAATGGGGCGGAGGGTATAGCGGACTTCCCGGCCTTTGCGCAGTGTGATTGCCGTCCTATAAAAGAAGAAAAATGGGGCAAGATAAGGCCCTTCTTCTCCGCCGTTGGGAGCAGGTTGTGAACCGCAAGCAGCGCCGCGCCGGCAAGACTGCGCCCTCCGCAGCGAGCGTGCCGGAGACTTTCGCCCGTGCGGTGCAGTTCCATCATGCGGGACGCCTTGCGGAGGCGCAGACGCTTTATCGCCGCGTGCTGACGATGGAACCCCGCCATGCCGACAGCCTGCACCGGTTGGGTGTGATCGCCTATCAGGCGGGGCAGCCGGCATCTGCCGTGGAACTTATCCGCAAGGCAATTGCGCAGCGTGCGGTGGCCGCGCCCTATCATCTGCATCTGGGACTGGCGCTGGCCGCGTTGGGCCAAATGGACGAGGCGGTTGCCGCCAGCCGCGTTGCGCTGAAACTCGATCCTGGCCAGCCGGACATTCACAACAATCTGGGCGTGCTGCTGATGCAGCAGGGCCAGTGGGAAGAAGCGGCGCAGTGCTATCGCCAGGCGATCGCCCTGGCGCCGCACCTGCCAACTGCGCACGGCAATCTCGGCATCGTGCTGCGGTCGATGGCAAAGCCGGTCGAAGCGGTTTCCTGCCTGACGCGGTCTCTGGAAATTCACCCCGCCCAGCCCGAGGTTTTGAGCAACCTCGCCCTGGCGCATCTGGCGCAGGGCGATCGCAGACGCGCACTGGAGGCGGCGCTGCGCGGTCTGACGCTGGAGGAAATGCCGCAAAGCCGAAGACTGTTTGTCCAGTGCGTCAGGGATCTGCGTTTTGCCAGTGAAGCTGAGGTGTTGCGTCCCTGGCTGCTGCGCGCTCTCACGGAAGGTTGGGATCGGCCCGGCGATCTGGCGCGCGTCAGTGCGGATGCCGTCAAACATGCAGGCGATCTTACCGGTGATACCTTGCTTCATGCCTTGCTGCGTTTGACGCCGAACTTGGAAATCGAACTGGAGAAGCGTCTGACGGCGTCGCGCCGCGATTTCCTTCGCGACGTGATGGACGGAAACGAGCCCGGCGCATTGGATTTTTATAGTGCGTTGGCCCAGCAGTGCTTTATCAATGAATATGTTTTTGGCCATGACGAAGACGAGATCGCGCAAGCGCGCGAGCTGCGCGACAAGATGATTTCGGCCGTCGAAACGGGCCCACCCGTCCCGGCGGCATGGCTGATCGCGGTGGCAGCCTATTTCCCGCTGGGGGCACTTCCATCGGCCCGTCGGCTGCTCGAAAGGTCGTGGCCGGACGCTGTCGAGGCCATTCTCACACAGCAGATTCGGGAGCCCGAGGACGAGCAATACCTGCGCACCAGTATTGCGCGCCTGACGGAGATTACAGATGCGGGCTCGCAGGCAGTTCAGGCTCAATATGAAGAAAATCCCTATCCGCGATGGGTCAGGGCCGGGACAGCGGAGGCGCAAGACCTGACCTTTTATCTTAGGCAGGCCTTCCCCTATGCGAAGCTCGCGCCCGTCAGCGCCGGCGCGGGTGTCGATATCCTGATCGCCGGCTGTGGCACCGGGCGCAATGCCATCGAGACAACACAGAAATTCACCGGCGCGCACACTTTGGCCGTGGATCTCAGTCTGAACAGCCTGGCCCATGCCACGCGCAAGTCCCGCGAGATGGGACTGGAAATCGAATATGCCCAGGCCGATCTCTTGGCGCTAGGCAGCCTCGACCGCCGCTTTGACCTGATTGAGGCCGTCGGTGTGCTGCATCATCTGGCCGATCCGCTTGCCGGCTGGCGGGTGCTGTTGTCCCTGCTGCGTCCGGGCGGGGTGATGCTGCTGGGTTTTTACAGCGAAGTGGCGCGCCGGAATCTGCCGCGTATTACGGGCCAGAGCGCCGATGATGTCCGCCGGGAACGCCAGCACCTGCTGGAAACCAGCGACCAGCGCGAGGTCCTGCTGGCTTGCGCGGATTTCTTTACCACCAGCACCTGCCGCGATCTGCTGTTCCATGTGCAGGAGCATCATCTGACCTTGGCGGGCATCGGCCAGTTTCTTGACGATCATGGTTTGGTCCTGCTCGGCTTTTCTGTCGATGACGATGTGCTGGCGGCCTATCGCCAGCGCTTTGCGGACGATCCGGCCGCCACCGATCTGGAGCACTGGCAGGAATTTGAGCGGGACAATCCCGACACCTTCGCCGGCATGTATCAATTCTGGGTGCAGAAAGCGGCATGACCCTCAACATTGCCCATCGCGGCGGCGCGGCGCTGTGGCCGGAAAACACGCTGGCGGCCTTTGCCGATGCCATTGCCAGCGGCTGCGATGGCGCCGAGCTGGATGTGCAATTGTCGCGCGATGGCGTGGTGGTGGTGCATCACGATTTTCGCCTGATGGCGGGTATGGCGCGCAAGGATGGCGCGTGGCTGACCGAACCCGGACCCCGCATCAAAGACCTGTCCCTGGCCGAGTTGCGGGCCTTCGATGTCGGTCAACCGCAGCCGGGCGGCGCCTATGCACATCGGCATCCATTGCTGCATCCGGTCCAAAGCTCTGTACCCACACTGGAAGAGGTGATCGGGCTGGCACAGGGTGCGCCGCGCGCCTTCGACCTGCTCGTGGAGCTGAAATGCGACGCCAGCGCCGACAGCGCCGATCCCGTGGTCCTGGCGGACGCGGCTTATGATGTGGTGGCGGGCGCTGACTTTCGGTCCGGCGTGATCTTTGTCGGCTTCGACTGGCGGGCGCTGGCGCGCATCCGCCAGCGCGGCGCGCCTTGCTGGTTCACCACGGACAGGCTGCATGGCGATGCACGCCCGGTGATCGACGCCATCGCGGAGGCGGATGGGCAGGGCTGGTTTCCCCATTATTCCGATGCCAGCCCGCAAAGCGTTGCTTATGCGCGGTCGAAAGGCCTGAAAGTCGGGGCCTGGACCGTGAACAGCATGGTGGAGATGGAGCGCCTGAAGGGGCTGGACGCGATCTGCACCGATCGCCCGGACCTTTTGGCAAGCCTGATTTAGAGGCGTTGAGGGAACTTCCCGCGCGGCTGGCCGTTGCCTAGCCAGATTTTACGGGAGATTTTCATGTCGCTTGTTACCATTGTCGTCGTTCTGATTGTCGTTGGCGTGCTGCTGTGGCTGGTCAACACCTACATCCCCATGGACAGCAAGATTAAGTCCATCCTCAATGCGGTGGTGGTGATCGCGGTGGTGATCTGGCTGCTGCAGGCGTTTGGTGTGCTGGGTTCGCTGAATACCATCAGAGTGAATTAGCGCACCACCCGCCGCTCGCCCATGCTCGCGGCGTTATTCGCTCGAAATGGTCCACTGGACCATTTCGCCTGTCATTTTGGGGAACAATATGACAGGCCGCTCATAACCCCTCAAACAGCGCCGTGGACAAATAGCGTTCCGCGAATGACGGGATGATCGCCACGATGGTCTTGCCGGCATTCTCGGGACGCGCGCCCACTTCCAGCGCCGCCGCGATCGCCGCACCAGACGAGATGCCGACCGGAATGCCTTCCAGCTGCGCCGCCTTGCGCGCCGTCGCCAGCGCGGTTTCGTTGGAAATGGTGATGACCTCGTCAATCACCTTGCGGTCCAGGATGGCGGGCACGAACCCGGCGCCGATGCCCTGAATTTTGTGCGGACCCGGCGCGCCGCCCGACAGGACGGGACTGTCTTCCGGCTCCAGCGCGATCATCTGCACCGATGGCTTTTTGGCCTTCAGCACCTGGCCGACGCCGGTGATGGTGCCGCCGGTGCCAATGCCGCTGATCACGATATCGACCTTTCCTTGCGTGTCGTTCCAGATTTCTTCCGCCGTGGTCTGGCGGTGAATTTCCGGATTGGCGGGGTTCTCGAACTGTTGCGGGATCACCGCGCCGGGATGTTCGGCCACCAGCTCATGGGCGCGGGCGATGGCGCCCTTCATGCCCTTGGCGGCCTCGGTTAGCTCGATCTGCGCCCCCAGGATCATCAGCATCTTGCGCCGTTCCAGCGACATGGATTCGGGCATCACCAGGATCAGCTTGTAGCCCTTGGCGGCGGCAACAAAGGCCAGCGCGATACCGGTATTGCCGCTGGTCGGCTCGATCAGGGTGGTCTTGCCGGGCGAGATGATGCCCTGCTTTTCCAGGGCCTCGATCATGCTGACCCCGATGCGATCCTTGACTGAGGAGATCGGGTTGAAGAATTCCAGCTTCAGCAGGATGTCGGCCTTGGCACCGGCCTCGGCGGGCATCCGCTTGATACGGACCAGCGGCGTGTCGCCGATGGTCTGGGTGATGGAGTCATAGATGCGTCCGCGTCCCGGCTTGCCCTGTTCCATAACGAAGCTCCTTAAATGGTGAAATCCGCGCTGTTTTCGGCGCCGGCTTCGACGCCGGCGTGACGCGCCCGCTGGCACAGGTCTTCGATGGAGACCGAATCCAGCCGCGTCATCAATTCGTCCTGCAGGGTGACAACAAAGGGCGCGACAATGCGCTGGCCCAGGTCGGAGCGGGGTGTGTGCTTTTCCTCGTCGTCCTCGATGCTTTCCGCCACCCGCACCACGTCACCCACGGAAATCCGGCGCCGCTCGCGTGCCAGGCGATAGCCGCCGCGCGGGCCCCGCACACCTTTGAGAATGCCGGCGCGCACCAATTGTTGCATCACCTGCTCCAGATAGCGCTGTGGCACGCCCTGACGGGCGGTGATTTCCTTGGCCTGCACTGGCTCGGGCCGGGCATTGAAGGCGATGTCGATCACCGCCTCCAGCGCCAAGAGCGTTTTGCGCGAAAGCTTCAACATCAGACTTTGGCCGTCATGCCGGTGGAGCCGAACCCGCCCGCGCCGCGCGCGCTTTCGCTCAGGCCTTCCACTTCGACCAGCTCCGCCTGTTCATGGCGGGCAATCACCATCTGGGCGATCTTCATGCCGCGGGTGATCGTGAACACTGTGTCGCTGTGGTTGATCAGGATGGCCTTGATCTCGCCGCGATAGTCGCTGTCGATGGTGCCGGGCGAATTCAGGCAGGTGATGCCGTGATTGAGCGCCAGGCCCGAACGCGGCCGCACCTGTGCTTCCACGCCCAGCGGCAATTCGATGGCGATGCCGGTGGCCACTGCCATGCGCGCGCCGGGCGCCAGTGCGATTTCGCTGTCGATGGCAGCCAGCAGGTCGAGGCCCGCCGAACCCGGCGTGGCGTAATGGGGCAGGGGCAGATCCGCCCCGTTTGCAAGCTTCTTGATCCCGACTTTCATGCCGCCCCTTTGAGCTTTTGCGCTATGCGCGCGGCCAGCCGCGTGCCCACTTCATTCTTGGTCATGTCGGGCCAGTCTTCGATGCCGGCCTCGCTGATCAGATGCACCCGATTGCGCTCGCCGCCCATCACATCGCCTGACACGTCATTGGCGATGATCCAGTCCGCGCCCTTGCGCGTGCGTTTGGCCACAGCGTTGGACACCACATCATCGGTTTCGGCGGCAAAACCGATCACCAGCCGTGGGCGCGCCGCATGGGCGGACAGGGTCGCCAGTATGTCGGGATTTTCCACCAGCTTGATCAGCGGCACGACGCGGTCCGTGGATTTCTTGATCTTGCTGTTGGCGGCGACGTCGGGCCGCCAGTCGGCTACGGCAGCCGCCATCACCAGCACGTCGGCGGGCAGGGCGGCTTCGCAGGCCGCCAGCATTTCGCGCGCGGTGGTGACGCGCTGTAGCCTGACGCCCTGGGGCGCGGCCAGCGAGACGGGACCGGAGATCAATGTCGTGTCGGCACCGGCCCGCGCCAGCGCATCGGCGATGGCATAGCCCTGCTTGCCACTGGAATGGTTGGCGAGAAAGCGCACCGGATCGACAGGCTCGCGGGTGGGGCCGGCGGTTACCAGCGCGCGGATGCCCGCCAGCGGGCCTTCGACGGCCAGCGCGCTTTCGATGGCGGCGACGATCTCCAGCGGCTCGGCTATGCGGCCCGGTCCGAATTCGCCGCAGGCCATTTCGCCGTCATTGGGGCCGACAAACAGCACGCCGTCCTTCGCAAGGATATCGCGATTGCGCGTCACCGAAGCGCTTTGCCACATGCGCACATTCATCGCGGGCGCCATCAGTACCGGCTTGTCGGTCGCCAGCAGGGCGGTGGAGGCCAGATCATTGGCCAGGCCGTTCGCCATCTTGGCCATCAGGTCGGCGGTGGCCGGGGCGACCACCACCAGATCGGCGCTGCGCGACAGCTGGATATGACCCATCTCGGCCTCGTCGGTCAGGCTGAACAGATCGGAATAGATTTTTTCGCCGGTCAGGGCCGAGAGTGACAGCGGCGTGACAAATTCCGCGCCCGCCTTGGTGAGGATGGCGCGTGTCTTCACGCCCCGCTCGGCGAGGCGGCGCACCAGCTCAAGCGCCTTGTAAGCCGCAATGCCGCCACCGATGATCAGAAGAACGCTTTTGCCGCGCACGAAAAATCCACGCTGAGTTGAATGGGGTATATAGCAAATCACGTGAGGCAAGTGTAATTCTCTGATAACCAATTGAATTCACGCGTTAAATTGACGGTTAAGCCTGCATTCATGTGGCGCTGTCATGCTTTGCGCATGCCGATGACGACCGGAGACCTTTATCGTTTGGCGGGGGACCTTGCAGCGGAGCATGGTCCGGCGGCCTCCGATTATGCCAGCCGCGCCGTCATGACCCTGGAAGCGGAAGGCGCCCATGAACGGGCCCAGTTCTGGTTCGTGATGCTGGTTCTTTTGGGCGACATCCATTCGGGCCGCGTCGATCCCGAGGGACGCATCTCCATTCACTAGTCTAAAGCCCGGCGAAATGGGCTAGCATGGTCATGCGCATCCGCAGGACCTTTCATGCCGCTCGATCCCCAGGTGAAAGCCTTTCTCGACAAGGCCGCCGCGATCCCGCGCCCCAAGGCGTGGGATGTGCCACCCGCAATCACGCGTCAGGCTTTTGCCGGCATGATGCAACTGACCGCCCCCAAGGATGTCCCGGTCGGCAAAATCGACAATTTCACCATTCCTGGTCCGGGCGGCGAAATTCGCGCGCGGGCCTATGCGCCCGTCGCGGCCAGCGGTCCCTTGTCGGCGCTGATCTTTTTCCACGGCGGCGGTTTCGTCGCCGGCAGTCTGGAAAGTCATGATGGCCTCTGTCGGTTGCTGGCGGCAGAGGGTGGCTTCAAAGTAATCGCGGTCGATTACCGCCTGGCGCCGGAGCATGTCTATCCCGCGGCGCTGGACGATGCCCTGGCCAGTGTGCAGTGGATCGAAGCCAATGCCAGCGCGCTGGGCGTGGATGCGGGGTGCATCGCGCTGGGCGGTGACAGCGCCGGCGCCATGCTGGCGGCGATCCTGACTCAGATCCTGAAGGAAAAGGGCGGCATCAAGATCGCCAGCCAGCTGCTAATGTTCCCCAATACCCAGATCGGCGGCGACACATCCTCGCTCAACGAATTCGCGGTGGGCTATTTCCTGGAACGCCGCGCCATAGAATATTTTCATTCGCTCTATCTGCCGCCGGAAGCCGACCGCAATTCGCCCCGGGTGTCACCATTGCGCGGCAAGGATTTTTCCGGCCTGCCGCCGGCCTATGTGATGCTGGCGGGCTATGACCCGCTGCATGATGAAGGCCTGGCCTATGCGGAAAAACTGCGCGCCGCCGGGGTGAAGGTCACCATCGCCGATTATGCCGACATGGTGCATTGCTTCATCTACCTGCAGACGGTGCTGCCCCAGGCCCATGACGCGGTCGCGCGCGCCGCCAAAGCGGTGCGCGAAGCCCTGGACGCCGCTTAAGGCTGGTCCGAAGTCAGAATGGCGTTAGGGTCGAGAACGTCCCTGATCGCGCGGCGCAAGTCCGAATCCGGCACGCCGTCATTGCGCATTTGCGCTTTCAGAACGTCCAGTGCGGCTTGGCGGACGGCTTGGGCCTGCGCCACATCGCCGTTGAGCGCACGCGGAAAGAGGAAAGTGCAAACCAGCGCCGCGCCGTCGTGGCGGACGTCCGTGACATGCGTCAGCACCCGGCCATGGGCGCCCGCGCGCGGAGCGTGGAGGCGCATGGCCTGATCCAATGCGGTGCGCAAGGCGGCGTACAATACCGGCAGGTTCGACCAGCTGACGCTGGCGCCGATCCTGTCCACCGTGACGCCGCGATCCAGCAGCAGCGGGCGGTAATCTGGTGGCGGGGGTGCTTCCCATGCCTGCGCGCCGAGTTTTTTGGCCAGGGCGGAAAAACGCTGGCGCGAAATTTCCACATCCGCCGTCCGGCCGCTGAGGGTGATGCGGAGCGCCGCCGCGGCATCTTCAAGCCGGTGCAGCCCGCGAACCATTTCTGTCATCTGCTGCAGCAACGTTGGCGCTTGCGTCATGGCTGCCAGGCGGCGGTGGAAGCGTGTTTCCTCGGCATCTGACAGTCGCAGGGAGGCGCAGGCCACGCTTTCTCGCCCGGTCTCGCGCATGGCGGCAAGCCCGCTGGCAAAGTCGGGAAACAGATAGTCCAGATGCAGCGTGCTGGCGGGTGCGGCACGGATGCGCAAGGTGGCTGCGGTGACGATACCAAAACTGACCGGCGACACCGGCAGAGCACTCGATGGGACCAAGCCCTGCGGCGTCGCCACGCACACATCCATGACGTCGTCCGTACCGATGCCCCGCGCGATCCAGCGGCCGAGGCTGGAAAACTCCGCCGGACCGAAGTCCATCCCGCGCGCCGCGAGCTGGCGCGCCAGTTCCGCACTGGTGATGCCCGCCTGGACCTGGGCCAGACCGGAAACGGCATCCAGCGACAGGATCTCGCTCATGCCGCTGAGGTCGCAGGTCACACGGGCGGAGTGTCTGGTTTTCCCGTTTCCCACCGCAATGCCGGCTTGGGCGCAGACTTGCAGCATCGCCAGAACTTCGGCTTCGGTGCGGGGATACAGGGCTGCATCAGGCGCGTGGGAGAGATCGGCGCTGCGCAGGCGGAGCAAGCTGGCGGCATCCGTTTGGGCGATATGAGCGATGCGCGCTTCATCATCCAGGCGCAGGCCTTCGCCGAGCAGCGCAGCAAGTTTCTGCCGCGCCGGCTCGGAAAGGCGCGAGGGAGGCAACGTCATCTCCGACCGCGGACGGGCAGGCGTGGCCAGCAGCGCCGGCATCCCCAGACATTGCGCCAACCAGCGCCAGGCCGGTTCGGCTGGCGCGGTCTCGGCGGTCCAGCGAATCCATGGAGTCATGCCGTGATCCTACTCCAAAACCGGGATCAGACGCGCAGGTTGAGGGCGGCGGGGTATATTTCAAAACTGGCGGGCAGTACGCCCGCGCTTTCGCCATCGGTCTCCACGGCAACCGGCCCGCTGGTGTCCAGGGTCGGGGCGGCGGTCAGCCGCGCCGAGCGCAGGCGCCGCCCGGCCGATTTCATGGCTTGCAGGATGCGGCGGCGGGATTCACCCGCCGAGACTTCGATATCCAGCAGCCCGCCATAAGGCGAAAGCCGCACGCTGGAGATGCCCGCAATCTCGTCATAGCCGGCCGCGATCAGGCGCACCCGGCAGGTGCGCCATCGGACCAATGCCATCATGCTGTGCCAGGCCTGCGCGAAACGATGCCCGAACATCCAAGCAATGCGCGCGCTGCCCAAGGCGCGCGCGATGCTGCCCGAGAGGCCGAAACTGGCAACACCCAGGAAGTGGCGCGAGACCGGCGCGCCACTTTCGCTGAGGCAGGAGACGCGCGCCACATCCACTTTGCGCACATGCGCCTGTTTGAGATGCTCGATCCCCGCGCGCCAGCCCGGCAACAGGCCGAATTTGCGGCACAGGGCGCTGTCATCGCCATTGTGTACAAAGCTGAAAGTTGCATCTGGCGAAACCGGGGCGCCGCGATCAAAAAAGCCGTTCAAGGCCTCGTTGATGGTGCCATCGCCGCCCACGGCGATAATCTCCATGTGCCCGTCGCGCAACGCATCGCGCACCATGTGGGCGGCCTGGGCCGGCGCGGCGGTGACGAAAAAGGACATCAGCGGAAATATCCGCTCCAGCGCTTCCTCGATCTCGCGCCAGTCCCGGCCGGTCTGGCCGCTAGCCGCATTGGGATTGAAGATCACAAAGGCCGTCATGCCGCCGTCCTGTAGATCGGGGCGAGGCTGTCGATCTCGCGGGCCTTTTTTTCTTCGTTCCAGCCCAAATGTGCCGCCATCAGGCTGGCGATTTTTTCCACTGCCGCCGGACTGGGTGGGCCCAACTGCCCCAATCCCGTGCGCCGCATCACCATGTCTTCCAGGGTCAATGCCATTTCTTCATCCAGCGTGAACCGCACCTGGGCCAAGGTGTCACCGCTTTTCCCCAAGCTCGCAAGGTCGGTCAGCTTGGCGCCCTTCAAGGCGGCAGGCAGGCGCGCCCCCAGCATATGGGCAAGGTTGCGCAGGGTTGAAATGCCGGGCCAGGTCTTCTGATAGCCGCGTACCATCTGATCGAAACGGTCGAACCGCCCGCCGGGGAGTGGTGTCGTGGCCGTGGCGCAGGGATTGGCCTTGGCGCCCAGCTTCTTCACCAGCGCATCGGTGATGGTCTGGGCCAAGGCGCGCGAGGTGGTCCATTTCCCGCCCAGGGCGGAAAACACGCCGTCCAGCTGTTCGTCCGCACCGTGATTCACCAGTTCGGAGCGGCGGCTGACATTGTAGCTGTCCTTGGAGCCGTCGCTGACCAAAGGCCGCAGACCGGCATAGAAGAATTGCACCTGCTCGACACCCAACTGGGCGGACGGCAGATATTTGCGGAAGCTGCCCAGCAGCCCCTCGATATCGCTTTCATCAACCGCAACGGTGGAAGGATCACCGCTGAAAGGCGTATCGGTGGTGGCCAGCAGTGTGTGGCCACGCCAGGGCAGGGCAAAGAGATGGCTGTTGCCAGCCTCGATGGTCAGCGCCGACTTGCTGATCTGGGGCACCAGCAGATGAATCCCCTTGGAGCGGATCAGCTTGTGCGCGGCCTGACGGCCGGTCGCCTGTTCCAGGAACAGGTCGGCCCAGGGGCCCGCGGCCACCAGCACGGTCCTGGCGCGGATGTCGAAAACGGCGCCGGTCATCACCTCATGTGCGGTGACGCCTTCGACTTTGCCCTCGCGCAACAACAGCCGGTCGGCGGAAACATAGTTGGCAAGCGCCGCGCCATGCGCGTCGGCGTCGATCAGGCATTCCAGCGCGATGCGCTCGGGCGCATACATCTGGGCATCGTGATATTCAAAGGCGCCTTCCAAGCCGTCGCCCGCCAGAATGGGCTCGCGCGTCACCGCGTCCGTTTTGCTGATCCAGCGATGGCCGGGCAGGCGCTGGCCGGGATCTTCCAGACGGTTGCGGTCGAACGACAGCAGATCATACAGCGTCAGGCCGGCGCGCAGCTTCAGCCGTTCGGCCAGCCCGGCATGATAGAGCGGCAGCAGGAAGGGCAGCGGGCGTACCAGATGCGGCGCGATGCGCATCAGGTGGCGCCGCTCGCGCAGGGATTCGCGCACCAGGGAAAATTCCAGATTGCGCAGATAGCGCAGCCCGCCATGGGCCAGCTTGGAATTGTGGGCGCTGGTCGCGCTGGCGAAATCGCGCGCTTCCACCAGCGCGACTTTGAGGCCGCGCAGCGCGCAATCGCGTGCGGTGAAACAGCCGGTGGCGCCGCCGCCGATGATCAGGACGTCGAACGTTTCGCTGGAGAGCCGGGAAAGGGCGCGCTGCATGCGCGCAAGGCTAGCGTTTCAGATCCGATAAGCGAACTGCTTACTTGATCTTGCCTTCCTTGAATTCGACATGCTTGCGCAGCACCGGGTCATACTTCTTGATCGAGAACTTCTCGGTCATGGTGCGGGTGTTCTTCTTGGTGACATAGAAAAAGCCGCTGCCACTTTCGCTGTTGAGGCGGATCTTCGCGGTGGTCGGCTTCGCCATGGGAAACTCCAAGAAAGTCAGGTCGAGAGGGCGGGGTAATGGGGGATAAGCCCCTATCCTGTCAAGCAAATCTGCCAAAAAGGGCGGAAATCAGCGTTTTTTGCCCCGGAAACGGTCCTTCTTGGGGCCTTTTCCCGGGCGTCGGGCCGGACTCTTCCCGGTCCGCTGGGGCGTATCGCCGGATCCATCGGCCAGGGCGAATCTGAGTCCGCCGGTAATCGGGGCCGCTTCCAGCAGCTTCACTGTCAGGGCTGCGCCCATGCCATAGACAATGCGGCTGCGCTGGCCGACCAGCGCCTGGCGCTTTTCGTCGTGATGGAAATAGTCCGCGCCAAGGCTGCGGATGGGGATAAGGCCTTCGGCGCCCGATTCCGCCAGGCGGACGAACAGTCCGAAGCGGGTGACGCCTGTGACGCGGGCATCGAAATTCTGTCCGATACGGTCTTCCATGAAGGCCGCGACATAGCGATCGGTGGAATCGCGCTCAGCGGCCATGGCGCGGCGCTCGGTCATGGTGATGTGCTCGGCGGCGGCGCCGAGAGTCGCCATCTCGCGATCCGTCAGGCCGCCTTCGCCCAGATCAAAGGCGCGGATCAGGGCGCGGTGCACGATCAGGTCGGCATAGCGGCGGATGGGGGAGGTGAAGTGCGCATACTTCGCCAGGTTCAAACCAAAATGCCCGATATTGGCGGGATCGTAAATCGCCTGTGCCTGGCTGCGCAGCACCACGTCGTTCATCACCGCTTCGTGCGGCGTGCCCTTCGCGCCTGCCAGAATGCGGTTGAAGCTGCCCGGCTGCATCACCTGTCCCTTGGCGAAGGTGATGTTCAAGGTGCGCAGAAAGTCGGAAAAGGCGAACAGTTTTTCTTTCGACGGCGTGTCATGCACCCGATAGATCAGGGGCGTGCGGGCTTTCTCCAGCGCCTCGGCGGCCGCGACATTGGCCAGCACCATGAACTCTTCAATCAGTTTCATGGATTCCAGCCGCTCGCGATAAGCGATGGACGCCACCTTGCCGTCGGCGCCCAGGATCACGCGGCGCTCCGGCAAATCCAGATTTAGGGGGTCGCGGACATTGCGGGCGATGGTGAGGGATTTGTAGGCTTCCCATACATCCGCCAGCGTCTTCTTGACGATCGCTTCCATGCCGGCATGGGGATTGCCGTCGAACGCGGCCTGGGCCTGGGCGTAAGTCAGTCGCGCGGCGGAGCGCATCACGGCCCGCAGGAATGTGTGGCCTTTCTTGTGGCCCTTGTGGTCGAACACCATGCGCGCCACCAGGCAGGGACGGTCCACGCCTTCCTTCAGCGAACAGAGGTCGGCTGACAATTCCTCGGGCAGCATCGGCACCACCCGGTCGGGGAAATAGGCGCTGTTGCCGCGCTTGAGCGCTTCCTTGTCCAGCGCCGAGCCCGGCGTGACGTAATGGGCGACATCGGCGATGGCCACCAGCACGACATGGCCGCCGGGATTGCGAGGATCATCGTCCAGGCCGGCCCACACCGCATCGTCATGGTCGCGCGCGTCGGGCGGATCGATGGTGACCAGCGGAATGGCGCGCAGGTCGGTGCGCCCCTCTTTTGCAATAACTTGCGGATCAATCGGTTGTGCCGCCTTGGCTTCCTCGATCACCGCACCCGGAAATTCGGTGGGAATGCCGTGATCATGAATGGCGATCAGGCTGATGGTCTTGGGCGAATCCATGCTGCCGATGCGCTCAACGACCTTCACGCGGCTGAAACCGGCAATGCGCCCGGGCTTGGGCTCGGCCGCCACCAGTTCATTGTGCTTGGCGCCGCCCAGATCGGATTTGTCGAGCGCATATTCGGTGCGCTCCTTCTTGTTGATCGGCACCAGCCGCCAGCCGGTGGAGGGGGCGTCGCGCAACACGCCGATCAGCCGGGTCTGGGTTTCCTGTTCCAGCCGCCGGATCACGCGTGCTTCATAAGATTCGCCACGGCGCTCCAGCCGCGCCAGCAGGCGGTCGCCCGGTCCCGGGGCTGCGCCGTCCTTGGGCGGTATCACATAGACGGTGGGCGGTTCTTCATTGCTGTCCCAGGCCAGGGGGCGGGCGAGCACTTCGCCGTCTTCGTCCACGCCGGTGATCTCGACGATGCCGACTTCGGGCAGCTCGCCGCGCTTGATAAAGCCTTTCTTCTGGCGGCCTTCAATGGCGCCGTCGGCTTCCAGCTCTTTCAAGATGCGTTTGAGTACGATGCGGTCCGAGCCTTTCAGGCCCAGCAGTCTGGCAAGATCGCGCTTGTTGGCGCCGGCCTTGGTGGCCAGCAGTTCGAGCACCCGCGCCTTGTCCAGTGCGCGCGTGTTGGTGGGAGTTTTGTCTTTCTTCAATTCCTATTCGCCTGCCATCTCGGGCTCTTTGGCTTTTTTGCCGGAAGCCGGAGGCTTGCCCTTGGGGGCGGCAGCTTTCTTTTTGCTTGAGGTTTTGGCCGTCGCCTTTTTGGGCGCCGCCTTTTCTTTTCTTTCGGTTTTGGGCTTTTCCGCTTTCGGCTTGGCTGCCTTGGCGGTTTTCTTCTTCTTCCCACCCTTGGCCGCGCGCTCGGCGATCAGGGCCAGCGCCTGTTCCATGGTCACGGAATCGGGCTCGGTGCCTTCGGGCAGGGTGGCGTTGGTTTCGCCGTCGCTGACATAAGGACCGAACTTGCCTTTGAGCACCTTGATCGGCTTGCCGTCCGGCGCTGCGCCCAAATCCTTGAGCTGCTGCGCGCCGCGGCGGCCCGGACCCTTGGCCTTTTTCTCGGCGATCAGGGTGACGGCATGGTTCAGGCCGATCTCGAACACGTCTTCGGGCGAAGGCAGCGAGGCATAGATACCGTCGTGATAGACGTAAGGTCCGAAGCGGCCGAAATTGGATGTGATCTTCTTGCCGTCTTCGGGATGGATACCGACTTCGCGCGGCAGGTTGAGCAGCTTAACCGCCAGTTCCAGGTCCACGTCGCTCTTGTCGGTGCCCTTGGGCAATCCGCTGCGCTTGGGCTTGTCACCTTCGCCGCGCTGCACGTAGGGCCCGAAGCGCCCCGTGCGCAAGGTGATCATGTCCTCGCTGTCGGGGAACAGGCCGATTTCCACCGGACCGGCATCGCCTTCGCCCGGCTTGGCGCCCAGCTGGCGGGTGAACTTGCATTCCGGATAATTGCTGCAGCCGACGAAAGCGCCGAAGCGGCCGAGCTTGAGATTCAACCGGCCATTCTCGCAGGACGGGCACTTGCGCGGGTCCAGACCTTCTTCGCCTTCGGGGAAGATGTGCGTCGACAGCACGCTGTCGAGCTCGTCGATGACGTCGCGGATCTTCAGGTCCTTGGTTTCGCCGACCGCGGCGGAGAATTCGGTCCAGAAATCGCGCAACAGGGTCTTCCATTCCAGCTTGCCGCCGGAGATCTCGTCCAGTTTTTCTTCGAGGTCGGCGGTGAAGTCATAGGCGACATAGCGCTTGAAGAAGCTGTTCAGGAAGGTGGTGACCAGCCGGCCCTTGTCCTCGGGGATGAAACGCTGGCGGTCCATCTTCACATAGGCGCGGTCACGCAGGGTCGACAGGATCGAGGCATAGGTGGAAGGGCGGCCGATGCCCAGTTCTTCCATCTTCTTGACCAGGCTGGCTTCGGAATAGCGCGGCGGCGGTTCGGTGAAGTGCTGCGCCGGATTGATGCTGTCCACGCTGGTGGCGTCGCCGGCGGCCAGCTTGGGCAGGCGCGAGCCGCTTTCGTCATCGGCATCGTCCTGGCCTTCCTGGTAGAGGACCTGGTAGCCGTCGAACAGCGTGACGGTGCCGGTGGCGCGCAGCGTGATCTTCTTGTCGGCGGACAGGACTTCGACCGTGGTGCGTTCCAGCTGGGCGCTTTCCATCTGGCTGGCCATGGCGCGCTTCCACACCAGCTCGTACAGCCTGGCGGCGTCGGCATCGAGGAACTTGGCCATCTGTTCGGGCGTGCGCGCGAAGCTGGTGGGGCGCACGGCTTCATGGGCTTCCTGGGCATTGGCGGCATTGTTGGTATAGGTGCGCGCGCTGCCCGGCACATACTTCTGGCCGTAGCGGCTGGCGATGACGTCGCGGCACTCGTTGATGGCTTCGCCGACCATGGTGATGCCGTCGGTGCGCATATAGGTGATCAGGCCGGTGACATCGCCTTCGAGCTCCACGCCTTCATAGAGGCCTTGCGCGATCTGCATGGTGCGCTTGGCGTTGAAGCCCAGCTTGCGGCTGGCTTCCTGCTGCAGGGTTGAGGTCTTGAAGGGCGGCTTGGGATTGTCGCGAACCGGGCTGGCTTCGACAGATGCGACGGCGAAGGACTGCGCCTTGATGGCGGCGACGGCGCGGTCGGCATCGGCCTGGTTGGTCAGCGACAGTTTTTCGATCTTCTTGCCGTCGAGCTGCACCAGCCGGGTCTGGAAACTTCCGCCGGTGGCCGACAGGTCGGCGTCGATCGACCAGTATTCCTGCGCCCGGAACGCCTCGATTTCCTGTTCGCGTTCCACCACCAGGCGCAACGCCACGCTTTGCACGCGGCCCGCCGAGCGCGCGCCCGGCAGCTTGCGCCACAAGACAGGCGAGAGGGTAAAGCCGACCAGATAGTCGAGGGCGCGGCGGGCCAGATAGGCATCCACCAATTCCTGGTTGATCTCGCGGGGATGCTGAATGGCTTCGAGCACCGCGGTCTTGGTGATGGCGTTGAAGGCCACACGCTCGACCGGCATCTTGCCGATGAGGTTCTTGCTCTTGAGCACTTCTAATATGTGCCAGGAAATGGCCTCGCCCTCGCGGTCCGGGTCGGTGGCCAGGATCAGCTTGTCGGCGCCCTTCACGGCGGCCGCGATGTCCTTGATCTTGGAGGCGGCCCGGGCATCCACATCCCAGACCATGGAGAAATCATCGTCCGGCTTGACCGACCCGTCCTTGGAGGGGAGGTCGCGGATATGCCCGAAGCTGGCCAGCACTTTATAATCGCTGCCCAGATACTTGTTGATGGCTTTGACCTTGCCGGGGGATTCGACGATCAGGACGTTCATATAGGAATCAGAACCTAAAGTTGGAAAAGAAGGGCTTATCTGGGGTCGTGGAGGCGCTCTGCAAGCTGGGTCCGGCAAACGGGGCGGGACACTGGTCGAAGCCGCCAACGCCTGTCAACGCGAGCGGGGCTAAGAAACACAACTTATAAGTGTATTTCTGGGCGGCAATCGCGTGAAATTGAACCATAAGTTGTAGTTCCGTTCTGCGACCGATCATGGTTAAGCCGCAAAAGCTTTCCGAATTCGTAACGCCGCCCATCCGCAAAAAAGGCAGCTTTACCGCCGCGACCGCCCTGAAGGACGCTTTTTGCTGCCCGCTGTCAGGTAATTAGCCGGCGGTCGCTGCGGAACTTTCGCAAAAAATTATTTCAGCGGGGGCCGATCTCGGGGGCGGATCAGGCCCAGCTGACCCGGTTTCCGGGCTGGCGGACACAGCGTCCGGCCAGTTCCAGTTCCAGGATAACGGTCAGAACCGCACCCGCCGGGGCGCCGAGCTGACGGATGAGTTCGTCGATTTCGACTGGCGCCGGCCCCAGGGATTCCTCCACCTGGGTGCGGATCAGGTCGGCCTGCGCTTCCAGTTCGGCCAAGGCCGATGGCGCGGGCCCGCCTTCGCCGCCATCCGGCTCGCCAAAGCCGCCGCCCAGCATGGGGCGCAACACCGCCAGAACATCCTCGGCACTTTCGGTCAGGGTGGCGCCCTCGCGGATCAACCGGTTGGTGCCGCGGGCGCGCGGATCCAGCGGCGAACCCGGCACGGCGAAAACCTCGCGGCCCTGATCCAGGGCATATTGGGCGGTGATCAGCGAGCCCGATTTTTCCGCCGCTTCCACCACCACCACGCCACGCGCCAGGCCTGAGATGATGCGGTTGCGGCGCGGGAAGTGGCGCGCCTGCGGTGCCTCGCCCAGCCGCATTTCCGAAACGATCACGCCGCGCTCGCCGATCGCCTCATACAGTTTCTGGTTTTCCGGCGGATAAACGATGTCCACGCCGCCCGCCACGACCGCGACCGTTCCGACCGCAAGCGCCGCCTCATGGGCGGATGCGTCGATGCCTCGCGCCAGGCCTGACGCCACCACCAGTCCTGCAAAACCCAGATCGCGTGACAGCATGTCGGTGAATTTGCGGGCGAGCGCGCTGGCGTTGCGGGCACCGACAATGGCGACCATCTCCTTTTGCAGCAGATGGGGATGGCCCAGAATGCTGATCAGCGGCGGCGGTGCTTCCAGCGCGCTAAGTCCGCGCGGATATTCCGCTTCACAGGACGCGATCAGGCGTCCGCCCAGTTTGGCCAGTTGCGCGATCTCGTTTTCCGCCTGCGCCGGGTCAGGCAGAACGAAGTTCCTGCCGCCCCCACGGCTCGCCATGCGCGGCAGGTTCTCGAGCGCGGACGATGCCGAGCCGAACCGTGCGATCAGATTGTGAAAGGTGACCGGACCGACATGCTCGGTGCGCGAAAGCCGTAGCCAGGCGCGGCGTTCGCCCTCAGTGAGCTGTGCCATGCCCAGCGCTTTTTTTGCCGATGCGCGGTTCCTCGCCGCTGAGCAGGCGGCGAATATTGTCCTGGTGCATCCAGGCGATCAGCGCCGACAGCAGCAGTGCCAGCGCCGCATAGCCATGATGGCCGAAAATCAGGAAAATCGCGGGTGACAGGGCTATGGCGACCAGCGCGGCCAGCGAGGAGATGCGCCACGTGAAAGCCGCGCCCAGCCAGATAGCCGCCACCAGCAGTCCCACCGGCCAGTCCAGCGCGATGGCAAGGCCCAGAAAGGTGGCGACGCCCTTGCCGCCTTTGAACTTCAGCCAGACGGGAAACAGATGACCCAGCACCGCGCCCAGCGCGGCGAAGATTTCCGCGCCGGCGGGCAGCATGTGGCGCGCGGCAATCACGGCAACCGCGCCCTTGAGCCCGTCGCACAATAGCGTTGCGGCCGCTGCCCATTTCTTGCCGGTGCGCAGCACATTGGTGGCGCCGATATTGCCGGAGCCGATCTTGCGCACGTCACCGGCGCCGGACATCCAGGTGAAGAACAGTCCGAACGGGATGGTGCCCAGCAGATAACCGAGCAGCAAAGCCTGGAACAGAATGGCCATGGTCATGCTCGCGACGATGCCAGCCTTTGGCGTGAAAATCTATCTTGCGTCAAATACGCATTCGCCGCCCACGAAGGTGGCGCGGGCGCGGCCCTGGAATTTGCGGCCCTCGAAAGCGGTGTTGCGGGCGCGGCTATGCAGCTTCTCCGCATCCACCACCAGCGGTTCGCCGGTGTCGATCAGCACCAGATCGGCGGGCGCGCCCTTGGCCAGGGTGCCGGCGGAAAGGCCGAAGATGCGCGCAGGCGCGGCGGTCAGGGTCGCCAGCACATGCGCCAGGCTGGCATGGCCTTCATGCACCAGGGTCAGCGCGGCGGGGAGCAAGGTCTCAAGCCCCACCGTGCCGGCGGCTGCGGCGGCGAAGGGTTGGCGCTTGGTATCGGCGCCCTGGGGTTCATGGCTGGAAACGATGGCATCGATCATGCCGGAGGCCACGCCTTCGACCATCGCAGCGCGGTCGGCCTCGCTGCGCAATGGCGGGCTCACCTTGCGGAAGGTGAGATAGGCGCCGACATCCAGCTCGTTCAGCATCAGGTGATGGGCGCTGACGGCGCAGGTGACCGGCAATCCGCGCGCCTTGGCGCTGGCGACGGCTTCCAGGGCGGCGCGGGTGGAAATCTGGCCGAAGTGATAGCGCGCGCCGGTCAGTTCGATCAGCCGGATGTCGCGCTCCACCATCATGGCTTCGGCGATGGCCGGCGCGGCGGGCAGGCCCAGCCGCGTGGCGAATTCGCCCTCGGTGGCGGACGCGTTCAGAACCAGTTCGGGATCCTCGGCATGACCGATCACCAGCGCGTTGAACGTGGCGGCATAGGATAAAGCGCGGCGCAGAACCCGGGCATTGGCAATGGAACGGTCGCCATCGCTGAACGCCACGGCGCCGGCTTCCTGCAACAGGCCGATTTCGGTCATGGTCTCGCCGGCAAGGCCACGTGTCAGCGCGGCGCAGGGCAGCACGCGCACCTTGGCGGTCGCGGCGGCGCGGCGCAGCAGAAAATCCACCAGCGAGGGTTCGTCGATCACCGGATCGGTATTGGGCATCACCACCATGCTGGTGACGCCGCCCGCCGCCGCCGCCATGCTGGCGGATTCCAGGCTTTCGCGGTGTTCGCCGCCCGGTTCGCCGGTGAAGACGCGGCAGTCGATCAGGCCGGGCGCCAGCACCAGGCCGCGGCAGTCGATCACTTCAGGATCATTGGGTTCGGCATCGTTGAACAGACGCGGGCCGACATCGGCAATCTTGCCATTCTCAACCAGCAAGCCGCCCTTGACGTCCAGACCATTGGCGGGATCGATCAGACGCGCGTTGCGGAAAGCAATACGGCGGTTCATGCGAGCCTCCGCGACAACGCATCCAGAATGGCCATGCGGATGGCGACGCCCATCTCGACCTGTTCGGAAATCAGGCTGACCTGCACGTCGTCGGCGATGTCGGAGGCGATTTCCACGCCCCGGTTCATCGGGCCCGGATGCATCACAAGCGCGCCGGGCTTGGCCACCGCCAGCTTGGCGCGGTCCAGGCCATAGAAGCGGAAATATTCCCGCGCCGACGGCACGAAGGCGCCACTCATTCTTTCCAGCTGCAGCCGAAGCATCATCACAATGTCGGCGCCAGCCAGGCCGCTTTTCATGTCGGTATGGATTTCCACCCCGAAGCGTTCGGCGGCCGCCGGCAGCAGGGTGCGCGGCGCCACCAACCGCACCCGCGCGCCCATCATGGAGAGCAGGCGCAGGTTGGAGCGTGCGACGCGGCTGTGCAGGACATCGCCGCAGATCGCGACCACCAGGCCTTCAAAGCTTCCCAGCCTGCGGCGGATGGTCAGCGCGTCCAGCAGCGCCTGGGTGGGATGCTCATGCGCGCCGTCGCCGGCATTGATCACGCTGCAATCCAGCTTGCGCGACAGAAGCTCGGCGGCGCCGGCATCCTGATGGCGCACCACCAGAATGTCGGGGCGCATGGCATTGAGGGTGGAGGCGGTATCGATCAGCGTCTCGCCCTTGGAAACCGACGAAGTCTTGACCGACATGTTCATCACATCGGCGCCCAGCCGCTTGCCGGCCAGTTCGAAAGACGACTGGGTGCGGGTGCTGGATTCGAAGAACAGGTTGATCAGAGTGCGGCCCTTGAGCAGGGCGGTCTTCTTGTCGCTGGCGCGGCCCTGCACGACATAGGTCTCGGCCAGGTCGAGCAGTGCGGTGATGTCGATAGGGGAAAGGCCATCGATCCCGAGCAAATGGCTCGATTTGAGGATCGGTGCGGCGTCCGGCGATGTCATTAAAGCGGGCCTTATAAAGTTCAAATCCGGGTCCGGCAACCCCCGCTCGGTTAACGGTTCAGGACGCCATTTCCTCGAGTGTACGCCCCGCCGGTTCGGGCAGGAACAGGATGGCGATCAAAGTGATGGGGATAGCTGCCAGCAGGCACTGGATCGCGGCGCTGTGGCTGCCGAAATAATCGTAAAGCACGCCTTCCAGCGCCAGGGCCACGGCACCGAAGCTGATTTCCAGCATGTAGCGCAGGCCCGAAACCGTGGCGCGGTACTGGGTGGGAACGATTTCCAGCGCGAAGCCGGCGATCAAAGCATCGCCCGAGAAGAAGCCGAAGAAGGCCAGGATCCAGAGCAGCGGAATCGCCCATCCCGGGGCGCCGTTGTAGAAAAGAAAGAAGCAGACCGCGACCAGGCTGACGATGGCGAAGGCCATCGGTTTGCGGCCCACCCGGTCGGACAGCCGTCCCGCCAGGATCGCCAGCGCCAGCCCGATCAGCCCGCCGGGGATCAGCAGCATCGTCACTTCGCCGGGCGAATAGAGGTACGTGTCCTGCAGGTATTTCTGCGCCAGAACGGTGGCGGGCGAGATGGCGAAGCCGAAAGCCGAGGCCGCGACCACCACCAGCGCCACGCGGCGGGGATATTGCCGCGCAATGTCGCGGACCAGTCGCAGCGCCTGTGCGCTTTTCGATCCCATGCCTTCGCGCGCCGCAAAGCGCTCGGTCTCGGGCAGATGGCGGCGCAGATAGGCCACCGCGAACAGCGGAAGGGCTCCGATCACATAGAGGGCGCGCCAGCCATAGGGCAGCAGGTTAACCGCCGCGAACACCAGCGACGCCAGCCCGGCGCCGAAATAATACATGGCGCTCAAGGCGCCGTTGCCCCAGCCCCGCGCCTGCGCCGCCACGACTTCCGCGACCACGACGAAGCACAGCATCTCTTCGGCATAACCGAAGACGCGCGTGAAAAATTGTGCCCAGACGAAACTTTGATAGCCGGGCGCGAAGGCGGTCAGGAGCGTAAAGCCGGCCTGGGCCAGAAGCGTCACCAGCAGAAGCTGCCGGCGACCAATAATGTCAGCGCTGGCGGCCAGCAGCAGCGCGAAGATCGCGGCGATGCGGAAATAGGCTGCGGTCAGCCCAACCTGGTTTTCGGGAATCTGAAGTTCGACCTGAATCTGCGGTATCGCCAGGCCAAAGATATTCTGGTCGAAGCCGGCAAACAGCGCCGCCGCACCGACCAGCAGTATGGCGCGCTCCTGCCGCTGGTCCATCGGGCCATGTTTGGGATCGGGGCGCAGGCCGGGCGGCAGCCAGCGGAAACGCGCGGGCGCGGAAAGGTCGCTCATCGCAGATTCCGCAGGCGATCCAGCGCCCCCTGCAGCAGGTAGGCGGCGGCCATCTTGTCCACCACCTGGTCGCGGCGTCGGCGTGAGGCATCGGCGTCAAGCAAGGTGCGGGTCACGGCGCTGGTGGAGAGGCGTTCATCCTGGAATACGACCGGCAGGGGGCTGCGGTTCACCCAGTTGCGCCCAAAGGCCCGGGCCGACTGGGCGCTGGGGCCGTCGGTCCCGTCCATGTTCAAAGGCAGGCCGACCACCAGTCCGCCGACCCCTTGCGCACTTATTATAATGTCCAGCTGGGCGGCATCGGCGGGGAATTTGCCCCGTTTCAAGGTCTGCATGGGGGTGGCGACGGACAGGCTGGTATCGGACAGGGCCAGGCCGATGGTTGTTTCGCCCAAATCCAGCCCCAGCAGCCGAAGGCCGGGGGGCAGTTTCAGTTCTTCCAGCCCGATGACCGCCACAATGGCCCCCTTTTGCTTGCCTCCGGACCCCCCGGTTGCTAGCAAACCCATCCTCTAACACAGCAGGAACCCCATGTCCGTCGACAAGGACACCGTGCGCCGCATCGCCAAACTGGCCCGCCTGGCCGTACCGGAAACCCGGCTGGAGCCGATGGCTGGCGAGCTGAACAGCATCTTCCAGTGGGTCGAGATGCTGGGCGAGGTGAATGTCGAAGGTGTGCCGGCCATGACATCGGTGGAAGCGCAGAAGCTGAAATGGCGCGAGGACAAGGTGACGGATGGCGGCAGGGCCGATGAGCTGATGATCAACGCGCCGGAGAGTACCGATCATTTCTTTGTCGTGCCGAAGGTGGTCGAATAATGCCCCCCATCTCATCAGACCTGACCGCCATGACCTTGGCCGAGGCGCGCGATGCCATCAAGGCCAAGAAAATTTCCTCCAAGGAACTGACCGGCGCCTTTGTGAAAGCGATCGAGGTCGGGCGTCCGCTCAATGCCTTCATTACGGAAGCAGGCGAGCAGGCCATGCTGATGGCCGATGCCTCCGACCGCCGTATCGCCAAAGGCGAAATGGGCGCGCTGGAAGGCCTGCCGCTGGCGATCAAGGACCTGTTCTGCACCAAGGGTGTGCGCACCACGGCGGCGTCGAAGATTCTGGGCAATTTCGTGCCGCCTTACGAATCCACCGTCACCCAGAATCTGTGGGATGCCGGCGCGGTGATGCTGGGCAAGACCAACCTGGACGAATTCGCCATGGGCTCGTCCAACGAGACTTCGGCCTTTGGGCCGGTGTTCAATCCCTGGCGCGCCAGCAACTCCAACGCCAATCTGGTGCCGGGCGGTTCGTCCGGTGGTTCGTCGGCGGCCGTCGCCGCCGACCTGTGCCTGGCCGCGACCGGCACCGACACCGGCGGTTCGATCCGGCAGCCCGCCGCCGTGACGGGCCGCGTCGGCTTGAAGCCGACCTATGGCCGCTGCTCGCGTTTTGGGATTGTCGCCTTTGCCTCGTCGCTGGATCAGGCTGGTCCCATGACCAAGACGGTGCGTGACGCCGCCATCATGCTGAAGACCATGGCCAGTGTGGACGCGAAGGATTCCACCAGCGTCAATCTGCCGGTACCCGATTACGAAAAGCTGCTGGAAGGCGGCATCAAGGGATTGAAGGTCGGCATTCCCAAGGAATACCGCATCGAGGGCGTGCCCGCCGAGATCAACGCGCTGTGGACCAAGGGCGCGGAGTGGATGAAGGCGCAAGGCGCGGAGATTGTCGAAGTCTCGCTGCCCCACACCAAATATGCGCTGCCCACCTATTACATCGTGGCCCCGGCGGAATGCTCGTCCAACCTGGCGCGCTATGACGGGGTACGCTTCGGCCACCGTGCGAGCGGAGCGCGCGACATCACCGACCTGTATGAAAAGAGCCGGGGCGAGGGTTTCGGTGCCGAAGTGCAGCGCCGCATCCTGATCGGCACCTATGTTCTGTCGGCTGGCTATTACGACGCCTATTACGCCCGCGCCCAGAAGCTGCGCACCCTGATCAAGCGCGACTTCGACCAGGCGTTCGAGAAATGCGACGTGCTGCTGACCCCGACCACGCCGGGCCCGGCCTTCGCGGTGGGCGCCAAGACCACCGATCCGCTGGAAATGTACCTGCAGGACGTCTTCACCGTGACGGTGAACCTGGCGGGGCTGCCGGGCATCTCGGTGCCCGCCGGCCTGACCGAAACCGGCCTGCCGCTGGGCCTGCAGCTGATCGGCAAGGCCTTTGACGAAGCCACGCTGCTGCGCGCCGCTTACGCGGTCGAAACGGCGGCAGATTTCAAGCACAGTCCGGCCAAGTGGTGGAACCTATGAGCGCGGCAGGAAAATCCAAGAATTTGAAGGGCGAAACCGGCGAGTGGGAAATCGTCATCGGCATGGAAGTCCATGCCCAGGTGTCGTCCCAGTCCAAGCTGTTTTCGGGTGCCTCGACCGAGTTCGGGGCCGAGCCCAACAACCAGGTGTCGTTCATCGACGCGGGTTTCCCCGGAATGCTGCCGGTGATCAATGAGAAATGCGTCGAGCAGGCGGTCCGCACCGGCTTGGGGCTCAAGGCCCAGATCAACCTGCGCTCGCTGTTCGACCGCAAGAACTACTTCTATCCCGACCTGCCGCAGGGCTATCAGATCAGCCAGTACAAGGACCCGATCGTGGGCGAGGGCGAGGTCTTTATCGATCTCAAGGATGGGGAAACCATCAAGGTCGGCATCGAGCGCCTGCATCTGGAGCAGGATGCCGGCAAAAGCCTGCACGACCAGCATCCGGACTCATCCTTTGTCGACCTGAACCGGTCCGGCATCGCCCTGATGGAAATCGTGACCAAGCCGCATATGCGCAGTAGCGAGGAAGCCGCGGCATTCCTGAAGAAACTCAGGGCCATCGTGCGCTATCTGGGCACCTGCGATGGCAACATGGACGAGGGCTCAATGCGGGCCGACGTCAATGTCTCGGTCTGCAAGGTCGGTGGCTATGACGAGTTCCGCAAAACCGGCAGCTTCAAGACGCTGGGCACCCGCTGCGAGATCAAGAACGTCAATTCCATGCGCTTCATCGCCCAGGCGGTGGAATATGAAGCCCGCCGGCAGATCGAGGTGATCGAGGGTGGCGGCACCATCCAGCAGGAAACAAGGCTGTTTGACAGCCGCCAGGGCGAGACCCGCTCCATGCGCTCCAAGGAAGAGGCGCACGACTATCGCTACTTCCCCGATCCCGACCTGTTGCCGCTGGAACTCGACCCGGCCTGGGTCGAAGCGATCAAACAGACCCTGCCGGAACTCCCCGACGAGAAGAAAGCCCGCTTCATGGCGCTGGGTCTGGGCGCTTATGATGCCTCGGTCCTGGTCGCTGAACGCGAACTGGCCGACTTTTATGAAGAGATGGCCAAGGGTGTGGATGCCAAATCGGCGGCCAACTGGCTGAACAATGAAGTTCTGGGCCGTCTCAATCGTGACGGTCTGTCAATCACGCAGGTGCCGGTCAGCGCGGCGGCCAACAATGCCATCATTCGGATGGTCGCGGACCAAACCATCTCGGGAAAGATCGCCAAGGACCTGCTGGACATCGTCTGGACCGAAGGCGGCGACCCCAAACAGGTGGTCGAGGCGCGCGGCATGAAGCAGGTGACCGACACCGGCGCCATCGATGCGGCGATCGAAGCGGTGATCGCCGCGAACCCAGCGAAGGTGGAAGAGGTGAAGGCCAAGCCGAAGCTCGCCGCCTGGTTCGTCGGTCAGGTGATGAAGCAGACGGGTGGCAAGGCCAATCCCATGGCCGTCAACGCCGCCCTCAAGACCCGACTCAATTTGCCCGACGAGGGGTGATTCGCACAAAATGCGCATTTCGCGGATCAGCCCCGCAAATCACGCGCTTTTTTGTCCGTATACGGAATGATGCATATAACCCTTGTAAAATGGGGATTTCCCGCATTTTGCGTTTTTCGGTGTTTTTCGAAAGCCCCCATAGAGTTGCATTTCAAAATGCAAGTACTTCATATTGATGACGTTTTGGGGGGCGACAGAGTCGTTCAGACCCGAACAAACGATAGAGGAGTTGAACATGGCTGCGAAGAAAAAGGCTAAGAAGGCGACTAAGAAGAAGGCCGCCAAGAAGAAGAAGAAGTAATTGACCTCGGTCAATTAGGTATTCTTCACGGCTACCCCTGAACATTCACTCAGGACGTATCCGATGAATAAGGCAAAGGCCGCGGCTCCCAGGCAAATCGCCAAAAGTGCCGCGGCCAAGCTTTTTTAAAGGGCGCAGATACAGCTCTTTGCCAGCGACCTTGCCAATCCTGCCCAAATTCTCCATTTGCAGTGCAGCATCGCAGGGAGAGCGGATATGGCGAAAAAATCCACCAGGAAGCGTGTGAAAAAGGCCCCTTTGAGGTCCCGCGCGGTTCACCGCAAGGCCCGCAAGCCCATCGCGCTCTATTACTGGTCCACCCCCAACGGCCACAAAATCAGCATCATGCTGGAAGAGCTGGGGGTGCCCTACGAGGTCCACTTCGTGGACATCAACAAGGGGGAGCAGTTCGCCCCCGCTTTCCTGAAAATCTCTCCCAACAACCGCATCCCCGCCATTGTTGACCCGGCCGGGCCGGGCGGCCGGCCGATCTCGGTCTTCGAATCCGGCGCGATCCTCCAATATCTCGGCCGCAAATATGGCCGCTTCTATCCGCAAGACGAGCGCGCCCGGGTTCAGGTGGAAGAGTGGTTGTTCTGGCAGGTGGGTGGCCTCGGCCCCATGGCGGGGCAGGCCAATCACTTCCGCAACTATGCCAAGGAAGATCTGCCCTATGCCAAGCAGCGTTACACCGATGAGGTCCACCGCCTGCTGGGGGTGATGAACAAGCGCCTGTCCACGCGCAAATATCTGGTTGGGACCTATTCCATCGCCGATATCGCCTGCTGGAGCTGGGTGCTGTCGGCTTCCAAATACACCGACTTGGCCGAGTTCCCGCATCTGGCCGCCTGGAAAGATCGCATCGGGGCGCGCAAGGCGGTTGAACGCGCGAAATCCCTGGGTGCGGACCGGCGCAAGCCGATCACCGATGCGGACAGGAAGGTCCTGTTCGGCCAGCGCGCGTCCAAAAATTAGGACTTTGTTTGCCTCGTCCTAACGAGACGTAAAAAACAAGGCTAACGCGCGTTTACCGCGCCTTAGTTTCTTTCGGTTCACCATCATCTCGCGCGAGGGGCATTCGCCCCTGCACGCGGTGATGGAAGGAACGTGTTGTGGCCTGCATCGATATCGACTCTCTCGCGCAGTATGAGCGCGATGCCAAGGAAGGGCGCGCCGATGCGCTCTACAATCTCGGCCTGGCCTATTCGACCGGGCAGGGCGTGGGCGTCGACATGGTCGCGGCCCACAAATGGTTCAACCTCGCCGCCGTGCGCGGCGTGGAAGCCGCCAAGAGCTGGCGCAACCAGCTGGCCGCCGAAATGCAGCCCTCCCAGATCGCGGAAGCCCAGAAGCTTGCCCGCGAATGGCTCAATATTTTCAAGTAATCACTTCGCCGCCAACGCCGTGACGCCGGGGGCCTGCGGCGCATACAGATCCGGCAGTATCCGCAAGGGAGCCTCCTTGCCCGCCAGCCTGGCGCGATAGACCTGGGCATTTTCCAATACACGCTGAACGTAATTGCGGGTCTCGCCGAACGGGATCAGCTCGATCCAGTCGATCGGGTCCACACCCGGCGTACGCGGATCGCCATTGGCCGCCACCCATTTGCGGGCGTTGCCGGGACCGGCATTGTAGGAAGCCGCCGCCAGGATCAGCGAGCCGCCATAGCGGTCCAGATGGACGCGATATTCCGTCATGCCAAGCTGCATGTTGTAAACCGTGTCGCCGATCAGGGCGTCAGGCCGGTAGGGCAGGTTCGCCTGCCGGGCGGCGACCTTGGCGCTGGCCGGCATCATCTGCATCAGGCCCCGCGCGCCGGCGCTGGAAATGGCATAGGCGTCGAATTCGGTTTCCTGCCGGATCAGACCATGGACCAGCGCCGGATCAGGCGCGCTGCCCGGACCCACATAGGCGGGCAGCGTGATGACCGGATAGGAGAATTGCGGCATCGGCACGCCGTCATAGCCCAGGCTCTTGGCCAGCCGCACCGAAATTTCCGGATAACCCCAGTCATTGAGCATCATCATCAGCCGCTTGACCTGGCGCGGTGCGGAATGGGTTTCGACATGGCGCTCGACAAAGCTGCGCAGGCTCGCCGCCTGGCCCAGATCGGCGAGCACCTTGATCTCATTGACCAGCGGGGAGGCTTCCACCTCACTGGGCGGTGCGGCTTCCACGATGGTGTCGGTCAGACGCAAAATCGGCTTGGCATCCGTGCGTGCCAGCGCCACCTGACCGTAGAAGGTGTCGGGATAGGCCGCCGCCGCCCGGTAGCGGCCCAGCGCGGCCGTGGTGTCCCCCGGGGCCTCCAGGCTACGGCCCTGCCAGTACAAGGCGCGGCTCTTGCTGATGGGGCGGGCGACGCCCGCTTCCAGCTTGCGGAAATGTTCCAGCGCGGCCGCCGGCTCTTTCAGAAAGCGCAGGGCGATGAACCCGGCCAGGAACTCCTGCTCGGCGAACTGTACGCCGCTGGCAAAGCCAGCATGCCGGACCAGGTCCAGCGCCATGCGCGGATTGCCGCTGGTCAGCGCATCGCGCGCCTGTATGGCGCTCTCATTCCACCACCGCGCCGCGCGATCCTTGACCAGCGGCGCCGCCGGCACGCGCAGCAGCATGGCATTGGCTTCGCGGTCGCGGTTCGCCCGGCGCAGCGCCCGGCTCCAATCGAACAGCAAGTCGGGATCGCTGGAATCGGCGACCTTGTCCAGCACTGCCGTGTTCTTGGGGATGCCGCCAGCCAGGGCGATGCGGGCATTGGCGATGTCTGCGGCCTTTCCATCGACGAGTGCCACCAGCCGCCTGGCAGCGCTGGTCTGACCGGCCCAGATCAAGTTGTTCAGGCGGGCGCGATCGGCTTGCGCCGTCAGATGGGTGGCATCCTTCTGTGCGATTTCCAGTTCGACAGGGGTGTCGAAGCTGCCTTCGATCCATCCGGTCCGGATCAGCGCTGCGCCGCGTGTCTTTTCGCCGGTGGCGACCAGCGCCTCGCCCAGCCGGATCTTGCCGATCGCCGAGTTGGGCGTCTTGCCGGCGAACCATGCCACGACGGCGCTGGGGGCCATGTCGGCGGGAAGCACGGCCTCGGCGCGGGCCTGCAGCGTGCCTCTGAGCGGCCAGGCGCTGGCGCCCTTGGCGTCAGTATCTTTGATGACCGCGTCTATTTCGGCGAAGGTCGCGCCGCTGTTGCGATCCAGCGCATAGCGCCACTCCAGAAGGCGTTTGGCTGTCGCGTTCTGTCCCTGTGCGGCAAGCGAGCGCGCCGCCACCCAGTCGCCGCGCACCGCGGCCGCAAAGGCGCGGCTGAAAATGTCATGCTCGGGCGGGGTAAGGAATTTCAGCCGGCTTTGCCGGGTGGTGGAAACCCCGCTGGCGCTGCTGGCGTCGGCAATGGGCTGCATCATCACCACATCGCCGCTGCGGGTCAGCCCGGCGGGCAGGCTCTGGGCCAGGCTGTGGTGAAGGCTGCCCGCGATCAGGGCGCCGGACAAAGGCAGGGAAAAAAGGCAGGCACGCGAAAAGGACATGGGCGGATTTAGGGTCTGTTGGCTTGTTGAAAAGTCGGGATCAGCTTAGACGGATGCCCGCCGGGAAGGCCATAATGGGACCTAAGCTTCCGGCATAAATGTGACCGGTCCCGAAAAGAAAAACTGGAACTCGACCATGACCAGCATCCGCGACCGCATCAAAGGCTCCATCACCGCCCTGATCACGCCCTTCAAGGATGGCAAGGTGGATGAGGCGGCGTTCCGCAAGCTGGTGAACTGGCAGATCGCCGAAGGAACCCAGGGCCTGGTTCCCTGTGGCACCACCGGCGAATCGCCGACCCTGAGCCATGACGAACATGCCCGGGTGATTGAGATCTGCGTCGAGGAAGCCAAGGGCCGCGTGCCGGTGATCGCTGGCGCGGGTTCCAATTCCACCGAAGAAGCCATCATGCGCACCCGCCATGCCAAGGAGGTCGGCTGCGACGCCGTCCTGCATGTGACCGGCTACTACAACAAGCCGACCCAGGAAGGTCAGTACCGCCATTTCATGGCCATTGCTGATGCCGTCGATATTCCGATCGTGCTGTACAATATCCCCGGCCGCGCCGTGGTGGGGATCAGCGTCGAGACCATGGCGCGCTTGTGCAAGCACAAGAATATCATCGGGGTGAAGGACGCCACCGCCGATCTGATGCGCCCCAGCCGCGAGCGTCTGGCCTGCGGCAAGGACTGGCTTTTGATCTCGGGCGAGGACGGCACCGCGCTGGGCTACAACGCTCATGGCGGTTCGGGCTGCATCTCGGTGACCGCCAATGTCGCGCCCAGGCTGTGCGCCGAATTCCAGGCGGCCTGCGCCGCGGGCGACTTCGCCAAGGCGCGGGAATATCAGGATCGGCTGATGCCGCTACATGACGCGCTGTTCTACGAGACCAGCCCGGCGCCGGTGAAGTATGCCGCGTCCCTGCTGGGGCTTTGCAGCGCCGATGTCCGCCTGCCGCTGGTGGAAGCCAGCGAGGCGGCGCGCGCGCAGGTGAAAGCCGCGATGCAGGGCGCCGGCATCAAGAACTGATGGCCAAAAAGAAAGAAGACAGTTTCAAGATCATCGCCGACAACCGCAAGGCGCGCTACGCCTATGCGATCGGCGAAACGCTGGAAGCCGGCATCATGCTGATGGGTTCGGAGGTCAAAAGCCTGCGCAGCGGCAAGACCACCATCGGGGAATCCTATGCCCACGCCAAGGACGGCGAGCTGTGGCTGGTCAATTGCTACATCCCCGAATACACCCAGGCATCGCGCTTCAATCACGAGCCCAAGCGCACCCGCAAGCTGCTGGTGCACAAACGTGAAGCCAACCGCCTGGCGGCCGCCATCCAGCGCGAGGGCATGACGCTGATCCCGCTGAAGCTCTATTTCAACGCCAAGGGCAAGGCCAAGCTGGAACTGGGCGTGGCCAAGGGCAAGAAGCTGCACGACAAGCGCGAGACCGAAAAGGACCGCGACTGGGCGCGCGACAAGGCGCGGCTGCTGCGGGCCAAAGGGTGAGGGCGGCTTTTGGCAAAAGGTCCAGTGGACCTTTGCCCGGCCGAACGCCGCGAGTTTAAGCGAGTGGCCGGACCAACGCCTTCGCCTTGCCAACCACATCCTCGAACATTTCGGTGGTCAGTCTTCTTGTGTTGGTGTTGTAACGCGAGCAGTGATAGCTCGAAATCAGCTGGAACTTTCCAATCGTATAGACCGAGCCGTGCTGGAACGGGTGCGCACTGATCTTGGCGCCCAGCGTGGTCAGCACGCTGTCATGGGCGATCTTGCCCAGCGCCAGGATCACTTTCACGTTCAGCAGGGTTTCCAGTTCTGATATCAGGAACTGGCGGCAGGTCTTGATCTCACTGGGTTCGGGCTTGTTCTGGGGCGGCACGCAGCGCACCGCATTGGCGATGCGGCAATCCACCAGCTCCAGCGTGTCGTCGATGCGCTCGTCATACACGCCCTTGGCCAGGCCAAGCTTCAGCAGCGTGTCGTAAAGCAGGTCGCCAGCCCAGTCGCCGGTGAAAGGCCGCCCCGTGCGGTTGGCGCCCTGCAGCCCCGGCGCCAGCCCTGCGATCAAAATACGCGCGGTGAGGGGACCGAAGCTTGGTACGGGCCCATTGAACCAGTCCGGATATTTGACGCGGTTGCTCTCGCGGAACGCCACCAGCCGCGGGCAGAGCGGGCAATCATGCGGTGGGGTGAGGGGAGATTTCATCTCCCCCGACTACAAAATTCACGCGCTTTGCACAAACGCCGGCGCGGGCTTGCTGCCACCGTCGCGGGCGATCTGGCTCTTGAGGTCATCCAACTCGATGAAATTGTCGGCCTGGCGGCGCAGTTCGTCGGCCACCATGGGGGGCTGGGTGCGGATGGTGGAAACCACGCTGACCCGCTTGCCGCGTCGCTGCACCGCCTCCACCAGACGGCGAAAGTCGCCGTCGCCGGAAAAGATCACCACATGATCGACACAGGACGACATCTCCATCACGTCGATGGCCAGCTCGATGTCCATGTTGCCTTTGACGCGGCGGCGGCCCTGGCTGTCAGTAAATTCCTTCAGCGGCTTGGTCACCACCGCAAAGCCGTTGTAATCCAGCCAGTCCACCAGCGGGCGCAGGGGCGAAAACTCCTGGTCTTCCGCCACGGCGGTATAATAAAATGCGCGCACCAGATTGCCCTTGCGCGCGAACAATTCCAGCAGCCGCTTATAATCGATATCGAATTGCAGCCCCTTGGCCGCGCCATACAGGTTGGCGCCGTCGATGAACAATGCGAGCTTCTCGGCCGGATAAAAAAGCATATGACCTCCAAAACATCTAAAGGGCGGCGCACCTTATGTGCCGGTGCGGGCCCGTGATCCTGATCGCGCTAGGCGGTAATCTGGCGTCCGCTGCGGGCCCGCCGGCAGAGACGCTCAACCGCGCCCTTGCCCGGCTGGAAGCGCTGGGCGTTAAAATCCTGTCCGTCTCGTCCTTCTATGAAACCCCGGCCTGGCCGGAGGGCGCCGATCCGCCCTTCGTCAACGCGGTCGCCGCCCTCAAAACGGCGCTCCAACCCGTTGAACTTCTGGATCTTTTGCATGGGGTGGAAACTGAGTTCGGGCGGATGCGTTCCGTGCCGAACGCACCCCGGACGCTGGATATTGATTTGCTGGATCATGACGGTCGGGTAATGGACGATGGCATAACGCTACCGCATCCCAGATTGGCCGGGCGCAGCTTCGTTCTGGTTCCCCTGGCCGAAGTCGCGCCAGGCTGGCGCCACCCGGTTTCGGGGCAGGGGGCTGGTGAACTGCTGGCGGCGCTGCCCGACCGGGACGCCCCCAAAAAGCTCGCTTAAGCCGTTTTTTTCTGTTATTCGGGCGCCATCTCCCGGAGTTCGCGGCTTTTCGGGCCGCTAACCTGTTGAACTTGAAGGATTCCTATGGCCCGCGTCACCGTCGAAGATTGCGTCGACAAGATCCCCACCCGCTTTGATCTGGTCCTGGCCGCGGGGTTCCGCGCCCGCCAGCTGTCGGGCGGCGCCGAGCCGATGCTGGAACGCGACCGTGACAAGAACCCAGTCGTGGCCTTGCGCGAAATCGCCGCCAAGCTGATCAAGCCGGAAGATTCCAAGGAAGATTACATCCGCTCGCTGCAAAAGCATGCCGAAGTGGACGAACCCGAAGAATCCCGCCCCGAGGCCGACGACCGCGAGGATCCCTCGCACCGCCAGGTCACCGAGGAAGAACTGCTGCGCGCTCTTACGACTGAGGCCCAGCGCCGCGCCGAACCCCAGCCGGAGCCGGAAGCAGACTACGAAGAGTAGTTTCGCGGCCAATTCCGGGCTTTTCGGTCCCCATTAGGTTCTGATTCTCAGTTTATCTGCCTATATTTGGGTAGATGAGCCCGCCCACCCCTGTCACAGCGGCTGAAAAGCCCGCCAAACCGGTTCCGGTACCTGCGCCCGCGCGCGGTCGCCGCCGGCTGATGCGCCAGACCGATCTGGTCGAGCGGGTGCTGGCCTATGACGCCGCTGCCGATGAGGCGCTGCTGAACAAGGCCTATGTCTATGCCATGACAGCGCACGGCAAGCAGTTCCGTGCCTCGGGCGATCCCTATTTCGCCCATCCGTTGGAAGTGGCGGCCATCCTCACCGACCTCAAGCTCGACGTGCCCACCATCGTGACGGCGCTGCTGCACGACACGATCGAGGACACGCTGGTTACCTATGAGGACGTGAGGGAAAAATTCGGCGAAGAGATCGCCAATCTGGTGGATGGCGTCACCAAACTGTCCCAGCTGGAAGTCTTTTCCGAACGCACCAAGCAGGCGGAGAATTTCCGCAAGCTGATGCTGGCCATCACCAGCGACATTCGCGTGCTGCTGGTGAAGCTGGCGGACCGCCTGCACAACATGCGCACGCTGGGATATATCGACAAGCCGGACAAGCGCCGCCGCATCGCCCAGGAGACGGTGGACATCTATGCCCCGCTGGCGGGCCGCATCGGCATGCAGAACATGCGCGAGGAGCTGGAAGACCTGGCCTTCGCGGAACTGGATTCGGAAGCGCGCAATTCCATCGTCACGCACTTCGCGCGTCTCGACATGGTGGGCGGCGACCGGGTGGGCCGCATCGCCGACCAGATCAAGCGCAAACTGGCCGAGCATGGCATGGAGGCCTGGGTCTATGGCCGGGGCAAGCGGCCCTTTTCCATCTGGCGCAAGCTGCAGACCAAGAAACTGTCCTTCGAGCAGCTGTCCGACATTTTCGGCTTCCGGGTGATCGTGAGCTCGACCGCCGATTGCTACCGCGCGCTCGGCATCATCCATACCAGCTGGCAGATGGTGCCGGAGCGGTTCAAGGATTTCATTTCCACGCCCAAGCCCAACGGCTACCGCTCGATCCATACCACGGTGATCGGGCCGGAAAAGCAGCGGGTGGAAATCCAGATCCGCACCCAGGACATGCACGATATCGCTGAACGGGGCGTGGCGGCGCACTGGCGTTACCGCGAGCATGTCCCCGAGACCGGCAAAAAAGAGGACAGTGTCACCTATGGCTGGCTCAGGGACATGGTGGATCTTCTGGAGCGCGGCGACAGCGCCGAAGAGGTGCTCGAGCATTCGCGCCTCGCCATGTATCAGGACCAGGTTTTCTGCTTCACACCCAAGGGCTCTCTGATCTCGCTCCCCAAGGGCGCCACGCCCATCGATTTCGCCTATGCGGTCCATACCGACATGGGCAACAGCGCGGTGGGCGCCAAGATCAACGGCAACCATGTCGCCCTGCACACGCCGCTGAAAAATGGCGACCAGGTGGAAATCATCACCACCAAGGATTCCACGCCCTCGCCGATGTGGGAGCAGTTCGTGGTCACGGGGCGGGCCCGGGCCGAAATCCGCCGCTTCCTGCGCCATGCCCAGCGCGACGAGCATGTCCGCTTTGGCCGCAAGATCCTGGAAAAGGCCTTTGAAGATGAAAAGCGCGAGCTGACTGACAAGGCCATTGAGGACGTGGCCAAGAAACTGCGCCTGCCCAAGGCCGAGGATGTCTATGCCGATGTCGGACGCGGGGCTCTGCGCGGCAATGAAGTGCTGCAGGCTGTATTTCCCGAACTCAAGCGCAGCGGCAAGGCGGCCAAGAAGTCGGGACAGGGTGAGGTCAAGCCCATCTCCATTCGCGGTCTGACCCAAGGCATCTCCTACACGCTGGGCCAATGCTGTCATCCGCTGCCGGGTGATCGCATTGTCGGCATCCGCACCCCGGGCGAGGGGCTGACGATCCACACCATCGACTGCGCAGAACTGGACAAGGCGCAGAACATGGACGACTGGCTGGATGTGGGCTGGGGACTGGGCGCCTCCGACATGGGTCTGTCGGTGGCGCGGATCATGGTGCGGGTGAAGAATTCGCCCGGAAGTCTGGCCACGGTGATGACGGCCATCGCCGCCAATGGCGGCAATATCTTCAACTTGAAGGTGACGGCCCGCAATCCGCTGTTCTTCGAATTCACCGTGGATATCGAAGTGCGCGACGTGGCGCATTTGCAGAATATCCTGGGCGCGCTACGCGTATCCGACACGGTCGAATCGGTCGACCGTGTGCGCGAGGCGGAGTTGGTGCAGTGAATGTCGATCAGGTCTTAAGCGAATTCAAGAAATCGGGCGCGTTGCTCGAGGGCCATTTCATCCTCTCCTCGGGGCTGCATTCCGACAAATTCCTGCAAAAGGCGCTGGTCTTCCAGGATGCCAGGCGCACCGCCAAGCTGTGCAAGGCGCTAGCTGCCAAGGTGAAGAAGGAAATCCCGGACGAGATTACCGCCATCGTCTCCCCGGCGGTGGGCGGGATCGTGCCGGGCTATGAGATGGGCCGCCAGTTGGGCTTGCCGGCCATGTATGTCGAGCGGGTGGACGGCGAGTTCCAGCTGCGCCGCAACTTTACCCTCAAGCGCGGCCAGAAGGTTCTGATGGTGGAAGACATCATCTCCACCGGCGTGTCGTCACGCGAATGCATCGCCGCCATCAAGAAGACGGGCGCCAAGGTTGTCGCCGCCTGCTGTCTGATCGACCGCTCCGGTGGCAAGGCGAAGGTGGGTGTGCCGCTGATCGCGCTGGCGGAATGGAAAGTGCAGGCCTGGCCGGCGGACAAGCTGCCGCTGCACCTGCGCAACAAGCCTGCCGTCAAGCCGGGTTCCAGAGGGCTTGCGTGAGCAACCTTCGCCTCGGCGTCAATATCGACCACGTCGCCACGGTGCGCAACGCGCGGGGCTCGCCCTATCCCGATCCCTTGCGTGCGGCGCTGATCGCGGCCAAGGCGGGCGCGGATTCCATCACGGCCCATCTGCGTGAAGACCGGCGCCATATCGCCGACAGCGATATCGAAAAGCTTTCAGCCCAGATCGGCATTCCGCTCAATCTGGAAATGGCCGCCACCGACGAGATGCTGGAAATTGCGCTTCGCACCAAACCCCATGCCGTCTGCCTGGTGCCGGAAAAGCGCGAGGAGCGTACCACCGAGGGCGGCATCGATGCTGCCGGCCAGCACAATCATCTCGCGCCAATGATCGCGAAAATGCGTGGGGCCGGGATTCGTGTCTCGCTGTTCATCGATCCGGTATCCCGCCAGATCGAAGCGGCCCATGCGCTGAACGCGCCGGTGGTGGAGTTTTGCACGGGCGCCTATTGCGAAGCGGTGATCGCCGACGACCGGCGGGCCGTCGCGCTGCATCTGGAAGCCGCGCGCAACGGCGCTGCCGCCGCCGGGCGCATGGGACTGGAAGTTCATGCCGGCCATGGCCTGACCTATGACAATGTAAAACCCATCGCCGCCATCGCCGAAATGCGCGAGCTCAACATCGGTCATTTCCTGATCGGCGAGGCGATCTTTGTCGGGCTTGATGCGTCGATCCGCGAGATGCGCCGGCTGATGGATGAGGCGCGGTCGGCTCCGCCGACGGAACGGTCCGGTGGACCGTTCCGAGCGCCGAATGCCGCGAGCGCAAGCGAGCGGCCGGAAGAGGCGAGCAAATGATTCTCGGTCTCGGCAACGATCTCATCGACATCCGTCGCATCGAGAAGACCATCGCCAAGCATGGCGAACGGTTCCTTGGCCGCATCTACACCGATATCGAGCGCGCCAAGTCCGACCGCCGCGCCCAGCGCGCCGCGTCCTACGCCAAGCGTTTCGCCGCCAAGGAGGCCTGCGCCAAGGCGCTGGGAACTGGCCTCAATCAGGGGGTTTATTGGCGCGACATGGGGGTGGTGAACCTGCCGGGCGGCAAGCCGACCATGGCACTCACCGGCGGCGCCCTGAAAAGGCTGGAAAAACTCACGCCGGCGGGTCACCGGGCCCAGATCGACCTCACCATTACCGATGATTTTCCGCTGGCCCAGGCCATCGTCATCATCTCGGCGGTAAAGGATTAACCGCTTATTTCTTGACAGATTGGGCGGCGCGCCGTTTCTGTGCCCCGCGAACCGGAAAATAACAGCAGATGTCGGATTCAGATATGACGGCCAAGCAGCAGACGGGCGAATCCTGGGGGGAACTTGCCAAGACGGTGATCTATGCCGGCCTGATCGCCATCGTGATCCGCACCTTCCTGTTCCAGCCCTTCAACATTCCCTCCGCCTCGATGGAAGCCACCCTGTTGGTGGGCGATTACCTGTTCGTGCAGAAATTCGCCTATGGCTATAGCCGCTACACCTTCCCGTTCGGCGCCTGGCCAGTGGGCGACAGGATGCAGGGCCGCTTCATGGGCCGCGAGCCCGACCGCGGCGACGTCATCGTCTTCAAATATCCGCAGGACAACTCCACCGATTTCATCAAGCGGCTGGTTGGCATGCCCGGCGAAACCATCCAGATGAAGGGCGGGCAGCTTTACATCAACGGCAAGCTCGTGCCGCGCAAGCGGGTCGCTGATTATGTGGAGACGGTAGACGGCCAGCCCCATCATGTGCCGCAGTATGAAGAGACGCTGCCCAATGGAAAAACCTATTTCACGCTGGACCGCGATCCCGAAAGCCCACTGGACAATACCGAACTGTACCGCGTGCCCGCTGGCCACTATTTCATGATGGGTGACAATCGCGACAATTCCGACGATTCCCGCCAGGCCGTGGGCTATGTCCCGGCGGACAATCTGGAAGGCAAGGCGATCATCCGCTTCTTCTCGACCGATGGATCGGCACGCTTCTGGGAAGTGTGGAAATGGCCTTTCTCCATCCGCTATTCACGCATCCTCTCGCTGGTGAACTGAGATCTTGCCGGAAGCGCTTTCCCAAAAGCTCGGCCACACCTTCCAGGATCAGGCGTTGCTGAAGCGTGCGTTGACCCATGCCAGCGCCGATGCCGTCACCTCCAATGAGCGGCTGGAATTTCTGGGTGACCGGGTGTTGGGCCTGATCGTGGCCGAGAAACTCCACGCGCTGTATCCCCAGGATGCCGAAGGCGCGCTGGCGCTGAAATTCAATGCCCTGGCGCGGGGCGCGGCCTGCGCCCGGGCTGCCACTGCCGCGGGACTTGCCGAGCATGTGATCCTGGCAAATTCGGAAAAGTCGGCGGGCGGGCGCGACAAGCCGGCCATTCTCTCGGGCGTTTGCGAAGCGGTGATCGCCGCGCTTTATCTGGACGGCGGCATGGAAAAGGCGCGCGCTTTTGTGGAGCGCTATTGGGCCGACCAGTTCGACGAACTCAGTCATGACATGCGCGATGCCAAGACGCGCCTCCAGGAATGGGCCCAGGCGCGCGGCAAGGATTCCAGCGCACCGGTCTACAGCCAGAAGGAACGCGCCGGCCCCGACCATGCGCCGCATTTTGTGGTGGAGGCGCAGGTAGCGGGCTTCGATCCGGTGCGGGGCGAGGGCGGCTCCAAGCGCCAGGCCGAACAGGATGCCGCCGCCAAGCTTCTCGCCATCGTCGCGCCACAGGAACCGTCATGACCACACGCTGCGGCTTTGCCGCCATCATCGGCGCGCCCAATGCGGGCAAATCCACGCTGATCAACGCGCTGGTGGGTTCCAAGGTCGCCATCGTCAGTCCGAAGGTGCAGACCACCCGCATGCCGGTACGCGGCATTGCCATGGCCGGCGAAACCCAGATCGTGTTTGTCGACACGCCGGGCATCTTCCGGCCGCGCCGCCGCCTCGACCGCGCCATGGTGACCAGTGCCTGGGCCGGAGCGGAGGACGCCGATGCCATATTGCTGATCGTGGATGCCGCCGACCTGACCGCCGACCCCGGCAGCCTTGGCGCGCGCGATACCATGTCGATCCTGGCGGGCCTCAAGGACGGCAAGCCCAAGAAGAAGGCGCTGGTGCTGAACAAGATCGACGGCATGAAGCGGACTGATCTGTTACCGCTGGTCGAACGCTTCCATGCGGAAGGCATCTTCGAGGATGTCTTCCTGGTCTCGGCCCTGAAGGGTGAAGGCGTGGCGGACGTTGCCAGCTGGGTGGCGGCGCGGATGCCCGAAGGGCCCTGGCTTTATCCCGAGGACCAGGCCGCCGATATCCCCTCACGCCTGCTGGCGGCGGAAGTGACGCGCGAGAAAATCTATCTGCGCCTGCATGACGAGCTGCCCTATTCCAGCGCGGTGGAAACCGAGAAATGGGAAGAGCGCAAGGATGGTTCGGTCAAGATCGACCAGATCATCTATGTCCAGCGCGACGGCCAGAAGGCGATCGTGCTGGGCAAGGGCGGCCAGACCATCAAGACCATCGGCGCCCTGGCGCGCGAGGAACTGGAGACCCTGTTCGGCCGCCGCGTGCATCTTTTCCTGTTTGTGAAAGTGCGCGAGGACTGGGCCGAAAACAGCGAGCACTACAAGGAAATTGGCCTCGATTTTCCTCATGAGTAGGAAGACACCGGCTTTCTCCCCCCGGCGCGCGTCAGCGCATGACGGGGGGAGATGTCGCAGCGAGGTGTCGGCGAAGCCGACCCGAGCTGTGACAGAGGGGGGCAGATAGATGGAATGGTCCGACGATGCCATTGTTCTGTCCTGCCGGGCCCATGGCGAAACCAGCACCGTGCTGGAATTGCTGACCCGTGACCATGGCCGCCATGCCGGACTGGTCCATGGCGGCGCCTCGCGCAAGGTCAAGCCGATGCTCCAGCCGGGCAACAGCGTGCATGTGAAGTGGCGGGCGCGGCTGGAGGAACAGCTGGGCAGTTTCACCTGCGAGCTGGCGCGGGCGCGGGCGGGCGAGTTGATGGACGGGCGTGAAGCGCTGGCCGGCCTGAATGCCTTTACCGCGGTCGCCAGCGCCGCCATTCCCGAACGCCAGGCATACGCCCCCGTGTTCTTCAGCGGCGAAATCCTGCTGGAAGCGATGATGGACCATGATGCCGCCCATTGGCTGCCGCTCTATGTTCGCTGGGAAGCGGGACTGCTGGAGGCGCTGGGCTTCGGCCTCGACCTTTCCGAATGCGCTGCGACCGGCGTCAAGGACGATCTGACCTATGTGTCGCCCAAGACGGGGCGCGCGGTATCACGCGATGCCGCCGGCATCTATGCCAGCCGGCTGTTTGCGCTCCCGGGCTTCCTTTCGGGGGGCAGCGGAGAGGTTGATCCGGCTGAGGTGAGCGCCGGTTTGGCGCTGACCGGGCATTTCCTGCTGGAACGGGTGCTCAGGCCCCATGGCAGGGATATGCCGCCGGCCAGACTGCGCCTGGACTCGATCTTGGGCTGATCGGCCCCGAATCAGAATAAAAGTCCGTCATGGTTGCTCTTCCCGATGAAATCCGTTCCGAAAATCTCAGCAAGGCGCTGGCCGAGCGCTATCTGGCCTATGCGCTGTCCACCATCACCCAGCGGGCGCTGCCTGATGTGCGCGACGGGCTGAAGCCGGTCCACCGCCGCATCCTGTTCGGCATGCGGCTGCTGCGGCTGGACCCGGATTCGGCGTTCAAGAAATCCGCCAAGGTGGTCGGCGATGTGATGGGCAGCTTCCATCCCCATGGCGACCAGGCGATCTATGACGCGCTGGTGCGTCTGGCCCAGGATTTTTCCGTTCGCTATCCGCTGGTGGACGGGCAGGGCAATTTCGGCAATGTCGACGGCGATAACGCCGCCGCCATGCGCTACACCGAAAGCCGCATGACAGCGGCAGCCCAGGCCCTGCTGGAAGGCCTGGACGAGAATGCGGTGGACTTTCGCACCACCTATGACGGTGAGACCCAGGAGCCGGTAGTACTGCCGGCGGCGTTTCCGAACTTGCTGGCCAACGGCTCCAACGGCATCGCCGTCGGCATGGCGACCTCGATCCCGCCGCACAATCTGGGTGAGCTGTGCGCCGCCACCATCGCGCTGATCGAAAACCCCAATATGCAGGACCGCGGCCTGCTGAAGTTCGTCAAGGGCCCTGATTTTCCCACCGGCGGCATCATTGTCGAAGAACAGGCCAGCATGGCCGAAGCCTACAAGACCGGCCGCGGTTCCTTCCGGGTGCGGGCGCGCTGGGAAAAGGAAGAGGGCTCGCGCGGCACCTATCAGATCGTGGTCACCGAAATTCCCTATCAGGTGCAGAAGTCCAAGCTGATCGAGCGCATCGCCGAACTGCTGGAACTCAAGAAGCTGCCGCTGCTGGACGATATTCACGACGAAAGCGCCGAAGATATCCGTATCGTTCTGACGCCCAAGAGCCGGGTGGTCGAGCCGGAAATCCTGATGGAGCAGCTATTCCGCGCCTCCGACCTGGAAGCGCGCATCTCGCTGAACATGAATGTGCTGGATCGCGGGCTCGTCCCCCGGGTGATGAGCCTGAAGGAGGTCCTGGCCGCCTTCGCCGCGCATCGCCGCGAAGTGCTGGAGCGCCGCTCCGCCTTCCGCCTCGAGAAGATACGGGCGCGGCTGGAAGTGCTGGAAGGCTATCTGGCGGTCTTCCTCAACCTCGACAAGGTGATCAGGATCATCCGCACCGAGGACGAGCCCAAGCCCAAGCTGATGAAAGCCTTCAGCCTCAACGAGGTGCAGGCTGACGCCATCCTCAACATGCGGCTGCGGTCGTTGCGCAAGCTGGAGGAGATGGAAATCCGCGGCGAACATGACGCGCTGACCAAGGAGCGCAAGGAGATCACCAAACTGATGGGCTCCGAGAAGCTCAAGTCGGAAAGGCTGATTGACGAATTGAAGGCGGTGGACGCCAAGTTCGGCCTCAAGACCGTTATCGGCAAGCGCCGCACCCAGATTGCCGCCGCCGCTGATGTCGCCGAACTGTCGGCGCTGGCCGAGCATGTCGAGGAACGCGCCAATGCGGTGGAGCGCGAACCCATCACGGTGGTCTGTTCCGCCAAGGGCTGGTTGCGCGCGCTGACGGGCCACAAGGAGCAATCCAAGGACGACAAGTATCGCGAAGGCGACCGCGCCCGTTTCTGGTTCCACGCCCAGACCACCGACCAGATCATGCTCTTGGCCACCGATGGCCGCTTCTTCACCCTGGATGGTTCCAAGCTTCCGGGCGGCCGTGGCAATGGCGAAGCCATCCGCACCTTCATCGACCTGCCGCCCGATGCCGACATCGTCACCATGTTCGTCCATGTGCCGGGCCGCAAGCTGCTGGTCGCGGCGACCTCCGGCCATGGCTTCGTCACCAACGAGGACGAAGCGGTCGCCATGACCAAGAACGGCAAACGGGTGATGAATGTGAAGCCGGGCGTGGAAGCGATTTCCTGCCGCGCCGTGACCGGCGACAGCGTCGCGGTGGTGGGCGAGAACCGCAAGCTGCTGATCTTCAAGCTGGACGAAGTGCCCGAGCTGGCGCGCGGGCAGGGGGTTTATCTGCAGCGTTACAAGGATGGCGGCTTGATCGATGCCGCCACCTTCACCTGGAAGAGCGGGCTGAAGGATGAGAATGGCCGGCTGTTCGAGTCTGCCGAGCTCAAGGATTGGCGCGGCGAGCGTGCCCAGGCGGGCCGAATTGTCCCGCGCGGCTGGGCCAAGAGCGGCAAATTTGGCGAGAATTGAGCCACGATCAGGGTTAACCGAGACGGGTCATATTTCGTCCCAGAATGGGACATAAGAACAGACCTTCGCTATAATTTCCGCTGTTTTGCGCACCCGGTGTCATGTCTACCTTACGTCTCCTGGCCTTGTCCTACCTTGCTGCGGCATCGGTCTTCACCCTGACCGGTGTTGTGAAGTCCCATCCCGATCTTTGGCGGGATTTGGGGGCACGCGGACAGCTCCTGTCCGACACGTTCGCGCGCCAGGTGCTGAACCCGGCGCTGGACCGGATTCGCAACCATGACGTGGCGCTATTGGACAGCCTGGATCAGCGCCATGAGCCGGTGGCGCGCCTTACCATTCGGCCCCTGGTGCCGGGTGAAGAACGCCTGCTGATGACGCGGCCATCTGCTCCTGTTGCGCCGCGTGCGCTGGCCCCCGCCGAAACGTTCCTGGCGGAAAATGAATATGGCCCGTCCGCCATCATCGAGATATTGCCCGACCTGCCTGACGATCTGCCGGAGCCGCCGGAGCCGAAGTTGGCGACACCCAGGATGCCGCGCGCGGTGGCGCCGGATATTCGTATCGCCAAGCCTCCTGAAAGAGGGGTTCCGGCGAAACAGGCCGCACCCTCTTGGCGCATTCCCGATCCGCCGTTGCCCGACGCGCCGATGGCGGGCCGCGCTATGGCGGCCAACATGCGCCTGAAGGCGGGGCTTTCGCCGGACATGTTGAAGAATTTCGATCTGTTTCTGTATGTCAGCAAGGCGGCGTCCGGTCCGCTGGCACAGCGCATGTATGTGTTCAAGAAGACGCAAGGTGACACGCTTTCGTTGGCCTATGATTGGGCGGCCTCGACGGGGCGCGAGAAGAGCGAAACCAACGCGCGGGGCCGCCCCAGTTTCACCGCCACGCCTGCTGGCTATTACCAGCTTGATCCCAAGCGCATGTATCGGCGCTATCGCTCTTACAGCTGGGACCAGCCCATGCCCAACGCCATGTTCTTCAACTGGGAGCGGCAGGGTTTGCAGACGGGCCTGGCCATTCATGCCGCCAGCGGCGAGAACATCGCAAAGCTTGGCACGCGCAACAGCGCCGGCTGCATCCATCTGTCACCGGAAAATGCCGAGACACTACAAACCCTGATCCGCGCCAACTATCGTGGGCAAGTGCCGCGCTTTGCCTACAACAAAGCCACGCGCACCATGAGTAACAAGGGCGCGTTGATGGTTGGCCGCAATGGGAACTTGCGAATGACCGATGGCTATCGCGTGCTGATCTTTATCGAGGATTATGGCGGCAAGGATATGGTCGCCGCGTTGTTTTAAATTCGCGCGCCTAAGCGTGGCCGGTGACCAGCCACAGGATGATGATGATCGGTAGCGGGATGCCGATGCCCCACAAAAGCAAGGAACGCATGAAATCCTCCCGTTTATGTCGGGAAGATAACTTTCCTGTCAGGGGGAAGTTCCCGCGCGCCGCAGTTCGTAAAGTGCGATGGCGGCGGCGTTGGAGACGTTGAGGCTCTCCACCGTGCGATCGATCGGGATGTAGGCGGACGCCTCGCAATGTTCGCGCACCAGGCGGCGGATGCCGTCGCCTTCCGACCCCAGAACCAGCGCGACGTCACCCACCGGAACGGCTTCGGCCAGGCTGGAGGTGCCGTCGCCCGCCAGGGCGATGCGCCAGAAGCCCCGCTCCGCCAGCTGGTCGAGGGCGCGAGAGATGTTGACCACCTCGATATAGGGGATGAGGTCCAACGCACCTGAAGCGGCCTTGGCCAAAGCGCCGGACTGGGGCGGACCATGGCGGTCCTGCACGATCACCGCGGTGACGCCGAAGGCGCAGGCGGTACGCAGGATGGCCCCGACATTGTGTGGATCGGACAGCTGGTCGAGAACCAGAATGACGCGGCGGCCGCTGTGATGGAGCCCCAGCACTTCGTCCAGGTCGCGCGATTTGAGCGGGGAGGCCTCCAGGGCCGCCCCCTGATGCACCGCGCCGGGGGGGAGCATCCGGTCGATGGCGCCGGGTTCCAGGATCTCCACCCGGACCCGCTGCAGCAGCTTTTCGCCCAAAATTTCGGCCGCCCGGGGGGTCAGGACCGCCCGGCCGAGCTTGCGGCGGGGGTTGGCCAGGGCCGCCTTGACCGCGTGGAGGCCATAAAGCCACTGGCCCCCCGCCAGGCGGTTGCCGTCATTCTGAGGCCGTTCGGTCCGGCCCGACTGGTGGGCCGGCTTGGCGGCGGGCTTGGAACCCGGCTTGAAGCCAGCCTTGAACCCAGGCTTGCCTCCGGTCTTGCCGCCCGGGTGGGGGCCGCGCCTTTCCGGTTTTTTCTCAGGATTACCGAGGTTTTTTTCGAAGCCGGGACGCCGGCTTTTGCCGAAATCCCCTTTGGTATCTTTGTGGCGCATGGCGCGCTTATAAAGAAGTGGGGGCAGGGGTAAAGTGATCGGGGGAGCAGGCGACCGAAACCCGGGATTTTCCTAGGAAATCCGCCCTTGACAGCTTGGCCCTGTTGACCAATAACCCGCGATCCGCAGCCACACCTTTTGGAGGTATTTTTTCGCTCGTCCGCACCATAAACGAGCGAAAGCAGACGCGCCGGCCGGTATTTGGTTTTTCTAAACCGTTGAACCAGTTGGGAAATTAACCGGAGGGGTGCCCGAGTGGCTAAAGGGGACGGACTGTAAATCCGTTGGCTACGCCTACGCTGGTTCGAATCCAGCCCCCTCCACCAGTACCGCACTCAGCCAGTGCGAAAGCGAGTGAAGACGAAGAGCCGATCCTTCGGCGGGTGTAGCTCAATGGTAGAGCAACAGCCTTCCAAGCTGATGACGAGGGTTCGATTCCCTTCACCCGCTCCAGCCTTCCGGCGGATGCCGGACGACGAAGACGCCCGGTAAGGCCCGGAAAAACGAATTGAAGAATGCGGCGAGAGCCGAACGAAACGAAAGAGACAAGGACGCAGGTCATGGGCAAAGCAAAGTTTGAACGTAACAAGCCGCACTGCAACATCGGCACGATTGGTCACGTTGACCACGGCAAGACGTCGCTGACGGCGGCGATCACGAAGGTGTTGGCGGAGACGGGCGGCGCGACGTTCACGGCGTACGACCAGATCGACAAGGCGCCGGAAGAGAAGGCGCGCGGCATCACGATTTCGACGGCGCATGTCGAGTACGAGACCAAGAACCGCCATTACGCCCATGTCGACTGCCCTGGCCATGCTGACTATGTGAAGAACATGATCACGGGCGCCGCCCAGATGGACGGCGGCATCCTGGTTGTGTCGGCTAGCGACGGCCCGATGCCCCAGACCCGCGAGCACATCCTTCTGGCCCGCCAGGTCGGCGTTCCGGCGCTGGTGGTGTTCATGAACAAGTGCGACATGGTCGACGATCCGGAATTGCTGGATCTGGTCGAGATGGAAGTGCGCGAGCTGCTGTCCTCCTACCAGTTCCCGGGCGACGACATTCCGATCATCCGTGGCTCGGCGCTGATGGCGCTTGAGAACAAGAACCCGGAACTGGGCCATGACGCGGTCCTGAAGCTGATGGAAGCGGTGGACAGCTACATCCCGCAGCCGGAGCGTCCGATCGACCAGCCGTTCCTGATGCCGATTGAAGACGTGTTCTCGATCTCGGGCCGCGGCACCGTTGTTACGGGCCGTGTCGAGCGCGGCATTGTGAAG